>SUZD01000001.1:0-221556 GCA_015060105.1 Rikenellaceae bacterium | reverse complement strand
GACATAATCTCGGACAGGATATTTACCGCGCCATTCGACGACACTACGGCAATGAATACTCTCCACTCAACTTGCAGCGAATACAGGCAACTATGGGAGGCAGCATAGAGCCATACCAAAGAGAGAATAAGGCGCCGACAACTTGCAAAAAAGAAGAGCGACCTCCACACAGGAGGTCGCTCATCATATAATGACTACTCTTAATTAGTCTTTTAGTTTTGCCGCCAAGAACTCGCGGTTCAAGCGTGCGATGTGCGAAATCGAGATTGCTTTGGGGCACTCTGCCTCGCAAGCACCTGTATTGGTACAGTTACCGAAGCCGAGTTCGTCCATTTTAGCAACCATCGCTTTGGCACGGCGAGCACCCTCAACACGACCTTGGGGTAATTTTGCGAGGCTCGATACGCGTGCTGCAACGAACAACATTGCACTACCGTTTTTACAAGTTGCTGCACAAGCACCGCAACCGATACAAGCAGCAGCGTCCATACTCTCGTCAGCGTCAGCCTTCGGAATAGGAATAGCGTTACCGTCGGGCACCGAGTTGGTACGAACCGAAACGAAACCACCTGCTTGGAGAATCTCGTCGTATGCACCACGATTAACTACCAAGTCACGGATAACGGGGAATGCAGCCGAACGCCAAGGCTCAATAGTGATGGTATCGCCATCTTTGAACTTACGCATATACATTTGGCAGGTAGTAACCGCTTGCGAAGGACCGTGTGCGTGACCGTTGATGTGCAACGAACACATACCGCAGATACCCTCACGGCAGTCGTGGTCAAAAGCCACAGGCTCCTCGCCTTTTTGAATCAACTCGTTGTTGAGAATGTCAAGCATCTCGAGGAACGAGGTGTCGGGAGAGATGTTCGAGATTTGATACTCTTTGAAACCTCCCTTTGCTTTAGCGTCTTTCTGACGCCATATCTTTAATGTAAAATTCATTGTTCTTTGTTATTAAAGTTGAACGTCAGTGATTAGTCTTTGTAGTTACGTTGAGCGCGGTGGATGAACTCATAGTCGAGAACCTCTTTGGTCATCTCGGGAGCCTCGTCCTCGCCCTTGTACTCCCAAACGGCAGCAAAAGCGAACTTATCGTCATCACGTTTAGCCTCGCCCTCCTCGGTTTGGTGCTCGGTACGGAAGTGACCACCGCAAGACTCCTCACGAAGGAGTGCATCGCGTGCCATCAACTCGCCAAGTTCGAGGAAGTCAACCAAACGAAGTGCTTTTTCGAGCTCTACGTTAAACTCATCGTTACCGCCGGGAACTTTGACATCAGCCCAGAACTCTTTACGAAGTTTTTGAATCTCAACGATAGCCTTCTCCAATCCCTCTTTGGTACGAGCCATACCAACGTACTCCCACATAATGTGGCCAAGACGTTTGTGAAGGTCATCAACGGTTTGCGAACCTTTAATCGAGAGGAGTTTCTCGATTTTGGCTTTAACAGCCTTCTCAGCCTCGTCGAATGCGGGGGTGTCGGTCGAAACCTTCGGAGCCTGAATCTTTTTGGAGAGGTAATCGCCAATGGTGTAAGGCAATACGAAGTAACCGTCAGCCAAACCTTGCATAAGAGCCGAAGCACCCAGACGGTTTGCACCGTGATCCGAGAAGTTAGCCTCGCCGATAGCGTACAGACCGGGGATAGTTGTCATAAGGTTGTAATCAACCCAGATACCACCCATTGTGTAGTGAACAGCGGGGAAGATCATCATAGGCTCGTTGTAGGGGTTCACGTCGGTAATCTCCTCGTACATATCGAACAAGTTGCCGTAGCGTTGTTTGATGATATCTTTACCCAAACGCTCGATAGCGGTTTTGAAATCGAGGAATACAGCCAAACCTGTCTCGTTTACGCCGAAGCCTGCATCGCAACGCTCTTTGGCAGCACGCGAAGCCACATCACGAGGAACGAGGTTACCGAATGCGGGATAGCGACGCTCCAAGTAGTAGTCACGATCCTCCTCGGCAATTTGGCTGGGTTTGAGAGTACCCTTACGGAGAGCCTCAACGTCCTCAATCTTCTTGGGAACCCAGATACGTCCGTCGTTACGCAACGACTCCGACATAAGGGTAAGTTTACTTTGTTGAGTACCGTGAACGGGGATACAAGTGGGGTGAATTTGGGTGAAACAGGGGTTTGCGAAACCAGCACCTTTGCGGTAGCATTGGAATGCAGCCGAGCCGTTCGAGCCCATAGCGTTGGTCGAAAGGAAGAATACGTTACCATAACCACCGGTTGCGATAACCACAGCGTGTGCGCCGTGACGCTCGATTTCGCCGGTTACGAGGTTACGTGCGATGATACCTTTTGCCTCGCCGTCCTCGATAACGATATCCAACATCTCGTGACGGGGATAGCTCTTAACGCTGCCGGCAGCAATCTCTTTGTTCAGCACCGAGTAAGCACCCAACAAAAGTTGTTGGCCGGTTTGACCACGAGCATAGAAAGTACGCGATACTTGCGCACCACCGAACGAACGGTTATCCAAAAGACCGCCGTACTCACGAGCAAAAGGAACACCTTGTGCTACACATTGGTCGATGATAAGGTTCGACACCTCGGCCAAACGATAAACGTTAGCCTCACGAGCACGATAGTCACCACCTTTGATAGTATCGTAGAACAGACGGTAAACCGAGTCATTATCGTTACGATAGTTTTTCGCAGCGTTGATACCACCTTGTGCTGCAATCGAGTGAGCGCGACGGGGCGAATCTTGGATGCAGAAAATTTTAACATTGTAACCCAACTCGCCAAGCGAAGCAGCAGCCGAAGCACCACCGAGACCTGTACCGACTACGATGATGTCGAGTTTGCGTTTATTGGCAGGGCTTACAACCTTGATGGCTGCTTTGTGGTTGCTCCATTTTTGAGCCAACTCACCAGCAGGGATTTTGGAATCTAATTTGAATGCCATAATCTTTATATATTTTAATTATTTCGTCGAATTGATTAGCAGCAAACACCGAGGCTGCGAATGTAGAATACTACTGCAACGGCCATAAAGCCCAAAACGATAAGGGTAGTCCAAGCTGTTGCCAAGCATTTCAAACGAGGATACCAAGTTTGATTAGCCCAACCGAGCGATTGGAACATACTCCAAATGCCGTGCGAAAGGTGGAACCACAAAGCGGCCAACCAAACAACATAGATGAGTACATTCCAGATGCTGCTGAAAGTAATCTCAATCATTTTGTAGCCATTGGTTACAGCAACCTCTTGGCCTGCTACCAAAATCTCGTGGTTACCCATCAACTCTTGCAACTGCATCTTGCTCCAGAAGTGAATCAAGTGCACTGCCAAGCCACCGATTACGATGATACCGAGCACCAGCATATTTTGCGAAGCCCAATCAACGCCTTTGTGACCCGAAGTCACAGCATAGCGAACATTACCACGAGCCTTACGGTTCTGGAATGTGAGGATAAACGCATAAGCGAAGTGTACCAACACGCCCAATGCGAGAATTACGGTTGCAACCAAAGCGTACCAGTTTGCACCCAAGAACTCGCAAATCATGTTGTAAGCATCTGCGCTAACGAGTGCTGCAAGGTTCATCGCCATATGGAATGTGATGAACAAAACAAGGAATGCACCCGAAACGCTCATAACGACCTTACGGCCAATCGAAGTGTTAGTGAGAAATGTTCCCATAGTTTAGATGAATTAAGTTTTGAATATTTTAGTTATTTTATTAGTTTTGAGCAAAATTCAATATACAAAGATACTTTTTTGTTTTTAAAATAACAACCCTTTATCCAATATTTTCACGATGAAAGAGCGTAAAAAAGCCCTACGGGCGCACATAAGAGATTGTCGTGCAGAGTTTTCGGCAGAACAGCTGGCTGATATGTCGGCACGCACAATGGCCCGTATCGAGGCTCTTGAAGCGTTCCGTACGGCCTCTACGGTGGCACTTTATTGGTCGTTGGCGGGCGAAACTGCCACTCACAATTTGGTGCGAAAGTATGCCGCCTCCAAACACATAGTCCTCCCCGTTGTCGATGGCGATACAATGCACTTTGCCGAAGTTGCTGCGGATTGTTCAAATCTCACTTCGGGTGCTTTCGGCGTTATGGAGCCACGCGAGGGTGCCGTGTGTCCGCCAGACGAGATTGAGTTGATGATTGTTCCGGGCGTGGCCTTCGACCGCAAGGGTGGCAGAATGGGTCACGGCAAGGGGTATTACGATAAATATTTCGAGCGTTACAATGGTTTGAAAATTGGAGTATGCTTCGATTTTCAACTGGTCGATGAGGTGCCCTGCGAGCCTTTTGATGTGGGTATGGATGCGGTTTTGACCGAAAAAGAGTATATTTGCAACCTCTAACAAACGGATTTTATGCTTTTCGACAAGGTTATATTTGGCCCGATACGCAGTCGTCGCTTGGGTCTTTCGTTGGGAGTAAACCTCTTACCCCCGACCTCCAAAGTGTGTAATTTCAACTGCATCTATTGTGAGTGCGGATGGAATACCAACGACCGCAAACCACCTTTGAACTCACGCGAGGAGGTTGCCGAGGCTCTGCGCGCCAAACTTTGCGAGATGGCTGCCGAGGGTGAGTGCCCCGATGTGATAACCTTTGCAGGCAATGGCGAGCCCACTATCCACCCCGATTTCGAGGCCATTATCGAAGATACACTTGCTCTGCGCGACGAACTCTGCCCTTCGGCTCGTGTGTCGGTGTTGAGCAACGCCACTATGTTGCACCGCCAAAGCGTATGTCGCGCCCTTGCCAAAGTCGATAACAACATTCTCAAACTCGATAGTGCATTCGATGCAACGGCTCGTCTGATGAACGGCCCGCAACAACCCGACTACTCGGTAGCCAAAGTTGCCGAGCGCATCGCATCGTTCGAGGGCAAAGCCATCGTTCAAACTATGTTTTTGCGTGGAACAATCAACGGCGAGACCATCGACAACACCACACCTCGCGAGGTTGATGCTTGGGTCGAGATGGTTGCCCGCATACGCCCCCGCCAAGTGATGATTTACACCATCGACAGGGCAACGCCCGCTCCCGATTTGCACAAAATCAGCCGCGAGGAGATGCAGACAATAGCCGCCCGCATCGAAGCGTTGGGTATCCCCTGCTCGGTGTCGGCATAGACGCCCTACACCAAAATTATTTTCGACGGAAAGCCCGCGCCAATGGCGTCTGGGTAAGATTTTCATTGAGAGTCCCCGAGCCGAGCAACCGTTGGTACTCGTCGGTCAATGGGTCAAAAACGGGCGCAAAAAGTTCGTTTTCGCAGAGGGGCTTTGATTGGTTGTGCGGACATTTGGATTGACACTCGTCGCAACCGCAAACCCAACCATTTGTCGGCAAACTGCCCGCCACACCTTCGACCGTTCGCGCCGAGATGCAGCGTCGTGCATCTATCGTTCGATTGCCATTGATAGCCGCCACAGGGCAAAGTCTTTCACATAGGTGACAATCCTCGCACGGCTGCCAATCGAGCGGCTGGTCGTATCGGTCAATTTCATCATTTATGACAAGCTCGCCAAGCAGTACAAATGAGCCATACTCTCGCGTGATTAACAGCGAGTTACGACCTACTTGTCCCAAACCGGCGCGCACAGCTAACGCCTTTTCGAGCAGGGGTGCAGTATCAACGTAGCAACGACCCTCCAACGACGGATACAACTCTTTCAATCGGACAGCCAACTCTCGCAACATCGCCTTAATCGTAGCGTGATAGTCGGCCATTAGGGCGTATGATGCGACCTTTGCGCCCTCAAAATCACGAGGATAGCCACCCGAGAAAGCATTTCGATAGTTCACGGCGCACACAATCACGCTCCGAGCCCCATCGAACAGTAATCGCGGGCTACGACGAATTTCAACCCTTCGAGCAAGATACGGCAACTCCGAGCCATACCCCTTTTCGAGCCACTGCTCAAAAAAGGCAACCTCACTCACATCGTCGCAAGTCGTTGTGCCACAAAGACTAAACCCGACTTCACGGGCTATTTCGACTATATTTTTCCTCGAAATCATAGCATAAATATACGAAAAATAACAAAAAACGAGAAAAAAATAATACCTTTGCAAAGAGTTTGATTTGTAGAGTAAGAACTTTAAAAAGTAGATTATGACTTTTAATACACTTAAAGAGGTTTACGACCTTAGTGTTGCCAAGTTTGCCAGCAAGGTTGTAAGCACAATGCACGAGAGAGAGACGCTAACCTATACGGATTTCCGTGAGCGCGTAGAAGACCTCCAAAAAACCCTGCTTGAAGCAGGCCTTTCGGCCGGCGACAAAGTAGCACTGCTCAGTAGCAGTATGCCCAACTGGACTGTATCGTATTTCGCAGTTACCACAATGGGAATGATAGTAGTTCCCATCCTCCCCGGCTTTTCGAGCGAAGAGTTCGGTATGATTCTGACACACAGCGAGTCCAAAGCACTTCTTGTTTCGGACCGCCTCTATTCCAAAGTACCCAAAGAGATTATCAACAAACTGAACATCGTTGTTCGTACCAAAAACCTCGGTGTCATCTTCCGAGGAGGCGACTTCCAACCCGGAACACCCGCCGTACCTCAACCCGACGACACCGCCGCAATCATCTACACCTCGGGTACCACTTCGAGCCCCAAAGGTGTAATGTTGTCGCACAGGGCTTTGGCTTACCAAATCGAGGGCGCAAGTGACCTTTTCCCGATTGACGAAACCGACCGTTTCTTGTCAATTCTGCCTATGTCGCACGTCTATGAGTGCTCGATTGGTATGTTGTATCCCTTTGCTTTGGGTGCAACGGTTACCTATATGGACCGTCCGCCCACCGCTTCGGCTCTGCTTCCCGTTATGCGTGATGCCAAGCCGACCATTATGTTGAGCGTACCTCTGGTTATCGACAAGATTTACCGCAGTCAAGTGCTTGCCAAATTTACCAAAAACCCCGTTGTGCGTTGGTTCTACGGTTTTGCTCCTATCCGTCGCGGATTGCACCGCATCGCTGGTAAAAAACTTATGAAGGTGTTTGGTGGCGAGTTGCGTTTCTTCGGTATCGGTGGAGCCAAGTTGGACCCCCAAACCGAGCAATTCTTGTACGAGGCCAAATTCCCCTATGCTATCGGCTACGGCCTAACCGAGACCGCACCTCTGCTTGCTGGTAAAGTACCCTACAAGCATGCGCTTGGTTCGACCGGTGTCCGTATGAAAGGCGTTGAGTTGCGCATAGCCGACCCCAATAGCACCGGCGAGGGTGAGTTGCAAGCCAAGACCCCTTCGGTAATGCAGGGCTATTACAAGAACCCCGAGGCTACTGCCGAGGCGTTTACCGAGGACGGCTGGTTCCGCACCAAAGACTCGGCTATCATCGACGAGCAGGGTACCGTATTTATTAAAGGCCGTATGAACAGTATGCTTATCGGCCCCAGCGGCGAGAATATCTACCCCGAGGATATCGAGAGCGTACTCAACAGCCACACCTACGTTAGCGAGAGTATCGTAACCGAGGAGGACGGCAAACTTATCGCTCTTGTTCGCTTTGATTACGACCAAATTCAACTGAAATATCAGGAACTCAAAGGCTATATCAACGACAAGACAGACCAAATGGCCCGCAACCTCGAAGAGATTGCCGACGAGGTTAAGAAGTTCGTAAACGAGCGCGTTGCAAGTTTCTCGCGTATTGCCAAAATCGAGGAGCAAGCCGAGGAGTTCGAGAAAACCCCATCGATGAAGATTAAACGCTTCAAATACGACCGCTCGAAGAAGAACGTTGCTACCAAGAAAACGAAGTAACAACACTTCCAAGCGCAGAAAAGAGAAGGTGTCCCATCGGACACCTTTTTTATTTGAGTATTAGGTTTCCCCCGATATAGGTCGGAGGGTCGTGCATTTTTTTGTTAGATAACCTTTTTGCGCCAAATCCACCATTCGACGTAGCCGAGTAGGCTTCCGAGTGCAACTCCACACAAAATGTCCATCGGGAAGTGTACGCCCAAGTAAATGCGGGAGTAGCAGACAACCACAACCCATAGGGCGACAATCACACTCCACCACCATTTACGGAGTAATAGAGCCGAGAATAGAGCGATAGAAGCTGTTGTTGCAGCGTGAGCCGACACCGTGCCATAACGACCACCGATATAGCCTCCAACCGTATGAATTACTCCTTGCAGTTCGGGCGTATGTGTGGGGCGCAACTTGGGCAGAAGAACGAACTTGAAAAGGTTGCATATTTGGTCGGCCAGCACCACCGTAACGACAATCATCGCAAAGGCAATCAGCATTTTACGCCAACCGTACTTGCGCCACAACAACCAAACCATAAGCATATACAGCGGCAGTCCGAACAGATGGTTCGAGGCTATCCACATCGCTCTGTCCATTACTCCGCCTCCGTCGAAGTTGAGTAATAGAAACAGCTGTTGGTCGAGTTGCGTGATTGCGTTCATCGGTGCGAGGTGTTAGTCGCGGTTACGCGCAAATCCCAGGTAGTAGAGTAGGGTTGCGATTGCACTCAAAGCCGAAACAAGATAGGTGCGTGCAGCCCAGCTCAACGCGGTGCGTGCCATCTCGACGTGCTCTCCATAGAGTGTGCCGCTTGTTTGGAGCCACTGCATAGCTCGGTGCGAGGCGTTGTACTCGACGGGCAGAGTGATTACGGCAAAAAGAGCCGAAGCGGCAATCATCGCAATACCAATCCAAAATAGTTGCGGGAAGGTGTTAATCATCAAAATACCCGCCAGTATGACCCACGTCGAGAACATCGAACAAACCTGAACAACGGGGACCAATGCCGAGCGCATACGCAACGGAGCGTATCCTGCGGCGTGTTGCAAGGCGTGTCCGCACTCGTGGGCGGCAACGGCAGCCGCCGACACACTATTACTATTATAAACTCCTTCGCTCAAATTGACGGTCAGCGTTTGGGGGTTGTAGTGGTCGGTAAGCATACCCGGGGTCGAAACGACCTTAACATCGGTAATGCCATTGTCGCGCAACATCTTCTCGGCAACCTGACGACCAGTAAGGCCTCCCGGGAACATCACTTTGGAGTATTTGTTAAATACGCTTTGAAGTCGCATTTGGACAATCAGACCGAGTACACCAATAATGATGAACAAGGTCCAATAACTCGAAATCATCATAAAACTCTATTTTTTGTAGTTGTAGTATGCGTTTGCTTGTTGGTTGGGCATAACGACGATTTCGCTGATATTGACATGCGGCGGTTGATTGATGGCCCACACGATAGTATCGGCAATATCCTCGCCGGTCAGAGGCTCCAACCCTGTATAAACGCTGTCGGCCTTCTCTTTATTGCCATGGAAGCGAACGAGCGAAAATTCAGTTTCGACCATTCCCGGACGAATCTCGGTTACGCGTATGCCGTGACGCAGAAAATCGATGTGCATACCTTGGCTCAAAGCGTGCATCGCGTGCTTCGAAGCGCAATATACAGCACCATTCTCATAGGTTTCGGTACCGGCAATAGAGCCGATGTTTACGATGTGACCGCCACCTGCCTCAATCATTTTGCGCGAGATAATGCGGGTGACGTACAACACACCTTTGACATTGGTGTCAATCATTGCGTCCCAATCGTGTAGGTCGCCCTGGTCGATGTGTTCGAGTCCCGCAGCAAGGCCTGCGTTATTGACCAACACGTCGATACGCTCGAAGCCGTTTGGCAGATTTTCGAGGTTGGCGGCGCATTGGTGTTTGTCGCGTACATCGAAGCAGAGAGTTTCTACTTCTACTCCGAACTCGCTTTCGAGGCTCTTTTTGAGGTGGCGCAGACGCTCAACACGTCGGCCTGTAATGATGAGGTTGTATCCTATTTCGGCAAGGGCTATTGCTGTTGCTTCGCCGATACCGCTTGTTGCTCCTGTTACGATTGCGTTTTTGCTCATAATGTGCTAAATTTTTGGTAAAGGTACAAAAAAGTTGTTACTTTGCATATATCTTTGAGTATTATAATTTATGTCTCGACAGAATACACCGCTTTTCCTCGCCCGCCGTTTTTCGACATCAGCCGATGGCGAGAGCCGTGGAACGATGATTCGTATCTCGATTGCAACCACCGCTTTGAGCGTGGCTGTGATGATATTGTCGCTTGCGGTGGTGGCCGGTTTCAAGAGCGAACTTGCCGAGAAGGTTGATGGCTTTATGGGTCGTTTCAGAGTGGTTGCACTTGCTTGGAGCTCCGAGGGCGAACAACCCATAACACGCATCGAGAGTTTGGAGAGGCGCATAGCCGCCGAGCCCGAGGTCGAGAGTGTGAACGCCTATGCAGTGCGTAGCGGTGTGCTCAAAAGTGATGCCGCAGTGTCGGGTGTGATGCTCAAAGGTGTGGGTGAAGATTTCGACCTATCGTTTTTCGAGGAGCATTTGACCGAGGGCGAGTTGCCGCAGTTGGACTCGGTGCGCACCAAAGAGGTGGCGCTGTCGGGCTCGCTTGCTCGCTTGCTTGATGTTGGTGTTGGCGACCGAGTGGAGTTTATGTTTGTCGAGAGTGATACACCTCCTCGCCGTGATCGCTATCGCATCTGCGGACTCTACGATACGGGCTTTGCCGAACTGGACAAAACCTATGTGCTGACCGATATACGCAATGTGCAACGCCTTGCAGGGTGGGGCGCAGACGAGGTGTCGGGGTACGAAATCAAAACCCGTGACTTCGCCGATGTCGAGGGGCTTGATGAACGCCTATATTTGGCAACCATAGAGTTGGAGTGTGACGAGGCTCCGTTGATGATTATAGATACGGTGGCCGATAACCCGACCATTTTCGATTGGCTCAAAGCGCACGATGTCAATGCGGTTGTTATCATAACCATTATGTTTGTGGTGTCGTTGTTGAGCGCTCTGTCGGCTCTGCTTATTATGCTGCTCGAACGCACCCGCACCATAGGACTGCTTAAAGCGCTCGGAATGGACAATGGTGCCGTGCAACGAGTATTTATGTATCGCTCGCTATTTATCGCGGCAGTGGGTGTGGCGATTGGCGACGTGGTGGGCATTGCGCTGTGCTTGGCACAAAAACATTTGCACCTTATAAGCCTCGATAGCGAGGGCTATTTTCTCGACGAGGTGCCCATTGATTTGGGGGTGTGGGAGGTCGTCGCTGTCGATGCAGGCGTTGTTGTTTTGTTGATGTTGGTGCTTATGTTGCCGACACTTATCATATCGAAGATTAAACCCGAGAAAACAATTCGTTATCAATAGATGAAACCGTACAATACACAAGAGAGCAAGAAAGAGGAGATACGCGAGATGTTTAACAAAATCGCGCCTAACTATGACTTCCTGAACCACCTGTTGTCGATGAACTTCGACCGCTTGTGGCGTCGCCGTATGGTGCGTATGGTGGCCGAAACAGAGCCCAAAGACCTGCTTGATGTGGCAACAGGAACGGCAGATGTGGCAATCAATGCAGCTCGTAAAATCAAGGATTGCGCCGTTACGGGTATCGACCTCTCGGACGAGATGGTTCGCTATGCCGAGCAGAAGGTCGAGGAGCGAGGTTTGTCCTCGCGCGTTGATTTGCTGGTGGGCGATGCCGAGCAGTTGCCGTTTGTTGATGGCTCGTTTGATGCAACAACAGCTTCGTTTGGTGTGCGAAACTTTGGCGACCTGCCCAAAGGCCTTTCGGAGATGTGTCGTGTGTTGCGCGCAGGTGGCAGTTGTTTTATAATGGAGTTCTCGCGCCCCGACGATGTGCCTTTGTTTTCGTGGTTGTACCGTTTCTATTTTCACCGTATTTTGCCCATAATTGGCGGTATGGTGTCGAAGGATCGTCAGGCCTATACCTATCTTCCTCAATCGGTTGATGAATTTCCGTCGCACGATGAGTTCGAGTCGATGATGCTCACGGCGGGATTCTCCGAGGTGCGTAGTGTTCGCTTGATGTGGGGTGTTGCTTATATTTATATCGGAATAAAATGATGAAACAATTTCTACGAACAATCTGTATTATCGCTGTTGCGTTCACGCTCAGCAGTTGTAACCTTGCATCGAAACTCAAACTTCACGGCATTGATAGCTTCTCGATGCCCGATACCCGTACACTTGTGCTGGGCGTTGATGCCGAAAACGGCTTGGGTGTGAATGTTAGTGCAATGTCGGCAGTCTTTGAGCTTGGCGATGGCGAGAAAGTTTTTGCTACGGCAACTTTGAAAGAGCCCGTACGTCTGCGCCGTAAGAGCCGTGAAACCGTTTCTATGGCGTTCGACCTCGAATTTAATGGGCTTTTTGCGGCAATATCAATGCTTCGAAAAGCGATGAATTCACCCGAAAATCTGTACGTTTCAGGTGAGGTTGTCGGAAAAAGTATGGGTATAAAGAAGAAAAAAGTGCTCACAAAGCAACCACTTTCAAAAATAATGAGTAACTTTGTTGATGAGAAATAGATAATTTTATGCGAAAATTGGTGCCATTCATAATCCTTTTTGCCGCTGTAACCCTTACCTCGGCAGCCCAGGATTTATCGACATACAGGCGAGCCCTTCAACAGCCCGACTCAATTTGGGGTGCGAAGGTTCTCGTGTGTGAGGCCACCGATGTAGCATCGCAGTTCTCTGCGCTCGCAGCCAAACCCAAGCAGGGCGAGATTTATGGTTACCGTATCGAGATTTTTACCGAGAACGGACAATCGGCTCGCGCGGCGGCATTTGCGACTTGTGAGGCATTTTCGGAGCAGTACCCCGATGTGCCTGCCAAGGTGTCGTACGATAAACTGTATTGGAAAGTGACAGTGGGCCAGTGTGCTTCGGCCGAGGAGGCGATAGCCTTGTGGGGGCAGATTAAACAGCAATACCCCAAAGCGTTCCTTGCTCGCGAGACCATTGAGATAGAGAACCTTAATAAGTGAAAGTGGTAGAGGACTTGTCCGACACTTTTTTATAAAAACCTTTTAATATTTACAACTATGAAGAAAATCTTGACTTGGTTGGTAGTTATCGCAATCGTAGCAGGTTGTGGCTACTGGGTTTACACCAACTATTGCTGCACCGAGGAGTGCGCAGCTGCTGAGACTGAGGTAGTAGAAGAGGCTCCCGTTGTTGAGGAGGCTGTTGTAGAGGCTGACAGCGCTGCTGTTGAGGCTCCTGCTGAGGCTCCCGCAGAGACTCCTGCTGAGTAAGTTGATGCACCGCTTGCCGGTGCTGGACGGAGCGGCTACGTCTGCTCTAAATAAAAGGGTGTGTCTAACAAGTTTTAGACACACCCTTTCATATTTGACCATTAAGCCTGGTATGATTTTAGGGTGATTTTTTGGGTGATATAAAAAAGAAAAGCGATGTAAGTTTCTGACTTGCAGCTTCTTACATCGCGTGATTTGTAGTCGATAGGGGATTCGAACCCCTATGTCCTGCGTGAGAGGCAGGTATCCTAGCCCTTAGATGAATCGACCAGTTGTGTGCGTAAATCATTTTCACTGATTCACGGTGCAAATATAGAGCACTTTTTTTAATCCTGCAAATTTTCGACCAAAAAAATCCAAAAAAAAGTAAATAATTAACGAAACCGACCCAAAGTTTTCATCGCAAGCTCATTTAGCTACTGCCTTTCTTGGTTGCAATTATCTTGCAGTCAGCGACTTGCGGTGGCGGTGTGGCCGGCAAATGCTAATATCGCAACAAATGCAACCAATGCCGACGGTCACAACCTCTCGTCCTACCGCCTGTCTTGCAAAACAAAAACGGAGTTATCCGCATCAAAGGACAACTCCGTTTTTGTTTTGTCGTAAGGCCAATCAGGCCGGCTCCATAGGATCGGGCGAAATTATACCGCCACTTTCTGTACCATTATTAGTACTCTCATAACCCTTCTCGATACAAATTTCGATAACCTCAACTTCGGGTGTTTTGTACTTATTCATAATCGATATAAGTTTATATTACGGCACAAAGATACCCCAAAGATGATAAAAATACAAATATTCAGGCCGAATGTAATACTCTTACCACATATTTGCCACACGAAAGCGCCGTTTAGGACGGCATTGCCCCCTCAATCTACATTACTGTCTTACCCAAATGAGTTTTTCGGTGTCGTAGCCGCGCTGGGTGGCTGCGTCCAAAAGGGTTTGTATCGTCTTGTCGTCGAGTTTAGGGGTGCGCGACAGAATCCAAAGATACTTGTCGGAGTCGCTGCCAATCATAACATAGGAGTAGTCGGGTGCCAGCTCCATAATCTTATAAGGCGACCAAAAGTTCAGAAAGAAGGTTACCTCCAACTCGCCTTTCTTGCCTTTGACCGTACGTGCGCGGCCTATGCTCTCTTTGTAGCGACCTGTCTTGGCATTAAAACCGCTATTTGTCACTTTAATAGTTCCATCGGGGTTGATGTCGTACGATGCTACCACAAGTTCGAGATTGCGCTCAAAGGGGTGGTCAAAGCGGGCTATCTCAAACCAGCGACCTTGATATTTATTTAGGTCGATGGAGTCGATAGTCGAGTTGTCGATAGTGCCTTTTGTCGAGCGGCCTTTGGCGATTAGCGAGCCGATAGTGGTGGTGAGGACTATTGCGAGTACTGCACCGCCGATGATTAAGGATTTGTTCATAGCGTTGTGATGATTTGATTTTGATGGGTAGAAGCATTTTTAGTGCCATACATCGTTTGTACTATGCCGAAAAAAGTATAATTTTACAACAGACAAATCGAATAGCCATGAAACGTACACTGTTAGCTCTGCTGACAATACTTGTTTTGGGTAGTTGTACTCCCGACCGTATTGTTGTAACCCACTCCGACGGAACTTCCAAAGTTGCCATTGAGGGTACTCCGAAATATCTGTTGTTGCCCATCGAGGACCGTGCGCCGTCGAGCCGAGTGGAGGTCTATGCCGAGGATTCGCTACTGCAACGGCTATACATACGCTTGGCCCGTACCTGTGTGGATTATTATGTGCCGTTCGAAGTTGGCCTGCACCCGCACATGAGCCACCTCGCCATAAGGCTTGACTCGATGGCGATGTGTTGGGATTCGCTCCAAACTGCCGACTATTTTGCACCAGCCCACGACCCGTTACGCCCTGTATGGCATCATACTCCGCCCTATGGTTGGATGAATGACCCCAACGGAATGTTCTACCTCGATGGCGAGTGGCACCTTTACTACCAATACAACCCCTACGGCAATCGACACGGCAATATCCATTGGGGGCACTCCGTATCGACCGACCTTGTTGAGTGGAGCCACTATCCGCCCGTTTTGGCGCCTGATTCGTTGGGCTCGTGTGCTTCGGGTTCGTGCGTGGTTGATGTTCATAACTCGGCAGGTTTTGGCAAAAACGCCGTAGTAGCATTTTACACCGCTTGGGGGCCGCCACAAGTTCAATGTATAGCATATTCAACCGACGGCGGTTATACCTTTACCAAATACGAGGGCAATCCAGTACTTACCTCGCCCTCGCGCAACTTCCGCGACCCCAAAGTGTTCTATCACGACGAGAGCCAACGCTGGATTATGGTTTTGGCTGTCGGACACCACATGGAGTATTACTCGTCGGCCGACCTCAAAGAGTGGAAATACGAGAGCTCGTTTGGCGAGGGCTATGGTGGTCACGGGGGAGTGTGGGAGTGTCCCGATATGCTGCAAATGGCGGTTGATGGCAACCACGACCAGATGAAATGGGTGTTGATTTGCAATATCAACCCGGGTGGACCCGCAGGAGGCTCGGCTACGCAGTATTTCACGGGCGATTTTGACGGCCACGAGTTCGTCTGCGATACTCCGCCAAATGTCACACGTTGGATGGACCATGGAGTTGATAATTACGCGAGTGTGAGCTGGAATAATGCGCCTAATGGCCGACCTGTGATTGTCGGATGGATGAGTAATTGGAACTATTGCGGCTCGGTGCCAACCACCGCTTTTCGTAGCGCCAATACTTTGCCTCGTGACCTGTATCTGTATTCGCACGACGGACTTGCCTATCTCGGCTCGCGTCCGTCGCCCGAAATGGATATGGCGCTTGGCTCGGCAACTACCTATTCGGATTGTACGATTGAAGGTGTTGGAGATACTCTCCGTATCGAGTCGGCGGAACAAGGCTATCGCCTCAACCTTACCCTGCAACCATCGGCCGAGGGCGTGTGTGGCGTTACTCTGCTCGATGCCGAGGGGGATAAATTGATATTTACGTACGACCCTCGTACTTGTGTTTTAACCTGCGACCGCAACGCCTATACCCACCCCGAATTTTCGGCAAATTGGAACGCCATAGCGAAGATGTACTATGGATTGTGGGGCGAGAATATGCCCATTGGCAAGGGTGCTCCCGAGGAGCAAATCGGAGTCCCCTCCACAACCGATGGACGCTTGGCGTTGAGCCTGTGGGTTGATCGCAGTTCGGTGGAGTGCTTCGAGCAGTCGGGACGTTGGGTGATGACCACAACTATATTCCCCGCTTCAATCCTCGACCGCGTAGTGATTTTTGCCGACCAACCGTGTAATGTAGGAGGAGTTGAGGTGCGAAATATCGCAAAAGCTCAATGAGAGAAGACAGATAATACGTAATTATGGTAAAAATAGCCACCAATGGTGGCTATTTTTTTTGTTTGCAGTGTATTATGTTTTACGAAAAAAGTAATAAATTTGTAGAGTGACTTGGTTGCAAGTTATTGGCGAAAGGCGCGCAAGGCAACAAATCACGTATCTATATGGGGGTAAAACTGAATAATCATTACGACGTAATCGTTATTGGTGGCGGTATTACGGGTGCCGGCACTGCGCGTGATTGCGCAATGCGAGGGTTGAAAACGCTTCTTGTGGAGCGCTCGGATTTGACCAATGGTGCAACAGGGCGCAATCACGGACTACTACACAGCGGAGCAAGGTACGCCGTAACGGACCAAGGGTCTGCAACGGAGTGTGTCCAAGAGAATATGATTTTGCGTAAAATCGCACGCCACTGTGTCGAGCAGACCGACGGACTCTTCATTACGCTGCCCGAGGACGACCTCTCTTTCCAAAGTACATTTATTGACGCTTGTACGCGCGCAGGTATCCGTACCGAGGCTATCGACCCGAAGGAGGCTCTGCGCTTGGAGCCTTCGGTCAATCCGCAACTTACGGGTGCGGTGCGAGTGCCCGATGGCTCGGTGGACCCGTTCCGCTTGACTACCGCCAATGCTTTGGACGCCCGTATGCACGGAGCCGACATATTGACCTATCACGAGGTAATAGGGTTTATCAAAGACGGCAAGCGTGTGGTGGGTGTCAAACTCCGCAACAATCAAACCAAGAGCGAATTGGAGGCCTATGCATCTATTACGGTCAATGCGGGTGGCATTTGGGGACATCGCATCGCCGAGATGGCGGGTGCGGTAGTAAATATGTTCCCTGCCAAAGGTGCATTGCTCATCTTCGGCCACCGCGTAAACAATATGGTTGTCAATCGTTGTCGCAAGCCTGCCGATGCCGATATTCTTGTCCCCGGCGACACCATTAGTCTGATTGGTACAACTTCGAGCCGCGTTCCGTATGACGAGATTGACGATATGCAGGTAACCCCCGACGAGGTTAATCTGCTGTTGCGTGAGGGTCAAAAGTTGGCTCCGAGTCTGGCCTATACGCGTATCTTGCGAGCCTACTCGGGTGTTCGCCCGTTGGTGGCTGCGGATAATGACGTTTCGGGCCGCAATATCAGTCGCGGCATAGTATGTTTGGACCACGAAACGCGTGACGATATTCCCGGATTTATCACCATTACGGGTGGCAAGTTGATGACCTATCGTTTGATGGCAGAGCAGGCTACTGACTTGGTATGCCAAAAACTGAATATAGACAAGCGTTGCCATACAGCCGAGATATGTCTGCCCGGCTCGACCTATGACGAGGAGCAGGTGGGTGACAAACAGAAGCCTCGAACAACTATCGGAATGCGTGCTGCTGCGGGTCGCCACGGCTCGATGAGTAGCAAGATTTCGGCAGAGAGCAGATATGACCGTTCGCTTGTGTGCGAATGTGAGGCGGTAAGCATTGGCGAGGTGGATTATGCCATTAAGGAGTTGAGAGTACAGAACTTAATAAATCTGCGTCGTCGTACACGCGTGGGAATGGGCACTTGTCAGGGCGAGTTGTGTGCTTGTCGTGCAGCAGGCCTGTTGGGTAAGGCTAACGGTTGCGTCGAAAGGGCGCAAACGGATTTGGCGGACTTCCTCAATGAGCGTTGGCGCGGTATGTACCCTGTGGCTTGGGGCGATTCGCTTTGCGAGACGCAGTTTACATCGTGGGTATATGAGGGCGTTTGCGGTTTGGACGCACCCTCGCAAAAGTAGAAGACCGTTATGAAATTCGATACTATTATAATAGGAGGAGGTTTGAGCGGCTTGATGACGGGCATCGCTTTGTCGAAGAGCGGGCAGAGGTGCTTGATTATCTCGTCGGGTCAAAGTGCGCTACACTTCTTTTCGGGCTCATTTGAACTGTATGGCTGCGACGGAAATCCTTTGAAGGCGATAGCGGGCTTGAATGAGAGTCACCCTTACTCGAAATTGGGTGTCGAAACTATCGAGAAATTGGCAGAGAGAGTACCTGCAATGTTTGGCGAAATGGGTATTTCGCTTGTAGGAACTCATTTGCGTAATCACTATCGCGTGACCCCCTTGGGCTTTCTGAAACCAGCTTGGCTGACATTGGAGGAGTACGCCCGTGTGGAGAGTGCCGAGCAGAAGCCTTGGCGCAAGGTGGCAGTTATGAATGTTGAAGGATTTCTCGATTTTCAACCCGACTTTGTGGCGGCGGGCTGGGCCAAACGCGGGGTTGAGTGCTCTGTTTGCAACATTTCGCTACCAGAGTTGGAGCGTCTGCGTAACAATCCGACCGAGATGCGTGCTACCAATATTGCCAAAGAGTTGGTGGGAGAGGTGTTGGAGCGTTTGGCACAAAAAATCAACGAAGCGAGTGCCGATGTTGAGGCAGTTTTGTTGCCTACGGTTGTTGGCTTGCTCGACAAGAGTGCAATCGAGCAACTCCGAAGTATGGTGCATAAGCCGATACACTTTGTTGCAACCCTTCCGCCCTCGGTCCCCGGTATTCGTACACAAATCACTCTGCGCAAGTATTTCCAAAGTTTGGGTGGTGTCTATATGTTGGGCGACACGGTGAAGTGTGGTACTATTGTCGAGGCCCGTTTGCAAAGTATCTGCACCGCCAATCACGGCGAAGTGGAGTTCGAGGCAGACAACTTTGTGCTGGCGACAGGTAGCTTTTTCAGTCACGGCATTGTGGCAACCTCGGAGCAGGTGTATGAGCCGATTTTGGGTTTAGACGTCGATGCTGCGGGCGTGCGCTCGGAGTGGTATGACCGCAATTTGTTCAACCCGCAACCTTATATGACTTTTGGTGTAGCCACCGACAAGGCTTTGCGTGTCAGCAAAGAGGGTGCGACATTACAGAATATGTATGCTGTGGGTGCGGCATTGAGCGGTTGCAACCCCATAAAAGAGGGGTGTGGCGCAGGTGTCGCAATCCTCACATCGCTATATGTGGCAGACGAAATTCTAAATAAAAATCAGGGCAATGAATAACGAACAAAATAAATACGACAAGAGTTTCGAACAGTGTGTCAAATGTACCATTTGCACCGTTTATTGTCCTGTTGCCGCTGTAAATGCGGAGTATCCAGGCCCAAAACAAGCGGGACCCGATGGCGAGCGTTACCGTTTGAAAAACAGGTCGTTCTATGACGACTCTTTGGACTACTGTCTTAACTGCAAACGATGCGAGGTTGCCTGCCCGTCGAATGTCAAGATTGGCGATATTATATTGTCGGCACGTCTGAAATATAGCCGCAAACAGCCCAAATTGCGCGACAAGATGTTGGCAAATACCGATTTTATGGGTTCGCTTGCTACGACTTTTGCTCCGTTGGTTAATTCGACTCTCCGCTTGGAGCCCGTCAAACGCATAATGGACAAAACGCTGGCTATCGACCACCACCGAACATTCCCTGCGTATAGCGGACAGAAGTTCGAGAGTTGGTTCCGCAAAACAGCGCGCAAACAGCAGACGGCATACGACCGCTGTGTGAGTTATTTTCACGGTTGCTACGTAAATTACAACTATCCAAAGCAGGGTCAGGACTTTGTGAAGGTTATGAATGCTATCGGATATGGTGTGCAACTGCTCGAAAAGGAGAGGTGTTGCGGTGTGGCTCTGATTTCCAACAGAATGGAGGCGCAAGCACGCAAACAAGCCGAGATAAATATGGCTTCAATTCGAGCCGCCGTTCAAGCCGATATGCCTGTGCTGACCACAAGTTCAACCTGTACCTTTACGATGCGCGACGAGTATCCGCATATCTTGCAAGTGGATAATGCCGATGTGCGCGAGAAGATAATGTTGGCAACCAAATTTATATTCGAATTGGTCGATAGCGGCAAGGTCAAACTCGCTTTCCGCGAGGATTATCGCAAACGTATTGCCTATCACACCCCTTGTCATATGGAGAAGTTGGGGTGGTCAATCTACTCGACTTCGCTATTGCGAATGATTCCGGGAGTGGATTTCGTAATGCTCGACTCGCAGTGTTGCGGCATTGCTGGAACATACGGTTTCAAGAGCGAGAATTATGCCTACTCGCAGAAAATAGGAGAGCCTCTATTCAATCAGATTAAGAGTACCGAGGTCGATATGGTCGCTACGGATTGCGAAACGTGCAAATGGCAAATCGAGATGAGCACAGGCGTTGTTGTCGAAAACCCAATCTCGATTTTGGCCGATGCGCTTGATGTCGAACAGACCCGAAAATTGAACAATATAAACATCTAATCATAAACGAAACAATGAAAACCACAAAATCGTTTAAGTATTGGCAGTGGCGCACCATCATTGCAACAATGATAGGCTACGCGCTGTTCTACTTTGTCCGCAAGAACTTCTCTTTTGCCATTCCGGGTTTGAGTGCCGAGTATGGCATTACAAAGACAAGTTTCGGTATCATTATGACCTTGACAACCATTGTCTATGGAGTATCCCGCTTCCTGAATGGCTTTGTTGCCGACCGTTTGAGCGCGCGCTACCATATGGCTATCGGTCTGTTGCTTTGTGCTATTGCCAACTTTGCGTTTGGCTTTGGTGCCGACATCAGTTCGCTGATTACGGGCGAGACAGGTGGACCTCAATTTACCAATACACTGATTTTCTTCTTTGGAGTGATATTGATACTCAATAACTTCTTGCAAGGTAGCGGATTTCCTCCGTGCGCCCGACTGCTGACCCACTGGATTCCTCCCAAAGAGTTGGCAACCAAGATGTCGATTTGGAACACCTCGCACTCCATTGGTGCAAGTTTGGCAGCAATGCTGTGTGGCTATATTATGGGTACATTGGGTACCAATTTGAGCGCAAATCCCGAGATACTTGCTACCATCGCGGCAAATCTGAATATCGATATGAGTGACTCGGCCCGTATGCAGAGCGTGTTGGAGTCGGCTTCGCACATTGGAGCTTGGCGTTGGTGCTTCTGGATTCCCGGAACGCTGGCATTTGTGGGCGCAATAGGTCTGTTTATGATGTTGCGCGACACACCCTCGTCGGTGGGTCTGCCCGAGATACACAAGATTAACAAAAAAGAGGAGGGTGCCGAGTATAAGGCATTCATTCGCGAGAAAGTGTTCCGCAACAAGTGGATTTGGATTTTGGGTATTGCCAACTTCTTTGTCTATGTTGTTCGCTTTGCGGTGCTGGATTGGGGCCCGACATTCCTCAAAGAGGCACGCGGTATGTCGCTGACCAATGCCGGTTGGACCGTTGCCGTATTCGAGATATTCGGTATCCTCGGTATGTTGGCAAGCGGCTGGTTTACCGACAAATTCCTCAAAGGTAAAGCACATCGTATGTGCGTGTTCTGTATGATTGGCGTTGCCGTATTTATGACCTTGTTCCTCGTTATGCCCGAGGGTACTCCGATGTGGCTGATGGTTTTGGTGTTGGCAATGGCGGGATTCTTTATCTATGGCCCGCAAGCCTTGATTGGTATCGCCGCAGCAAACCAGGCAACCAACCGTGCCGCAGCAACCGCCAATGGACTGACAGGTCTGTTTGGCTATGCCAGCGGTATCGTGTCGGGTCTTGGCGTGGGCTATATGGTGGACCTTATCAACGAAATCAACCCCGATAAGAGTTGGGATTATGTGTTTATGGGTATGATTGGTATTGCAATCATCGGTACGCTGGTGTTCCTGACAATGTGGGGCGCAAAGGCCGACGGATACGACGAAGAGCAAGTTGAAACTAAAACCGAAAATGCGTAATGGATAGCATCGTAAAAAGCAAATTGGCGAAGATTAAACACGTAGCCCTCGATATGGACGGAACTATTTATATGGGTGACTCGCTGTTTCCCTATACCATTCCGTTCCTCGAACGTTTGAAACGAATGAATATCTCCTATTCGTTCCTGACCAACAACCCCTCGAAGTCGCTGGACGACTACCTCCAAAAGTTGGCGAAGATGGGTATCCAAGCCACCGAGGAGGAGATGTACACAACGACTGTGGCAACCATCGACTACATCAAAGCACACTATCCCTCGGCTCGCCGCTTGTTCTTGCTGGGTACTCCGAGTATGATTTCGCAGTTCGAGAAGGCGGGCTTTGTATCGACTGCCGACGACGCCAATGATGTCCCCGACTTGATTGTCGCAGCGTTTGACATGACATTGACCTATTCGCGCTTGTGCCGTGCCGCTTGGTGGATTTCGCAGGGTATTCCCTATATTGCAACCAACCCCGATAAGGTTTGCCCCACAAATCTTCCAACGGTGCTGGTCGATTGTGGCTCTATCTGCAAGTGTTTGGAGCACGCTACGGGCCGCCAACCCGATATTACTCTCGGTAAACCCGACCCCAATATGCTGATAGGTATCCTGCAACAGAAACACCTGCGCCCCGATGAGATTGCTATGGTCGGCGACCGCATCTATACCGATATTGCTATGGCGCAAAATGCAGGTGCTGTTGGTGTGCTGGTGCTGTCGGGCGAAACGACTATCGAGGTTGCCAACTCGGCACCTAATCCCCCCGATGTTATCGCAGCCAATATCGGCGAGTTGGGAGAGCTGCTTGCCGAGGCGCAACAGAATGAGTAACTAAAAACAAATAGCCTATCACGACGATAGGCTATTTTGTTTGTGCGTTATGGTGTTATTCCATTTTTGCAGCTTTACGGGCTGCTTTGCGCTCCAAACGTACCTCTTTGTTGGTTTTGCCGTAGTGGGCCTCGTGCAACGAGAACGAAATGCCGGCATAGAAGCTCAAACCGAAGTTATCAACGGGGAGAGATATTCTGATAGGCAAATCTTCAATGGCGGGCAACTTGGCAAATCCCAGAGGAATGTAGTCTGTTCCCAGAAAGAGGTTGAAACCTTTGGGGTGTATATTAATAGCAAATCCCATCGACTGCAAACCGTTGTTGAGGAACGAGTGGCTGAACGAAGCCGAGAACCATTTGCCGGCACGCAAGTTAAGTGATGCGGTAAGCTCCGAATAGGTGTGACTCTCGTAGAACTTGGTATGCGAGAGCAAACCAATTGAAATCTTGTTTTTCAGGAAGCCATACTCGGCACCGACATTGAGCTGGGTTGCCAGACGGCTGACAACTGTATTTTTGCCGGTATTGGTCAGTACAATCTCGCTATAATTGCCTTTCAACTCTTTCAGCACGTCAAAGTCCTCGCCGTTAATCAGCTGCGAGAGATTGGCGCCTTCCCATGTTGCGTCAATGGTATTGGTGCTAAACGATGCACTGTTTTTGTACCAAATCCAACCGAGGTCGATAACCGAAGCCGAGAGGTGAAGCTGGTCTTGGAGCAGATTAACCTCCACACCGAGGTCAATGGCGAAACCGCCATTTTTGATAGTTTTGGGTAGGTCGGCAATGTTAAATTCGAGCGCATCGCTCAAATCGGGCATTTCGTCACCCCCTGTACCCTCCTCTTCGGAGTCCGAGCCACCAAGCGATAGAGTGTATTTATCGCCCTGCTCTCGTACCTTGTTGAGGTTTATACCTGCCATACCGGCCTCGATATATCCGTGAGCCGAAGCAGTGATGCGCTCCTCGGAGAACGAGAGTTTGAGGTTGTCGAGGTTGGCGGTTGCGTGGGCAAGACCCAACAAACCTTTAACCTTCAAACCGGTGATTACGTGTTCGCCGATAGGGAATGTGAAGCCGAGCGATGCCTGCATATAGCTATTCAAATCGAAGCGCAGGTTGCCCATATCGCAAGTTCCGTTGCCGAGTGATTTAATCATTCGGAACATATCGCGCGGAACACTTACATTGCCCATTGCGCGCAGATTGAGGTCGAACGACCAGAAGTAGTGCTTACCATAGTCACCAAAACCGAGCAAGGGTACATTCAGGTCGATACCCATATTATTGTCGCGTTTGAACTTTTTGAGGAACTCTTGTTCGGTGACGCTTTTGTGCAGGAAGGTTACGGTCTCGCCGTTTTTGTTGAATAGGAAACGGTCAATCGAGAGCAGGTTGTTGTCCATATTCATACTGAATAGGTTCAACGCAGGGAGTTTGATGTAACCGCGTATGGGTGTAAGCGCGGGGTTCATATCGTAGCGATAGGTCGAACCTTCCATAAAGTACGACGTTTTGAGTTGTGCCGATGCGCCAAACGCAACAAGGCTCAACATCGCTGTCAGAAATATTTTTTTAATGTTTTTCATATCGTCTGTAATTTATGGATTGGGTTACTCTTCTATTCCTTCGTCGTCCTCGTCCTCGTTCTCGTCCTCGTCCTCGTCCTCGACAGTCATATCTTCGAGCAACTTTTTGATGTCGATAGTGATACCGTCTTTGGCTTTCAAAATAGCACTTGCTGCAACATATTGATTGCTGTTGAGCTTGCCCTCTTTGCCGCCTGTCGAGCCCTTCAACTCGAAGTTGATGGCATTGACATTGGACAGAGCGTTGGAGTTGCCTCGGAAGCCGAGGAACAGTTGTGACGATTGTGCGGTTACACCATCGGTGCTGGCCTTGATACCTCCGTCAACGAAGATTTGAATGTCGCTGAGCGGTTGGTTTAGGCTATCCACAGCTTGTGCAGCAAATTCAAGCTCGAATGGCAGGGTCGATTGGGCGTTCAACAGAATACCCACTTCGCCAACTTCGATACCGAACTCGCCGAACTGTTGGAACATACTGCCAACATCAAACGAGTCTTTGTAACGGATATTGGTGTTGCCATTGAACTCAAACGGAATTTGCGCCGAGAGGTTCAAATTGAAATCGTAGGGGATACCCAAGGTGAGGAAGCACTCTTGGCTCTCATCAACGCCACCCTCGATAGAGAATGTGATAGCGTTGGGGATTTTCTCCAAGATACACTCATATCCGTCGGGCGAAACGGCTGTATAACCGGCGGGTGCCAATGCGGGGTTGGCGGTCAGGCACAATTTTGTGATTCCGTCACCCTCTTGCGTTGCTCCGTTCAGATGAATGGGAACATAAAGCGCCAAAGGCTCACCTTGTGGATAGGTTGCGGTGAGGTTGAGTGTTGCATCAACCGAAACGCCAATGGGGTTAGATACCTCCAACAAGATGTTGGGCGCTTTGATTCCGAGGTTTGCTTCGAGTTTGTCGCTATTCAATGCATCGGAGAACTCCGAGAGGTCGAATGATTGAGGCTCCACATATTTGCCCAAGTCGATGTTTACTCGTCCAACCACATCTTTGATGAACATTGTCGGAATGTTAATGGCGGGAGTGATTACGACGTTGTCCAAAGAGCCATGTATAATGTCGCCTTCGGGAACAATGGCTTTGCCGACGATTGAAACTTTGTCACTGATATTGATTTTGCCATCAACAACATCGAGGTCTTTGATGCCGAGCACTTTGATTTCGAGCAGCTCTATGATTTTATTATTGACGATATCGACGTCAATCTGGTCGATTGTGATGGTGTTGTTCTCGTCAAGACCTTCGGCCTCAATCCACAAGCATTTTGGGAGGTCGATTTTGAGCTCGCTGAGTGTGACGTGGTCGATAGGAGATTTGTCAATCGAGAATGCTACGTTCAGAGTGATAGGCTCACCATTCACATCGGCTACGCTCAGTGTTTCGATACGTTTCAACTCCGACGGAATGTTGTCGATAGTTTGCTCGATAACCTCCTCGAAAGAGATGTCGCTGGATATTTGGTGCAATACCACCTGCGAATTATCCATATCAATATAGAGGTGCGAGTTCTCCAAGCCGACAAAAACACTATTGGAACCCATGGCGGGAGTGATGTCGGACAGCAAATATGTTGCGCTCGGGAATACGGGGATAATCTCGGCCGCAAACTCACTCTCGATAATGAGTTTTTCGTTAATTACGGGTGCGCCACTCTCGCCGAAATCGAGTTTGGCGATGGGCAAAATTATACCATCTTCGATGTTTTTGATAGTGGTGCTAAGTCTGTTGCCAGAGATTGTAGCTCCGTTGAGTTTGCTTTGGTCCAAGACGAAACACTCGGGCAGGTCGATGTTTACTTGGCAATCGCCCCAACCAACGAACGGCAAATCCAACTTGGTCATAATGAGAGTGAGCTCCGAGCCTTCGATGAAGCTTACATATTTAACCGTAGCAACGTCGGGCGACATACCAGCCAACTCATATTTCAACTCTTGTTTGCTTTGGATTGGGTCGAGTTTAATCTCGTTCGATACGATTTCTGCATCTCCGAGATGGCTCTCCGAGATTTTGATGTTCAACTCGGGACGTTTGGTAAGCGCAAGGGTTCCGCTTTTGGTTGTAAATGTACATTGCAAATCATAGGTCATCTGGTCGTTGTGCTCGAACATCAACTCGCCATTTTGGGTAACGGGAGTGATATGACTCATATCGACACTTACCAAGCGACCATTCATCGAAAAGCCGCTTGCCGAGCCCATATTATAGTTGCTGATAACCAACTTATTGCCATTGGTGATGGTTGCTGCGCCATTCAAATCATTGTCAAGTTCGATAACATAGCCCTCGGGCAGATTGACAATCAACGAGTTTATGGTTCGCTGGTCGGTTACGCTTGCCAGCGAGTTGAAATTGAAACTAACCACAAAATCGGCACCGCCATTGTCGAACCATATCTTGTTGATACCCTTCACTTGCTCGGGGCAGGGGAATGACAAATTGACCTCGCGAGTACCCGAAACGGTCGGATTGCCGACAAGGCCAGCTGGTACTGTGATGTTGGATTGTGTATTTTGGAGTATATCCAAGCCCAATTCTGTTGCCACCGTAACCTCGAAATCGGGCAATATCGCATCGGTGTCGTTGATGTCATACTCCGGAATATCGAAGTTGTAGTTGTAGCTTATGGGTTTGAACGAGAAACCATTTTCGGGGAATGAGTTGTTGCTGTTGCTCATATCAATCTCGACAGGCTCCAACTCGGGAATAATATCGCTGATGGGGTCAATGTTGATTGCGTCAATCGAGAATGTAAACGAGCTGTCAATTCCGATTTTCAAATCGCCATTCTCCTCTTTTTCGATAATATCGACGTTGAGTTTATCAATCAGCGAATCGAGGGTGAGGGGGTCAATATAACCGATAGGGGCTACAATACCCGCTCCACCCAAAGTGATTTCGGTGTTGATATTCTCCAAATCGTACTTTTTGCTGGTGCACGCAACGGCCAGAAGCATTGCAAGTGCCATCAGACTCAGTTTTTTGTACGTATTTTTCATATCTGGGTTTTATTTAATGTTTTAATTTGCCAAAGGCACATCTTTTAAATGTAATATCATAAAGAAAAGCTCTTAATTCCCGAAAGCATCGGTCAAAGGGTCGATGCGGCTGTAATCGGTCATATCGACCTGGATAGGCACAACCGACACATAACCGTTTGCCAAAGCCCACTCGTCGGTGTCGGTAGCCTCGGGCTCGGCATTGAAGAAATCGCCTGTCAGCCAATAGTAGTCTTTGCCACGCGGGTCCTGACGACAGAAGAACTCCTCCTTCCAATAACCTTTGTTTTGACGGCACACTTTGATACCCTTAATCTGGTCGGTAGGCAGTACGGGGACATTGACATTCAGGCACAGGGGCAAAGGAAGACCGCCCGCAAGGACACGCTCTACGATGCGCGCACCATACTCCTCGGCAGCCTCGAAATCGGCATTGTCGCTATGGTCGAGCAGTGACAAACCAACCGAAGGCGAACCATAAAAACTGCCCTCGATAGCCGCGCCCATAGTTCCCGAGTAGAGAACGCTGATGGCGGAGTTGGAGCCGTGATTGATACCCGAAATTACAAGGTCAATTTTTTGGTCTTTGAGTAGGTGGTCGAACGCCATTTTTACACAATCGACGGGTGTTCCCGAGAATGCGTAAACCTCCAAATCTTCCTCGGAGCGCACGTGACGCAGGAAGAGTGGCGAGAACATTGTAATAGCGTGTGATTTGCCCGATTGCACAACTTCGGGCGCGATAACGACAACACGTCCAAAGCGACGCGCAATGCGAATGGCTGATTGCAGACCGCGAGCATTAACGCCGTCGTCGTTGGTTATGAATATAAGTGGTTTCATAATGTCTGTTTTGTGATTTGCAAAGATACCAAAAACGCAGTGAAATGTGCAATGTTTTTGAGGTAATATTACTATTGTCCTGATGTTATTTTGCGCTTTAAATATTTTTGTGTAACTTTGCCCCGCTTTTAGCACGCGGACCAATCTCTTACAATAGGGTGCGAAGGCCAATAGTCCGAGAGGGGTGATACGTAGAATTTGAGTGGCGACGGCTGCTTGGATTGGTGGTACACCGAACAACCTCGGGCGGGATTAAAGGGAGCATCTCCCGATATGGTAGGCCTCGTGCAGCGGTAATATTGGCTGTGAAACTATTATTTGTTATAACAAAATGAACAAAGACCAATTGATTCAGATTGCCAATGAGGCAATGTGGGCAGAGAAGGAGGTTCCTTCTTTCAAGAGTGGTGACACCATCACCGTTACCTACAAAATCGTTGAGGGTAACAAAGAGCGTTTGCAAAGCTTCCGTGGCGTTGTAATCCAAATTAAAGGCCGTGGTGTAACCAAAATGTTTACCATTCGTAAAATCTCGAACGGCGTAGGTGTTGAGCGTATCTTCCCTCTCTACTCGCCCCACATCGAGAAAATCGAGGTTAACAAAATCGGTGTTGTACGTCGTGCTCGTATCTACTACTTGCGTCAACTCACCGGTAAGAAAGCCCGCATCAAAGAGAAACGCGCTTAATTATAAGCCGTTACAAATGAACAGCCCGACCTTGTGGTCGGGCTGTTTTGTTTGGTATGTCGGGCGTGCTAAATGCTTCCGTCGTAACCGGTGTCTTCGAGCAGATTTGCGCCCTCGGCTGCGGCGACTGCCAGACGGTCACAACGTTCGTTTTCGACATTGTCGGCGTGACCTTTAATCCAGACGAAACGGACATTGTGACGACGGAATACTCGCAGAAAACGCACCCATAAATCGGGATTCTTCTTGCCCGAGAAACCTTTGCGCTCCCAACCGTAAATCCACCCCTTGCTGACTGCATCGACCACATACTTCGAGTCGCTGTATATCGTCACATTGGAGCCGTCGAATTTGAGCGCTTCGAGTCCTACAATCACAGCCATCAACTCCATTCGGTTGTTGGTTGTCAGTCGATACCCTGCGCTCAACTCCTTGCGGTATGGCGGGCACATAAGCACAACGCCATAGCCTCCGGGGCCTGGGTTGCCTCGTGATGAGCCGTCCGTATAAATGGTAATGGGAGCGGCCATTAGAACTCGTGGTTGAGACGTTTTCCGGTCGGGATTCGAGCGGTCTCGTTTTTGGTGTTGAAGCGGTCGATAGTGACGCGTTTAACCTTCTCGTAGGGAGGTACCAACATATCGAATTGAACGGCAAAGTTTACAGCCATCTCGATAATTCTTTCGAGTGTTTCGTTTGTTACCTCGCGTCCGTCGAATTTCAGGTCGGGCAACTGCTCGCCGAGTTTGCCGTCGAGATAGACGCTCTTGTCGTGGTTGATGAAGATGCGACCAATCAGATAGCCCTCGTCCTCCTCGCGGTTGTAGCGGAATGAGTCGGCCAAGAAGTTGTAGATGCTGATGATGCCGCAGTAGCCACGTCGCGGATTTTGCGCCATGTAGGGCTCATTCCATACGGGGTCGCCCTCGGGGAAGCGGAATACATTGGAGTGCATGCTGAACAAGATGACGTCCTCGCCAACATGCAGACGGGCCTCGAAACGACCTTTATCTCGGTAATCGATTTGAACTCCGTCATCGAGTCTCTCTTCGAGTTCGTCGTCGAGGTCTGCCGATAACTCGTGCAGAATGGCTTTGATTTTGCCCATTACGGCGGCGGTATTGTCGAATACCTGTTGGTCGAAGTTAGAGCGGTCAGCAATTACTTCCGTGATTTTGGCTCTGAGAGCCGAGCGACTATCGTCCATATATCTGTTTAGTGATTGATTTATCGTAATTTAAGTTGTTGGCCGGCGAAGATGGTGCCGTCGTCGGTCAGGTGGTTGAGTGCTGCGAGTTTACGCATTTGAATACCGTAAATTTGCGAAATTGTGTGAAGCGTTTCGCCCTCGCGTACGGTGTGTAGCAAACGACCATTGTCGCTGCGTTTCGATTTGGGACTGATATAGACCATATCGCCCTCCTCGAAATCTTGCGCCTCGCACAAATCGTTCATCTTGCGAAGACGCTTAATGCTGATGTCGAGCGACTCCGAAAGACTGTTGATGTTGTCACCCTCGGCAGCAATCACAAACTCGCAACCGTTGTTCAGGTAGATGTCATAACCGCCTCGACTGAAAAGCGCAAGGACATAGTTATCAACATCAACCTTAATGGGTTTTATCTCCTCTTGGGGAACGGTGACGGGCTCGGGTTTTACCTCCTCCTTGGGGCTCTCTACTACAACTTGTGCGGTTGTTGTTTCGCCCTTGTCAAGCAGATAGAGTTTGTTGTCCTCGATGATTTTGATAAGCAGTTCGGGATACTTGGGGTTTGTGGCATAGCCAGCCGCTTTCAATCCGTGAGCCCAACCCTTGTAGTCGTAAATATCGAGGTCGAAAAGAGATTCGTAGCGAGCCGAGTTGTTGAGAAACTCCGAGTGGTCGTGGAATGATTGCTCGGCCGACTCATACTTGCGGAAACACTCTTGGGGTGCATCATCGTCGTGATGAATTGTCTCGCCTGTCCAATTCTTCTTGCACTTGATGCCGAAGTGGTTGTTGCCTTGACGAGCCAAACGGCTGTTGCCTGCATCGCTTTCGAGCAGTGCTTGCGCCATTTTGATACTTGCGGGAATACCATATACCTCCATATCGTCAATGGCGAGTTGTTTGTATTGCTCGATGTATTGCTCTTTGGTGATTCGGTCTTGTGCCGAAACCGAGCCTACTGCGAGTAGTGCAAGAACGATTGTTCCGAAGTATCTGTTTAATGCTCTCATTGTGGCAATTATGTTGTTAAAAGTTGGGCAAAGTTAGCAATTTTCTAAAAATAATATTATATTTGTATAATTTTAAAACGAAACCAACAACTGCGAAATTATGTTTACCAAAAACGCTAACGCAATTTTTGAGCGAGTAATCGCTGACTATCACCGCTACGACAATGTCGATCAACCCGTTGAGAACCCCTTTGAGGCTGGCAGTATCGACCATTTGTTGTATGCCAAAAACTGGATTGATACTGTGCAATGGCACCTCGAAGATATTATTCGCGATCCGCAAATAGACCCCGTTGAAGCGCTGAAAATCAAACGTCGTATCGACGCATCGAATCAGGATCGTACCGATATGGTGGAGTATATCGACAGCTATATGCTCGACAAATATAAAGACGTGGCTGTTTCGCCCGAAGCCAAAATCAATACCGAGACTCCCGCTTGGGCTATCGACCGTCTGTCGATTTTGGCTCTCAAAATCTACCATATGGCGCAAGAGGTTGCCCGTACTGATGTGAGCGAGGAGCATAAGGCTGCTTGCCAAAAGAAACTCGATGTACTGCTCACACAGCAAGTCGATCTTTCGCAAGCAATCGAGGAACTTATTGCCGATATCGAGGCTGGTCGTAAGTATATGAAGACTTACAAACAGATGAAGATGTATAACGATCCCTCGTTGAACCCCGTATTGTACGGCAAAAAATAAGAAGATTACGGAGCACACAAGTAACATAAAGCACCTCGTCGTAGTGCGAATGTCGGCGATGGGCGATGTTGCGATGACGGTTCCCGTCGTTGCGGCAATTCGTCGTGCCAACCCGTCAATGCGTATTACGATTGTTACCCGCCCGTTCTTTCGTCCCTTTTTTGCCGATGTGGCCGATGTTGAGTTTGCCGATGTCGATTTGAAGGGAAGACATAAAGGCGTGCAGGGAATACGCCTCTTGGCCAAAGAGCTATTGGCAGAGGGGGTCGATGCTGTGGCGGACTTTCACGGAGTATTGCGTAGCCACTTGTTGCGCTCGGTGCTGTCGCTGCACGGTTGCCGTACAGCGCGAATACATAAGGGTCGCGTCGAGAAGCGCAAGCTCACAAAGGAGGGATATACCAATACCAAACCGCTCAAAACATCTATCGAAAGATATGTTGATGTGGTACGCCGTTTGAAAATCGAGATTGACGATTTAAGCGGTTGGACTCCTTCCGAAAGAGCCGTACCCTGGCCGTTCGCCGAACAATCCAAAACAGGATTGTGGGTTGGTGTGTCGCCGTTTGCTATGCATCAGGGCAAAGCCTATCCAATCGAACTTATGGAGCAGGCAATCAAACAGATGTCGCCCGATGTGGAGCGAATATTTGTGTTTGGTGGCGGTGCCGAGGAGAAACGATTGGCGGAGCAGATGGAGAGCGTGGCCGATAATGTGCAGTCGGTTGTAGGCGTGATGTCGCTTGACGAGGAGTTGTCGCTTATGGCAAACCTCGATGTGATGGTGGCAATGGACTCGTCGGCAATGCATATGTCGTCGCTTGTGGGGACACAGGCGGTGACGATATGGGGCGCAACTCACCCCCACGCAGGCTTCTATGGCTTCGGTCAAGACCCTGCCAATGCGTTGCAGGCCGAGATGCCGTGCCGTCCATGCTCGGTGTTTGGCAATAAACCGTGTAGGTATGGCGACTATCGCTGTATGCTGGCAGTTAGCCCCGATGAGGTTGCGCGCAAAACGGTTGAGGTAGCCCGCAAATCGAGGTGGTGTGAAAAAAATAACGCACAAACGAAATAACTTCGCAAATTAAGTGTATCTTTGTTCCCAAAGAAAGAAAATTCTAAAACCATAAAATATTATAAACTATGAACTTACCATCGAACTTGAAGTATTCGAACGACCACGAGTGGGTCAAAGTAGAAGGCAACATCGCAATCATCGGTATTACCGATTTCGCACAAAGCCAACTCGGCGATATCGTGTTTGTTGATATCCCTACTCTCGATGAGACTTTGTCGGCTGGCGATGTATTCGGTAGCATCGAGGCTGTTAAAACTGTATCTGATGCATTTACTCCCGTTAGCGGTACCGTTATCGAGATGAACGAGGCTTTGGACGCTGACCCCGCACTCGTAAACAAAGACGCTTATGGCGAGGGTTGGATGATTAAGATTGAGATGAGCAACCCCGAGGAGCTTGACGCTTTGATGTCGGCAGAGGACTACGAGAAACTTATTGGCTAATCGAATAAATACCATTTAACTATGAGCAAAGTAACAGTTATTGGCGCCGGTAACGTTGGCGCAACTTGTGCAAATGTATTGGCTACCAACGGCATCGCTTCGGAGGTTGTTCTGATTGACATCAAAGAGGGTGTATCGGAGGGTAAAGCTCTCGATATGTTGCAAGCATCGGCACTCTATGGTGGTTCGCGCATCGTTGGTGTTACCAACGACTACGCTAAGACCGCAAAGAGTGATGTAGTTATCATCACTTCGGGTATGCCTCGTAAACCGGGTATGACTCGTGAGGAGTTGCTTGGTGTTAATGCAGGTATTGTTAAATCGGTTATGGCCAACGCAATGAAATATTCGCCCAAAGCGATTTTTATCGTTGTTGCTAACCCTATGGACCCGATGACCTACCTCGCACTTAAAAGCAGCGGCCTTCCCAAAAACCGCGTAATCGGTATGGGTGGTGCTTTGGATTCGTCGCGTTTCCGTTGCTATTTGAGCATGGCATTGAAAGGCAACATCAACGATGTTGACGGTATGGTAATCGGTGGTCACGGTGATACCACTATGATTCCTTTGGCAAGCAAAGCGGCTTATCGTGGTGTTCCCGTAAGCAAATTGTTGAGCAAGAAAGTGTTGGATAAAGTAGTTGCTGACACTATGGTTGGTGGTGCTACTTTGACCGGTTTGCTTGGCACTTCGGCTTGGTATGCTCCCGGTGCAGCTGCTGCATTTGTTGCTGACGCTGTTATCAACGACCGCAAGAAGGTTATTCCTTCGTGTGTATTGTTGGAGGGTGAGTATGGCCAAAACGATATCTGTATCGGTGTTCCTGCCGTTATCGGTAAGAATGGTTGCGAGAAGATTATCAAGATTGAGCTTACTGCCGAGGAGCAAGCAAAATTCGAGGCTTCGGCTGCTGCCGTTCGTTCGAATGTAGAGGTGCTCAAAGAGATTAAAGCTCTTTAATCCTCTTGCATTGCTTAAAGTTAAGTGCGCTGTCCTTTTGGGCGGCGCACTTTTTTTGTCTGTATAATATAAATAGGTATAAAAAAAACAGAGGAACCTCGAAAGATTCCTCTGTTTTTACGTTGCTCCGAAAACTTACGCTTTCTTTGCTGCGTTACGTTTATCGTAGTGCTTTTGGTAGCGGCTCATAAACTTATCAACACGTCCTGCGGTGTCAACCAACTTCATCTTACCTGTGTAGAAGGGGTGAGATGTGTTAGAAATCTCCATTTTGTAGACGGGATAGGTTTCGCCATTCACTTCGATAGTCTCTTTCGTCTGAACAGCGGACCTGCACAAAAACACTTGCTCGTTCGACATATCTTTGAATGCCACGATACGATAATTTTGAGGATGAAGATCCTTTTTCATAGTGTTTTGTTATTAAATGGTTATCAATAAGTGCCGCAAAGATACGACTTTTTTCGCAAACACCTAATTTTAGTTCAATCTTTTTAAAGTTTTTTTGCGGTAGCCTCCTGCAAAATCTCTCCAAGCAGTTGCCCTGTGTAACTTTTGGGGCATTTGGCAACCTCTTCGGGAGTACCCGTAACGACTACATTGCCACCCTCGGCACCACCTTCGGGACCTATGTCGATGATGTGGTCGGCCACTTTGATTACATCGGGGTTGTGCTCGATGACAATAACAGTGTTTCCTCGCTCGATAAGCAGATTAAGCACATCGAGCAGCTGACGAATATCCTCGAAATGCAAACCCGTTGTCGGCTCATCAAGTATATAAAGTGTCTGTCCTGTCTCTTTTTTCGACAGCTCGGTTGCGAGTTTTATGCGCTGACTCTCGCCACCCGAAAGCGTTGTACAAGGCTGACCGAGAGTGAGATAACCCAAACCAACGGCTTGAATAGCTCGCAACTTCTGATATATGGCAGGAATACTCTCGAAGAACTCGCACGCCATATTGACAGTCATATCGAGAACATCGTTTATACTCTTGCCCTTGTAGCGTACTTCGAGCGTTTCGCGGTTGTATCGTTTACCTCCGCACGCGCTACACTTGACATAGACATCGGGCAGGAAGTTCATCTCGATAGTCTGCACACCTGCGCCGCGACACTCCTCGCACCTACCGCCCTTGACATTGAACGAGAATCGTCCCGCTTTGAAACCGCGCACTTGCGCATCTTGTGTCGCCTCGAATAGTTTGCGAATATCGGCAAATACATTGGAGTAGGTTGCGGGGTTGCTTCGAGGGGTGCGTCCGATGGGCGATTGATCGACAACCACCAACTTGTCTATGCCCTCGATACCCTCGATAGAGGAGTAGGGCAGAGGTTGGTCGAATGAGTGATAGAAATGACGACTTAAAATAGGTCGCAAAGTGTCGTTTATGAGGGTCGATTTACCACTACCGCTGACACCCGTCACGCAAATCATCATACCGAGCGGAAACTCGACATCTATGTTTTTGAGGTTGTTGCCCGTAAGTCCGCACAGTCGTAAACTCTTGCCGTTGCCCTTGCGTCGTGTGGCGGGAACCTCGATTTGTCGTCGTCCCGACAGATAGTCGGCAGTTATGCTCTCCGACGAGGCTATATCGTCAAAAGTGCCCGCAGCCACAATTCGTCCACCTTTGCGGCCGGCCTTGGGACCCACATCGACAATAAAGTCGGCAGCACGCATCATCTCTTCGTCGTGCTCCACCACAATCACCGAGTTGCCGGCATCACGCAAGGCCTTCAAACTATTGATTAGTCGGCGATTGTCGCGTTGATGAAGTCCAATGCTCGGCTCGTCCAGAATGTAGAGTACATTGACCAACTTCGAGCCTATTTGTGTGGCAAGTCGTATGCGCTGACTCTCTCCGCCTGATAGTGTGCGCGATGAACGAGCAAGCGACAGATACTCCAATCCTACCTCGATAAGAAAGCCGACACGCTCACCAATCTCTTTGATAATTTCGTGAGCAATCAGCCGTTGTTGGGGTGTCATTGTCTGCTCGACACCACTCAACCATTGACTAAAATCGGCTATGCTCATCGCCGATACTTCGGCTATGTTTTTACCTGCAATTCTGAAATTAAGTGCCTCTTGTTTGAGCCTTGTTCCGCCACACACCGAGCAGGGTATGCGTGTCAGGAACTGCTCTCTCCACTTGGGCCCTTTGGTCGCTCGTCCTTTTTTGCTCTCGGCTTCGTCCTCTTGTTGTTCGAGCCACTCGGCCAAACCCTCCCACGAAGCCATACGACTGCCCCCCACAAGTGTAAACTCCTGCGACGAGATAATCATAGGCTCGCTGTCGCCGTTCAAAATGGCATTCATAGCCTCCTGCGACAGAGTCTCAACGGGGTCGTCAAGCGAGAAGTCGTAACGATGTCCGAGTGCTTCGAGTAGGGCAAACAGACGATTACCTTTGGCCTTGCCGAAAGGCTCGATACCGCCCTCGCGAATGGACAACTTGGGATTGGGTGTAATCTTATCGGCAGCAAACGATGCCTCCTCTCCCAATCCGTTGCAGTGCGGACAAGCACCCTCTGGCGAGTTGAACGAGAATGTGAACGGCTCGGGGTCGTTGAACGCAAGGCCACTCGAAGGGCACATCAAATGTCGGCTGAAATAGCGCACAGCATCGGTGCCATAGTCATACACCGCCATAGTGCCTTTGCCGTGACGCATCGCCTCTGCTAACCCTTTTTGCAGTCGCTCCATTGCCTCCTCCGAAATGGTCATTCGGTCAATCACAAGGTCGATGTTGTGTGTCTTGTAGCGATCCAGACGCATACCTGCCGAAAACTCACTTATCTCGCCGTCAATTCGGGCATATACATAACCCTTCTTGGCAAGTGACTCAAATAGTTCTCGATAGTGTCCTTTGCGACCTCGGACAATGGGTGCAAGCAGAGCAATGCGACGACCCTCAAATCCACTTCGCAAAAGGTCCAAAATTTGTGAGTCGGTATAGTGAATCATCTCTTCGCCTGTGACGGGCGAGTAGGCGGTCGATGCACGAGCATACAACAGACGCAGATAGTCGTTGATTTCGGTGATGGTGCCTACGGTTGAGCGCGGATTTTTCGATGTTGTTTTCTGCTCGATGGCAACAACAGGGCTCAAACCCTTGATGCTGTCCACATCGGGTCGCTCCATAGTTCCGACAAATTGACGCGCATAGGTCGAAAGAGTTTCGAGATAGCGTCGTTGTCCTTCGGCATAAAGGGTGTCGAAAGCGAGCGACGACTTGCCCGAACCCGACAATCCCGTCACAACCACAAGACTATTTCGCGGAATTTCGAGCGAAACGTTTTTGAGGTTATTGGCGCGAGCACCTTCGATTATGATTTTGTTGTCATCCACAGTCAGCGAGCAGTATTAAAATCGCGTAAAGATAACGCTTTTTGCGGTGCTGTGCAACAGGGCCGATTTTTTTAGTTTGTAGAAATTGGTAAAATCCAACATAATGTCGTACATTTGTCGCAAATTATACGCCAAATGATTAACGCCGGACGCAAACATACCCTTACGGTAAACCGTATCTCCGATTTCGGATTGTACCTTGCCGACGAACAGGGCAACGAGGTGTTGCTGCCCAATCGCTATGTGTCGATGAAAGATAAGGTGGGCGACACCAAAGAGGTTTTTGTATATCACGACTCCGAGGATCGTCTTGTTGCCACAACCGAAACTCCGCTCGCCAAGGTGGGCGATATCGCTGTATTGGAGGTTGTCGATAAAACCTCACACGGAGCTTTTCTCGATTGGGGGTTGTTCGGTAAAGACCTTTTTCTGCCCAACCGCAACCAACAAGGCCTGGTCGAGGTAGGTGGCAAAGTGCTGGTATATCTTTATGAGGACCATATTACAGGCCGTACGGTTGCAACAAGCAAACTCCAAAGCGTTGTGTCGAATATGGATATCCGTGTTCGCCCGGGCCAGAGGGTCGAGGTGTTGGTTGCAAAGCGTGTCGATGTGGGCTTCCGTGTAGTTGTCGAAGGTCGCCATTGGGGTATGATTTATCACAACCAACTGTTCCGTCCCGTAGCCGTTGGCGACCGCCTTACAGCCTATGTCCGCCACATTACCGATGATGGTCGTATCGACCTCTCGTTGCAACAACAGGGCTACGACGAGGTTAAACACTCTGCAACCAAACTGCTCGAAATGTTGGAGCGTGCGGGTGGAGTGCTTCCCATTAACGACCACTCGGCTCCCGAGGAGATTACAGCCATTACCCACATGAGTAAAAAGGTGTTCAAACGCTCGCTCGGAGTGTTGATGAAGAGTGGCGATGTTATCGAGACCGAAACAGGAATTAAACTTATCAGACGATGAGCACAGCAACGGCAGAGAGAGTTTCGGTAGAGGCGTCGGATAACTATGTCTTTCAGCGTTCGCTTTTGGCGTACCATACTGCTGCCGAGATGGTTAGTGGTACGGTATTGGAGATTGGTACGGGTAGTGGCTATGGCATAGATGTCATTGCTCCTAACGCAACCCGCTTTATCACTATCGACAAGTTCGAGGGTGGCGCTGCCAATATCGCGCAATCCAATGTCGAGTTTCGCCAGATGACCGTTCCGCCTTTGAGTGGTGTGCTTGACCAAAGCGTCGATTTTGTTATCTCGTTTCAGGTTATCGAACATATCAAAGAGGATGTAGATTTTGTGCGCGAGGTCTATCGTGTTTTGCGCCCGGGAGGCCGTTTCATAGTATCGACCCCCAACCGTCTGATGTCGCTTACACGCAACCCTTGGCACGTCAGGGAGTACACCCCCGAGGAGTTCGGCTACCTGCTCAAAAGTTGCTTTGAGAGAGTCGATGAGATGGGCGTTGTCGGTAACGACAAGGTTATGGAGTACTACGAGAAGAATCGCAAATCGGTTGCCCGTATTGCTCGCTGGGACGTTCTCGATTTGCAACACCGTCTGCCGCGATGGATGTTGCAGTTGCCATACGATATTCTCAACCGAATAAATCGTCGCCGCCTGTTGAAAGCCAATACGGAGCTGACCTGCGGAATCAAAATGACGGACTACTCGGTTGTGGGCGTAACGGACCAATGCTTCGATTTGTTCTATGTGGCGCAGAAACAGAGCAACGAATAATTTTTGACAGAATAAAAACGTAATGTGTTACGTTCAATTGACCGAGTGGCTTTAACTTTGCCGCTCACAAAAGCATACAACTAATATAACAACAATGAAAGAGTTCAAAAACAACGGCGAAGGTTGGCAACGATTTGCCAAAGAGAGCCGCTCACACTCCTCCGCGACGGCAGATGTTGCCGAGGGAACTTCGCACAAACCGCGTTATCAGAAAGTAGAGCGTACAGGCACCTCGGGTGTGCGTCGCTCGTTTAACCCCAACTTTACACCCGACAACCGTCTGCGTGGCGCTGAGGAGCGCGGTGGCTATGGCCATAAACCTTACAAGAAAAACGAAAAATCACAATATGGTCGTGGCAGCTATGACCGCACCCGTAGTTATGACGACGACACCCGTTTCAACCGTACGGACTATGTCCCCTCGTCGGAGCGTCGCTCGTCGCGTGTAGAGCGTATCGACTATAATCGCGATTTCAATCGTGTAGAACGCCCCTATGGCAAGACCTCGGAGCGCAACTATAATCGTTACGAAGCGGGCGAGCGCACCCCCTATGGTGAGCGTTCGCAATATGGCCGTGGTGAGGGTCGTGGCTATGGCTCTCGTGGTCCGAAAACCAATTTCCATAGCGCCAAAGCCTACTCATCTCGCCCTTCGTCGGAGCAAAAACCTCGTGGCGAACAACGTCGCAGTTATCCCCGCTACGATGCACCGAAAACAGCCGACGAGATTCGTCTGAACAAATATGTTGCTCAATCGGGCTTGTGTTCGCGTCGCGAGGCCGATGAGTATATTCAATCGGGAGCTGTGTCGGTTAATGGTGTTGTGGTAACCGAACTTGGTGTCAAGATTAAACCCACCGACGAGGTTAAGTTCAACGACCGTGTGCTCAAATGCGAGAAGTTGGTCTATATCCTTATGAACAAACCCAAAGGTTTTGTGACATCTATTGAGGACCCTCACGCCGATAAAACCGTTATGGATTTGGTGAAAAACGCCTGCACCGAGCGCATCTACCCCGTAGGCCGCCTCGACAAGAATAGTGTGGGAGTGCTGTTGCTCACCAACGATGGCGAACTTACCAAACAACTCACTCACCCCGAGCATAATCGCCGCAAGGTATATGAAGTAACCCTCAATAAAGCGATTACCGATGCCGAGTTGAGCAAGATTGCCGAGGGTATAACTCTCGAAGATGGCGATATTGCAGCCGACGAGGTTGCTACCTTGGATAACACCCGCAAACTTATCGGTATCGAGATTCACTCTGGCCGTAACCGTATTGTGCGTCGTATTTTCGAGCATTTTGGTTATTCGGTTGTGAAACTTGACCGAGTCTATTTTGCAGGTTTGACCAAGAAGAATCTTAAACGTGGTCAATGGCGTTTCCTTTCGGATAGGGAGGTACGTATGTTGAAGACAGGAATGTACGATTAGAAGTTGTCTAACAAGGTAATTTCTGCGTTACGCTTGTGGCTCAAATGCTCACATACGCCGAGTATGCTGCGCTTTGAGCCCCTTCGCAAGCCTTGAAATCCCTCAGTTCCCACAAATATGTAATAAAAAAAAGGTTGTCCGTCGGGACAACCTTTTTTTATTCGTGGTGATAGGGCTCGCCGCGCAGGATTGTGAAGGCGCGGTAGAGTTGCTCCGCAAAAATCGGGCGTATGATTTGGTGCGAGAAGGTCATACGGCTCAACGAAATTTTATCCGACGCGCGGGCATAGACCTCCTTCGAGAAACCATAAGGGCCTCCTACCACAAAAACAACCCGTTTGACACCGCTGTTCATTCGTTTCTGTATCCACTCGGCAAAGCCCAGCGAGGTGTGTTCCGTTCCTTTGTCGTCGAGCAACACCACATAGTCGTCGGAGGAGAGCGTGCGTAAAATCATCTCGCCTTCCGCCCGTTTCTGACTCTCATTGCTCATATTCTTGGCGTTGCGAATATCGGGCAGCTCGGTTACGGTAAATCGCAGATAGCGCGAGATGCGACCTGCATACAGACGCGTCAAATCTGCCACTTGCGCCGAGTCGGTCTTGCCGACAACCAGAAAATCGATACTCATAACTCCACTGTCTATTTGAGTGTTGCGGGTGCAGGTAACTCGATGTCGCTGTTCCACTCGCCCTCGGCCTCGCGATATACCGCAGGGCGAAGGGTGTCGAGCGAGTGCAGCAACTCGTACGATTTGTAGAGGTTGTAACCATTGCCGCCGCCACGAGCCAAACTCCAAGCAATAACACAGGCGTAGTTGCGAGTGCGTCGTTGCATTGCAAGGGTGCGATGCAATACCTCGTCAAGCAGAGTGGGGTCGTTGAACGATGTTCCGTTGCTACGACTGCGGTCGCCACCTTTAGCATCGGTGTAGAGGGTGGGGCAGTCCACAACATACATACCCTCGCGGTTGCACGCAGCATATAGTCCTATTTGGGCGGGCATAGTGAGGTATATGGTGTTGTAACCTTTGCGTTTGAGAGCCTTAATCTGCTCGGACATCGGGAGGTTGTATTTGGGTGTAAACTCTACGGCTTTAATTTCGATAGGAGTATCGTTGCGAGTGATAACTCCATCGGCATAACGGGTTGTGCCCCAGCCAACTGTGAATGGAACGTACTCGGTAATGGAGCCGTACTGCTTGATGTACATCGTCAGGGCGTAGAGGTTGGGATTCTCGGCACTCCACAGGTATTTGGCTGTCGAATAGATGATGTTGTGGAAACGAACGGTGTCGCGCTCCCCGGGGGCCATCTCCAACTCGCGCAAATCGTAGGTTTTGAGCTTGCCTTTGGGGTCGTATATGTCCCAGCCGAGCGACAACTTTTGGTCAGCGCGCGACGAGTTGCGAACGACGATATGCAGGTCAAGCAGACCGTGATTGCCCGTAGAGTCGGGTGTCGTGCAGATGTCGAAATCTTCGATATAGACTTTGGGCTGCGAGATAAAGAAAGAGTTGCCACCCATTACCAACATAGGCTCCTCGTACATACTCTCGACGGCCAACGCCTTGCCCGGCTCGCGTGCCTCGATACGCACCTGATTGAGTCCATCGACCAAATAGGGCGAGATATAGACCTCCGAGGGTGTCTGTGTGTCAGACGAACCACCCGCAAGCCTGTCGTTTACAAAAATCTCGTAGGCACCCGCACCTCCGTCGCAACGGAAAAAGACATTACGGTCGCCCATTGCGTAGGGCGTAAAATAGGTTGTGGCACACACTCCGTTCTCGTCGGTGCGGTTGCGTATGCTTTTGAAGTATTGCGAGTTGATGATTGCTCCGGCCGAGGCATCTTCGCGTGTTTCGTAACTGAAAAACTCACTTCGGGGTGTGCTCTTTTGGGCCTTTACGGGCTCTGCTGCAAGGCTCGGATTGAGGGCCGAAACCATCATCGAAACGGCCATCGCCAATATGAAAATAGGTCTTGAATACGACATCTTACTGTTATTTTGGGCAAATATACCGATAAATAGTGTGAGAAAGGCGATTTTTTCAAAAAAAATTAGGATATTTGCAATTCATAAACCGACAAAATAAGAACTAAATCCAAATACAATGCTTAACGCGAACAAAAGAAGAATTGCAGAAATCCTCCGTACCGAGGAGCGTAACTGCGACATTACAGTCAAAGGTTGGGTCCGCACCAAACGCGGTAACAAAAATGTGGCTTTCATCGCCCTTAATGACGGTTCGTGCGTAAGTAATATTCAGGTTGTAGTCGATGTGGCAAACTTCGACGACGAGTTGTTGCGCCGTATCACTACGGGAGCCTGCTTGCGTGTCGATGGCCTGTTGGTAGATAGTATGGGCTCGGGCCAACCCGTTGAGGTACAGGCTCGTAGTATCGAGATTTACGGTACCGCCGACCCCGAAACATACCCTCTCCAAAAGAAAGGTCACTCGCTTGAATTCTTGCGCGATATCGCCTATCTGCGTCCCCGTACCAATACCTTTGGCGCAGTACTCCGTATCCGCCACAATATGGCTTATGCTATCCACAAATATTTCAATGACCGTGGTTTCTACTATATGCACACTCCCATCATCACAGCTTCGGACTGCGAGGGTGCAGGTGCAATGTTCCAAGTGACCACAATGGATATGAATAACCTGCCTCGCACCGAGGAGGGAGCAGTCGATTATTCGCAAGACTTCTTTGGCAAACCTTGCAGTATGACCGTTTCGGGTCAGTTGGAGGGCGAGCTGGGTGCTTTGGCCCTGGGTCGTATCTACACCTTTGGTCCTACCTTCCGTGCCGAGAACTCCAACACACCTCGCCACTTGGCAGAGTTCTGGATGATTGAGCCCGAGATGGCGTTCTACGAGTTGGAGGACGATATGGAGTTGGCCGAGGACTTCCTCAAATACCTTATCCAATATGCGCTTGATAACTGCGCCGAGGACCTCGAATTCCTCAATAAGATGTGGGATAACGGCCTGATTGAGCGTCTGAAATTTGTTGTCGAGAACGACTTTGTTCGTTTGGACTACACCAAAGGTATCGAGATTCTCAAAGCAAGTGGTCAAAAATTCGAATTCCCTTGCGATTGGGGTTGCGATTTGCAGAGCGAGCACGAGCGCTACCTCGTTGAGGAGCACTTCAAGAAGCCTGTAATTCTTATCAACTATCCCAAAGAGATTAAGGCTTTCTATATGAAACAAAACGACGACGGCAAGACCGTTCGCGCGATGGACGTCCTTTTCCCCAAGATTGGCGAGATTATTGGAGGCTCGGAGCGTGAGGCCGACTATACCAAACTTTCGACTCGTGTCAAAGAGTTGGGTATGAGCGAGCGTGAGTTGTGGTGGTACCTCGACACTCGTCGTTGGGGCTCGGCACCTCACAGCGGCTTTGGTTTGGGCTTCGAGCGTCTGTTGCTCTTCGTGACAGGTATGGCCAATATCCGTGACGTGATTCCGTTCCCTCGTACTCCGGGTAACGCCGAGTTCTAATAGAACTTTATGCCGTTTTCGGACGGACTATTATATGGTCAAAGGGCCTTTTATGGCCCTTTGATATTTTAAAACACAAAACTCTCTCTTATTTGCGTGAAGACATCTATACTTCAAAGTAACTTTTAATCGTTATCAACAAAAAAGGTGTCCTATGGCAAACATTGGTCAATTTCAACAACAGCGTCAATCGACGATACTCTCGCCGCAACAGATTCAGATGATAAAACTTCTGGAACTGCCCGCCGTGCAACTCGAACAACGCGTCAAACAGGAAATCGAGGAGAACCCCGTGCTCGAAGATGAGCCAACACTCGAAGAGCGCGACGAGGAGGTGGAGCCCAAAGAGATTTCGGTAGAAGAGTATCTCAAAGAGGACGATACGCCGCAGTATAAATTACGGACTAATAACTACTCCAAAGATGATGTTCAACGCTCGGTACCTATTGCCGGTGGCCGCTCGTTGCAGGAGTTTTTGGTGGGGCAGCTTGGTTTTCGTGATTTGGATAAGCGTCGTCGCACCATTGCCGAGTATATAATCGGCAGTTTGGACGAAGACGGCTATCTGCGTCGTGATATGCTCTCGCTGTCCGACGATTTGGCATTTACGCTGGGTATCGAGGTGTCGGAGCAGGAGTTGGAGGAGTTGTTGTCGGTTGTTCAGGAGTTGGAGCCCGCAGGTATTGGTGCGCGCAATTTGCAAGAGTGCCTTGTGCTGCAAATGGGTCAGATGCCGATGGATAGCAGCGCCCGTCGTTTGGCGTTCAAAATCATCAATACATATTTCGAGGAGTTTTCCAAAAAGCACTATGAAAAGCTGATTGCTCGTCTGGGCGTTAGTGAAGATGAGTTCCGTGATGCCATTGCCGAGATTAAGCGACTGTCGCCCAAGCCGGGTAACCTCTATGTCGATGCAGCTTCGGATACCATTCCTTATATAATCCCCGACTTTTTGTTGGATTATAACGATGGCGAGTTTGACCTTACGCTGAATAATAGTTCGATTCCCGAAGTGAAGGTTAATAAACGCTATGTCGAGATGATTCGTGAGATGGCTCGTGAGGGTGGGAATACCGACCGCGAGGCCATGCAGTTTGTCAAGAGTAAGTTGGACTCGGCCAAATGGTTTATCTCGGCTATCAAACAGCGCCACGATACACTGATGCGTACAATGACCGAGATGTTGGACTATCAACGAGAGTACTTCAAAGATGGCGATAAGAGCAAACTGCGTCCGATGATTCTCAAAGATATTGCCGATAGAACGGGTCTTGACGTTTCGACCATTTCGAGGGTTGTAAATAGCAAATATGTGCAGACTCATTTCGGCATATTGTCGCTCAAACAACTCTTCTCGGAGGCGATGCAGACCGACGACGGTACCGAGGTGTCGTCGTACGAGATAAAACAGATTCTCGAAGAGTGTATCGAAGCCGAGGATAAGCGTAAACCGCTGACCGACGAGACCCTTATGGAGATTCTCAATGACAAAGGTTATCATATCGCGCGCCGTACGGTTGCCAAATATCGTGAGATGTTAGGTATCCCTGTGGCTCGATTGCGTAAACAGATATAGAGTATGGCCGAGGAGTATGAAATCATAGGCCGCGACGGATTGCGTGGAGATGGCTCGTGGGCTACCCGTTTGAGTAGGGTGGCCTCGCTTGTGATGCACCCCTTCTTTATGCCGCTATATGGCGTGCTGTTGCTGGTAGCGCTTGATGTCCTTCCCCATGAGGTTCAGTCAAGAATGGTGTTGATGACAGCCGTCTATACGATGCTTATGCCGTGGATTTCGCTACTTTTTTTGCGCCTTGTCGGATTGGTCGATACTATGTCGGTCAATGTTCCGCGACAACGCATACTGCCAATGCTGATGCTTGTGTCGTGCTATGTGGCATTTATCATTGCCGTTGGCGCAAATCCGCTGTTCCCTTTGTTGAGTATTGTGCGCTCGTTTATGACAGGTGCGACAATGTGTGTGCTGTCGGCTCTGCTTATTACGTTTTGGTGGAAAATAAGCCTGCACCTTATCTCGGCAGGAGGAGCCGTTGCGTTTACACTCTTTCTGGCTATCTTTGGCGTGGGTGGCGCTGTCGCCTGCTTTATGGTAGCGGTGTTGTGCGCAGGTGCGCTGGCTACGGCCCGATTGCATCTCGGCTCGCACACGCCGGCACAAGTGGTTGTCGGTTTTGCAGTAGGTTTTGTGTTAGTTGCTGCAAGCCTGATTTTTGCTTGACCCTTATTGACTTTTTGGCAAAGAAATGGTATCTTTGCCTACATAATAAACCCGTGTAAATTTACTACCCACTATGAAGATTAAAAAATACATCGCTCGCTCGTTGAAGTACCTTCTGAAACTTGTACTGCTGTTTGCCGTACTCTTTACCATTATGGACCTTACGGGAACATCAACTCTGCCTGCCGATAACTTCTTTGCGGCTTTCTTTGGCTCGATGCGAGGTCAGATTTTTACGGCTATTGTGCTTGTGTGGTGCATCTATTACCCCAAGTTCGAGTTCGTAACCCGCGACTATTGTGTCGATATGAGCGCTCGCCGTGCAACCATTATGGAGGCAATGCAGTCGCTCGGTATGAATTTGGCGACCGAGGGCGAGGATGTGATGATATTCCGCAGCGCAAGTGGTTTGAGCCGCTTGTGGCAGATGAACGAGGACGCAGTCGAGATTCGCAAAACCGAGAATGGTGTTGTGATTTCGGGCTCGCGCAAGAATGTTGCCAATGCGATGTATAAAATTAAACTCTACGCAGAACGCGAAGATAATGAATAGACGAAAAAGAGTTTTTGTTATAACGCTCGTCAGTGGAGTTGCTCTGCTGTTGATGGGTTTTACGTCGGTCGCAGTTCGTGACGGACGACTTGGTCGCAACATCGAAATTCTTGTTAGTATGTTGCGCGACCTGTCGTTGTATTATGTCGATGAGGTCGATAGCGATAAACTGCTGCGCGATGCAGCCAAAGGTATGGTGTCGTCGTTGGACCCCTATACCGAACTTATAACCCACGACAGAATGTCGGAGTTGGATTTGATGACAACGGGCAAGTATGGCGGTATCGGTGCTCTGATTCGTGCCGATAGCGACTATGTTCGCATTGCCGAGCCCTATCGAGATTGCCCAGCCGACCGTGCCGGACTTAAAATCGGAGATGCTATTGTGGCTATCGATGGCGAGGATATGCGTGGCCACTCGACACAAGAGGTTAGCACCAAACTCAAAGGCGACCCCGGAACAACGCTCCACTTGACCGTTCGTCGTGTGGCCGATGGCACGATGGAGAAGATAAATATCCGTCGTGAGAGAATCTCGATTCCCGCTGTGAAATACTATGGTATGGTTGCCGACTCGATTGGCTATATCCTCCATTGTGACTTTACTGATGGCAGCTCGGCAATGGTGCGTAAGGCGGTTGAGCAGCTTATGAGTGAGGGCGCCAAATCACTTATCCTCGACTACCGTGAGAATGGTGGCGGTGTGGTGCAGGAGGCTATCAAAATCGTGTCGTTGTTCGTGCCGGCGCAGACCGAGATTGTAACTATGCGAGGTCGCGGAGGCGAGGTGAAAACTGTGCTGAAAACCGAAGATGAGCCGATAGCACTCACAGTGCCGTTGGCAGTGTTGGTCGATGGCAATACCGCCTCGTCGTCGGAGATTTTGGCAGGAGCCATTCAAGACCTCGATAGGGGCGTAATCATTGGCGAACGCACCTTCGGCAAGGGCCTTGTGCAATCGACAATGCCGTTGGAGTATGACAACTATCTGAAATTTACCACCTCGAAATACTACACCCCAAGTGGCCGTTGTATTCAATCCTTCGATTACCACAATCAGGAGCGAGATAGGTCAAAGGCGACCGACTCATTGGTTAGCGAGTTTAAGACCGCAGGAGGTCGTAAGGTGTATGACGGCGGAGGTATTGCTCCCGATATTGTGATTACTCCCAAAGTGATTACCAACTTTGTGGCGATGGTGTATGCCGCCGGCCTTGTCGATGATTTCGCAGATGAGTATTTCCGTACACACGAGATTAGTGTCGATAGCGTCGAGAAGTTTGCTATCACGGCAGCCGATTTTGATAGGTTTGTCGCAATGGTTGGCGACCGCACTTTTGATTACGACCGCCAAACCCACGACATTGTGCTTGCTCTGGCCGAGGCCGTTGAGGAGGAGGGATATGGCGAGGAACTTACTAACGACATCAAAAACATTGCGTCACGACTTGTCGATGACCGCAATAATGCCACAATGTTGCGTAATAATCAGGCGTTGATTACCGACCTTATCGAAGAGGCTATTGTGCTGCGTGCTGCCTATAACGATGGCGTGGTACGTTATCGAATAGCCGACGATAAGTGTGTTGAGAAAGCGGTGGAACTGCTATCCGATTCGGAAGCCTATAATAAAATCTTGTCGCCCGACGCCCAATAACCCTCCGTGATGAAACTCCCCGAGATAGCCCGAGTCGTATGGAATGTGATGCGTAATCGTACGTTTGTTACGGTTGTGTGGATTGCATTGTGCTTGTTTAGTCTTGTGGTGTCGAGCGTGCTGGTGCGTACTCTGCGCGAGAAAGAGACATACTATGTGTCGATGTGGAGTTATGCAATGGGCCGTCTGGGTGTGTTCGATGACGAGGACCCTCTGGTAATGGAGATTATCAAGAGTAATACCATACCTTTTATTATTACCGACGACCGTTTGCAAGTCGAGTACTACCACTTGGTGCCCGATGCAGTGATTGACAACCCGCGCCTGTTGCGTGAACGACTCGACGAAAATGCGAGCCTGAATGCCCCGATAGTTATCAACTCATGGGACGGAGGTCGCCACTATGTGTTCTATGGCGAGAGCCTTATTTTGCGGGCTCTCAAATATATGCCGTTGGTGCAGCTGGTGTTGTTCTTCCTGTTGATGTTGCTCGGATTCTATACCTACCGAGTCTCGTCGGATAGCAGTCAGAATAGGGTGTGGGTCGGTTTGGCTAAGGAAACGGCACACCAGCTCGGAACTCCAATATCTTCGCTACTCGGTTGGATAGAGTACCTGCGTAGTCAGCCGATAGACCAATCGGTTGTGGACGAGATGAATAAAGATGTTCATCATTTGCAGAAGATTACCGACCGCTTCTCGAAGATTGGCTCGCAAACGGAACTTTCGCCCGTCAATATCAATGAACTCATTGGCGATTGCGTATTGTATTTCCGTAACCGTATTCCCCGTAATGTGAGCCTCGAATATAACGGCTTGGCAATGGCGCCCGTTCAAGCAATGGCCAATAGTGCGCTGTTTGAGTGGGTTATCGAAAATCTGCTCAAAAACTCGCTCGATGCACTGCAAGGTAAAGGTCAGATTTCGGTGGCTGTATCGACAACCGACAAATGGATAAATATCGATGTTAAAGATACGGGTAAGGGTATGCCAAAATCCAATTTCAAGAAGATTTTTAATCCCGGATTTACAACCAAAACACGAGGTTGGGGCTTGGGCTTGTCGTTGAGTCGCCGTATTGTTGAGGAGTACCACAAAGGCCGAATCTTTGTGCTCGAATCCGAAGTAGGCCGAGGTACAACATTCCGTATTCAACTCAAAAGACTATATCTCTGATGCACGACACACTGCAAATAGCTATGGATACACTCTCTGTCGCAATCGCACCCAAAAGTGCTGTGACCGATACCCTTGTGCATTGTGCCGATAGTGTGTTTGTCGGAGGCGAACGCTTCGTTGAACAGAGTATGTTGCCTGTGCTGACAGCCCTCGACCTTCAACTGCTCTCGCCACTTATTCAGGCTCTTATGCTGACGGTGGTGTTGCTCTATCTGTTTGTTGTGTATCGTCGCCACGAGCAGGTTACCGAGTTGGCTTCGTGGGTGTTTATGTCGTCGCCACAACCTATTTTAGACTCACATATCGACCGCCATACATTGCTGCCGTGGCGTTTGCTGGGCCTGTTCTCGCTCGGAAGTATTGCCACAATATCTTTTTATAAATATTTTGATGCAACGGTCGATGCTGTTCCTTTAACATTGGTGCTGGGTGCAACGGTGTTGGTTGCGTTGGTGTGGCTGTTGCAGAATTTTTTTGTGTGGGCGATAGGGGAGGTAACCCTCAAACAAAGATTTACCTCCGCAGTGTCGGCTATCCGACGATTTGCAGTCGAATTGTCGGGAATTTTTTTGACCCCCTTTGTTGTAGCCTACTCATTCAGTGGCGAAAGTGGCTCCAACGCGCTTTGGGTGATTATTTTGCTTATACTTATAATACTAATAGGAGTTTTTGCGTTTAAACTGTTGAAAATGTTTGTGGCAGCAAGATTTTCAATTTTCTATTGGATTTTGTACCTTTGCGCCGTCGAAATTTTCCCAATGAGCCTCGCAGTTATTGCAATGCTCTGATAATTATTAAGTTATAAGAGAAAAGTGAAGATTACATCCGTATTGGTTTCTCAACCCCGCCCTGCGGTAATCGAGAAATCGCCGTTCTACGAAATGTCGCAAAAATGCGAAGTTGAAATTAATTATTCGCCTTTGATTAAAACCGAGGCTGTTTCGCTTAAAGAGTTCCGCTCGCAACGCATCGAGGTGTTGGATCATACACTGCTTATTTTTACGAGCCGCACTACAATTGACAGCTTCTTCAAGATTTGCGAACAAGCCCGTATCACCATTCCCGAAACGATGAAATATCTGTGCAGTACCGAGGCTATTGCTCTCTACCTGCAAAAGTATATCGTCTATCGCAAACGTAAAATCTCGTTTGCCGATGGCTCGTTTACCGGTTTGATGGACCTCGTAGTAAAAAATAAGGCCGAGAAGATGTTGCTTACTCTAACCGAGCCGCATAAACCCGAGTTGATCCAAACTATGGAGAAACTCAAAATCAAGTTTGACCAGATTGTATTGGCGCGTACCGTAAGTGCCGATACTTCGGCTATCGATGTCGAGAAACATCAAATGGCAGTATTGTATAGTCCTGCCGATGTTACCGCCTTTATCAACGGCTTTGCCGAGGATAAACGTCCTATGGTTGCGACCTTTGGCGATGGTACAACCCGCTTTGCAATCAAAAACGGCCTTGTAGTTCGCGCAATGGCTCCCACTCCCCAAGCCCCCTCAATGGCAAAGGCTCTCGAAATCTTTGTCGAGAAGGTCAATGCCGGCGAGGAGCCCGAGCCCGTAGTTTTGGAGGATAACCACCAAGCCGAGGACTTTGTGAAGGCTGTTCAAGCCAAAGATAGCCGCAAGTATAAGAGCAAGAAAACCGCGACTACCACAACCACCAAAAAGTAAGGGAGGGTCTGAAAATGCCTTGTAACGGACTGCCCAAAGAGGAGATACTCCGAACTCTCGGAGCCATTGACGCACTGTTTACCGGTGGCCGCCGAACCTCCTCTATGCCTATCCGTTGCGTATGGCGTACCCTCGGTCCCGAAGAGTTTCCGAGTGAGGCCAATGTCGAGGTCCTCTTCTCGGTCCCCAAGAAATTTTTCAAAAGAGCAAATAAACGTAACCTCCTTCGTCGTCGTATGAAGGAGAGTTACCGTTTGTCGAAACACGCCCTTGTCGAGAGTGTCGCCGCAAAGGGCGCTCGTCTGCATATTGCGCTGATTTATAGCTCAAAAGAGTTGTCTGATTATGCCACAATCAACGAAGCCGTCAATAGGATTTTGGAGCAAATTTGCGGGCGTTTGTAAGCGCGTGGCAATCTTTCCGCTTGTCGTGTTGGTGAGGTTTTATCAGTTGTGCATCTCGCCCCTGACCCCTCCGTCGTGTCGTTTTACCCCGACCTGTTCGCAATATGCGCTCGAAGCGTTGCGAAAACATGGACTATTCAAGGGCAGTTGGCTGACAATCCGCCGTATCCTTCGTTGTCACCCGTGGGGAGGTTCGGGATATGACCCCGTCCCCTAAATCACCGACAATGTTTATCCCCTAAATTCTCAAAACTCCCTAACGCCCCTAATAAACTGTCGGAGGTTGCGCGATAAAGAGAAGCGAGAGGTAGTGTAAACTTGTTTACAAACTACTTCTCGCTTTACTTTTATAGCCTTTTATGGCTATGCTCTCATCTTGCGCGCCTTTTAATCGCTTAAAAGAACGGCCCCAGCCGAATTAAATCGAGATGTCGAGAATCTCGAATTTGATTTCGCCTGCGGGAACTTGTGCAATGGCGATTTCGCCTTTCTTTTTGCCGAGCAGAGCTTTGGCAATAGGTGTGCCGAGAGCGATTTTACCCTCTTTGAAGTTAGCCTCTTTCTCCGAAACCAAAGTGTAGGTGAACTGTTTGTTGTTATTGTGGTTGAGCACAGTCACCTTTGTCAGAATTTGAACGGTTTTGGTGTCGATACGGCTGGTGTCGATGATTCGCGAATTAGCCAGAGCGAGTTCAAGTTGCGCGATTTTGGCTTCGAGCATACCCTGAGCCTCACGTGCTGCATCATATTCTGCGTTCTCCGACAGGTCGCCTTTGTCGCGTGCGATGGCGATAGCCTCCGAAGCAGCGGGACGCTCAACGGTGCGGAGATGTTCGATTTCGGCTTTCAGTTTTTCGTAGCCCTCTTTTGTTAGGTAAGTTACTTCTGCCATAGTTTTATAGTTTTTTAGTTGTTAGCAAAAACAAAAAAAATTAAGAATCCCGAACTCGGATAAGTCCGGAACTCCCACAAATGATACTACAAAGATAAGGCAAATTTTTGTAAAAGCAAAAAAAAGATTGTGAATAGTTTGTGGGTGGTGGCGTGTGTATTGCGTTGCTCGTCAAAAATTAGTATCTTTGCGGGGTATAATAATCAAACGAAAGCAATTATGGCAGCATCGAATTTTGTCGATTATGTGAAAATATTTTGTCGCTCGGGTCACGGAGGCTCCGGCTCGTGCCACTTCCGTCGCGAGAAATTTGTGGCTATGGGAGGTCCCGATGGCGGAGATGGTGGCCGAGGCGCGAGTATCATACTTCGTGGTAATAGCCAATATTGGACATTGATTCACCTTAAATATAAACGACATATCTTTGCCGAAGATGGTCAGAATGGCTCGGGTGCTCGTAGCTCGGGTCGTGATGGCAAGGATATTATTATCGATGTGCCTCTGGGTACGGTTGCAACCGACTTCGAGACGGGCGAGAAGGTGTGTGAGGTTACCGAGGACGGACAGACCGCAGTGCTGTTGGCGGGTGGTCGCGGAGGTCTTGGTAACTGGCATTTCCGCACCGCAACCAATCAGGCTCCGCGCTATGCGCAACCCGGCGAGCCCGAGAAAGAGGGTACCTTTATCTTGGAGTTGAAACTGTTGGCCGATGTCGGCTTGGTGGGATTCCCCAATGCTGGAAAATCGACCCTGTTGAGTGTAGTGTCTGCTGCCCGTCCCAAGATTGCCGATTATGCTTTTACCACACTTGAACCAAACCTCGGAATTGTCGAGTGTCGTGACGGTCACTCGTTTGTTATGGCCGACATTCCGGGAATTATTGAGGGCGCGCACGAGGGTCGTGGTCTTGGAACCCGCTTTTTGCGCCATATCGAGCGTAACTCGATGTTGCTCTTTATGATACCGGCCGATACCGATGATATTGCAGCGGCGTATGAGGTGCTGTTGCGCGAGCTGACGCTCTATAATCCCGAATTGTTGGATAAGAGCCGTATGCTGGCTATTACCAAATGCGATATGATTGACGACGAGATGGCAGAGCAGATGCGCGCACAAATACCCGAGGGTATTCCGTCAATATTTATTTCGTCGGTTAGTGGTATGGGTGTCCAACAACTCAAAGATATGTTGTGGGAGGCGCTCAACGCCTAAATGTAGTTCGGGCTGCGATGAAACGTATTCTTGTTATCTATACGGGTGGAACGATTGGAATGCGTACCGACCCTGTAACGGGAGCTCTTCGTGCGTTTGATTTTACGGACGTCTATAATGAGTTTCCTGCGTTGCGTATGCTTGATGTCGAGCTTGACTTTTATGACGGCTTGACACCAATCGACTCTTCGAATGTGACGCCCGAATTGTGGGTGCGCTTGGCCGAGATAGTGCAGTCGCGCTATGAACGTTATGACGGATTTGTGGTGTTGCATGGCACTGATACAATGAGCTATACGGCTTCGGCATTGAGCTTTATGTTCGAGAATTTGGCCAAACCTGTGGTGTTTACGGGTAGCCAAATCCCGATGGGTGTGCTTCGTACCGATGGTCGCGAAAATCTTATTACTGCTATTGAGATTGCGGCAGCGAGCGATGCCGAAGGTCGCCCGCTTATTCCCGAAGTTGTCATCTATTTCCAAAGTCATCTGTTCCGAGCCAATCGTGCAACCAAGCGTAGTGCCGAACAACTCAATGCTTTTGCCTCGATGAACTATCCCGCACTTGCCGAGGTGGGTGTGACTATACACTATCGCAAGGAGTGGATTCGTCGTGTGGAGAGTTGCGAGAGGCTCGAAATATCGACCTCGATGTGTTGCGATATTGTGGTTATTCGTCTATTCCCGGGTATTACCGAACGCACTTTGCGTGCTATGTTGGGTGTCGAGGGCGTGCGTGGCGTGGTGCTTGAAACCTATGGCGCGGGCAATGCTCCGACAGCCGAATGGTTTGTTGATGCGCTGCGCGATGTGATAGGACAGGGCGTGAGCGTTGTCAATGTGACCCAATGCCACGGAGGAGCCGTGTCGGCAATATATGAGACGGGTGTTGCGTTATTGAATGCGGGTGTTATCAGTGGTGGCGATATGACTACCGAGGCGGCCGTAACGAAACTGATGTATGTGCTTGGACAGACCGACGATGTGGCTACCATTCGTCGTATGATGTTGGAGCCGTTGCGTGGTGAGCGGAATTAAATCTTTTGACACAAAGTGCTGAAACGATTACTGAATAGCAATGTCGTTGTGATGCTCTATCGCTTGGCGATGGCGTATGTCGCATTGGGATTGTGTCGTGTGGCTTTCGGTGTTTGCAATATCGATAAGTTGGGTGCTTTTGCGTGGGGTGAGATGTGGGATTTGCTGCGTGGCTCACTGAAATTCGACACCCCTTCGGTCATCTATGCCAATGCACTATTTATAATATTGTCGCTGCTGCCGGGAGGACAACGTAGTCGAGGCTGGTGGCGCGGCTTAACCTATGCTTCCTATATCTTTGGAAACTTTGTGGCTGTCGGCTTGAATCTCTCCGATGCAGTCTATTTTCACTATACATCGAAACGGGTAACAGCCGAGGAACTGTTTTTTGCCGATAACGATAACTCATTGGCTCTCATATTCAAATTCGCTTCTGAAAATGTATTGTTGGTGCTGTTTGGCTTTGCGTTGGTGGCTTTTCTGGCGTGGGCTTATCGTCCGCGACTTGTCCCCCGTTCGCCAATCCGACAAGCGTGGTTGCGTTGGGTGGCCGAGGTTGTGATATTTGTCCTTGCAGCCCTGCTTTGTGTGGTGGGTATTCGTGGCGGAGTGTCACGTGCTGTGCGCCCCATAACTTTGAGTAATGCAACAACTTACACTCGTGATGCGGGTAAGGCAAATCTTATTTTGAGCAATCCGTTCTGTATCATTCGCACAATGGGTAATTCGGGTGTTCCCTATGTCGAATACTATCCGTTGGACTCGCTTTCGCGAATCTATTCACCATATCATTATGCCGATACTGTGGCGCAGACGACGCTCGAAGGTCGTAATGTTGTGGTAATGGTGCTCGAAAGTTTCAGTGCCGAACATTCGGCCTATCTTTCGCCCGATTTGTATCCCGATGGCAAGGGTTATACTCCCTTCTTGGATTCGTTGATGCGTTCCGGTTTTGCCTTCCGTTCGGCCTATGCCAATGGTCATAAATCTATCGAGGCGTTGCCTTCGGTGGTAGGTAGTATCCCTTCGTTCTCGACCCCGTTTGTGCTCCTGCCGCAAGCGTTGGGCAAGAGTCGTCAAATGCCTGCAATATTGGCAGATAGAGGTTATAAGACGATGTTTTTCTGTGGCTCGGAGCGTGGCTCGATGGGCTTTGATGCCTATATGTCGTCGGCGGGTGTCGAACAGCAATGGTGGCGCGAGGATTTCGAGAGGCGTCGTGGTTATGACCATTTTGACGGATATTGGGGCATTTGGGACGAGGCGATGATGGACTTTGCGGGCGAAGTTATGAGTGAGGTCGAAGAGCCTTTCTTTGCTTGCCAATTTACATTGAGTTCGCATCATCCGTTTGTTGTTCCCGACGAGTGGCGCGAGAGGTTACCCAAGGGGCGTACCAAGGTGCATCCGGGGGTTGCTTATGTCGATGCCTCTATTCGTAATTTCTTCGATAAATACTCCTCGGAGGAGTGGTTCTCCCGTACTATTTTTGTCTTTGTTGCCGACCATGTTTCGAGTGAAAAATTCTCGGCCGAGGCTCGTTCTCCATTGGGTAGCAGTCGTATAATTCAATTCTTCTATACCCCCGACGGAGCTTTGCAGGGCGAGTGTGTTGAAGTGGCGCAACAGATTGACATTATGCCATCGTTGTTGGCGCTTCTCGGTATAGATGAACCATACTTCGCTTATGGACGCAATGTTTTTGGCGATACCTCTCCTTTGACTTTCTATTGGTCCACTTCGGCGATGCGTTATGTTTCGACTGATGGAGAGTGGGTTGTACTCTTTGATGGTGAGTCGGTTACAGATTTGTATCTCTTCTCCGACAAGGCGATGTCCACGCCTCTTGACAAGGCTCTTTATGCTGATGTTGTTGCCGATTTTGAGCGTCGATTGCGTGCCGTAGTTCAGCAATACAATCTCCATCTTCGTCGTATGGATTACACCATATTTTCGGGCAGTGGGGAATAATTACGGCTCTTATTTTTCCTAACTTTTGTTCTTCCTTTTGCGCATCGTATCTCAAATAAAGAGCAAAACTTCTTACATTTTCCCCACATTTTCCCGTTCAAACATTGCACGAAAGAAAATATTTTCTTATATTCGCAAATCGAATGTGTACTTCTATTTAACCCGCTTTGAGTGTTAAAGGGTTGATACACAATCGACAACGAGGTGCGCTTGGCCATTGGCTCGGTAGTATCACGCCTTTTTTGTGGGGTATGTGTTGTCGAGTATTGGAGAGATGTCCGAGTGGTTTAAGGAGCGCGCCTGGAAAGTGCGTATACCTCAAAAGGGTATCGCGGGTTCGAATCCCGCTCTCTCCGCCCGGGGCCAGATATAGGGGCCACAAAGAGGACGAGGGCTGCACAGAGTGAGAGGGGCTGCACAGAGTGAGAGGGGCCGCACAGAGGGAGAAGGGCTGTACAGAGGGAGAAGGGCCGCGAATGGTAAGGAGTTTAAGGAGAGTAGGGAGTGATTGAGGAGAAAGAAAAGTAGGGTGTGATGATAGAGGTGAGTAGGGAGTTGAGTGAGTATGTGGCGTGCAACTGATTGAAAGACAACAAATAAACGAATACATAAACAACAAAACAAAAACAATAAGTCTAATTTAACCAAAAAAAAACTATGAAAAAACTTTTCGTAATTTTGGCAGCAATCGGTGTACTTGGTACTACCAGTGTTTATGCTCAAGAGCAAGCAGCTGCCGAGACTCAAACCGAAGTTGTAGCAGATAGCACTGCTGTTGAAGAGGTTGCTGCTACTGATGTAGATCCCGCCGTTGACGTTGAGGGCGAGGCTATGCACCAAATCCTCAAAGAGAAAGTTATCGAGGGTGATGCATTCTGGATGGCACCGTGTTTGTTGTGCTTGGTACTCGGTCTTGCAATCGCAATCGAGCGTATTCTCTATCTGAACCTTGCTACTACCAACACCAAAAAACTTCTCGCAAAAGTTGAGGAGGCTCTTAACAATGGTGGTATTGAGGCTGCAAAAGAGGTTTGTGCTAACACTCGTGGTCCCGTTGCTTCGATTTTCTGGCAAGGTCTTGATCGTTACGACCAAGGTTTGGACGCTGTTGAGAAAGCAATCGTTTCTTACGGTTCGGTTCAAACAGGCCAAATGGAGAGCGGTCTTGGTTGGATCGGTCTTTTCATCTCGATTTCGACTATGTTGGGATTTATGGGTACCGTTGTTGGTATGATCGGTGCGTTCGACTCTATCCAAGCAGCTGGTGATATCAGCCCTACCCTCGTAGCAGGTGGTATCAAAGTCGCTCTGTTGACTACCCTCGCCGGTCTTATCGTTGCCGTTATTCTGCAAGTATTCTATAGCTATATCGTATCGAAAATCGATAGCCTCGTAAACAATATGGAGGATGCTTCGATTAGCTTTACCGATATCCTTACCAAATACAACGCGAAATAATTATAAGTGGTAAATCCCATGAAAAACAAACTTTTTTTCACAATAATCAAGTTCGCTCTGTTGATTCTTGGCGTGGCAACTCTTATCCCGATGTTTGCCATTGATATCAACAGTGTCGATGCTTTGCTCTACTGCGTTTACGGTTACATCGGCATCGCTGTGTTGGTGTTGCTCGTAATGGCTGTGGCAAATATGGGCAAATCGGGTGGTGGTATGCACCTCGGCCTGATTGTCGGTGGTGTCATCGCTGTTGTTGCAGTAGTATCGTATTTTGTTCTTGCATCGACTTCGTCGGTAACTTTGGCCGATGGTTCGGTAATTACTGATGAATTGGTACTTAAAGGTACTGACACTATGCTCTATACCTCCTATGCAGCATTCGCCCTTTTGGTTTTGGTAATGGTGTTTGGAGAGATTCGTAACAGCTTTAAATAATAGGAAGGATTTAATATGCCAACCGATAAAAGAAAAATACCAGAAGTAAACGCAAGTTCGCAGGCCGATATCGCCTTCATGCTGTTGATTTTCTTCTTGGTTGCTACATCGATGAATACCGACACCGGTATCCCCCGTGTGCTCCCCGCGATGCCTGATGAGAATCAGAAAACCGAGGATATGGACGTACGCGAGCGTAACCTCTTGTTGGTCTTCATCAACACCTACGACCAAATCATGGTCGGTGGCAAACCGATGGATATCACCCAAGTAAAGGACAAGGCTAAAGAGTTCATCTTGAACCCTGCTAACGACGAGAAACTTCCCGAAAGCGAGGATACCGAGTTTGATTTGCCCGATGGCACAAAGTGGGTGTACCCCGTAAGTAAAGGTGTGATTTCGTTGCAAAATGACCGTGGTACCAGCTACTCGGCATACCTGCAAGTTCAAAATGAGTTGATGCGTGCGTTTAACGAAGTTCGTAACGAGGTAGCGAGAGCGAAATTCCAAGTGGATTTTGCAGAGTTGCCCGAGGATGTTCGTAATATTGTACAAAAGGCTATCCCTCTGAAAATTTCGGAGTCGGAGCCGCGTAACGTAGGAGGAAAGAAGTAATGGCAGTAATGAAGAAAAAGGGAAAGAAAGAGGTTCCCGCTATTTCGACCGCGTCGCTTCCTGACGTCGTATTTATGTTGTTGTTCTTCTTTATGACCGTAACCACTATGCGTGACCAGGAGGTTTTGGTGCAAACCAAATTGCCTTCGGCTACCGAGGTGCAAAAGTTGGAGAAGAAAACTCTTGTGAGTTACATCTATATCGGTCAGCCTACCAAGTCTATGCAAGCTAAATGGGGTACTTCGCCCCGTATCCAGCTCAACGACAGCTATCGTACTCCCCAAGACGTGTTGGAGTTCGTAGCTTCGGAGCGTGATAAAATGAATGAGAATGAGCGTGCACAGATGACAATCTGTTTGAAAGCCGATGAGAATATCCGTATGGGTATCATCACCGACGTAAAACAAGAGTTGCGTCGTGCAAATGCACTCAAAATTAGCTACGCTGCATCGAAGACTTTGGGCTACGAATAGTAGTATCCCGATATGTTTCCAAAGGTCCCTGTCAAATGGCAGGGACTTTTGTTTTTTTAGGGGTTGCGGGCGCGCGATAGAGGAGTGCGTAGGGATAAATGTGGGCGTAGAAGGGCTATACCTATAATATATTAGATATTTCTGCACCATTTTTTCAATTTTTTACATACCTTTGCGTTGTATATTTATGATGCAGAGAATCAAAAATATTGTTCTGTTGTTGCCGATGTTGATGATTGCTTTGTCGGCAGCAGGACAACTTCGCGTGCCCGATGAAGAAGATGTGTTGGCGCGCACTATTGACCAAAACTCGAAGTGGTACTACCCCGAACTGATGATGCGATATGTTGGTGGCGATACTACACTGACCGTCGAGGACTACCACTACCTATACTATGGCTATGCCTACGATGCGAACTATCGCCCGCTTGATAATATCCCCGACAACTCCGAGGTTTTGGAATTGCTACGTGGGGTGGGCGAGCAGGGTGCCACTCGTAGTCAGGCTCAACTGCTGTTGGAGGCGGCCAAAGATGTGATGTTGGTTGATCCATTCAGCCCGTCGAATATCAATGTGATGACATTTGCTTATGGCATTTTGGGCGATACACTTAACGAGCGTATCAGTGCCGACCGCTTCAATAAGATTATGGCAACAATTGAGGCATCGGGTACGGGCTTGAAGGAAAATTCGCCGATGCACGTTTTGCGCCACGAGCACGTAAACGATTTGTTGTTGTCCAAAGGTCTGCATATTGTCAATCGTACGGTGCGCTCGACCAAAGTGGAGTATGTTCAGGTGCAGCGCAATGGCCGTAATGCGAAGGGATACTTTTTCAACTTCGAGAGGATATATTGGAAACGCCCCGAGATGATACCCGAGCGCGAGAAGAGTAATTGGATGATAAACGGAATACCGTTGAATAAAAAACGATGAGAAAGATACTATTTATACTACTGACCCTGTTGAGTGTGATGGCTTGCACTCCTCCTGTCGAAACGCCACCACCTACACCCCAGCCCGGAGATTCTGCCGAGATGGTGTTGGTTGGCTACTTTATGGGACATAGTAACCTGATTTTGGACCTCAAACGAAATATGACTCAAATGGAGTTGGCAGTGGCTGATGGTGCATTGGGAAATAAGGGCCGTATTTTGATTTTTCTGGACTCTTCGACCGGAGGAGGTATCTATGAACTGTACAATACCGGAAGTGGAGCAACCAGCCGTATGGTGAAGAATTACGAAACCATTGATAGTGCCGACCCCGAGATTATGTGTTCGATAATGAACGACATTAAGGCGTTGGCTCCGTCGAATCACTATGGCTTGGTTATAGGATGCCACGGTAATGGTTGGGTACGTAAGGAACTCAACTTGCGCGATATGAATAACTATGGCTCGGATTGGTCCAAGTATAGTACGATGTCAAGCGATAGGCGTGAGAGCGCTGAGGAGCACCAAGGCTTGTGGGATAAGTATTATCAACCCGGCGATTGGAAAACCCGTGTAGTCGGATACGATGTTAATCGATGGATGGATATTCCCGAATTGGCCGTAGGTATTCGTGCTTTGCAACCAGATTTTGTCCTGTTTGACGCTTGCTCTATGGCGAATATCGAGGCTTTGTGGGATTTGCGAGGCACTACCCGCTATGTGATTGCTTCGGCTGCCGAAGTTATGCTTGCCGGTTTCCCATATAGACCGATTACGGCGCTTTTGTTTGCGGATTGGAATGACTTGTCGGCAGTGTGTGAGAAGTATGTTTCGACCTATTTGGCGGACCGAAAAATGCCTCACGCAACGGTTGCACTTGTGGATATGAACCAATTGGACGGCGTTGGCGAGGCTGTGTCGAAGGTGCTGTCGTCGTCGCGTAAAGTTGAATGGGAGTGGTTGAACGATGTTGATACACTGCAATACTACGAAGGTTTGGCCAATCACGTATTCTATGATTTGGGCGATTGTATGGCTCGTGTTGCCACCGATTCTATTGCATTGGCAGAGTTTGAGCGAGCTATGGACTCGGCTGTGATTTGGGAGGGACACACACCAACGGGTTACTCGGATTACAATCATAAGGAGTTCACTATCAAACGCTCTTCGGGTCTGTCAATCTATATCTCGCGTGAGAAGTTCCCAAAATTCGCCGAAGAGTATGCCGAGACCCAGTGGGCAAAAGATGTCGGAATAGTAGAAAGTAACTAATACATAAACAATCTTTAATAATTATTCTCTATGCAAAAAACTATTCAATTTCTGATGATGGCGTGCGCTATGTTGATGGTAGCGTGTGCGCCGGAAGTTGTAGAGCCTGTTGAGAAGGACCATATCGCCGTTTCGGAGATGGAGGTTACAGCAACAGCTGATGCTTCGGAAATTAACATTGCCGTTTCGGCAAGCAGTGATGAGTGGACCGTAGAGTCCGACTCAGAGTGGTGCCAAGCCGAAAAAGCAGACAAAACCCTTACATTGAGCCTCGAAGAGAATACTTCGAGTGAGCGTATTGCAACCGTTACATTGACTTGTGGCGAGGCTACTGCGAATTTGACTATTATTCAAGCCGATGGTACTGTCGTTATCGAGGACGCTATCTCGGTTGTGAATATCGAACTTACTATGCCTGCCAAGGCTTCGACCTTGTTCTTGCCCGTTAGCGCAACAGGCGAGTGGTACCCCGAGTCTGACTCGAAATGGTGCCTGGTCGAGGAGACAGACAATGGCGTTTCGATTTCGTTGCAAACCAATAGAGGTGACGTGCGTACCGCTACCGTAACACTCTATTGCGGTACTGCTTCGGCAGTTGTTAAACTTACCCAACAAAAAGGTGCTTCGATTGATGTTGCTCCTGCCGAACTTACCTTCTCGGCAAAAGGTGGTGAGTTGCAACTTGGCGTAACTACCGAGAATATCGACGATTGGAGCGCATCGACTACCGATAAATGGCTTACCGTAAGTACCCAAGGCGGCATCATCACCGTTACCGCAGCTGCCAATACCAAAGACGAGGTTCGCGAGGGCGTTGTTACAATCAATTATCTCGACCCCACAACCGGCGAGCCCGGCGTGATTGAGGTTGGTGTAAGCCAAGGTACCGCAATCCAAGTCTCGACCGAGGTTATCGACCTCGAAGCAAATCAAACCGAGGCTACTGTAACCGTTTCGGCTATTGATGCTTGGACTGCCGAGGCTTCGCACACAGGCGCAACATGGATTCAAGGTATCGCTCCCAAATGGCTTACAATCAGCTATCCCGAGGGCGATGAGTTGGAGAAAGAGGTTAAGATTACTGTAACTCCCGGCTATACCAATCGTGCAGCTTCGGTGCTTATCACTTGTGGTAAGAATACCAAAGAGGTTGTCATCAACCAAAAGGCTATGCCCGCACCCCAACAAGGTCGCACCGTTCGCGTGATGACTTGGAACCAAAATGTGAAGGGTAACGAGGCTACTGCCAAAGTTATTACGGATAACAATATCGACTTCGTTGCACTCCAAGAGGTTGATGTTAATACAGGCCGTTCGGGAGGCAAAGACCAAATGGCTGAACTTAAACGCTTGACAGGCTACGAAGGTGCATACTTCTGCAAAACTATCAACTTCGATGGTGGAGAGTATGGTATTGGTATTCTCTCGAAGAAAGAGGCTATCAAGACTTACAAATTGGATATCCCCGGAAGTGAGTCGCGTAAGTTGTTTATCGCCGAGTATGACGATTTTGTATTTGCATCGACCCACTTCTCGTATTCAGGTGAGAGTCAAATGCGTATCGACCACTTGGCATCGGCTAAGATTGCTGTTGAGGAGTTCAAAAAATATACCGATAAACCCGTAGTGTTGGGTGGTGACTTCAATACCGAGACCGACATCGACAAGCGTCAAACTCACGGCACACTGATGGAGATTATGGACCTCATTATCGATCCCTCGATTATGACTTGGCCCGGAAGTATCCCTGCTGGTGAGATGTACCTGCTCGACTTCTTGTTTATCAAGAGCCATGTTCCTTATGCTTGGACTAATGGCGCTTGGGTGAACAATACCAACTCGGATCACTGTCCTGTTTGGGCAGAGGTTGTGTTGTTCGAGTAATACATACCCATATAATAAAAGAGGCTATCCAACTTGGATAGCCTCTTTTATTATATCACCTCTTTGCTATTTAACGCAGGGCTTGATATCTTTGATACGCAACTGCGGCATTGTGATACCGCGATAGTGGTTTTCGACGATGATGTAACAAACATCAATGGGGCGACCACCGCGAATCCATTGATAGTGTTGCGGCTGTTGGAACGCAATCGAAGGGATTGAAGTGTTGGGTTTCTCCTTCTGCACCAAATCCATTTTGAGGTGTTCGCGCTCGGCACCAACCAACTTTGCATCGCCTCGGTTGCTAACCCCGCTTGTCATAAACACAGGAGCTGTATTGCCCGGGCCAAAGGGTTGGAAACGACACAAATCCTCGCGGAATGAGGGTGTGATGTCGCTGAACAACAACTTGGCGTCAATCTCTACCTGTGGAATCAACATTTTGGGGTTGATATTCTCATCAACATAGCGGTTGAAACGCTCGGTAAATGCAGGTACATTCTCGGGTTTCATTGTAAGACCTGCGGCGTACATATGTCCACCGAAGTTCTCCAACAAATCGGCACACGACTCAACGGCTTGATAGAGGTCAAAACCGGGAACACTACGAGCCGAACCAGTTACCAACCCATTGCTCATCGTAAGCACAACAGTAGGACGATAGTAGGTCTCAATCAGACGCGAGGCAACAATACCCACAATACCCTTCATCCACTTGGGATTGTAGATGACGGTGCTTTTGAGAGCCTTCATTTCGGGGTGGCTCTCGATATAGTCGTGAGCCTCTTGTGTAACCGAACGGTCAATGCTCTTGCGCTCGCTGTTGGCGGTGTCAATCAATAGACCGAAGTCCTCTGCCGAACTTGCATCGCGCTCAATCATCAGGTTTACTGCCGAGTGTGCGCCCGAGTGTGCGTCGATATCCTTGTCATCGACACGCATACGGCCTGCGGCATTGATACGAGGACCAATCTTGAAGACGATGTCGTCGATTGTGATGGTGTGGTTTTCGAGGCCGCAAATCTTGATAATAGATGCAAGTCCCTTGTTTGGCTTCGAGTTGAGTCGTTGCAGACCATAGAACGCCAACACGCGATTTTCGCCAATAAGCGGCACAATGTCCGAAGCGATACTAACCGCTACCAAGTCCAACAAAGGCTCAATGGTAGCAAACGGCATCTCGTGTCGTTGGCAATAGGCTTGTACCAACTTGAAACCGACACCACAACCCGAAAGCTCCTTAAACGGATACTCACAGTCGCTCTGTTTGGAGTCCAAGACTGCCACTGCTGCGGGAATTTCGTCACCGGGCAAGTGGTGGTCACAGATAATAAAATCAATTCCTTTCTCTTTGGCATACTGTACCTTATCGACCGCCTTGATACCGCAATCGAGCGTAATAATCAGTTTTACACCTTTACGCTCGGCATAATCAATGCCTCGATACGATACTCCATACCCCTCGGTATAACGATCGGGTATGTAGAACATCAAGTTGGAGTGACCCAACTTACGCAGGAAGATATACACAAGTGCTACCGCCGTAGTTCCATCGACATCGTAGTCACCATACACCATAATCGGCTCATCGTTTCTAACCGCAAGGCTGATGCGCTTGATTGCTTTGTCCATATCCTTCATAAGGAAAGGGTCGTGCAAATCGGCGAGCTGCGGATTAAAAAACTTCTGCGCCTCCTGCTTTGTTCCTATGCCACGCTGAACGAGGAGGTTGGCCAAAACGGGCGCGATTCCCAACGAATCTGCCAGCTCGGCAACCTTCCCCGAGTCCCCTTGTTGTTTGAGGACCCAAGTTTTCTCTATTGGCATAACTTATCATTTTATAATTTTAATATTTATATTCCTCTCCAAATGTCGGCAGAGCACGTTCTCCGCCTCACTTACATCAATGGGGTGTCCCACCTCCTGCTCCAAGGAGGTTACACCTCGGTCGGTAAAACCGCACGGGTTGATGTACCCGAAATAACGCAAGTCGGTCGAAACATTAAATCCGAGTCCGTGCATAGTCACCCAGTGTGACGAGCGAACTCCGACAGCGCAAATTTTACGCAAAGGGCGACCTCCGCCCGAAATCCATACGCCTGTGGCTCCTTCACTACGATGTCCCTCAATTCCCCACTCGGCAATGGTGTCGATGACCGATTGCTCAATCTGATATATATATTCACGCAGGCTTATGCCGATTCGCTCCAAGTCGAGTATCGGATAAACCACCAACTGACCCGGGCCGTGATAAGTAACATCACCACCTCGGTCAATCTTGTAGAATGTAGCATTGATTTTATCAAGGAAGTCCTGATTGACCAACAGATTATTCACGTTACCGCTCTTTCCGAGGGTATAGACGTGCGGGTGTTGGCAACAGATAAGGTATCCTGCCTCGGCTCCCTGTTCGATTTCGGGAGTCGCGGTACCATCACGTAAGCTCGTTTTACGCGCAACCAGAGTATCAAACAAGCGGCGTTGGTAATCCCAACACTCCGCATAGTCAATGATACCCGTTGCCTTGTGTAAGACAGTCGGACCCATTTACTACTTCTGTGAACAGCACCCCAACGCCTGCTCGGCCATATAGGACGAGCGAACCAGAGGCGCGCTTGCTACATACTTAAATCCTAAACTGTAAGCTTGCTGTTTGTACCATTCGAAGGTATCCGGATGAACATACTCTGCCACCGGATAGTGTTTCAGCGTTGGCCGCAGATATTGACCCAGCGTAACGATACTTACGCCGACGTCGGCCAGGTCGCGCAAGGTTTGTACGACCTCGTCTTGGGTCTCGCCGAGTCCCACCATAATACCACTCTTGGCAGTAGCGCCACTTCGTGCGATGTGCTCCAACGATTGCAAGCTCGTACGATACTTCGCACGAGAGCGTACAATAGGAGTCAAACGCTCGACGGTCTCGATGTTATGACCCACGATGTCGGGCGATGAGTCGAGCACTATATCGAGCAACTCGCCACGACCGTCCAAATCGGGAATCAGAACTTCGATTGTGGTGTCGGGATTCGACTTACGAATAGCGCGCACCGTGTCTGCCCAGAATTGAGCACCGCCATCGGGCAGGTCATCTCTGGTGACAGACGTGATAACGGCGTGTCGGAGTCCCATCAAACGAATGGACTCTGCAACCTTTTCAGGTTCGCTATCGTCAACAGGTAACGGTCTTCCCGATGCAGTTGCACAGAACTTGCAACTTCGTGTACACACGTCACCCAAAATCATAAATGTCGCTGTTCGGCGACTCCAACACTCGGCCTTATTGGGGCATTGTCCGCTTCCGCAGATGGTGTGAAGGTTGTGTGACTTCACAATTCGTGCTACCTCGGCATACCCTTCGGTTTCGTGCAGTTTAATTTTGAGCCAATCGGGTTTTAGTTTCGCGTTAACCTTGTCATTGGTTAAAGGCATTTTACAGTTTATATTTTTCCAATTGATGCAAAAGTACGATTTTTTTCAAAAAAGACCTCATATCCTGCGATATTTTTTCAAAAAAATACAAATACAGACCTTTTTTCATATCTTTGTATAAAGATAAACACATGACGGGTTTGAATTATTATGTTGCGTAATATATCTATGTATGTATTTTCTCTAATGTTGGCCGTGATGTCATTGGCGTGCTCTCCGGGTGATATTGTGCCACGTCCCGAGCCGCTTGACTATGCACTGACCATCAAACGCACCACAGCTGATGCCAAGAGTATCAAGGTTGAGGCCACATTCTTCTGCTTGTCGGGTGAGGGTACCGTTGCCGAGGTGGGTGTTGCCTATCGACCGAGTGAAACCTATGAGTGGAGTTATGCCAAGGCGGGTAGTGTCGCATCACCATTTACTGTGATTGTCGATTCTCTTGTGCCGCAAACCGAATATGAACTTGCTGCCTATCTGAAAGCAACAGATGGAGAGCAATTTGTGTCGCCAAGTCGTGCCGTTGTTACAGGCGAAGAGGTTTACGACCCGACACCACACCCCGATAGTGTTTCGTGGTATGAGTTGCCCGAGGTGGATTTTGCCGAAGACCTCCAATTTGTAACGCACTTTACCACTATTGACGGCGAGCAGGTACGTAACTTTTCGATGTTGTATGACTATACCTACAAAGTTGCGCATTGGGTTGCATACCCTCTGCACGACTGCTATATGGGTTCGTCAGGTCGTAGCGAGGCGTGGGATTTCGACCCCGTTATTCCGCAAACCTATCAGATGAATATGGCGCGCGCGGGTTTTCTTGATGAGTCGGGTTATTCGAGTTATGATAGAGGTCATCAACTTCCATCGGCAGACCGCACAATTGATAACAAAACCAATGCGGCGACCTTCTATTATACCAATATGACACCCCAACAGAGTTCGTTCAATCGTGGAATGTGGGGCTCGTTGGAGGAGTTTGTGCGTTATAATGTTCCCCCAAGCGATACCCTTTATGTTGTTACGGGTTGTGCTATGACTACCACCGATCAGCCTAAACCGTTGTTCGCAAGTCATAAAACTTATGGCGACCGCATCGCAGTGCCTCGTGCCTATTTTAAAGTGCTGGTACGCAGTTCGATAGATGGCGCTCGCCCCAATGACGATAATGCCGAATGTATCGCTTTTTGGCTGCCGAATGTAAGTATGACGGGAACTAAACTTAATGCATCGATGGCAATTAGTGTGAGCGAGTTGGAGCGACTTTCGGGATTTGAGTTCTTCCCCGAACTCTCCGATAAGACCAAAGAGCAACTCGACACTTCGGATTGGATTTGGAAGAAATAGATAGCAAAAAGGCGTGTTCAAATCTGCTGAACACGCCTTTTTTGTTAGGTATAAAGTCTTTATTTCTCGGCCATTCGCTTTTCGACAAGTGCATCGGCCAGACGAACGCAGTCGATGCAGGGATATTTTGTTCCGCCCTTGATTTCGCGGCATTTATCGCCACCGGCCACAGCGCGAAACTCTTCGGTCACGGGAGCCAAACCGCGACGCTCCAACATAACATTTGCAGCATACAATGCACCGCAATAGCCTTCGGGTGCACGGCCGCCTCGCCATGCGCCAAACTCTTCGATGTCCTTTTCGCTGACCTCGAACTCATCTTTGAATCCCAACAAGACGGCTTGCGAACAACCGTAACACTCGGGTTGGCGGTGGAAAAACTCCTCGGATTTTACTCTTTTCATCATTGATAATTATTTGATACCTCGCTCGTCAAGCGCTTTGGCATATCGTTTGGCATTTGCGCGGTGCTCCTTGTAGGTTGCCGCAAAGTTGTGGTAGCCCGAAAAATCCTCTTTGGCGCAGAAATAGAGATAGTCGCTCTTGTAGTAGTTAAGCACTGCGTCAATAGCGGCAATCGAGGGCATACAAATCGGGGTAGGGGGCAGACCTGCGTATTTATAGGTGTTGTAAGGCGAATTAACCTTCAACATCTTGTGTGTGATGCGTCGGAGTTTGTAGTCGCCCAAAGCATACTTTACAGTCGGGTCGGCCTGCAATGGCATTCCGATACGCAGACGATTGATATAGACTCCTGCGATGATAGGCATCTCCTCGATTTGGGCTGTCTCCTCATAGACAATCGAAGCGAGAGTTGTAACTTGCTGACGTGTCATACGCAACTTCTCGGCTTGTGCCACACGTCCCGGCGACCAGAAAGCGTCGTACTCGCGTTTCATTCGGCAGAAAAACTCCTCGGGGGTGATGCTCCAATACACTTCGTAGGTGTTGGGCAAAATCATACCGAACAACTCTTTTGCCGAACTGACACCCAATTTTGCGTGCAGTTGCGGGTCGTTGAACGCCGCAACAATAGCAGCCGAATCGGGTTCGATTTGAGGTGCAAGTTTCGATGCAAGGATATAAGGGTCACGCGCATTATTGAATGTGATGTTGAGCGGAGTTTGCTCGCCGAGGTTGAACATTCGTGCTACCTCGATATACGACATGCCATCGCGCAATTCATAGCGACCCGCGCGTACATTGTGGTCAAGACCAATGTGTTGGGCATAGGTGTCAAATCCCCACTCGTATCGGATTTTACCTTCCAACGAATCCTTCAAAACCTCGTATGTTGTGTTGTGCGGGATATACACAAAACACTCATTTCGTACGCAATTGATGCGGGTAGAGATGAGGAGCAGGCCGGCCAGAATGACCACTGTAACGAATGTTATACAGAATACAAAAGCTATTTTGCGCAAATTTTTCTTTGTCATCTTTAATGTATTTTATTGCAAAGATATAAAAAATTTGTAATTTTGCACTCGGGTAAGTCTTATACGACCAGCTCCTGTCGAACTCCCCCAGGTCAGGAATGAAGCAAGGGTAGACGGTTGTAGCGGTGCGATATAAGTAGCTTACCCTTTTTTTGTTTTAAAAAGTTGCCTAACAAGGTGATTTCTGCGTTACGCTTGCGGCTCAAATGCTCACATACGCCAAGTATGCTGCGCTTTGAGCCCCTTCGCAAGCCTTGAAATCCCACTTGTTATACAACTTTTTGTTTTTTTGTGGTAAGGTGATTTCTGCGTTACGCTTGTGTCTCAAATGCTCACATACGCCAAGTATGCTGCGGTTGCTTATAGTCGTCCGCCTTGCAACCCCTAAACTCCCTAACTTCCTTAAATTCTCTAACCTCCCTATAAAAAAAGCCTGCCCAACTTTCGTCAGGCAGGCCCTTTCTTATCTAATTTTTTGGCGGATAGTCAATCGAGTAGTGTAATCCTACGCTCTCTTTGCGTGCCTTTGCGTGCTTGATAATCAGGTAGCCGATTGTGATAAGGTTACGCAGCTCGCATAGGTTTTTATTGAGCTTGGTCTTCTCGAACAACTCCTCGGTCTCTTGCCAGATGAGTTGCAGACGACGCTCGGCGCGGGCAAGACGCAAATCGGAACGCACGATACCGACATAGTTGCTCATAATTTGTTGCAACTCTCGGTAGTCCTGCATGATGAGCGACATCTCTTCGGTTGCGCTTGTGCCCTCGTCATTCCAATCGGGGATACCCTCTTGCAGATGCACTTTGTCCATCATCGACACAGCGTGGCGAGCGGCCTGGTCGGCATAGACGACAGCCTCGATAAGCGAGTTGCTTGCCAAACGGTTGGCTCCGTGAAGACCTGTGCACGAAGCTTCGCCCAGAGCATATAGACGTTTGATGGTTGTTTCGCCATTGGTATTTACCTTCACACCGCCACAGCAGTAGTGTGCAGCTGGAACAACGGGAATATAGTCTTTGGTAATGTCTATACCGATAGACAGACACTTCTCGTAGATGTGCGGGAAGTGGTTGCGAACCTCGTCGGCAGGCTTGAATGTTACATCGAGATATACATACTCATCGCCGCTGATTTTGAGCTCGTGGTCAATGCTTCGAGCCACAACATCACGCGGAGCAAGCGACCCCATCTCGTGATACTTTTGCATAAACTCCTTGCCGTTTTGCAGACGCAACACAGCACCAAAACCACGCATCGCCTCGGTGATAAGGAACGAGGGGCGCTCGCCCGGGTTGTAGAGCGACGTGGGGTGGAATTGGATAAACTCCATATTCTCGATAACGCCTTTTGCGCGGTGTACCATTGCGATACCGTCACCCGTAGCGACGGGAGGGTTGGTTGTGGTGTTGTAGATATTACCTACGCCACCCGTAGCGACAACCGTGAACTTGGAGCGTACCGTAAAGGTCTGATTGTTGTCGAGATTGAGAACATACGCGCCAAAGCAGGCTGTTCCTCGCGTGTGCTTGGTTACAAATTCGCCGAGGTGGTGCTGTGTGAGCAGGTCGATGGCGAAGTGATGTTCGAGTATTGTGATGTTCTTGTGAGCACGTGCGCTTTCGACGAGTGCGCGCTCGATTTCGGCACCTGTGAGGTCTTTGTGGTGGAGAATACGATGCTCGGAGTGTCCGCCCTCGCGGTGCAACTCATACTTGCCGTCGGGGGTTTTGTCGAAGTTTGTTCCCCACTTTACAAGGTCGGCTATCAGTTCGGGGGCACGACGCACCACCAACTCTACGGCTTGCAGGTCGCATTTGCCTGCGCCACACACCAGCGTATCCTGAATGTGTTTATCGAAGGTGTCTTTCTCGTCGGTTACAGAGCAGATGCCGCCCTGCGCGTAGTTTGTGTTACATTGGTTGATTTCGCCTTTGGTAACGACCAGCACTTTGCCATACTCGGCGGCTTTGAGAGCGAAGCTCAATCCCGCTGCGCCACTACCAATAACAAGAAAATCGGTATCCATTGTCAATCTCGTTTAAGTTGCCACAAAGTTACAAAGTTTTTCGTAACTTTGTCCTCGGACCTGTGAAAACATTGACCCCGAGATGGCAGATACCTCGAAAATATGGAGCCGAACGCTTAAACGTTACGAACAATTTCTTCGTTTGGAGAAGAATTTGGCCGACAATAGTGTTCGCTCCTATATGCGTGACTTGGCTCACTTGCGCCGCTTGGCCGAGGAGTGTGATGTTGCGCCCGAGAAGGTATCGCAGGAACTGATTGAACAACTTGTGGCACAGATGAGCGCACGCACAACACCACGCACCCAAGCCCGATTGTTGAGCGGTCTGACAAGTTTTTATAACTACCTGCTTATTAACGAGCAGATTGATGAGTCGCCCGTGCAGAATATCGAGGCACCGAAGATTTCGAGAGATTTACCCGATGTGCTTACCATTGACGAGGTTGATAGATTGATTTCGACGGCGGCAACCCACCAGACGAATGGAGTGCGTAATGCTGCAATGCTCGAAATGATGTATAGTTCGGGTTTGCGAGTGTCGGAGCTTGTGGGTTTGCGCTTCTCGGATATATTTCCAGCCGAGGGGTACGTACGTGTAGTGGGCAAGGGCGATAAGCAGCGCCTTGTACCCATAAGTCAGGCTGCGCTCGAAAGGGTGGTGGAGTATCGCAATGGCCCCCGCCCCGAATCCAATAGCGACTTCCTGTTTGTTAATGCCAAAGGTCGCCCGCTAACTCGTGTGATGGTCTTTTATATCATCAAACAGGCCGCACTTCAAGCCGGTATTACCAAGAGTATCAGCCCTCACACACTGCGCCATAGTTTTGCAACTCATCTTTTGGCAGGTGGCGCAAGCATAGCGCAAGTGCAGGAGATGCTGGGCCACGAGAGTATAACCACCACCGAGATATATACGCACGTTGATACTACCTTTACCGAGCATACTCTCGAAGAGTTTCATCCACTTGGCTAAACAAAAAAAAGTTGTATGATAATGACCGTCATACAACTTTTTTTGTTTAGCCGAGCAAGGCGTTTTAGTTTCGGAACAATAACTCTCCCTTTGCCTTGTCAAGTTCGACAACAATAGGTCGTTGTCGGTCCACTGTGCCAGCAAGTATCGAGCGCGACAAAGCATTGACAACATTGTTTTGTATGGTTCGTTTTACGGGTCGAGCTCCAAACATTGGGTCATATCCCGCTGTTGCCAACCACTCTCGTGCCTCGGGCGTAACCTTCAACTCCAAGCCCGCCTTTTGCAACATACCCTCGACAATATGCAGTTGAATATCGACAATTTGCAGGGTTTGTTGACGTGTGAGCGGTGTGAACATCACAATCTCGTCGATACGATTCAGGAACTCCGGTTTCAGTACCCGTTTCATCAACTCCACAACCTCGTCACGAGTTGCCTCTACCATATTGCTGTCAATGGTGTCGCTGCTTGCCAACGCCGTAGCAAAACGCTCGTTGATTATGTCGCTACCCATATTCGAGGTCATAATGATAATGGTGTTGCGGAAATCGACGGTGCGACCTTTGTTGTCGGTCAGACGGCCATCGTCCAAAACCTGCAACAAGATGTTGAATACGTCGGGGTGTGCTTTCTCGATTTCGTCAAGCAATACTACCGAGTAGGGCTTGCGACGTACAGCTTCGGTTAGTTGTCCGCCCTCGTCGTAGCCGACATATCCCGGAGGCGCACCAATCAGACGCGATACGGCGTGACGCTCTTGATACTCGCTCATATCAATTCGGGTCATCATGCTGTCGTCGTTGAACAGAAACTCCGCCAACGCCTTTGCCAACTCGGTTTTACCCACTCCCGTTGTACCTATAAATATAAAGCTACCTATCGGACGACGCGGGTCGCTCAATCCGGCACGACTGCGACGCACTGCATCGGATACCGCCTCGATTGCGACATCTTGTCCCACAACGCGACGATGCAATTCGCGCTCCATATCGAGCAACTTCTCGCGCTCGCTTTGCAACATACGGCTGACGGGAATACCTGTCCACTTGGCGACAATTTCGGCAATGTCTTGTGCATTGACCTCCTCTTTGATAAGCGAGCCTCGTGTGTGAGCAATGTTCAACTCCTCTTGCAGAGCCTCGATGCGTTGCTCCGCTTCACGAATCTTGCCGTAACGAATCTCGGCAACGGTGCCATAATCGCCACGACGCTCGGCCTCGGCAGCCTCGATTTTGAGTCTTTCGACGCTCTCTTTCTCGGTCTGAATCTTCGAGAGCAAACCTCGCTCGCTCTCCCATTTGGCGCGCAATTCGGTGCGTTGATTGTTCAACTCGGCAAGTTCGCGGTCGATGGTTTCAAGACGCACGGTGTCATTCTCACGTCGTATAGCCTCGCGCTCAATCTCCAACTGACGCGCACGATGGTCGAGAATGTCAATCTCTTCGGGTACGGAGTTCATCTCCAATCGCAACTTGGCTGCCGCCTCGTCGATAAGGTCAATGGCCTTGTCGGGCAGAAAACGACTTGTGATATAGCGATGACTCAACTCTACGGCCGAGATGATAGCCTCGTCTTTGATACGCACTTTGTGGTGATTCTCGTATCGGTCGCGCAGACCACGCAGTATCGAAACAGAGTCCTCGACTGTCGGCTCATCAACCATTACCTTTTGGAAACGACGCTCCAAAGCCTTGTCCTGTTCGAAGTATTTTTGATACTCGTCGAGGGTCGTTGCACCGATAGTACGCAACTCGCCTCGCGCCAATGCGGGTTTTAAGATGTTGGCTGCGTCCATTGCTCCGTCGCTTTTGCCTGCGCCAACCAAAGTGTGTATCTCGTCAATGAATAGCAGAATCTCGCCCTCGGTATCGACAACCTCGCGTACAACGCCTTTCAGACGCTCCTCGAACTCTCCTTTGTATTTGGCGCCTGCGACCAACGCTCCCATATCGAGCGAGTATATAAGTTTACTTTTGAGATTTTCGGGCACATCGCCATCGACAATACGATGGGCGATACCTTCGGCAATAGCAGTTTTACCCACACCCGGCTCTCCGACCAAAATAGGATTATTCTTGGTGCGGCGCGACAGGATTTGGAGAACGCGACGAATCTCGTCATCACGACCAATCACGGGGTCGAGTTTGCCTTGACGAGCCATCTCGTTGAGGTTTATGGCGTATTTGCCCAGAGCATCAAACTCGCGCTCCGAGGTGGGTGAATCAACGGTCTGTCCTTTGCGTAACTCTTTGATTGCAGAGATAATCTCCTTCTCCGAGGCTCCCTGCTCTTTCAGCAGACGACTTGCCTCTCCCTTCTCGGCGAGGATACCCAACAAGAGATGCTCAACCGAGGCGTAACGGTCGCCCAACTTCGTGGTGAAGTCAATGGCTCGCTGTATGGCTTTCGAAGAATCGTTCGAGAAATATTGCTCACTACCGCTTACTTTGGGCAGTGACGATACGGCCGACTTGATGTTGCGACGTAACGTATTAACATCAACCCCGACCTTTCCCAAAAGATAACTGCAAGGTGTATCCTCCTCGCCCGTAAGCGACGAGAGAATGTGTACGGGCTCAACGGCACTTGCGTTGAACTCGGCGGCAATGCGGAATGCTTGCTGCAAGCACTCCTGTGCCTTGATGGTTAATGCATTGATGTTCATAACTCTTTCTTTTCTGTTTCGATAACATCAATTGCAAAACCCAGACCAACTCCCACTTTCTGCCAAAGCGACGCCCGCAGACTGCCATTTTGTCAGTATCCCCTATTGCCACAAACAAAACAAACCCCGACCATATGGCCGGGGTTTGCAAAAAGTCAAATACGTAAGGTACTATTTGCGGTAGATTTTGGTGTAACCGTAGATAGCCTCCTCGCCCAACTCCTCCTCGATACGGAGCAATTGGTTGTATTTTGCCATACGATCCGAACGCGAAGCCGAACCGGTTTTGATTTGACCGCTGTTGGTAGCAACTGCGATGTCGGCAATAGTCGAATCCTCAGTCTCGCCCGAACGGTGCGAAGTAACCGAAGTGTAACCTGCACGGTGAGCCATCTCGATAGCGTCCAAAGTCTCGGTCAACGAACCGATTTGGTTTACTTTGATAAGAATCGAGTTAGCGCAACCGGTTTCGATACCTTTTTTGAGGAACTCAACATTGGTTACGAACAAGTCGTCACCAACCAATTGGCATTTGTCACCGATAGCGTCGGTAAGCATTTTCCAACCGTCCCAGTCGTTCTCGCTCATACCGTCCTCGATCGAATCGATGGGGTATTTCTCAACAAGACCTTTCAGGTACTCTACTTGCTCAGCCGAAGTACGTTTTGCACCCTTCTCACCCTCGAATTTGGTGTAGTCGTAGATGCCGTTAGCATAGAACTCGCTCGAAGCGCAGTCCATACCAATCATAACGTCTTTACCGGGAACATAACCTGCACTCTCAATAGCTTTGATGATGCAGTCAAGAGCGTCCTCGGTACCGTCAAGTGCGGGAGCGAAACCACCCTCGTCACCAACTGCGGTGCTCAAACCACGAGCGTGAAGCACTTTTTTGAGGTTGTGGAAAACCTCAGCACCCATACGGATACCCTCTTTGAACGAAGGAGCACCTACGGGGCGAATCATGAACTCTTGGAAAGCGATAGGAGCGTCCGAGTGCGAACCACCGTTGATGATGTTCATCATGGGAACGGGCAAAGTTTTAGCGTTCGAACCACCGATGTAGCGGTAGAGGGGTACTCCGAGGTAGTCAGCAGCAGCGCGAGCAACAGCCAACGAAACACCGAGGATAGCGTTTGCACCGAGATTGCTCTTGGTGGGAGTGCCGTCCAAAGCGATCATAGTTTTGTCGATACCAACTTGGTCGGTAACGTTCATACCGATAATCTCGGGAGCGATTTTAGTGTTTACATTCTCAACAGCTTTCATAACGCCTTTGCCGAGGTAACGACCTTTGTCGCCATCACGAAGCTCCAAAGCCTCGTTCTCGCCAGTCGATGCGCCGCTGGGAACAGCAGCACGGCCGAATGCGCCAGATGCGGTGAATACTTCAACCTCGATTGTGGGGTTACCACGCGAGTCAAGAATCTCTCTTCCGTGTACACTTACGATTTGCATAATCTTAATGTTTTAAATGTATGTAAAAAATTGTTTGCTGTCTGTTTGCAGATGCTACTCTTCAAACGCAGAGCACATCATCTTATTATACCCGCACAAAGATAAAACTTTTTTTGCAAACCCGATGCAATAAAGTCGCCCATATTGCGTTTTTCTTTCAAAATTACGAAAACTTTTTTTGTTTTTCGAGTTTTCTGCAATATATTTGCACCCGATTTATGATTATGAATCATAGTGTAAATACCGAAAAAACGGTGGAAACTCAACAGGAATACATAGTAAGACAAGCGACCGAGATGTTTGTCGATCAGGGCGTCAAGGCGGTGCGAATGGACGATATCGCTCACGAGTTGGGTGTGTCGAAACGCACAATGTACGAGATGTTTGCCGACAAAAAGGATTTATTGATAGCCTGCCTGAAACGCTACTTTGACCGATGCAACGAGGCGATGCATGAGAGTGTAAGTCAGGCCGAGAATGTGGTCGAGGAGATTATACTCATCATTCGTGTCGCATACCAGGTTAGCGAGCGTAGCCGTATGTTTATGCAGTCGGTGGCGAAGTATTACCCCGACCTTTACGAGCCGTTCAAGTTGCGCCAAGCGGAGATTGCTTCGTCAAAGTTCCGCGATATGTTGCGCCGAGGTATTGCCGAGGGAGTTTTCCAACCCGATATGAATATCGAGTTTACCGAGGCTGTTTTTTCGATGACGCTCAATGGTGTAGCCTCCTCGACGAAGGTCAGTTTGCCACAGGGCGTGACTATTAAAGATGCGATGAGTTACATCATCACCAACTTCTTCCGAGGTCTTTCCACTACCAAAGGTTTGAAGATGGTCGATGAGTACCGCCGCAAATACCAAGATTTATACATTAAGATACATATATAATAAAAGGATAAAAGCAACACAATGAAGAGAAGATTAGCAGTGGCCGTAATGGCTCTCGCCTCGTGGGTGGGAGTTTCGGCACAACAGACGCAGACAATCACTCTGACACTCGATGAAGCTGTAAGTATTGCTTTGAGTGACAACCCGACAATCAAGGTTGCCAATCTCGAAATCGAGCGTCAAAAGTATGAACGCAAACAGACCGAGGCAAACCTCTGGCCGCAACTTTCGGCTACGGGTCAATACCTCTATGCCATCGAGAAACAGAGTATGGCCAAAGGACTTTCGTTTGGTGCCGACAATACTATTTCGGCATCGGGAAATCTGAATATGGCTCTATTTGCTCCCTCGGTGTACGCCGCTCTTAACATGAACAAGATTCAACTCGAAAATGCCGTTGAGCAGGCTCGTGCATCGAAGATTACTTTGGTTGCCGAAGTTAAGAAAGCATATTTCAATATCCTGCTTGCCGAGCAATCAATCAAAGTATTGCACGCCAGCGAGGCCAATATCGAGGAGACCGTCGAGAATACTCGCAATATGTATAAGGCGGGACTTGCTGCCGAGTATGACCTGCTGACTGCCGAGGTGCAGTTGAGCAACCTTCGCCCGACAATCATTCAAACCGAGAACTCGGTGGAGATTGCCAAATTGTTGCTTAAAATGTACTTGGGATTGCCCCAAGAGACCGAGGTTGAGGTTACGGGTACACTCGACGAGTTCCGTGATGCGGTATTGGCAGGAGGCGCATCACTTCCTACCGACTATTCCGAGAATACCGACCTTCGTACTCTCGACATCAATCTTAAAATGTTGAACGCCCAAAAACGCTTGGCTAATAGCGCTCGTATCCCGACCATTGCTGCATTTATGCAAGGTAGCTATACAGGTAACGACGCACGCAACCCGTTGTCGAGTATGATGGGTGGCGGCGCAGGAGCAGGTAGTGGCACAGGCGCAGGAACCTCGACCAAAAACGAGTTCTGGTGGCAATATCCTATCAACGTGGGTGTTCAAGTTTCGATTCCCATCTTTGCAGGTTTTGCCAACACCTCGAAGGTTAAGAGTATCCAAAACAGTATTCGCCAGTTGGAGATGCAACGCGACTACCTCGAAGAGAGTATCTATGTTCAAGTGCGCTCGGCACTCAATACGCTGATTACTGCGCGCGAGACTATGCTTGCCAACGAGAAGACCGTAGTTCAGGCCCAAAAGGCTTTCGATATTGCTCAAACACGCTATACTGCGGGTGCGGGTACTATCCTCGAAGTCAATTCGACAGAGTTGCAACTCACACGTTCGAGCCTTAACTATTCGCAGGCAATCTATGACTACCTGTCGGCAAAGGCTGATTATGACAAAATTATCGGTAAAGAAGAGTAAAAATAAAACAAGATAAAGTATGAAAATGAGCAAGAGAATTTTTCTGACATTGGCACTCGGTGTAGTGCTTGTCGGATGTGGTACAGGTCAGCAAAAGACCGAACAAAAGGAGGCCGAGCAGAAGGCACTGCTTATCAAAACCGAGCAGGCTACAACTCAAACCGTGGCTCAAACCGAGGAGTTTACTGCCAACATCGAGCCTTATAAGAAAAACTATATCACTCCTGCTGTTCAAGGTGTGCGTATCGACCGTATCTTGGTTGATGTGGGTGACCGCGTAAAGAAAGGCCAACTGTTGGTCGAAATGGACCCCACCAACTACAACCAACAACTCGTGAACTTGCAGAATGCCAAGGATACCTACGACCGTACCCGCAAGGTGTACGAGGCAGGTGGCGTTTCGCAACAACAACTCGACCAAGCCGCTAATGCGCTTTCGATTCAACAAGAGGTAATCGAAAACCTCAAAAAGAATATCCGCCTTTTGTCGCCTATCAATGGCGTTGTTACTGCTCGTAACGACGAGGCTGGTAACTTGTTCGCAAATCAACCTATTCTCCAAGTTATGCAAATCGACAAACTCAAAGTTACCGTAAGCATCTCGGAGAAATACTATACCGTAGTTAAATTGGGTACTCCCGTTGCTGTCAGCGTGGATATCTTCCCCGGCGAGAGCTTCGAGGGTAAAGTTACTTTGATTCACCCTGCAATGGACGCAACTACTCGTACTTTTACTGTTGAGGTTACTATTCCCAACGGCAAGGAGCGCCTGCGTCCAGGTATGTTCTCGCGCTCGGTTATCAATATGGGTAACCGCGAGAGCGTGATGATTTCGGACGTGGCTGTTCAACGTCAAATCGGTACCAACGAGCGTTACGCCTTTGTTATCAAAGATGGTGTTGCCGAGCGTCGCGTTGTAACCGTTGGCCGTCAAGTAGGCAACAAGGTAGAGATTTTGAGCGGTATCGAGGCTGGCGAACAAGTTGCCGTAACAGGTATGTCGAAACTCGAACAAGGCCGCGAGGTTGAGGTTCAAAATAACTAATCATTAACTCCATCACAAGACTATGAATATTTACGAAAAGGCCGTCCGCAAACCGATATCGACGACACTGATTTTTGTCGGAGTCATCATCTTCGGTCTGTTCTCGCTGACAAAGCTGGCCATTGACCAATTCCCCGAGATGGAGTTCCCGGCCGTAACCGTGTTTACGACCTACCCGGGAGCCAATGCCGAGGAGATTGAAACCAACGTTTCGCGTATCCTCGAAGACCAACTTAATACGGTCGAAAACCTCGAAAAAATCACCTCGACTTCGAGCGATAACTACTCAATTGTAAACCTTGAATTGGAGTGGGGCGCCGATATTACCGAGGCAACCAACGATGTGCGTGATGTAATCAACCGTAGTATCCGCTTGTTGCCCGACGGTATTGACCAACCTACCGTATTTAAGTTCAACTCGTCGATGATGCCTATTATGGTGTTGTCGGCAACCGCCGATGAGAGCTATGCTGCTCTCTACAAAGAGCTTGACGATAAGCTTGTAAATACACTGAACCGTATCGACGGAGTGGGTGCCGTAAGTTTGAATGGTGCTCCCGAGCGTGAGATTCAGGTTAATGTCGATCCTACCAAGTTGGAGGCTTATGGCTTGACCGTTGAGAGCCTTGGCCAATTGATTGCAGCCGAGAACCTCAATGTCCCCGCAGGTACTATTGACATCGGTAGCAATACCTTTAACATCAAAGCCGATGGCGAATATACTTCGAGCGACCAAGTGAAAGACATCATTGTGTCGAATGCAGGTGGCCGTACCATCTACTTGACCGATGTTGCACAAGTCAAAGATACACTCGAAAAAGCGACCCAAGATGTGCGTATGAATGGCCAACGATGCGTTACCATCACCATTCAAAAGCAATCGGGTGCCAATACCGTTGATATTATCAAACAGGTACAGGCTATGTTGCCCCAAATCGAGAAAACACTCCCGCCCGATGTTGATATTCACACCATTTACGAGGGCTCGGAGTCGATTATCGACTCTATCAACTCGCTGAGTGAGTCGGTGATGTATGCGTTGATATTTGTGATATTGGTTGTGATGATGTTCCTCGGCCGTTGGAGAGCGACCTTCATTATCGCAATGACCATTCCTATCTCGCTTATCACCTCGTTCATCTACCTGTTCGCAACGGGCTCAACACTGAACATCATCTCGTTGTCGTCGCTTTCGATTGCAATCGGTATGGTGGTGGACGATGCTATTGTGGTGTTGGAGAACATCTCGACCCACATCGACAAGGGCTCGAAACCTCGTGAGGCGGCTATCTATGGTACCAACGAGGTGTGGTTGTCGGTTATCGCCACTACATTGGTTGTCGTTGCGGTGTTCCTGCCTTTGACCATGTTGGATGGTATGATGGGTATCATGTTCAAGGAGTTGGGTTGGATTGTAACCATCGTGGTTTGTACCTCGACCGCAGCCGCTGTAACTTTGACCCCGATGATGTGTGCCTATATGCTTAAAGCCGATGGCGCAGTCCACAACTACAAGGGCTTGGGTATTATCTATAAACCCGTCGATAAATTCCTTAACTGGTTGGACGACGCTTATGCCAAAACTATTGCGTGGGCCGTTAATCACCGTGTTATAGTGTTGATTACCACCTTGACCATCTTCGGAGTATCGTTGTTGCTGTTGCGTTATGTGCCTATGGAGTTCTTCTCAAAGACCGATAACGCTTCGATTCAGGCAACAGTCAAGATGGAGCAGAATGTCGGCGTGGACTATACTGCTCGTGTGGCTCGTCAAATTGACAGCATTATTTACGAGAAGTATCCCGAGATTATTCGCGTTCAGGCAACCGCAGGCGCAAGTAGCTCGGATAACTTGTTCGCAGCTATCGGTGACAATGGTAGCCACATTGTGACCTACCGTTTGAAACTCCCCACAGCCGACAAGCGTGAGCGCGATATCTTCGAGATTGCCGACCTGTTGCGTCAAGACCTCGACAAGATTCCCGAGATTCGCGAATACAACATTAGCGCAGGTGGCTCGGGCCCCGGTGGTAGTACAAGCCCTATCGAGGTTAAGATTTTTGGCCACAATATCGACTTGGCGAACTCGGTTGCTCTCGACCTCAAAGATAAAATCAATGCGCTGGACGAAACCCGTGACGTGAAACTCTCGCGTGAGGATCTCCGCCCCGAGTATAATGTGGTGTTTGACCGAGATAAACTCGCTTACTATGGAGTGTCGAGTGCTACGGCAGCCAACTTCGTGCGTAACCGTATCAATGGTTATACCGCGTCGAAATATCGCGAGGACGGTGATGAGTACGATATCATTGTTCGCTATGCTGAGGAGCACCGTACATCGCTTTCGGATGTCGAGAATATTACACTTTATAGTTCGACTACCGGTCGCCCCATCAAACTCAAAGATGTGGCAACCGTGACCGAGGAGTTTGCTGCTCCGAGCATCGAGCGTGAGGACCGTCAGCGTGTTATCAAAGTAGAGTCGGATATGGCTCCGGGTGTTCCTCTGGGTGAGGCTGCTGCCCGAATTCAAACCATTCTCGACGACTACGAGGTGCCCGAGGGACTCTATATCGAACTTGGTGGTGATATTGAGGATATGAACGAATCGACAGGCGATATGATGAGCCTTATGATACTTATCGTGATTTTGGTTTATATCGTGATGGCGACCCAGTTCGAGAGCTTGAAGATGCCGTTTATCATTATGTTTACCATTCCGTTTGCCTTCACTGGTGTATTCGTAGGCTTGTGGATTACAGGTAAACCGTTGTCGATGATTGCTCTTATCGGTGCCGTGATGTTGGTTGGTATCGTTGTTAAGAACGGTATCGTGATGGTGGACTACACCAACTTGTTGTGCGAGCGCGGTATGAAGGTTATGGAGGCTACCGTAGCCGCAGCACGCAGCCGTTTGCGCCCCGTGTTGATGACCTCGCTTACAACCATCTTCGGTATGATTCCTATGGCAATCGGTACGGGTAATGGTTCGGAGTTGTGGCAACCGATGGGTATCGCTATCGTTGGTGGTTTGACCTTCTCGACCTTCCTTACTTTGTTGGTCGTTCCGACTATCTACGCTTCGTTCCAAGTACGCGCCGAGCGCAAGGCCGAGGCTAAAAAGGCACTTAATAAATAAAAATGACAGACTATGAAAGCTATATTTATTTCATATAATCAGGCTCTTACCGAGCGTATTGATGCAATGCTTGACGAGTATGGTGTTCGCGGTTTTACCCGCTGGACACCTACCGAGGGCCGAGGCAGTTTCACAGGCGAGCCTCACTATGGTAACCACACTTGGCCTGCAATCAATACTTCGGTATTGGCCATTGTCGAGGACGAGAAGGTAGCCGAGGTTATGAATGCCGTTCGTGCTATTGATGCCGAGATTGAGATGCAGGGTTGCCGTGCATTTGTTTGGAATGTCGAGCAGTCGATGTAAACGACATATACACTAACAGAAGAGGCTGTCACAACAAACTTGTTGGACAGCCTCTTTTGTTTTATTTGGAGTTCTTATTACTCGGCCGAAGTAGCCAGCGGCGATGCTTGTGTGTAGGTACGAGCGGCCAACTCTTTGTCGAGTTGATACATTCCGTACTTGTCGCCTTCAACAGACTCGACTGCGAAAATCATATCGCGTGCCGACTCCTCTTCCTCGATTTGCTCGTCAATGAACCAAACCAACATATTGCTCGAAGCGAAATCGCGGTCCTCGGCAGCAATAGCGGCAAGGTTGTTAATCAGCGAAGTTACAACTTTCTCGTGTTTGAGAGTATCTTGGTACATTGCCAAAATGCTGTCCCACTCGGTTTGTACCTCGGCGATGGGTTTAAGCTCCACCTTTGCATCGCGCGAGTTGAGGTAGTTCATCAGGATTCGTGCGTGGTCTTGCTCTTCGAGCCATTGAACATAGAACCAGTTTGCAACACCTTTATATCCTTTGGACTCGGCGTCAAGCGACATAGACAGATAGAGATATGCCGACCATAATTCTGCGTTAATCTGCTCGTTGATAGCAGCGTGTAATTTTTGACTTAACATAGTTGTATAGTTTTTAGGGTTTATATTCTGTTTGTTTTCTTACTGCAAATATAATACTTGAAAAATAAAAAACCTCATCTTTTTCATCACTTGTTTTTATGTCCACATAAACAAAAACTATACAATAAAAAAAGGAGTGGTCCAACCAACCACTCCCAATATGCGATACGATTCCAGTTTAGTCCATTTTGAGTACTGCCAAGAAAGCCTGTTGAGGCACCTCGACATTACCAATCTGACGCATACGCTTTTTACCTTTCTTCTGCTTTTCGAGAAGTTTGCGTTTACGGCTGATGTCACCACCATAACACTTCGCAGTCACATCTTTACGCACCGCTTTGACAGTCTCACGAGCGATAATCTTCGAACCGATGGCAGCCTGAATAGCCACATCGAATTGCTGGCGAGGTATCAACTCTTTTAGTTTTTCGCACATACGGCGACCGAAGTCGTAGGCGTGATCGTAGTAGATGAGCGAACTGAGCGCATCGACGGGCTCGCCGTTGAGCAGAATATCGAGTTTTGCAAGTTTGCTATCCTTGTATCCCGTTGCGTGATAGTCAAACGAGGCGTATCCGCGCGAGATACTTTTGAGCTTGTCGTAGAAATCAAATACAATCTCGCTTAACGGCATATCGAAGTTTACTTCGACACGATCTTGTGTGAGGAATGTTTGGTTTACAAGTGTTCCGCGTCGATCGATGCAAAGTTTGATGACACTGCCCAGATAGTCCGACTTGGTGATTATTTGAGCGCGAATGTAAGGCTCCTCAATCTTCTGAATCAGAGTGGGCTCGGGCAATCCCGACGGGTTGTGTACCTCGCAAACATCGCCTTTGGTCGAAGTTACACGATACGATACGTTGGGGACGGTTGTAATAACGTCCATGTCGAATTCGCGATAAAGACGCTCCTGTACAATATCCAAGTGCAACAGACCGAGGAATCCGCAACGGAAACCAAATCCCAACGCGAGAGAACTCTCTGGCTCGAATGTGAGCGAAGCATCGTTAAGTTGCAGTTTTTCGAGCGATGCACGCAAATCCTCATACTCGCTTGTATCGACAGGATATACACCCGCAAACAGCATCGGTTTTACATTCTCGAAACCTTCGATACCCTTGTCGCAAGGACGAGCAACATGGGTGATGGTGTCGCCCACTTTGACATCAACCGAGTTTTTGATACCCGAGATGATGTAACCTACGTCGCCAGCTTTAATCTCTTGTCGGGGGCTCAATTTGAGTTTGAGTACACCGATTTCGTCGGCGGTATATTCGTTTCCGAGGTTTACGAATTTCACTTTGTCGCCTTTGCGCAGTGTTCCGTTCATAATTCGGAAATAGGCGATGATACCTCGGAATGAGTTGAATACCGAGTCGAAAATCAGGGCTTGCAGAGGTGCCTCCTCGTCGCCTTTGGGTGCGGGAATACGGTCCACAATGGCGTCCAACACCTCCATAACTCCCTCGCCTGTTTTGCCGCTTGCCAACAAAATCTCCTCGGACTTGCAGCCGATAAGGTCAATAATCTGGTCGCGAACCTCATCGACCATTGCCGACTCGACATCAATTTTGTTGAGTACGGGGATGATTTCGAGGTCGTTTTCGAGAGCCAAATAGAGGTTTGATATGGTCTGTGCCTGAATACCTTGTGTTGCATCGACCACCAACAATGCGCCTTCGCACGACGCGATGGCACGCGAAACCTCGTACGAAAAATCGACGTGTCCCGGGGTGTCAATAAGGTTGAGCGTATATTTTTGTCCGTTGCGTTGGTACTCCATCTGAATAGCGTGGCTCTTGATGGTGATACCTTTCTCGCGTTCGAGGTCCATATCGTCCAGCACTTGATTTTGTAACTCGCGATCCGACAGTGTGTTGGTCTTTTCAATCATACGGTCGGCGAGAGTACTTTTGCCGTGGTCGATGTGGGCTATGATGCAGAAATTGCGGATATTTTTCATAAAAATTCTCTAAAACAGCACAAAGTTAATTATTTTTGTCGGAAATTAAAACATCAGACACTGTATGACAACTATTCGTAAATATATGTCGATGGTAAAGTTCTCGCATACCATCTTTGCAATGCCCTTTGCGCTTGTGGGCTATACCTACGCCCTGACCTCGACTTCGGCCGAGTTTGATTGGGTTTTGTTGTTGCAAGTGGTGCTGTGTATGGTGTTTGCGCGCAATACAGCAATGGGTTTCAATCGTTGGGCAGACCGCGATATTGATGCCGAAAATCCCCGTACTGCGATGCGTGAGATTCCTTCGGGACAGATTTCGCCTCGTGCTGCACTTATATTTGTTGTGGTCAATGCTCTGCTTTTCGTTGTGACTGCCGCAACTATCAACCGCCTAACGCTGTGGTTCTCGCCCGTAGCACTATTTGTGGTTATGGGTTATAGCCTCGCCAAACGCTTCACGGCTTTGGCGCATATAATTCTCGGATTGGCTTTGGCGATTGCTCCGACAGCGGCCTATATTGCAGTGACAGGCGAATTTGCCGTTGCTCCCGTTCTTCTTTCGGGTGTTGTGCTTGCTTGGGTAAGCGGTTTCGATATTATCTATGCTATGCAAGACGCCGAGTTTGACCGCCAACGCGGCCTACATTCAATCCCAGCCCGTTTCCCCGGTTGGGGTGCGCTCATCATCAGTATCGCGCTTCACGCCGTATGTTTGGCTATGGTTTGCTGGTTTGGTATCTGGTGCGAGTTTAATTGGCTGTTTTGGGTTGGTGTGGTAATCTTCGGAGGTGTGCTGACTCTCGAACACTTGCTTGTAACTCCGACTCGTCAAACCAATATCGGTATAGCTTTTGGCACACTCAATGGCATTGCAAGCCTTGTGTTTGCAACCTTTGCCATAGCCTCGATGTTGTTGTAATTCTACTTGAATACTCTGCGGTCGATAGCCAGCAGGTAACGACGAATGGGGCGTAATGCGCGCCATACTTTGGCCCAACGCAGATGACGGGCCGAACACTTCACATATCCGTAAATGTCCTGTCGTGTGATGTACTCCTTGCCGACAGGATTTCCGTCGCCCATCATTGTTACATTGTCGCCGTCAATCGCCCAGATACGATGCACGGCATAGTGATTATCTCTGACCCGCGCAAAGATGACACTCCCGACAAACATTGCCTCATCTGTAATGGGGTGTAGTTCTATGGTGCTGCCACTGCTGAAAAACGGACGCATACTGCGACCCATAACGCTCACACGAACACTATGCCCACTCGCCAACTCCTCGGCCACAACCGAGAACATTGCTCCGTTGTCGATACTTCGTTTATTTGTCATTGCCCGTGAGTTTTGCAAACGAAAGTTGAGCCGCCTGTTTGTCGGGCAGACACTCCAAATGGAATACAGGAATGGTTGCGATAACCGAACTGATAATGGCACACATACCATCGGTCAGGCTGTCGTCGTAGGCGAAATTTGGCGGACACGAGGGGAGCAGTGCGCCCATCGCTTCGAGCGTACCGAGTCGTCGCATCTTGTTGTACGGAGCCTGACTCAAACGGGTAATGCCACCCAACGGCAATCGCAAAGGCTTGTAGCAGGGCGTCTTTCCACTCCAAGGCGAACCATATACAACCGCCTCGTCACCCTCGATACGCAAAATTGGCGAATCATCATTAAGCAGCTCCGACCCCTCGATATGTTGTCGCCACAGACGAGTGTGTGTGCTTTTCCCCGTACCGCTCTCGCCGAGGAACATATAGGCCTTGCCACCATTCATAATAACCGACGTGTGAACTGCCACAGCGTTATAGGGTAGGGCAGCCAACGAATATGCAACCCACAACATAAAACGCAACTCATAGGGTTGGTAGGTGGTGGTACGCTCGGCATTACACCAAATCTCGCGCTTATCACTCTCGTACCACATCTTCAAAGACTCGGTGTTGTAGTTCGAGCGATAGCAGAAACCGCCGGCGTGTCTGCCGAATTGATAGCCGACACCACCGACACCCGATGTGAAAATCCACTCGGCAGAGTCGAAATCGAACTCCTCCATTGTGCTATGGAGGTGAATAGTCGCAATGACATTATCGACCTCCTCGGTGCGGAATGGGGCAAATCCGTCCAACTCTTTTAGTTCGGGAGCATTGCCTTCAAGGCAGATGGTCAAACCGGCTATTTTGTAATATGCGGTGTTCATCGGTGGCTAAATTTCGATAATTCGGTCGCAGAAGGCGAGTGAACTCTCGCGGTGTGCGATGATGAATATAGTGAGCGAGGTGCGCTGCTCGGATAGAGCCTCAATAGCCTCGGTAATCTCGCGCTCGGTGTTGCTGTCGAGAGCCGATGTTGCCTCGTCAAAGAACAGCACTTCGGCCTGTTTGTATAGTGCTCGGGCGATACCCAATCGTTGTCGTTGTCCTCCCGAAAGACGGCAACCGGCCTCGCCAATGCGGGTGTCGATACCATCGGGCAACTCCTCGACCAACTCCCATAGACGAGCCTTTTTAAGAGCCTCTTCGATACGCTCTTTGTCGGCATTGTCCTCGCCCATAGTTACATTATCGGCGAGCGTGCTATCCATTACAAACACATTTTGCGGAACATATCCTACAATGTTATGCCACTCGCGTAGATTTTCGGCGGTCAGCTCTACACCATCAATGGTAATGGCTCCACGCTCGGGGGGATAGAAACCGAGCAGTAGATTGAATAGTGTAGTTTTACCACCACCCGACACACCTTTGATACCGATAGTCTCGCCCTTGCGGACACTCATCGAAAAACCTTCAAACAGTTGTTGGTCGCCATCGGGGAAGCGGAAACCTATATTGTCGATTACGATTTCGCGCTCAAATGACATTCTTGCAGTTGTCGTGTTTGTCGCCTGCATCTCCTCGCCACGAGCGACAATCTCGGCGGTGTACATATTGTTTCGCAGAGTAATCCACCTTCCGATAATACTCTTGGCGGTAGGCAGAATCTTGATGGCCGCCACCGCAAAGATACCGAAAGCAACTGCATCGGCGCGGAATGTAACCAACACCGCCAATGCAATGGCGATACACAAATCGAGCAGCATATTGGGCACTTGTGCAATGGTGCCTATCTGTAAACGCATATCCGATATTTCGCGTATTCCATTGTCGAAACGACGCTCCATTTCGGGAAACATACCCGCCACCTCAATCTCGGAGTATCCTTGCAGAGCCTCGACAACCAATCGGTTTTGATTGCGTCTAATCTCATTCTCGCGCACACCGTACCGGTTGAGTTTGTTGCGTATAGCACCAAAGTATATCGCTACAATCGGTATGAGAATAACAAGCAACAGGCCAGCAACACTAGCATTGTATATAAATAGTGCGGTTACCATCAGCACCATCAACAGAATGTTGGTCGCCATACCCGCAATGGTCATCAGTACATTTACCACGAAAGCCAAACAGACGAAGTTGATTTCGTGCGCAAGTTTCGCGCTATTTTCGCGCTTGATAAATAGTAGCCCGCTGTTGTGGTATCGGGCGAAAAGTCGCTCCGAGTAGTAGCGGTATAACCCCATAATAAAGCGGTTTTGTCCGCGCCACAGCCACATACCGAGCAGCCCTTTGATTGCTATTATGACCACTACGCAACCGCATATAGCCAGCGTAAACGATTTCGTATCGCTGAAACCGCCCCAACTCCACAACGCCTCCAACCAACTGTTGCTTTCGATGGCATTAGGGTCGGCAACGAGGATAATTACGGGCAACAACACCGCCAAACCGACAAAATCCAACAACGCCTGCACCAAGATAGAACAGGCTGTTGCAATGCCACGCTTACGAAAAGCGGGTGGTATCAGTCGGAAGATGTTTTGCATAGAGGTTATTTCTCGATAATTCCGCACTCGATGAGTTTGTCAGCCCATTTTTCTGCATCGGTTTGGGCAGTAGTCTCGTCGATTTCGTAGTTCTCGACCAACACTTTGGCTGCATCGCAGATGTCAAACTCTCGGCCCGACAACTCGTTGAACAGCAACTCGGCAGAGTCGTTAAGCGAGATTATCTTGGTCATATCGGCGCCAAATGTACCCTGTTGGATAATCATCTTTTCGCCGGCGATGTTTCGTACTTTGTATTTGGGGTTGATTTTCATTTTGCGCTATTTTTCGCAAAGATAGCAAAATATATCTGAAAACTACGCTTTGTCGGCGGGATAACGAACACCTAATTGGCGACGAATTTCGTCAATTACTTCGAGCACTGCGAGCGATGTGGCGTGAGTATTGATGTCCGACTCGATGCGACCACGCTCCACAAGGTCGATAAACTCGGCAACCTCGTAGTAGTATTCGTTGTGTTCCGCTTCGATGCTTATGACCTCGGCTTGTGCCTTTTTTTCGTGTCCCGAAGCGGGCGCTTGACGTGGGTAGAACTCCACTTTGACGGGTGTCTGTATGCGGTCGATAATGATGTTGCCCTCTTCGCCCTCTATTTCGGCGGGCAGAAGCGAGTTGGCAATCTTCGAGTAAAGCACCGTCGCATTCATACCCTCGTATTGAAGATTTACGGCTCCTTGTCCGTCGGCTCCGCTCGTCAAAACAATGCCTTGTGCGTTAATGTTTTGCGGTTTGCCAAATAGACGTATCAGCGGATATAGCGTGTAGGTTCCGATGTCCATAACCGCTCCATTCGCCAATGTCGGGTCAAAGGCGTTCAAAACTACCCCCTGCTTGTAGCGGTCATAACGCGAGGAGTATTGGCAAAAACTTGCAAAGTAGCGACGAGGTGTGCCTATTCGGTGCAACGAGGTCATCACTTGGCGAAAGTTGGGCGAGAGTGTGCTTTTCATCGCCTCCATAAGCGCAACCCCATACTGCTTGGCTGTGGCAATCATCTCGGCAGCCTCGCGGGCATTTGCTGCCAACGGTTTTTCGCACAGAACATGCTTGCCTGCACGCATACATTGAATACTCTGCGCGGCGTGTACCGCGTTGGGTGTGGCGATATAGACCGCATCAACCGTGTCGCTCTGCAACATATCATCAAGCGAGGTAAAGATATGCGGAATCGAGTGCTTTGCGGCAAACTCTTCGGCTCGCTCTTGCGTGCGCGAGCATACAGCCGCCAACTCGAAGCGGGTGTCCTCTCTCGCGCCCTCGATAACCCAGTCGGAGATAAAGTTTGTGCCGACAACACCAAATCTAACCTTCTTTGTCATAAAGCCGAAATTATAAAAGAAACTGCCACTATCGCGGGATAATGGCAGCCTGTGTTCTTAAACAAGACGACGAATAATCTGCTCTTTGTCGCCCGCAAGGAAGTCAATCAGCGGCACCTCAATCATCGTGTAAGCTCCGGGCTTCTGGCGCAACACGGCGCGAGCTGCTGCAACCAATATCTGACTTGTGAGTCCCGGGTTATCGATTGTCATATTGAACTCGAAACGCTGATTTTGGGTCTTGCCCGAAACGCCCTTGCGTACCATATTAACGCCGTGTCCCATATCCAACAGAGCCTCGACACTATCAACTTTGGTAACGTGTGTCTCGTCGTGTACGAAATATGCATCACTCTTGATTGCCTCGGCCACTTTGTCGAAGTCGTAACCCTCCTCCAACTCGATATAGACCATACGGCGGTGAATACCCGTACCCAACGGAATGGTCATCGAAAGAGCCGCTTTGACACCCTCGATAGCCTTCACAGCTACTGTATGTCCCATACTCATACCCGGACCGAAGTTGGTGTAGGTAATTCCTTTCGGAGCGCACACCTCCATCAGCGCACGTACCACCGAATCGCTACCCGGATCCCAGCCGGCCGAGATGATAGACGCTGCATTGTTTTGTTGTGCAATCTCGTTCAGACGGGCGCGCATATCGGCAATGCCTGTGTGAATATCGAAACTATCAACGGTCGAGATACCCAAACGAAGAGCTGTTTCGGCACTCTTCTCAACCAAACGCGATGGGGTGCAAAGAATAGCCACATCAACACCTTCGAGTTCTTCGAGCGAACTTACAACGGGATATTTAGACTCGCCAGCCGAAGCAACCGACGATGCTCGACGAACAATACCTGCAATTTCAAAATCGGGAGCAGTCTCCAAAGCCTCCACCACATACTTACCAATGTTGCCGTAACCAACTACGGCTGCTCTAATTGTGCTCATAGCCAAATGTTGTTTTTGTTTTACAATCGCAAATATAATGTTTTTTTTGAGAGAGGTGTATCGCATAAAAAAAATATTTTTCACACCTCAAAAACAAACAACGAGATTGCTTCAATAGTGCAACCTCGTTGTCGAATAGTTATCGTGATGAAGGATTAACCCAAATACGATTTCAGTGGTTTGCTGCGTGAGTTTTGACGCAAACGGCGAATAGCCTTCTCCTTAATCTGACGCACACGCTCACGGGTCAAACCAAACTTGTCGCCAATCTCTTCGAGGGTCATCTCCTGACAACCGATGCCGAAGAAGTATTTTACGATGTCGCGCTCGCGGTCGGTGAGTGTTGCCAAAACGCGCTCAACATCGGTCGAGAGCGACTCGTTAATCAAACCTCGGTCGGCATTGGGCGAATCGGCATTAACCAACACATCAAGCAGGTTGTTGTCCTCGCCATCGGCAAAAGGTGCATCAACCGAAACGTGACGACCTGCAACGCGCAAAGTATCAGTAACTTTCTCTTTGGGCAAGTCGAGTGTTTGTGCCAACTCCTCGGGCGAGGGTGTACGCTCGTTCTCTTGCTCGAAACGGGCAAATGCCTTGTTGATTTTGTTGAGCGAGCCCACTTGGTTCAAGGGCAGACGCACGATACGCGATTGCTCGGCCAATGCTTGGAGAATCGACTGACGAATCCACCATACGGCATACGAGATAAACTTGAAACCACGAGTCTCATCGAACTTCTCGGCAGCCTTAATCAGTCCGAGGTTACCCTCGTTGATAAGGTCGGGCAGGCTCAAACCTTGATTTTGGTACTGCTTTGCTACCGACACTACGAAACGCAGGTTGGCTTTGGTCAATTTTTCGAGAGCCTCTTGGTCGCCCTTCTTGATTCGCTGTGCGAGTTCTACCTCTTCTTCTACCGAGATAAGGTCCTCTTTACCAATCTCTTGCAGATACTTATCCAACGACGCGCTTTCGCGGTTCGTGATTGATTTAGTGATTTTAAGTTGTCTCATCTATTTGCGTATTTCTTTCAATTTCTCTACTTGCCGACAATCACATACCCGATGTGTCGTCCATTGGGATAGGTTCCTTCGATAAGTTTTATATCCTGCTCTATTGCTTGAATGTCGCGTATCGAACGAATGGGTTTCTCGTTGATGTGTGTAATAAGGTATCCCTCTTTGATTCCGGCGTTGCTCAAAACACCACCACGATTGACCTCGGTAACCAGCACACCGTGCGATGCGTTGTACTTGCGGAGTATCTCTTTCGAAGCCTCTTTCATCACTCCTCCGAGCGCTGTTTCGGCATCAATCGACGATGTTAATTCCGCCTTACCAGTCTTATTACGCAAAACGACATCAAATTGTTTCACTTTTCCATCTCTTTTTACCGAAACCGAGATTTTATCGCCCGGACGATGCTTTCCGACCTCCTCCGAGATGTTGGCGTGAGTGTCAATTTTGACACCGTCAATGTCGGTTATGATGTCGCCAATTTTGAGTCCTGCACTGTGTGCAGCACCATTTGGATCAATCTCGGCGATGTAAGCACCACCAATCTCGTCAATTCCGTATTTCTCTCCCAACTCGTCGAGGAACGCCTGATCAACCATACGATATGAGATACCGAGCAGTGCGCGTTGTACGACACCATACTCTTTGAGGTCGCTTACAACCTTCTGAACGATTGTCTCGGGGACGGCAAACGAGTAACCGGCATAACTGCCTGTTGGCGACTTGATTACGGTGTTGATACCCACTAACTCGCCACGAGCATTAACCAACGCGCCACCCGAGTTTCCGGGATTTATGGCAGCATCGGTTTGTATGAACGACTCGATACTGAATGCGTTGGGGATTACGCGCAGGGTGCGCGCTTTGGCGCTGACGATACCCGCTGTTACGGTCGATTGCAAATCGTAGGGGCTGCCAATGGCAAGTACCCACTCGCCCAGGCGCAAAGCATCGGAACTACCAAAGGGTAGAGTAGGGAGTCCTGTTGCCTCGATTTTGATAAGTGCGATGTCGGTTGTAGGGTCGGTGCCGATGATAGTTGCATCGTAGTTTTGTCCGTCCGAGAGGCGCACTTTAAGCGACGAGGCGTTTTCGATAACGTGGTTGTTGGTTACTATATAACCGTCGCTGCCGATTATCACACCCGAGCCAGATGCGGTTTGACGATGTGTCTGCGGGGCGCTTTGTTGAGGAGCTCCAAACAGCTCCAAAAAAGGATTCCAGCTCTGTACCGTAGCAATCTCCTCTGTCTTTGTGACACTGACAACGGCACGTACACCCATCTCGGCGGCTTGTGTCAAGTCGGGCAGTTGCAGAGGTTGCTGTGCCGAGAACGAGGCAAAGTGCATATCCGTTGTGGTGTCGCTCTCATCGTTAGCGACAGGAGTTGCCGATACCTGATTATTATTTAAGAATTGTTGCGAAGCGAGGTAGCCTATACCGCCTCCGACCACTGCCGATGTCAGAACTACGGCAAGTGCAGATAAAAATTTAGTTTTCATACTCTGTTTTTTCTGTGTTTACATAATAAATAGAGTAAAGTCACATCATAGGCATTACTGTTGGTTATCTTAATAACTCCCGAAAAGGTATTCTTATTTTGTTAAATGGTGCAAAAAATCTTGTTTTTCCAAAAAAAACGCTACCTTTGCGCCCGAAATAAGTAGGTGGAAAGATTTGACTGATTGCAACCACAATAAAAAAACGCTAAAACAGTATCTTTTTTTATTTTCCTTGTTCGGTCAATTTTTCCCGCTTTTCATACGTTAATATTGTAAAATTAGTATAGAAAGTATGGGATTTTTGTTTACATCAGAGTCGGTGTCCGAGGGACATCCCGACAAAGTATCCGATCAAATTTCGGACGCTATTCTTGACGAGTTCCTTCGTCACGACCCCAAATCGAAAGTTGCTTGCGAGACCCTTTGTACCACAGGTTTGGTAGTGGTTGCGGGTGAGGTTCGCAGCGAGGCTTATGTTGATGTTCAAGGTGTTGCGCGTGGCGTTATCAATCGTATCGGCTATACCAAGAGCGACTATCAGTTTGACGGCAACTCGTGTGGTATTCTTTCGGCTATTCACGAGCAAAGTTCCGATATCAATCAAGGCGTTGTTCGCGAGAAAGACGAGGACCAAGGTGCCGGTGACCAAGGTATTATGTTTGGTTACGCAATCAACGAGACCAAAGAGTATATGCCTGCTACGCTGATTTTGGCACACGTTATTCTCAAAGAGTTGGCAGTTATTCGTCGCGAGGGTAAGGTTATGACCTACCTCCGTCCCGACTCGAAGAGCCAAGTAACCATCGAGTATGGCGACGATAGCAAACCTATCCGTGTTCACACTATCGTTGTTTCGACTCAACACGACGAGTTCGTTGTAGCGGGTAATGGCCTTACCGACAAACAAGCCGAGGAGGAGATGGGTCGTATCATCAAAGAGGACGTTCGCACAATTCTGATTCCTCGCGTTAAAGCCCGTTTGGAGCGTGCCGGCGACAAACTTTCGGAGCTTATCGACGACAACTATATCCTTCACGTCAATCCCACCGGCAAGTTTGTTATTGGTGGTCCTCACGGCGATACAGGTCTTACCGGTCGTAAGATTATCGTTGATACCTATGGTGGTCGCGGCGCTCACGGTGGTGGTGCTTTCTCGGGTAAAGACTCGTCGAAAGTTGACCGCTCGGCTGCTTATGCTGCTCGCCACATTGCCAAGAATATGGTTGCTGCGGGTGTTGCCGACGAGATGCTTGTTCAACTCTCGTATGCAATCGGTATTGCTCAACCTTTGAGCGTTTATGTTGATACCTATGGCACCTCGAAGGTTTCGATGACTGATGGCGAGATTGCTGATGTTGTGGCCGAGATGTTTGACCTTCGTCCTGCTGCTATTGTTCGTCGTTTTGGTTTGACCAATCCTATTTTCGAGGCGACAGCATCGTATGGCCACTTTGGAAACCGTCCCTATAAGGCTGTTGATAAGGTTTGGGAGAACGGCGTTCAAGTAGAGCGTGAGATTGAGTACTTTGGTTGGGAGCGTTTGGATTGTGTAGATGAGATTAAGGCAAAGTTCAACCTATAATATATAAAAGGTAATAAATGATAAAAAGGACACTTTCTGGTGTCCTTTTTATTTTGTGGAGAATACGAGAGTCGAACTCGTGACCTCTTGCATGCCATGCAAGCGCTCTAGCCAACTGAGCTAATCCCCCTTGATTTGCGGTGCAAATGTATGATATATTTTTGTTTTATCCAAATGCTCTACGCTCTCTGCTTTATGGAACTGATGCACGCGTCAATTTCGCTGTATAGTTCGGGTAGATTGACATCTTCGATAACTCCATCTTTGACGACAATGCGACCATCAATCATAACGGTCGAAACGTCCGACGCTTTACCACAATAAACCAACGCCGAAACAATGTCGTTCATCGGGTGGAGGTGCGGGCGCGAGGTGTCGATAAGGATAATATCAGCCAAAGCACCCTCGGCAATAACTCCGAGTTCGCCCTCTTTGCCCAACGCTTTTGCGCCATATACGGTCGCCATACGCAATGCTTCGTAAGCGGGAAGTACGGTTGGGTCGGTGCCCGAAACCTTTTGCAGTAGGGCTGCGGTACGCATCTCGTCCCACATATCAAGGTCGTTGTTGGAGCAAGTGCCGTCGGTGCCGAGAGCCACATTAACGCCGTTTTGCAACAGATGCCATACGGGCGAAATGCCACTCGAAAGTTTCATATTGCTTTGGGGATTGTGTACTGCTGTAACCCCTTTGTCGCGCAAAATACTCACATCGCCTTCGGTCAGACGAACGCAGTGAGCCGCAATGGTGGGTTGGTCGAAGTATCCCAAAGAGTCGATAAACTCGGTGGGTGTCATATCGTAAGTTTGGCGCACCATATTTACCTCGTCGGTGGTTTCGGAGAGGTGAATGTGTACGGGCAGATTGTATTGACGGCTCAAAGAAGCACCTCGTTTGAGGTTTGCGAGCGAGCAACTGTACGGAGCATGGGGGGCAACAAAAACCTGTACTCTGTCACACCCTTCGGCCTCGCGCAACGAATCGACTAAATCCACCTCGAAAGCCTCCATTCTCGAATCGACAAAGCAAGGCGATACCGCAGCGCGCATACCCATACGCTTTGCCTGGCGAGCGACTGCCGACTCGTACCAATACATATCCACGAACGATGTCGTTCCGCCCAACATCATCTCGGCCATACCCAAACGCGCACCCAAAGCGATGTCATCGGCATTGAGTTTTGCCTCGAAGGGCCAGATGTGGTCGTTCAGCCACGACATCAATGTAATATCGTCGGCAAAACAACGCATCAAGGTCATCGAAACATGGGTGTGCGTGTTGATAAGTCCGGGCATCAGAATCTTGCTCGAAGCGTCAATCTCGGTCAGGCAGTCTGCATTGCGAGTCACAAACTCCTGCAATCGTGCCTCGTCCGTGTCAATCATCACAATACGATTACTCTCGACACCGACATTTGCCACAAAAGGTGTCGCTTTTACGGGGTCGGTCATCGACAGAACGGTTGCGTTTCGGAATAGTACAGCCATAACTTATCTTGTTTTGTGGTGTGGCGTTAAATTGCGCGTCCTCGGATTATCAGTGTGTGTCGTTTTTGCGGCGTATTGGTGTAGAGGTCAATCTCTTTGTAGAATACGCCCGACTCCTTCTTGCTCGGCTCGTATATCACAACGATTTTGCCCGTAGCCCCGGGGAGCGTCGGTTTGCGTGGGTATTCAACTTTGGTGCAGGTGCACGATGTTGTGCTTTTGATAAAAACCAGCGGAGCCGAGCCGGTATTGCGGAACTCGAACTCACAACTAACTTGCGGACTCTTGTGAGGAATGTCGCCGAAGTTGTACTCCAATGTGTCGAGTTGTAATACGGGAGCATTGCTTTGTGCGCTAACACCGCACACGCTCAACACAAATATCAATATTGCTATAATTCGTTTCATGCGCATTAGTCAAGTTTGAATACATATGTTATGGTACCCGTTTGCACCTTGCTACTATCGTCCAATTTGTTGAATCTCGCCTTGCGCGCCTCTTTGAGTGCGGCATCTACCAATTCGCGTCGGTCGGTTGTCGAGCCTACGGGGTGATATGTTGCCGAGGTTACGACACCTGCGGCATTAACAACGATTTGTATCACCACACGACCCTCGGCTGTTCCGTTGTAGGTCGGACGACCTAGACGACCAATAGGAGTGCGACCTGCCAGCGAGAAACTGATGCCGGAGTTGCCCGTACCACCTCCGTCGGTGTGAGCACCTCCAACCGTACCCTCGGTCTTGCCTTGATTACCCTCGGCTTTGTCAGTCTCGCCTTCGCTCTTGGCGTCACTTCCAATGGTACGACCCGGGAACAAAGCCTGCTTATTGACCTCACGAGGTTTGGGCTCTGGCTCAACGGTCTCTTTGACGGGTTTTGGTTGCGTTTTGGGCTTCTCGACAACGGCAGGAGCGTCGGGATTTTGCGATGTTACAATCTCTTTCTCGACCTTTGGTGCTTTGGGGCGAGGGGCACTCACTTTGGGTGCGGGTTGGCTCAAAGCCACATCGGTAGCACCTCGTCCTGTGTCGGTGTTTCCAAAATCGACGATAATACCTTTGTCGGCATTTGGCAATTCGATAGTAAACGATGCGAACAGAAAGATACACAACAGCACAACTGCATAGACACCAAGTGCTATGTAGCCACTGATACGGCTTTTGTTGTCATTCTGGTCGTAATACTGCATAACGAGTTACTTTTTCTGAATAGCCATTATGAGTTGGTAGTTGTTGCGAGTGGCGATAGTCATCACATCAACAACATTTTGAATAGGTACGGTGTTGTCGGTATGCAACGAGATGGTCGGGGTTTCGTTGCCTGCGAGTTTCTCTTGCAGCACGGCCTCCAACTCGTCAAGAGTGACGGGCTGCATCTCGACATAATAGTTCAAATTCTTGTCGATAGATACCGATGTATAAGCCTTCTCTTTGAGTTGGTTTTCGCCTCGGGGCAACACCAACTTCAAAGCGTTGGGGTTAATCATAGTGGTCGCCACCAACAAGAAAATCAACAACAAGAACATAAGGTCGGTCATTGATGCCGAGCCGAATGCTTGTTCGGTTTTCGATATACGTTTGATAGCCATTGTTTACTTGCTTACGGGTTGGTTCAAGATGTCCATAAATGCGATCGAGTTAGCCTCCATGCGGAATACCAAACGCTCGATGCGTGCTACGAGGTAGTTGTAGCCGAAGTATGCGGGGATACCGACAATAAGACCTGCAACGGTGGTCAGCATCGCAACATACATACCTCCTGCAAGCACGCTCATATCAACAACGCCACCTGCGCCCTCCATAGCCATAAAGGCTTGAACCATACCGATTACTGTTCCGAGGAATCCAATCATAGGCGCACCACCCGAAATCATCGACAAGTAGGGCAGACCTTTCTCCAACTTTGCAACTTCGAGGTTTGCTGCGTTTTCGATAGCGTTTTGAACATCGCCCATAGGACGGCCAATGCGCTCGATACCCTTCTCAATCATACGGGCAATGGGGGTGTTGGTGCGACGGCAAGCGTCCAAAGCTGCTCCTACGCGACCTTCCGAGATGTAGTCGCGGATACGGTTCATAAAGTTCATATCGAACTTCGACGCTTTGCGGATAGCGACAAAACGCTCGATAAAGATGAATACTACAACACCTCCCAGTGCGAGAAGTACCCACATCAACCAACCTCCCGATTGGAACAACTCCCACAAGCTCATAGAGCTCGAAGTAACTTCATTTGCTACATTTGCAACAGCCGTCGAATCTGCAACGGCACTCAACATTAGATTCATAGGTTTTTTCTATTTTTTTAGTTTATATTTTGACGTAGTTGATATCTTCTATAACGCATTTATCAATCCCGAATATTGCTTTCGGGTTCAAGATCTTGTGCATCAATGTCCATATAGTCGGGATTGTCGTAATAAGCGTCCTCAATCTCCGAATCGGTTGCAAATTTACTATTTCTCTTTCGTTTTCGGCTAAAAAGTTCGCCCAAAGAGTTAAAATCTTTTTGGAAATAGAGGCCTATACCATTCTCTTGCAAACCTTGGTTCTCGTCGAAACGGGTAATGGTCTGCGAAAAACCTTTGAGTTTGAGGCTTCCCGAACGGTTCAGCAGCCACGTCAGGAAGAAGTCGCCCGACAAGTTAGATGCGTTGTTTGCCGCACCCGTAGTCGCTCGGTCACTCACATAGTTGCCCTCGATTTCGAGCAACAGACGGTCGTTGATAAGTCCTTTCGAGAATCCGAAATCGAACTCATCGCCCGTTAGTTCATTGCTCGGTATGTATCGCAGAATGATGTCGTACTGCTCGCTCGACAGCCAACTGCTTAATTGATTGGACAAGAACTCAAATCCCGTTGCACTACCAAATGAGCCGACATTCAGCGACTCGGCCAGTCCGCTGCTTTCGGAGTAGAAACTTCCGAATGCCAACAGATAGAAGAACTGTGTAGCGGTCAGCTCTTGGGTTGACATCGCATTTGCCACAAGGTTCTGAATTTCGAGGTCGGCATTGGGTACCGTCACTCCGAAGGTGATTGTCGGATTCCACAAATCATCGGTCAGACGAATGTTACACTCGACAGGGACATTGCCTCGCAACGACTCGTTACCCATAGCCAACGGAGCAATCGACGCTTTGAGTCGATAGGTTGCGTCCAAATCGAGAATTGCGTCCATTGGGTCGCCTGTCCAAGTGATAGTACCACCCGGCACAATCGAGAACTTCTTGTCGGCCAGAATGTTGTGCATCGCAAAGTTGTAGGTGCCCTCGGTTAGCGCAACAGTTCCGTGCATTGTGAACGCCCCCGTACCCGTATCCATATTTATCGCAAGGTTACCCTCGCCACGACCCTGCATATCGCCACCCATAGTCGGGTCGATAATAAGTTCAACCTCGGCGTCAGGTGTAAGGTCGATGTCGAGTCCCAATTTGAACGAAGCGCCACTACTGCTCAAACGTTTGCGTCGCAACTCATAGGCGAGCAGTTTGCTTTGCAAATAGTTAGAGGAGTCGATGCGCGGAGCATCGAAGTCCACGAAGCGTACAAACGATGCGTCCGAAGCCTGCGAAGTGGAGTTGAGTGAGAAGCAGAACTTCGAGTTTTCGTTGGGTCTTGCACGTGCAGTCATCACAGCACCCATATTATCGCCCTTGATTACTGCCGAGCCCGAAGCGTACAACTTGCCGTAGAACATATCATTCTCTTTGGCAGTGGTGTTGAGTACCATCAGGTTTTCGGGACGCAAGTCGATGCGATACTTGATGTTTTTGAGCTTGTTGAGGTCCACCATAAGACCCATATTGCATCGTTGTCCTCGGGTGTCGGTTGCAAAGTTGGGGCGCAGTTTGATGATGTTATCCTCGAAATCGACCATCACTTTATCCATTCCGTAACGGACATTCAGATAGTCGATTGTGGTCTCGAATCGTTGAGCCGTAGCAAGTCCGTTAATTTTGACTTGCGGTTTTTCGCCCGACATATCGCCCGTAACGCGCAGACGAGCATTAGCTTTACCCGTAGTTTCGCGCAGAACATCACCCAATAGCGGGTCGAGCAGTCCGAGTGGAATGCTGTCGGCGTGTACATCTGCAAGGAATCGCTTACCGGTCGGGTCGTAGAATCCCGTTACAACATTGTCGCCAATGCGTCTGTTGTCCAATCGTACCGCTACACGTTTGCGTTGGAAATCCCAGTTCGAGCGAATACGACTTGGTGCAACCTCAAATCCGCTGACAACCATGCTGTCAATATCCACCTCGGCATTCAGACGACCGCCTTTGAGGGCCGACACCATATCAACACTACCATTGGCAATAGCCGAGATGTCGTAACCTACGTTTTGGGCGATTTGCAACAATGGACTCAAATCGACATTCGACATTCTTACGCGCAGGGTATCCTTTTCGCTACGCGAGGCAACACCATAGACGCGCAACGAGTCGGTGTCGGCAGCACCCAATCCACCATGCGAGGGCGAGCTGATAATGAAATCACGTACCTGAATTTGCGCAGTGTCGTAGGTTATACCTTGCGACGAGATGTACCAAGTCTTATCCTTGCTTGTGATGTGCGATGGGATAACATAGATATTCACAGCGCGACCATTGCGGGTGCGGGTCATCATTGTACGTAATCCCAACATTGCCGAATAATCCTCCTCTTTGTTGGCAAAGCGGGTCGATAGGCTTATGTTGTGGTTGCGAGCGCCACCCTGCACACGCAGATTTGGGATATAGAGTCGCTTAACGTATAAATCCTCCGAAGTGACATACAGCGATAGCGAATCCCCTTTGTTGCCGGCATTGACATTAAGCCCTGCGGCAAAGATATCGTTGTACTCCAAATAGTCGGACTTTGCGCGCAACGAAAACTCTTCGTTTACGGGGTTGAACATAAAGTTGAGCGAAGTGCCGTCGGCAATCTGTAAACCTTCGGCTACTGCGTGTGTGATGTTCTTGACATCTTTGACTTTGAGACTCAAAAGCGAGTAGTCGCCCGCTTCGCCTTGTGTTTCGATACGCTCTTCGACTTTTGCAATTTTCTGCGACTCCAATACGGGAAGATAACTATCTATAAAGCGGTCGAGATAGCCCAATATATCATTGTACGACAGACGACTGCGGAACTCGGCATCGGCAAAAGCCGAGGTCAGTTTCAGATATTTGCTCTTGTCATTATTGTGTCCTCTCAGTGCGATGTGTTTACCTCGTATGGTGTCGGTGTCGTAGCGATAGGTGCAGTTGCGAATGTCGAACGAGCCGGCAAGGTCGTCCAAACCAGTCGCTTCGGCATCGAGTGTAGCCTCCAACGATATAACCGAAATAGAATCTCGTTTGTTCAGAGCCAGAGCCGCCAAGTCGCTATGCCATACGTTTAGGTCGGCAAGATAGTGGGGTTTCTCTTTGTTGAAATCGGCTGTTGCATCGAGCGAGAACAACATCGCGGGGTCGAATGACTCCATCTTTGCTTTGATGCACTTCTCCTTGATAGTACCATCGGTCAGCAGTTTGGAGTAGGTGTGCTCCAAGAGTCGAATACTATCTATTTCGAGTGAGTATTCTGTGTCAAAACCATTTTTGCCGAGTTCGCCCACCATATTGGCGTCGAATGTTACATCTCCTATCGCAGTGTTCGACAATAGACGCGCAAGCGAGAAATCCGAAGTTGCTACCGAATAATCGACCATGTAGTTGCCCGACCTTTGTCGTCGCATCTTTGCCGAAGCCTCTGCCATGCCCGAAAGAGTGCGCAGGTGTAGGTTGGTGGCAAAGTTGTTGAAACTACCGTTGAAGCGACCGTTGATGTGCATATTTCCCTGTGTCGAGAGCATTTTTGTAAGCGACGAGGGGAGTGGACGAGATGTTACACCTTCAATCACTCGATTGATGGCTGTTGCATTCGCGCTCACATCGGTAATGTCCAAATTCCAAATGGTGCTCTCCATCTCGGGCAACCCCTTCGATGTGAACGATGCAATAACCGAAGCGCCCTCAATATCGGCACTCGACACACGACCTTTGTAACTCGAAAGTACGTCCCATGTCGAAGCATTGACATTGGTCGCTTGGAGTGACATTCCGTCAAAAATGTTGGCAAAATATGCCAGCGAGCGCGTCGAAACGGTTGTATTTCGAGCAGTAACCTCGGTGCGCACCGAGTCGATGTAGTAATGAAATGAATCCCACGAGTCGCCTATAAGATGGACTTTCGAGAGGTTAAGGTGTGAGTCTTCGTTGTCAATGACAGCGTCGTCAAGCAGCACCAAACCTCGGCAGACCGTGATGACACGACTTTGCAGAGTGTCGATGCGGAAACCGCTACGCTCCGTGAAGTTGGCGTAACGGAGATTCATTCTCACGCTGTCGCCATAAACTCCGAAGTCTTTCAGACAGATGGTATCCAACTTCAACTCCATATTGCCATAGTCAATAGGGCTGTCGTACTCTTTGAGGTTGAGCAGTTGGAGGTATCGCAAGTGCTTACCCTCGATGCCGTCGAACAGAATATTGGCCTCTTTGCGTGGCTTATTGGGGTCGCGGTTCTCTTTGAGTCGATTGACTACGAGTTTGATGTTGATTTGGTCGGTGGAGTCGGCGCGCAGAATAAACTCGCCATCTTCCAGCTGCACGCGACCAAAGCCCAACTCAAAAGGCTTGGGGGTGATATACTTAATCGGGGCTTTGGCCTTTTTGACATAAATCATCGTGTCCTGTCCATAGTCCTCGACATAGAAATCGTCGATTTCGACATTCAGCGGAAAGGTTATTGCGATGCGCGAGAGCGAGACTTCGACACCGAGCCATTCGCTTGCCCAGCCCATTGCAGCCTGTGCTACACGGGTTTGCACGCTTGGTATCGTAAATGCCAAAAGTACCGACAATAGAAGAATTATCAACAATAAAACCACTGTTGATATAAAACCTGTCAATATTTTTGTAACTTTGCTCACGAAATAAACTTCCGACAACTTACAAAGTTATCAATTTTTATTAAAAATAAAAATATTCATACCCGATAAATCGAAACTTATTATGGATATAACGATTCTTGGTATCGAATCTTCTTGTGATGACACCTCTGCTGCGGTACTTCGTAACGGAGTTTTGTTGAGTAATGTCATTGCAAGTCAAGCCGTACACATCAAATATGGCGGTGTTGTCCCGGAACTTGCCTCTCGCGCTCATCAACAGAACATTATCCCTGTTGTCGATACCGCAATCAAGGAGGCGGGAATCTCGCCCGACAAAATCGACGCCATTGCCTTTACACGAGGCCCGGGTTTGCTCGGCTCGTTGCACGTGGGCGTGTCGTTTGCCAAAGGACTTGCGCTCGCAAAAGATATACCGCTAATCGAGGTTAATCACTTGCAGGGTCACGTTTTCTCGCATTTTATTGATGTGCCCGAACGCGAAATGCCGCACCCTGAGTATCCGTTCCTTTGTTTGTTGGTGTCGGGAGGTCATACCCAGCTGATAATTGTTCGAGGTCCGCTCGATATGGAGATTGTCGGAACTACTATTGACGATGCTGCTGGCGAGGCGTTTGACAAGTGTGCCAAAGTTATGGGATTGCCTTATCCGGGTGGCCCCGTTATTGATAAACTTGCCAAGGAGGGAAATCCCGAGCGATTCCAATTTGCCAAACCGCGTGTCGATGGATTCGATTATAGTTTTAGTGGTCTGAAAACGTCGTTTTTGTACACTCTGCGCGATGAGGTTGCCGAGAATCCCAATTTTATCGAGGAGAACAAAGCCGACCTTTGTGCCTCGCTTCAAAAAGCGATTATCGACACCCTGCTGTATAAACTGATTAAGTGCGCCAAAGAGTTTGGAATCAAGGATATAGCCATCGCTGGTGGCGTGTCTGCCAACTCTGGACTGCGCGATGCGGTTGCCGATGCTTGCCGTCGTCGTGGCTGGCGTGCGTTCCTCCCCGAGTTCCGTTTTACCACCGATAATGCGGCGATGATTGCAATGGTAGGAATGTTCCATTATTCTCGTGGTGAGTTTGCGGATTTGAGTATATCTCCCTCTGCCAAACTGTAAAAAAGTTGCCTAACAAGGTGATTTCTGCGTTACGCTTGTGGCTCAAATGCTCACATACGCCGAGTATGCTGCGCTTTGCGCCCCTTCGCAAGCCTTGAAGTCCCTCTATAAATAAAAATGGCTGCCCCACGGGACAGCCATTTTCTTTATGCATCTGCTTGGAATTACTCAACTTTACCAGCCGAACCCAGAACATTAACGCATTTGTGCATGTAGAGTTTCTTCAACTCGTCGCGAGCGGGGCCCAAGTATTTACGGGGGTCAAACTCTGCGGGGTTTTGGTTGAATACTGTACGTACAGCAGCGGTCATAGCCAAACGGCCGTCCGAGTCGATGTTGATTTTGCAAACAGCGCTCTCGGCAGCTTTGCGGAGTTGCTCCTCGGGAATACCTACTGCGTCTTTGAGTGCACCACCGTTCTCGTTGATAATCTTCACGTACTCTTGGGGAACCGAGCTCGAACCGTGAAGTACGATGGGGAATCCGGGGATTTGCTTCTCAATCTCGGCGAGGATGTCGAAACGCAAGGGGGGAGGTACAAGGATACCGTCCTCGTTGCGAGTACATTGCTCGGGTTTGAATTTGTTGGCACCGTGCGAAGTACCAATTGAGATAGCCAACGAATCAACGCCTGTTTTGGTAACGAAGTCAACAACCTCCTCGGGGCGAGTGTAGTGAGCAACCTCAGCCGAAACCTCGTCCTCAACACCTGCCAATACGCCGAGCTCACCCTCAACGGTTACGTCGAATTGGTGTGCGTACTCAACAACTTGTTTGGTCAGAGCAACGTTCTCGTCATAGGGAAGGTGGCTACCGTCAATCATTACGCTCGAAAAGCCCATGTCGATACAGCTTTTGCAAAGCTCGAAGCTGTTACCGTGGTCGAGGTGAAGAGCGATAGGAATGTTTTTGCCCAACTCTTTTGCGTACTCAACAGCACCTTGTGCCATGTAGCGGAGCAAAGTTTGGTTGGCGTATTTACGTGCGCCGCTCGAAACTTGGAGGATTACAGGCGAACCTGCCTCAACACAAGCCGAGATGATAGCCTGCATTTGCTCCATGTTGTTGAAGTTGAATGCGGGAACGGCATATTTGCCTTCGATTGCTTTGGCGAACATCTCACGAGTGTTTACCAAGCCAAGATCTTTGTAGTTTACCATAAGTAATAAAGTATTTTGGTTTTGATTGATTTTGCGTATATCGGTGCAAAGTTAATAATATTTTTTCGGAAAACTATATCCGTTGCGCGGTTTTTCGGTATTTGTTTAGTCGCTATGTGTTATACGAAAACAAAAAAGGTGCAAAAGCCTCGCTCTGCACCTCGGGATAGTGGCGAAATTGCACCTTGCAATTCCGTATATATATAAATTTAAGTTGGGTTGTCGGGTTGGTTGAGGTATGTCTCAAAAAAAATGTCAATTATGGGGCTGCTTTTGTGCGCGCCCCATAATTGGACACATATTAAAAAATCTTCTTCTTAATCGCTATTAAGAGCTCAAACTCTTAACCCGTCACTCTCCTCATATCCTTCTCCTCTCGAACCTTCAAGCACGATGCAAAAGTGGGATAAAAAATATAAACAGCCAAAGAAAATGAACGTTTTTTTTGAGAAAAATGAGAAATTTACCCCCCCCACGCATAAATACCTGATAATTAGCGAATTACGCGAATAATTTTATTTTGTGAATTTTTCTCGCAAAATGTCTGATTTGTCAGCATTTTAACAAAAGTGCGTTTTTGGGCGTTTGAAAATGTTTGATAGAGTGCGTTTTGAGCGTGTTTATGCCGTTTGGCCGATAATGTTCGCTTTTTACCCTGGTTTTTATCGACGAAATACTGTTATTTATCGACGAAAAGCTGAATTTTGCGACTTGTGGTAGGTGTGAAAGTTAGGTGTGCGAAGCATCGCTTTTTGTTCGAAATTTTGGAGGTTTTGAATATGTTATTTTCTCCTTTAATTAGGGAGATGAAGGTAGGTTGTTTTTCCCAATTTTCGTCACCAGCAGTATACAAAAAAATAAGGAGTCATTCAGACTCCTTACCTTTTGTGATCCTGCTGGGGCTCGATTGCCCTCCTTGCAGTCGGCAATCGTCGTGCTTTTGTAAATATCCCCTCCCGACCTCCCCAAAAAGGGGAGGCGACCGTCTGGGTTCTCGCTACCAGCAATATGCAAAAAAAAATAAGGAGTCATCACTGACTCCTTACCTTTTTGTGATCCTGCTGGGGCTCGATTGCCCTCCTTGCGGTTGGCAATCGAAGTGCTTTTGTGAATATCCCCTCCCGACCTCCCCCAAAAGGGGAGGCGACCGTCTGGGTTCTCGCTCCCAACAGCATACAAAAAAATAAGGAGTCAAAACGACTCCTTATCTTTTGTGATCCTGCTGGGGCTCGATTGCCCTCCTTGCAGTCGGCAATCGTCGTGCTTTTGTAAATATCCCCTCCCGACCTCCCCAAAAAGGGGAGGCGACCATCTGGGTTCTCGCTCCCAACAGCATACAAAAAAATAAGGAGCCAAAATGACTCCTTACCTTTTGTGATCCTGCTGGGGCTCGAACCCAGGACCCCATCCTTAAAAGGGATGTGCTCTACCGACTGAGCTACAGAATCTCCGTATTTGTGCCTTAAAAGCGGTGCAAAGATAAGTACAATTTTCAATATTGCAAAAAATCTGACAAAAAAAGTTTAAAAATCTGAAAAAGGGTACCTGTTACGCTTTTTTGTCGGGGATTTGGATTGTTGAAATAATTCGCTATCTTTGTAGATTAGAAAAGAGCGTGCAATATATAAAGGTGCGGTCTTGGTGCGAGAGGTGCGCCCTCCGCGATAGTGACTGAAAGTATAAATACGTTATAACATAAAATCTCAAAAGACTAAAACTATGTGTAGAGTGGTTATTATTGGTGCCGGCGGTGTAGGAACCGTTGTTGCGCACAAAGTAGCAGCTAACCCCGTTTTTACCGACATTATGTTGGCAAGCCGTACAAAAGCGCGTTGTGACGAAATCGCGGCCAAGATTGGTGGCGACCGTATCAAGACCGCGCGTGTTGATGCAGACTCGGTGCCCGAGTTGTGTGAGTTGTTCCGCAGCTTCAAACCCGACATCGTGATTAACGTCGCTCTGCCTTATCAGGACCTGACCATTATGGACGCCTGCTTGGAGTGCGGTGTGAACTACCTCGACACCGCTAACTACGAGCCCAAAGACGAGGCACACTTCGAGTATAGCTGGCAATGGGCATACCAAGACAGATTTAAGGAGAAAGGCCTGACTGCTATTTTGGGTTGCGGTTTTGACCCGGGTGTGTCGGCTATCTTTACCGCCTATGCAGCCAAACACCACTTCGACGAGATGCACTACCTCGACATTGTGGATTGCAATGCAGGTAATCACGGAATGGCGTTTGCCACCAACTTCAACCCCGAAATCAATATCCGCGAGGTCACCCAAAAGGGTCGCTATTGGGAGAATGGTGCGTGGGTTACTACCGAGCCGCACGAGATTCACAAACCGCTGACCTATCCCGAGATTGGCGAGCGTGAGTCGTATGTGATTTACCACGAGGAGTTGGAGTCGTTGGTTAAGAACTATCCTACTTTGAAACGCGCTCGTTTCTGGATGACCTTTGGTCAAGAGTACCTCACTCACTTGCGTGTGATTCAAAATATCGGTATGGCCCGCATCGACCCGATTATGTATAACGGTGTCGAGATTGTGCCTATCCAATTCCTGAAAGCCGTATTGCCCGATCCTAAATCGCTCGGTACCAACTATCACGGACAAACAAGTATCGGTTGCCGTATCCGCGGTATCAAAGATGGTAAGGAGCGTACATATTATATCTATAACAACTGCGACCACGAGGCTGCCTACAAGGAGACAGGTACACAGGCCGTAAGTTATACTACGGGAGTTCCTGCCGCTTTGGGAGCAGCTATGTTTGCCAAAGGTTTGTGGCGTGGTGCCGGTGTCTATAATGTCGAGGAGTTCGATCCCGATCCCTTCTTGGCAGAACTTGGCCCGCAAGGTCTTCCTTGGGTCGAGAAGTTTGACATCGATATCGAGGTGTGATGACAAACGCAAAATTCAATACATGGCCTTGCCCTGCTTATGTGCTGGACGAGGAGCTGTTGGAGCGTAACCTCGAATTGATAGACCGAGTACGCCGTGAGTCGGGTGCCGAGATTATCGTGGCGCTCAAAGCGTGTGCGATGTGGAGTATCTTCCCGACATTGGCAGCACATAGCGACGGTGCAACTGCGAGTTCTGCTGCCGAGGCCCGCTTGGTCTATGAGGAGTTTGGCTCGCCGGCTCATGTCTATGCACCGAGCTACTCCGACCGCTCGTTTGAGGAGATAGTCGAGTTGGCATCGCATATTACCTTCAACTCGGTTGCACAGTTTGAGCGTTTTGGTGCTCGTGCCATTCTGCGCGGAGTGTCGTGCGGCTTGCGTATCAATCCCGAGTGGAGTCCTGTCGAAACTGACCTTTACAACCCTTGTTGCGAGGGCTCGCGTTTGGGTGTGACTGCTGCTAATTTGGGTGAACTGCCCGAGGGTATCGAGGGCTTGCACTTCCATACTCTGTGTGAGTCGCGCCCCGAGGACTTGGAGCGAACATTGTTGGAGGTGGAACGCAAGTTTGGGCCAATGCTCGATAAAGTGAAATGGCTCAACTGCGGTGGCGGCCACTTGATGACACACGCCGAGTACGACGAAAACCGCCTTATCGAGATTCTTCGTGCTTTTCGTGAGCGTCACCCCAATCTGCGCGTAATACTTGAACCCGGAAGTGCGTTTACTTGGCGTACGGGTTACCTTGTGTCGCGCATCGAGGATATTGTGGTTAATCAGGGTGTTCGTACCGCGATGCTCGATGTGTCGTTTGCGTGTCATATGCCCGACTGCCTCGAAATGCCCTATAAACCGGCTATCGTAGGTGCTCATGACCCTGCCGAGGGCGAGGTTGAGTGGCGTATGGGAGGTAGCAGCTGCCTTGCAGGTGACTATTGTGGAACGTGGGCTTTCGACAAAGAGCCCCAAGTTGGCGACCGCATAGTGTTCGAGGATATGATACACTATACGATGGTCAAAACCACAATGTTCAACGGAGTGGCTCACCCCTCGATTGCCATTGCCCGTCGTGATGGCTCGGTGGAGGTGGTGCGTACCTTCGGCTATGAGGATTTCAAAAATAGAATGTAAAACAGAGGATAATGAATAACGAATTTAAGCCGACCAAATATCAACTGCAATGTGTTGCAACGGGTCGAGAGTTCGAAGATAAAGGGTGGACTTTGGAGGACGCCGAGTGCGCTGCTCCATCGTTGGTCCGCGCCATATATGAGCAGAAACAATTAACCGTTCGCCCCGAATTGGGCTTCTATCGCTTTGCCGATTGGTTGCCTGTGCGCCGTATGTTGGAGGGGTCGGCAGCTCCTGTGACCTATCGCAGTGTAGGCCTTGCCGAACACCTTGGGCTCAAAAACCTTTATATCACCTTCAATGGTTTCAATCCGATGATAGGTGCCGATATGCGTACCTGCTCGTTCAAGGAGACCGAGGCATACTCGGTGTGTGCCCGTATCCCCGAGGGCGAGAGTCGTGTGTTGGTTGTGGCGTCGGCAGGTAATACCGCCCGTGCATTTGCCAAAGTGTGCTCCGATAATAATATTCCGTTGCTGTTGTGTGTACCTTCGGATAACCTCGGAGCTTTGTGGTTCGAGAAACCGCTGTCGAGTTGCGTGAAACTGATTGCAACGGAGAAGGGTAGTGACTACTTCGATGCCATCCATTTGAGTACACAAGCACTCAAAAGCTTGCACTTCTATAATGAGGGTGGCGCCAAGAATGTGGCTCGCCGCGACGGTATGGGAACAACCTTCTTGTCGGCAACAACCACTATCGGCCGTATTCCCGATTACTATTTCCAAGCAGTCGGAAGTGGTACGGGAGCTATCGCCGCATGGGAGGCAAACCTCCGCTTGATAGAGGACGGTCGCTATGGTACTCATAAGGCAAAGCTTGTGGTGTCGCAAAATGCGCCTTTCGTTCCGATGTTCGATGCTTGGCGTGCCGACTCGCGCGAAATGTTGCCCTATAACGACTATAATGCTCGTCGTGATGCCGAGATTATCGACGCCAAAGTGTTGTCGAATCGTCGTCCGCCCTATGGCTTGGCTGGCGGCCTTTACGATGCACTCAAAGATACCGATGGCGATGTTGTTGCCGTTACCAATGCTGCGGCTCGCCGTGCGGCTCAACTCTTTGAACGAGTTGAGGGTATCGATATCCACCCTGCTGCCGCAGTTGCGGTGTCGTCGCTTATCCGTTGTGTCGAGGACGGCTCGGTGGATAAAGAGGCTACCATTATGCTTAATATCACGGGAGGTGGCGAACGCCTTTACAAAATGGGCAAAACTTTGTGCTCGTTGGAGCCGAGTGCTGTGTTCCGTGTCGATGCCTCGGACGACGAGGTCGTTGCCAAGGTCGAAGAACTGTTTGGCTTCGCTTCGCCCGAAGAGTTGCAATAAAAAAACTATGCAGAACCTGATAAATACCAAATAATTGGTATTTGTCGGGTTTCGCAAAAACCGTATCTTTGCACCCGAAATGAGAAGGAGTATTGCCATATTGTCGCTTGTGCTGGCTTATGTTTCGATGAGCCTGCTGGCGATTGTGCCTCACCACCATCACGATGGCGAGGTGTGCTTCGTCTTGGACGGAAGCGAGGTTGTGTGCGAGACTCATAATGTTTGTCATCATCACGATTGCGAGGATACTTCTCACGATAGCGGTTGTTCGCTATCAACCGTTGTGCACGAGGCTCTGAATGGTTCGGAGTTGCGTGTCGCCACTCCCGATGTTGCGTGGCATCTGCCCGAGTGGATATGCTGTTGTGACGAGTGTCGCGAGGCAGAATTATGTGTCGAACACCGATACAATATATTCAGTCCCACGCCCTACGAAGCGCCCGACATACGAAGTGTGTCGCTCCGCGCTCCCCCTGCTGTGTAGATATTTGTTCTTGCCCTTTCCCATGTAGGTCAAGAGCTCTCTCTCTATTGTTTAAAACAGCAAAATCTTTATACATATGAAAATATCGAAACTCGCATTGTTTGCTGCGGCAGCAATGTTGGTGGCTTGCGGTAGCCGAAATCAAACCGCAAATCATCACGAGCACGACGCTCATGACCACTCGGCTCATGCCCATACCGAGCACGCCGAACACGCCGAGGAGGCACATCACCACGACCACGAAGGCCACTCGCACGAGGCAGAACATGCACACGAAGGTCACTCGCACGCTCACGAAACGGAAAATGCACACGAGGCAGCTGATGGCGAAATTCACTTCTCGCATGAGCAGGCCGAGGCGGCTGGTGTTGAAACCGAAATTTTGGTAGTGTCACCTTTTGCCGAGGTTATTGCTACTTCGGGCGTTGTTGAATCGGCACAGGGTAGCCGTACAACAATCGTGGCTCCGGCTGCGGGTGTTGTGAAATTCAAGAATGTTTATGCCGGTAGCCGCGTTCGTGCAGGTCAAACCATTGCAACCATTTCGGGACGCAATATCGCCGAGGGTGACCCCGCCGAGCAGGTGCGTATCGACTATGAACTTGCACGCAAAGAGTTGCAACGCGCCGAGAAACTTGTGGCCGAGAAGATTGTTTCGCAACAAGAGTACGACCGCATCAAATCGGCCTACGAACTCGCTCGCCAACGCTACGACGCACTCTTGTCGGAGGGCGAATCGGGCGTTGTGGTTAAGGCCCCGAGCGATGGCTATATTGTCGAGGTGTCGGTTGCCAATGGCGACTATGTTTCGACCGGACAAACTCTCTATACCATTACTGCGGGTAACCGTATGACACTTGTTGCCGACCTGCCTGTTGGCAAGTATGACCGTCTGCAATCTATTTCGAGTGCCAATTTCGCTGTTCCGTATGGCTCTAAGGTCTATTCGACAAAGGAGCTTGGTGGTCGCATCGAGGCTGTCGGTCGTTGCGCCGAGGGAGCAGCCTATCTGCCTATTACCTTTGCATTTGTGGCACCCCAAGAGGTGTTGAGTGGTAGTTTTGCCGAGGTGTGGTTGGAGTGCGCTCCGCGTGAGAATGTGTTGAGTGTTCCCCGTGAGGCTCTTTCCGAGGAGCAAGGACTCTATTTTGTCTATCTCAAACTCGACGATGAGTGCTATCGCAAACAAGAGGTTACACTCGGAGTATCGAATGGTCGCCGTGTCGAGATTATCGGTCACGAACTTGAAGGTTGCGAGGTTGTCGTAAAAGGCACTACACAAGTTAAACTTGCCGCCACTTCGAGTATTATCCCCGAGGGCCATAGCCATAACCACTAAACGAGTATTGCTATGTTGAATAAACTTATAAAATTTTCGCTCGACAACCGCATCGCCATAATTATTATGTTGCTGGTGTTGTTGGTGGCGGGCTCGTGGACTGCGGCCAATATGGAGGTCGATGTGTTCCCCGACCTGAATGCCCCGACGGTTGTCGTTATGACCGAGGCTCCGGGTATGGCTCCCGAGGAGGTCGAGAAGATTGTTACCTTCCCGCTTGAAACGGCAGTGAATGGAGCGACAGATGTTCGTCGTGTGCGCTCCTCTTCGACCACAGGTTTTTCGATTGTGTGGGTCGAATTTGAGTGGGGAACAGATATATATAAGGCCCGCCAAATTGTGTCGGAGCGTCTGGCTGTTGTTGCCGAGAATCTGCCCGACTATGTAGGCCGTCCAACTCTTGGCCCTCAGGCGTCTATTCTTGGCGAAACGATGATTGTAGGCCTTACTTCCGAAGGCGAAACTTCGGCTATGGATCTTCGTACGATTGCCGATTGGGTTATATCTCCGCGCCTTCTCTCGATTGAGGGTGTAGCACAAGTTACCGTGCTCGGAGGCGATGTCAAAGAGTACCAGATACTGCTCGATCCGCTCCGAATGAAACACTTCGACATCTCGCTGTCTGATGTGCTCGAAGCAACCGATGAACTCAATCGCAATGCCACAGGAGGTGTGCTGTATGAGTATGGTAACGAGTATATTATTCGTGGCGATATAACAACCGCCAAAGCAGAGGTTATGGCGCAGACGGTTGTCGGTACGCGAGGGGGTAAACCCGTGCTTTTGAGTGATATTGCCGAGGTGCGTATCGGGGCCCACTCGCCCAAGTTGGGCGTAGCATCGTATCGCGCCGAGCCCGCCGTTTTGCTTACTGTAACCAAGCAACCCAATACCAATACACAAGAATTGACCGAACGCTTGGACGCCTCGCTTGCCGAGTTGAGTAGAACGCTACCCGATGATGTCGAAGTACATACCGATATTTTCCGCCAACAACGATTTATCGATGCATCGATAAGCAACATCCAGAAGGCTCTGTTGGAGGGTGGCCTGTTTGTCGTGTTGGTGTTGATGATATTCTTGATGAATGTACGCACAACCGCCATTTCACTTGTGACAATGCCACTTGCGCTGCTCGTTACTATTTTGGTGCTCAATGCATTGGGTCTTACAATGAATACAATGAGTATCGGTGGTATGGCCATCGCAATCGGTTCGCTTGTCGATGATGCTATTGTCGATGTCGAGAATGTCTATCGTTGTTTGCGTGCCAATAGTGCACTGCCTGCCGAGCGTCGCCGTAGAGTAATAGATGTGGTATATGATGCCTCACGTGAGGTGCGTATGCCTATATTCAACTCGACACTCATCATTGTAGCAAGTTTTATCCCATTGTTCTTCCTTTCGGGAATGGAGGGTCGTATGCTGGCTCCGCTTGGACTTGCATTTATTGTGTCGTTGTTTGCTTCGACATTTGTGGCATTGACCCTTACCCCTGTGTTGTGCAGCCTGCTGCTCGGACACGAGAATAGGGAGCTGCGTGAGCCGTTCATTACACGAATCCTCAAAAAAGGTTATAAAGTGTGCTTGGAGTGGACCCTCTGTCACAAGAGAGTGGTTTTGTCGGTAACCGTAGTGGCTCTCTGTTTGGCTATGTGGGGCGCAACAACTCTCGGTCGTAGTTTCTTGCCGTCGTTTAACGAAGGCTCGTTTACGGTGAATGTTTCGACCCTGCCGGGAATCTCAATCGAGGAGTCCGACAAGATTGGTCGTCGTGCCGAGGAACTTTTGTTGAGTATCCCCGAGGTGCAGACCGTAGCTCGCAAAACGGGTCGTGCCGAGGCTGATGAACACGCTCTTGGTGTTAATACCTCGGAGATAGAGGCTCCGTTTGTGCTTGACGAACGCTCGCGTGATGAGGTTATTGCCGAGGTGCGTGCCAAATTGTCGTCAATTCCGGGTGCAAATATCGAAATAGGCCAACCCATTTCGCACCGTATCGATGCAATGTTGTCGGGTACGCGCGCCGGTATCGCCATTAAACTGTTCGGAACAGACCTTAACCATATGTACGAGATTGGTAATCAAATTAAGAGCGCAATCTCCGAGGTGGAGGGCGTTGCCGACCTCAATATAGAACAACAAATTGAGCGTCCGCAACTGCGAATTGCGCCTCGCCGCGAGGTGATGGCCCGCTATGGTGTTACCCCTGCCGATTTCTATACTATTGTCGAAACAATGCTTGGCGGCTCGGTTGTGTCGCAGGTCTATGATGATGGTCGTATATTCGACATCGTAGTCAAGACTAACGATACTTCGCGCGCGTCGATGGATAACATTCGCAATATGATGGTTGATGCGGGTGGCGAAAAAGTTCCATTCTCGACCATCGCCGACATCACTTCGACCGCAGGTCCCAATACTATCAACCGCGAGAACGTAGCTCGTAAAATAGTCATCTCGGCTAATGTGGTTGGTGGCGATTTGCGAGGAGCGGTTAATGCCATTCGTGAGATTATTGACGAGGAGATTACACTGCCCGAAGGCTATCATGTTGAGTATGGCGGACAATTCGAGAGCGAGGAGGCTGCATCTCGTACACTTGCCATTACCTCTATTCTGTCGATTTTGGTAATCTTTATGCTGCTCTATGGCCAATTCCATAATGCAACACAAGCGGCAGTCGTTCTGCTGAACTTGCCGTTGGCTCTTATTGGAGGCATCGTATCGTTGCTATTGACAAGCCAGATTATCAGTATCCCCGCCATTATCGGATTTATCTCGCTGTTTGGTATCGCAACCCGTAACGGAATGTTGCTCATATCGCGTTACAACGATTTGCGCTCCGAGGGATTGTCGCTTGGCGAGGCGGTGCTCGAAGGTTCGCTCGATAGATTGAATCCTATCCTTATGACCGCATTGACATCGGCACTTGCGCTTATACCGCTTGCGCTGACGGGCGACTTGGCGGGCAATGAGATACAAAGTCCTATGGCACAGGTTATCCTGGGAGGCCTTGTCTCTTCGACTCTGCTGAATGGCTTTGTTATTCCGATTATGTATATCCTTATCAACTCCAAAAAAGCGAAACAATGAAACGACTGATAATATTAGCCTTTGTGGCGTTGTGTGCTACCACCCTGCGAGCACAAACAATGGAGGAGATTGTGGCGGCTGTTGAGGCGCGAAGTACACACCTCGAAGCGTTGCGCCATAGTGCCGAAGCGCAAACGCTCGGCAATCGTACCGACATCTATTTGAGTGGCCCCGAGGTCGAGTTCCACTACTTGTGGGGCAACCTCGACGGAATGGGCGAAAGAGCCGATGTGTCGGTTCAACAATCGTTCGATTTGGCGTCGCTGTTCGGATACAAACGCCGTGTGGCAGACTCGCAAAACAGACTTGTCGAACTCGATTATAAGGCCGAACGCATAGCACTTGTGCTTGCCACTCAAAAACTCTATATCGAGATGGTCTATAATAACGCCCTGCGTGAGGCTGTTGCCGAGCGCGCTGCCTATGCCGAGCGTATAGCCGAGGCGTACGAACGCTCGCTGACCGAGGGTACTGCTAATGTGTTGGAGTATAATAAGGCTGTACTTAACCGAGCAACCATCAATGGCGAACTTACCCGCCTCGATGTTGCGATACGTGACCTGCATCTGCAACTCTCGACCCTGGCTGGTGGCGACACTCTGCGAGTTGCGACAACGGAGTTCCCGTTGATTTCTGTCCCGTCGAGTTTCGAGGAGTGGTATTCGGAGTGTGAGCGCACCAATCCCGTAATGGAGTATGCTCGTGGCGAGGTTGAACTTGGTCGTCGCCAACTGCAACTCGGCAAAGCGGCAAACCTCCCCGAGATTGCGGCCGGATATATGCACGAGAACATAAGACGCGAGGGTTATCACGGTGTGACCGTTGGCGTTTCGATACCTTTGTGGAGCGCCAAGAATAAAGTGCGTCAGGCTCGTGCCGCAGCTTTGGCCGCCGAAAGTCGTGCCGAGGATACCCGCGTTCGCTTCTATAATGATGTGTTGAGCCGCTATCAGCGCACCATAGGATTGCAAACAACAGCCGAGGAGTATCGCAAAGCGTTGGGCGAGACCGATAATCAGGCTCTGCTCGAAAAAGCGTTTATGGAGGGTGCAATCTCGCTGTTGGATTATATCCTCGAATCCGAACTCTATCTCGATGCTTTGCAGCGTACACTCGAAGCCGAGCGTGATTATGCATTGTCGGCGGCAGAACTATCGGCATACGCCATGTAACGCCGTACGATAAGGGTTTTTTTGAGCGGGGAGTTAATTTGTGACTTCCCGCTCTTCGTTTAAGGCTCCTATGGGTGTAAAACTTGCAATATCTACCAATAAGAAGTATCTTTGCGCGCTATGTTAAAACTGTTTCGCCTAAATAACGAGTATGGGACAACGCTACGCCTTGCCGTTCCCATTATTTTGTCGCAGGTTGGCCAAATCATTACCCAACTTGCCGACAATATTATGGTCGGACGATTGGGCACACTCCCATTGGCGGCTGTTTCGTTTGGTGGTACGGTTTCGTTTATCCTCTTTATCTCGTGTATGGGCATAACGCTCGGTTTGACGCCACTTGTTGGCGAGGCGTATGCGCAAGGACGACATCGTGATGCAGCAGCCAATCTTATGAATGCCATCATTCTGTATCTCGGAATCGGTGCTTTGGTATTTGGCGTTCAGTATGCCGTTATCCCGTTTTTGGACAATATGGGACAGCCGCTCGAAGTAGTTGAGGCGGCAATCCCGTACTACAAATATCTGGTATGGTCGCTTCTGCCGTTTATGTTGTTTGCTCCCTTTAAGCAGTTTTTGGAGGGTATCGGCAATACCACGATAGCGATGGCGATTGTGATATTCAGCAACTTGTTGAATGTGGTGCTGAACTATATGTTTATCTATGGCGAGTGGGGCGCACCCGAACTCGGTGCAACGGGTGCGGGTTTGGCGACATTCCTGTCGCGTTTGATAACCCCGTTTTTGATAATCGGCTATTGTCTTGTGCATCGTCGTATTCGTCGCTATATGATACTTCTGCGCCATACGCACTTTTCGTGGACGCGAGTACGTGAACTTATGGTCGTCGGTTTCCCGATATGTGTGCAGATGTCGCTCGAAGGCTGGACTTTCTCGTTTTCGAGTATTATGATGGGTTGGTTGGGCGAGGTTGCCATTGCCTCCAATCAGATAGCACTCACACTTTGTAACATAGCCTTCCTGACATTGGTGGGTATCAGTTCGGCCACCACTATCCGTGTCAGCCACGCCTATGGACTGGGGGATTACGAGGCTATCAGCCGTATTGGCTCCTCGTCCTATCGTATCGGACTGATTTGGAATATCTTTACTGCCTTTTCGTTCATTCTGCTACGCGAACTGTTGCCGCAAATATTTACCGCCGACGAGGATGTTATTGCCATGACAGCCCGTATGTTGATTGTGGTAGCAATGTTCCAACTCTTCGATGGTATGCAGTGTATCGGAATGGGTATTCTGCGCGGAATGCAGGATGTTGTGATTACTATGCGTATCGCCTTCATTGCCTACCTTGCAATCAATCTGCCGTTTGGCTACCTCTTCGGCTTTGTCTTCGGCTTTGGCGAGATAGGTGTTTGGTTGGGCTATATCTTCGGCCTTTCTACTGCGGCTATTCTTCTTCGTCGCCGTTTCAAACACAATCTGCGAATGGCACAAGCGGCCTCTTCTGCCAATCTTGACGATGAATAGCCATAAATGTTGCTATGGGGCATAGAAATCTCGCAAAAATTGTTATCTTTGCCCTAAATATGCATATTTTTCTATGAGTTGTAATCATAAGATAAAACCGGATATGGGTCGTGGTTGTGCATTCTGCCCCGACTGCGACGGCAATGTGTCGGTTGAGATGTGTGAGGGTTGTTTCAAACTCCACGCAACCGATTGGCTTGCCGACTATCCCGACCGTTTTCCTACCGATATAATCGAGGTTCGTTTCAAGAACACTCGCAAAGGATACTATCGCAATGTCAATAATCTCGACCTGAAAGTTGGCGATATTGTGGCTGTTGAGGCGTCGCCCGGTCACGATATAGGTATTGTGTCGATGTTGGGCGATATGGTTGCCAAACAGATGAAACGCGTAGGCTTTTCGCCCATTGGCGGCGAGTTCCGCAAACTATTCCGTAAGGCTCGCCCCTACGACATCGAGAAGTGGCAGGAGGCTATCGCACTCGAACACCAAACGATGATTCGTTCGCGCCAGATTGCTGCCGCTATGGGCCTCGAAATGAAGATTGGCGATGTGGAGTATCAAGGCGATAAGATTAAGGCAATCTTCTATTACATTGCCGATGGCCGTGTCGATTTCCGCGAACTGATTAAGGTGTTTGCCGAGCAGTTCCGCATCAAAATCGAGATGAAACAGATTGGCGCACGACAAGAGGCCGGCCGTATCGGAGGCTTGGGCTCGTGTGGTCGTGAGTTGTGTTGCGCTTCGTGGATTTCGAGCTTTACCTCGGTAACTACCAATGCAGCGCGTACACAAGACCTGTCGCTCAATCCGCAAAAGTTGGCAGGCCAATGTGGTAAACTCAAATGCTGTCTGGTTTATGAGCTTGACTCCTATATCGACGCCCGCAAATCTATTCCTCGCTTGCACGAGCCGCTTCACGCTATGGACGGCGACTACTACCACATCTCGACCGATGTGTTGGCGCGCGTGATGACTTTCAGTACCGTGCCCGATGCGCCTGTTGGTAATATCAAACTTACGGTGTCGAAGGTGCGCGAGATTATGAGCATCAACCGCTCGGGTCGCAAGGTCGATACCATTGTCGGCGAGGTTGGCGTTGCCGAGCCCGAAATCACTTTTGCAAGTGGTAGCGAGGAGGATAGCATCACCCGCTTCGACCGCTCGAAACGCAAGAAAAACCGCAAGAAAGGTAATAATCGCCAAAATGAAGGTGGCGACCGTCCGCAACAACCTCGCGAGCAGAAAGAGTCGCAAGATAATGCAGAACAACACGCAGGAGGTAATCGTGGCGACAAACGTAACGGTGGTCGCAATCGTGGATTTCATCGTCGCTCGCGTGACGGCCGACAAGGCGATAATAACCACAAAAACGGAGGCGAACAATAGTAGATGAACTGGCGCGTCGGACAGAAGGTGTTGGTAACGTGCGTTGGCGTTTTTATGCTCTCGTGCCTGTCGGACCATACCGCAACGGTGGTCGATACCCCGCCTATTGATTGGAATGAGGCGGTCGAGATGACCTTTGTCAATCGTGATACCACCTCGCAGGTCGATTTGTCGCTCGTCATATTTTATGCATTGGAGGCTCCCGATAGCGTCGATTTGGCAGTTCGTACCACCTCGCCCGATGGCTATGTGGCCGAGGATACGGTGCGTTGCTATCTGCCGCGTCGCAAGAGCCAACACGACTACTACGAGCGCGAAGTTCTGTTCCATCGCGGGACGATGTTGCGTTGCTCGGGTAACTACAATATAACCTTTGCGCCGACAACCACAACCAGAGGCGTGTGGGCTGTGGGCTTGAATACGAAACTACACAACAAAGAATAATGGGAAAAGGCAAAGCTTTGAGATTCGCCGAGAATCTCACCTTCAAAAATCTGATACAACCCGAATTTGAGGAGATTTTCCACAAAGACCACCCGCTGAAAGGTCGCTGGCATAAGGATTTCTTCAAGAATGATAATCCGATTGTGCTCGAACTCGGTTGTGGTCGTGGCGAATATACCGTAGCGTTGGGCCGTAGCAACCCCGATAAAAACTTTATCGGAATAGATATCAAGGGTGCTCGTATGTGGCGTGGTGCCAAGACCGCTACACAAGAAAACCTCTCGAATATCGGTTTTGTTCGTACTCGAATTGAGTTTATCAACTCGTTTTTTGCCGAGGGCGAAATTTCGGAAATTTGGATTACATTCCCCGATCCGCAACTCAAAACCCGCCGTGCCAAGAAGCGTTTGACCTCGCCCATATTCTTGGAATACTACGCACAGATGCTCGTTGCAGACGGCCTTATTCATTTGAAAACAGACTCACAACACCTCTATAACTACACCAATGCCGTTATTGACAACTACAACTTGACACGCAATGTTGCCAATAACGACATCTATGGCTCGGGCTATGCCGACGAGCGTTTGTCGATAAAGACCGCCTATGAGATGATGTTTTTGGATAGAGGTCTTCCGATTACCTATACTCAATTTACGCTTGGCGGTCGCCGAGAGTTTGAGTGGTTTGATTGGGAAGGTGATGATGTGTTGGAGAAGGATAATGAGCAAGAGCGCGCGTAAAACCGCATAACAAGGCCACTTTGTCGTTGCTGCTCGTCTTTCAAATGCTCACATACGCTCGGCCACTTTGTCGTTACCGCTAATATAGCAGTGGGTGTCCCGACGGGACACCCACTGCTCGTTTTGAAGTTGTACGTATTAGTATTGTACCTCGGTGTAGTGTTTGACGGTTGAGCCATCGCACATACCTCCGAGTATTGGGACGAACTTTTGGAAGTGCGCCGAAGCGTTGTGCGCTTCGATAGCATCAAGGTCTTTCCAAATCTCGATGAATGTGTAAATAGTCGGGTCCTCGGCGCAGGCATTCAGCGTATAGGTGATGTTACCCTCCTCTGCCTGCGATGCGAGTACAAGTTCTTTGGCTGTTGCGGCAAATTCTGCAACATATTCGGGTTTTACGCTAAACTCGGCTACAATTTTGATAGCTTTTGCTGTGTCTTGATTTTTCTCGGGTTGTGTCTGCGTTCCGCAGGCGCACATAGTCGAAGTGAGTGCCATAATTGCGAAGATACGTGTTAAAAGTTTCATAAGAGTTTTGTTTTTGTTAAGTACAAAAATAAGAACTTTTTCGAGAAAACGTACCGCTTGGTCGCCTATGTATTCAAAAAAGTCTTTTGTGACGAGAATTGTCGGTTTGGCACGTGCTTTGCGATTTCTCGGTCAAGGTTTCTTCATTTATTTAAGTTTGGGTTAGTAGTTTTTAGAGGAGCAATCCTCGGGAACGGGCGGTAGTTGCGAAAACTCCCGCCCGATTCTTTTTTTTGCTTCATTCAAGGTTTCTTCACTTTTGTTTGTACGATGCACTATTCAAAAAGTTTTCCTTGCAGAGAGCAAAGAAACAAAAAATGCGTATATTTGTAGTGTCAAGTGGTATAAAAAAACACAAGACGGACATATTGAAAGTGTTTTCGCAGTCCTTACAAAGAAATCTGACAGTTTCAAAGAAGAGAGGACAACGAATAGCACTCATTTCTTGTATAGTTATGTGACTATGCACATTTCGTGCGTATCCCATACTATCCAAGTGTGGGGTATCGCATCGTTTATTCTCTTCAAGGTTTTGTCAGAACCTCTTTGTAAATAAGCGAACAGTGTTTCTCCACACTTTCTTTATTGTCATAACTGAGCAAACAATAATATCAAATACTTACAGTTATGAAACGATTTCTACTTTCGGTTGTTCTTGCAACTTCGTTGGCATTAACTTCGTGCCAATTTGACGACTCCGACATTTGGGACAAGTTCGGAGAAATGGAAGAGTCCATTCGTGACCACGAACAGCGTATTTCTGCCCTTGAAGAGTTATGCAAACAGATGAATACCAACATTGAGGCGTTGCAGACTCTTGTCGATGCTCTCGAAAAGCGAGATTACATCACCAATATCTCACCTATTAGAGAAGATGGCGTGGTTATCGGTTATACCATTTCATTTGGTAAGAGCGATACAATTACAATCTACCACGGACAAGATGGCAAAGACGGAGCGAATGGTGCTGACGGCAAAGACGGAGCGAATGGTGCTGACGGCAAAGACGGAGCGAATGGTGCTGACGGCAAAGACGGTTATACTCCGCAGATTGGCGTAATGAAGGACACTGACAATATCTATTATTGGACTCTCGATGGCGAATGGTTGCTCGATGCAAAGGGCAACAAGATTAAGGCGGTTGGAACTGACGGTGCAGACGGTAAAGATGGACAAGACGGTGCAAATGGCACTGATGGTCAGGACGGACAAGACGGCACAAATGGTAGTGACGGAAAAGATGGTCAGGACGGAACTGACGGCAAAGATGGTGCAGACGGTCAAGACGGCAAAGACGGAGCAGACGGCAAAGACGGTATCACTCCGCAACTTAAAATAGAGAATGACTATTGGTATGTGTCGTATGACAATGGCGCAACTTGGGTACAACTTGGCAAGGCAACGGGCGAAGATGGAAAAGATGGTCAAGATGGCAGTGATGGTGCAGACGGTAGCGATGGTGCTGATGGTGAGGACGGAGACAGCATTTTCAAAAGCGTAACCCAAGACGATGAGTATGTCTATTTCAACTTGGCGGACGGAACAATGATTACACTGCCTAAGCACGATAAGGAAAATATCCAATTCGAGGACTTGCAAGTAAAAGCAATCTGCTGTATGCGTTGGGACACCAATAACGATGGAGAATTATCGTACGCCGAGGCAGCAGCGGTAGAAACAATTGGAACAGCATTTGAGAAAAATGCAAACATTGTCGCCTTTACAGAGTTAAAGTATTTTATAGGAATATCTTCAATACCTAATTCTGCATTTGCTGATTGTTCTTCTTTGTGGAAAATAGTAATTCCCCAAGGTGTTACAAACATCGAGTCTTCTGCTTTCAAAAATTGCACATCTCTCACAACTGTAATTTTTGAAACTACCATAATCGAACAGATTAGTGGCGGTTTTAATAAATCTGCTTGCTATGGAGCATTCGCTAATTGCATAGAATTACGCTCAATAACAATTCCTAAAAGTATCCAAATCATAGAGCCCGCAGCCTTTTTAGGTTGTTCAAAACTAAATTCAGTTGTGTTTGAGAATGGAAGTATCCTAAAAGAAATTCAAGGAGGATACTACGAGTCTTATTCTTACGGAGCGTTCACTGATTGTGCTTCATTGACATCAATCACAATTCCTGCAAGCCTTGAACAACTTGGTGCAGCCGCATTTCTTGGGTGTAGCAACCTGATTTCAGTTGTATTTGAGAGTGAGTCTAAACTTTCTGAAATAGGCGGAGGTTGGGTTAACGGAGCGTCTTCCTCTTATTATTATCCTCACGGAGCGTTTCAGTCGTGTACCTCTTTATCTCATATTGAAATACCTGAAAACTGTAAAACTATACAATATGCAGCATTCTACGGTTGTAGTAATCTGCAAAGTGTAAAATTTGCTGAGCGCAGCAAGTTGGAGTCAATAAAAGGCGCATATTTTCAACATAATGTAAAAGGTTATCTTGGAGCATTTGCTTATTGTTCTAAACTGACAAGCATTGTGTTGCCTTCCAACCTCAATGAATTAGGTACGCACGCATTTTACAATTGTTCACAATTGTCGTCTATTTATTGTATGGCAAAAATACCTCCTACCATATTTTCAGCAGGTTATGATTCTGCAAATGCGGGGGGTGCTGCTACGTCCTATACTCCATTCTCCAATATAGCTTCAAGTGCAAAAATATATATACCCGTAGACTCATATGATGCATATGTTGCGGCAAATTTTTGGTCTTCTTACAAATCTATGATAGTTGGTTATAACTTTGAGTAATTGTATAATCGGTTGGTGGTGATTAAACCACCAACCACAACATTCTGCAAAAATGAGTAATCCCAAAACCGTAGAGGAGTATATTGCTTACCACATTTACATACCCACACCCGAATATAAATTAGATAAATGGGGCGTGTATCACACAAATACCATTAATAGAGACTTTTCAAATTGTTGTTTAGAAAAGCAAAAAGCAGAATATGTTGCAGAAAGCAAAAGAGATAAGCAATTACCTTCTCGTAAAACTTGCTTATTCGTATGTGATTTACCTAATGTGCGATATTGGTATAATTATTTCGAGAAGCATATTGCAAAAGGTAGGACTATTCTTATATGCAGATTAAAATTGACAGGTTTGCTGTTTTGGACTTATGCGAGTTATTTTACAATGGAAACATATTGGAATCCTGATTTGCCACCTGTCGAAAAGGAAGGACTGTTTGATGGAGAGTATGAAGTTGAGGAAGTGTACAATAGCGTAGATGGATTTCCTCAATAAATAAGGGTTTGAATGAATCAATACATTAATCAAATACTATTAAATAGTGGGCGCTATATGACTGTAAAGGGGATAGTGGATGCTATAAATAAACAGTACACGCATATTCACGCTACTCGTAATATGGTGCGTTATTATCTTGAAATGCCCAAATCTCCATATGACCGAATAAGCATAAATGCTCATTGCTACAAGTACGGTTTACCATAATGTTTTATGCGACTTCACGAAATTGTGAGGTCGCTTTTTTAATGTCATACCCATAATAAATTTCAATTTATAAAGCATCCAAGGTGTATCATTGGGATTAGTAGTTTTTAGAGGGGCAACCCTCGAGGACGGGCGGTAGTTGCGAAAACTCCCGCCCGATTCTTTTTGTTTATATGTGCGTTTTTGTATATTTGTAATCAGAACCCCCGAAAATGTACTACGATGAAGAAATGTTTTATGATTCTTGCGGCAACTCTGCTGCTATGTGTGACTCGCAGTAATGCACAAAACATTCAACTTCTTTACGACACAGGGCGTAACTGCGCCACCTCGACTATCGAAATGTTTCGCCCCGATGGCGGAGGTAGCACCTATTTCTTCGTAGATATAGACTATGCTCCCAAGGCCTTTGGCTCGTATTTCGAGATTTCGCGCGAACTGAACTTCTGGCAAAACAGCAAGATGTCGTGGCTGTCGGTGCATGTCGAGTATAATGGCGGACTAAACACCTCTGTCGGCTCGTTCAATAATGCCATACTTGGCGGTTTGACCTATTCGGGTCACTCCAAGGATTTCAGCAAGACTTGGTCGCTGTCGGCGATGTATAAGGCGATACCCGGAACAACAAATGCTCTTGGCCACCCGCAACCTCACAACTTCCAGATTACAGGTGTGTGGGGTATCAACTTCGCAAAGGGCTGGTGTAGTTTCAGCGGTTTTGTCGATTTTTGGCGAGAGGCGCGCCCTTGGCAGGGAACGGAGTATATTCTGTTGGCCGAGCCGCAATTCTGGGTAAACCTCGACCGCATCAAAGGTTGGGATAAGGTGCATTTGAGCATCGGTGGCGAGGTTGAGTTGTCGAACAACTTTGTGGAAAAAGGTTTCCGCGCTATCCCCGCCGTCGGCCTCAAATGGACTTTTAACTAACAAAACTTCCAATTATATATATGGTATTTTGCACAGCGTTGTAATTTTGTACCTCTTTTCGGAGCGAAGCGACAACGTTTCCTCGAGGTCGGGCGGGAGTTGCGAAAACTTCCGCCCGATTCTTTTTGTTTCGTTCGAAACTTTGCCTAAATTTGTATCAAAACAAAAACTGCCTTATGAAAATATTGAAAACATTTTGGTCGGTATGCCTGTTGGGCGCTCTTGTGGCGTGCAATGACGCCGGTCTTACCCGCTATGTCGATACGATGATTGGCACCGATTTTCACGCCCATTGCTATCCTGGCTCTACTTTGCCGTTCGCTATGGTCCAATTGAGTCCGGACAATGGTCCGGGTGGCTGGGATTGGTGCGGTGGTTACCACGCATCCGACACCACGATTGTTGGCTTCTCGCACACGCATATCAGCGGAACGGGTGTGCGCGACTTGGGCGACATTATGCTGATGCCGGCGGTTGGCGAAACGCAGTGGGTTGAGGGTGCGAAAGATAGATCCGAAGAGGGATATCGCTCGCCATTTGACAAGACGAGCGAGGTGGCTTCGCCTGCCTATTATTCGGTGCGCCTTACCGAGCCGAAGGTTACAGCCGAACTTACAAGCACTCTCCGTTGTGGTGTGCATCGCTACCGTTTCGATAGCCCCGAGGAGCAATATGTCGTAGTCGATTTGGCGCACGGCATTGGTAATCGTACTACGGGAGCGATGTTGCGTCGTGTCGATGAATGTACAATTGAGGGCGTGCGTCGTGTTACAGGCTGGGCGAAACAACGCGAAGTGTGGTTTCGCGCCGAGTTTTCGGAGCCCTTTGCTGTGGTTGAAACAAAGGTCGATGGCACCGAGGGAGTGTTGCAAGATAGCGTCGAGGGTGTGTCTGTTGTGGCTGCCGTGCGCTTTGCTCGACCTGCCGATGAGATTGAGGTTAGAGTGGCTCTGTCGATGACTTCGGCAGAGGGTGCACGCTTGAACTTCGAAGCAGAGGTTGCCGATGTGTCATTCGAGGAGGTGCATCGCCGAGGTGTAGAGGCGTGGAATGAGCAACTTAACAAAATTGTGATAGACGAGGATGCTTCCGAGAAGGATAAACGAGTTTTCTATACTGCGATGTATCACGCTATGGTGACTCCCAACCTGTTTAGCGATGTGAATGGCGACTATGTCGATATGAAACGCCAACGGGCAAATGCGGGTGCTGATTCGCACTATACACTCTTCTCGCTATGGGATACCTATCGTGCAACTCACCCCTTATATACAATCATTGCACCGCAACACAATCAGGCGTTTGTGCGCTCGATGATTGCCAAGTGGCGTAGCTCGGGACTGATGCCTATCTGGGAGTCGCACAGTAACGAGAACTTTTGTATGATTGGCTACCACTCGGTAGCGGTTATTGCCGACTCCTATATGAAAGGTCAACGCGACTTCGATGCCGAGGACGCTTTGCAGGGTATGGTCGAGACTTCGCAATATGGAGCCTATGGTGGTATTGATTACCTGATGAGTATGGGATACCTGCCTTATGATAAGGTGTCGCAATCGGTGTCCAAGGGCGTAGAGTATGCCTTTGATGATTGGTGTATAGCGCAGATGGCAGCCGAAATGGGTGATACCGCAACCGCCAAGATGTATGAGAGCCGAGCACAACTCTATCGCAACTATTTCGATGTGACAGATGGCTTTCTCAAAGGCCGTGATAGTGAGGGTAACTTGCGCCCGGAATTTGACCCGACAGTAGTACCACACTATGGCTCGGGTGACTTTATCGAGGGTAACGGCTGGCACTATGCTTTCTATGTTCCTCACGATGTCTATGGTCATATCGAGCTAATCGGTGGCGACGAGGCCTATGTTGCAAAACTCGACGAGATGTTTGAGGCTCCCGATTTGGATGACCACTCGGGCGCAGTTATGGATGTTACGGGCTCCATTGGACAATATACGCACGGCAATGAGCCTTCGCACCAAGTGCCATATCTGTATGCCTATGCTGGTTGCCCGTGGAAGACGCAGATGCGTGTTCGACAAATTATGGACGAGATGTATGACGATACTCCCGATGGCCTGTGCGGTAATGAGGATTGCGGGCAACTCTCGGCGTGGTATGTGTTTAGTGCGTTGGGCTTCTATCCCGTTGCCCCCGCCTCGAATGTCTATGTGTTGGGTGCGCCTCGCTTCGAGAGTGCCGAGGTTGCCGTTGGCGATGACGTAACTTTCCGAGTTAAAGCAAAGGGTGTATCAGCCGAGAATAAATATGTAGCCTCGGTGCTGTGGAATGGCGAGCCTTATACCCGCTCCTATATCACGCACGAGATGGTGATGTCGGGTGGCGAACTTACATTTAATATGAGTTCCGAGCCTAATACCTCTTTCGGTCACGAACTTTCCGATAGACCTCGCTAAAAGAGGATGATTGTTTTGTAGGGCGTATTAGTGTATATTTTAAAATATCTCGCTTAATACGCCCTGTTTTTATGCTATTTACTAAAATATTTTAATATTGATTGTAAGTAAAAGTGGCTATTTTTGGCGAAATTCTAATTTTTTTAGTTCGTTTTGCGATTTAACCGTAAAAAAATGACGAAAAAAAGTTCCAAATTGTTTGTTATTAAAAAAATAATGAGTATATTTGTATTGTGAAACACAACAAAGGTTTCTTCATTTATTTAAGTTTGGGTTAGTAGTTAAGGGACACTTTAATCCCTGAATATTGTGTCGGACCATCGAGAGATGCTCCGACACAATGCTTTTTATGAGGTAATGAGGTAAGGTGGTGTGTGAAATACCCTTTGTGGCCTTTTGTTTGTTCGATATTTCAGATAATTCGTATATTTGTAGGTTATTTCGATTGTATGGACTTCAAACTCGTATCCGATTATCAACCTATGGGCGACCAACCGCAAGCAATTAGCGAGTTGGTTGGGTCGGTGCGTTCGGGTTGCCGACACAACACTCTGCTGGGTGTTACGGGCTCGGGCAAGACCTTTACAATCGCAAATGTCATCAAGGAACTCAATCGTCCGACATTGGTGTTGAGCCACAACAAGACTCTCGCAGCACAACTTTATAGTGAGTTCAAAGGATTCTTTCCCGACAACTGCGTCGAATACTTTGTGTCGTACTACGACTACTATCAACCAGAGGCCTATCTGCCCGCATCGGATACCTATATAGAAAAAGACCTTGCCATTAACGAGGAGATTGACAAGATGCGTCTGCATACTACAATGTCGCTGCTCTCGGGCCGACGCGATGTTGTGGTGGTTGCCAGCGTATCGTGCATATATGGTATAGGCAATCCCGAGGATTTTCATACCAATACGATTAACATCAGGTCTGGTGATTTGCTGAGCCGCAAGAAGTTGCTGTACGATTTGGTCGATATACTCTATACCCGCACCGAGAAGGATTTGTCACCTGCTACATTCCGCGTTGTGGGCGATACGGTTGATGTTATGCCGCCGTATAGCGAGATTGCTTATCGCATAATGTTTTTCGATGACGAGATTGAGGCGCTGTTTTCGATAGACCCTGCGACGGGTCAGCGTATCGAACGGCTGGATAGAGTGCGTATCTGCCCTGCAAACCTGTTTGTTACCACCAAAGAGCGAACAGCAAGAGCCGTGCGACAAATCCAAACCGACTTGGGAAAACGCATCGCATTCTTCGAACAAGAGGGGCGTCCGACCGAGGCTGCCCGTATCAAACAACGGGTCGAGTACGATGTCGAGATGATAAAGGAGTTGGGCTATTGTTCGGGTATCGAAAACTATTCGCGCTATTTCGATGGCCGCAAGGAGGGTGGCCGCCCATTCTGTTTGCTGGACTATTTCCCCGACGATTTTTTGTTGGTTGTCGATGAGAGCCACGTTACCATACCGCAAATTCGCGCGATGTATGGTGGCGACCGTGCACGTAAGGAGAACCTTGTGGAGTATGGTTTCCGCTTGCCGGCCGCCATTGATAATCGCCCGTTGAAATTCGAGGAGTTCGAGGGGTTGGTTGGAACGACTATATATGTGAGTGCAACTCCGGCAGAGTATGAACTTGTCAAGTCGGAAGGCGTTGTAGTTGAACAGGTTGTTCGCCCAACGGGAGTTGTCGATCCGCCAATACAGATTCGTGCAACCGAAAATCAGATAGACGACCTAATCGAGGAGATTATCGTGCGTGCCGACAAAGACGAGAAGGTGCTGGTAACTACCCTGACCAAACGTATGGCCGAGGAACTCTCGAAATATTTCGACCGTATGGGTATCCGCAATCGCTATATTCACTCCGATGTCGATACTTTGGAGCGTGTCGAGATTTTGGAGGAGTTGCGTCGCGGTATGTTCGATGTTCTGATTGGTGTCAATCTTTTGCGCGAGGGATTGGATTTGCCCGAGGTTTCGTTGGTGGCCGTGCTGGATGCCGACAAAGAGGGCTTCTTGCGTAACCGTCGCTCGCTGACTCAGATTGCTGGTCGTGCTGCTCGAAATGTCGAGGGTCAGGTTATCTTCTATGCCGACCAACGTACCGACTCCATTCGTGAAACCATCGCCGACAGCAACCGCCGTCGCGAAAAACAGATTCGCTTCAATATGGAGGATAAGATTGTGCCGAAGGGTGCCGTTAAGAGTAATAAGACTATATTTGTTGGCGCAAGCTCCAAAGGTGTTAAATATGACCTTACGGATATGGCTATTTCGTTGTCGCACGCTGCGGATATCAATATGTCGTATGGCGAGGTGCCTATCGAACAACTTATAACCGAGGCGAAGGCCGAGATGGAGAAAGCGGCCAAGAATCTCGATTTTATGCGTGCCGCCGAGTGGCGTGACAGAATGTATGCCTATCAGGAGCGCGCCAAATTATTGAAAAAAGAGTAGCGTATGAAACCTGCCCAAACTATAACAAGGATAATAGACTTCTTCTATATTAAACCTTTTTCGATGTTGATGCCTCGTCAGACGTTCCGTTATGCGGTGTGTGGCGGTGCCAATTTGGTGTTGAATTGGGTGCTGTATTTTGTGGTGTTCCACTTCGTATTGCAGAAACGTAATATAGACCTCGGATTTTATCTCATCTCGTCGCACATAGCAACTCTGTGCATTGTCTTTGTCATTACGTTTTTTACGGGTTTCTGGCTCAATCGCAAAGTGGCATTCCCTGGCTCTCCACTTCGGAGTATCAATCAGCTGATTCGTTATGGATTGTCGGTTGCAGGGTCTTTTGTGATTAGTTATGTGCTGATGAAGATATTTGTCGAGGGTTGCGGTTTTTATCCTACTCCGTCAAATATTCTGACCTCGATGATATGCGTTGTTTATAGCTATCTCGCCAGCCGTTTCTTTACATTCCGAGGAGCGCGCAAAGAGTAAAAAAAAGAGCGTGTCCACATCGGACACGCTCTTTTTTGTTGCGCTATCTTTATAACTTAATGGTGCAGGTTGCGCCGTCTTTGATTGTTCGGACAATCGGACGGGCACCTTCGGGTGTGATGGTGACAAGCAGTTTCGAGCCTTTGCGGCAGACCTCGATGTCGAACTCCGAGCCAAAGGCGTAAACATCGCGCAGAGCCATCTCGTTCCACTCTTGGGGCAATCGGGGCGACAACTCAAAACTGCGGAAACCTGTGGGACGGATTCCAAACATACCCTCGGTCAGAATACGCATATAGAGCGCGCTCTCGGCCGATAGGTGTCGTTGCGAGCCCTCGGGCCAAGCCTCAATGGGATAGGGGACATGTTCGCCCAGCAGACGCACGCGCGACATATGTTGCAAACGGGGTAATGCGCGTTCGGTTTCGCCTGCACGCAATGCGCCCAATAGGGCGTACTCGGTTGCGCGATCCCAGAAAGTTTTGCTGCCATTTTGGGTCAGAATACCATTTTCGGTGAACATCTCGGGGCTGAATAGTGCATCGAGAGTTGCCTCGGCACGGTCGTAGATACCCATTGCCAGAGGGATACAAATCCACGAACGAAGAATATCGTTGCCGTCGTAGTAACGATAGGTCTCGTAACCCTCGACAGTTGCTCCGTAATAACTTTCGATAGCCGCTTTTATGGCTTCGGCACGAACGGCATAATCTTTTGCCTTGCTCTTTTGTCCCATTTGGCTGCACAAAGCCGAAGTCGAAATCAGCGCATCATAGTAGAGTGACGAGGTGTATAGGTTGGCTTTGCCTGCGGGAAAACGGCCCTCCAACTCGTCGCTGTTCGAAGCAACAACGCCATCGGCTGTAATCTTGCGACGGCTGAACTCCAAACACCACTCGATAAGCGGCATCAACTCCTCGGCAACACTCTTATTGCCCGATTCGAGTGCAAAACGCGAAGCACCATAAGCAATCATTGCAGCGTCGCCTCTATCGCCAGCGCCATTCCAATAACTATCGCCCTCGGCGATAATCGAGCTCGGAATGGGGCGATACTCGTCATTCATATAGCGTGCAAAGTGGCGGAAAGAGTTCATTGCCGACTCACGAGCCTTCTCGTAACGCATCATACCAAACAGAGGGTTGGCGTACTCGGCCTGGTCGTTGGCCCAGATAGCAGCATAATAGGATTCGCCACCGGGGCCGTGCATCAAACCGCCTTTGGTGCGGAAGATACTCTCGGTTGCTCGAATTTTGGCAAATGCGAATGCTCGGTTGAGTGTTTGGTCGGGCGTTTCGAGAGTCATCTCCGACTCCAATTCGGCAAGGAACGCATTTCGAGCCGAGAGCTCCTTTTCGACATCAATACTTGCAAGACTCTCGCCCGCAACACGACCCGAAATAGCAACTGTAAAGGTGTATTTGTCGCCCGGTTTGAGAGTGTAATATCCATAGCCGTACGACACTACGCTCAAAGCATACGAGCCTGCAACTCCTTTCTCGGGGTCGGTGGTGTAGGTGGTGTTGATATGCGGAATCTCGACACGTATTGTCCTATTCGATACATTGTTGATTGTGTATCTCTCGCAAACGGCAGCTTGGGTTGTTGATGGAAAATATTCGGCGGTTACCTCGATGTCGTTACGAGCTGCCAAAGCATTGGCATTGTGGGCCGAACGAGCAACGCCATAACTCATCTGGGCGGTAAGCACACCATTGAGTTTCGCTTCGCTTACGCGGCAACCATAGAGCGAGTAACCATCGACTGTTATCATATCGGCAACATCGAAGCCAAAACGACGAGTCAGACTTGCGTGGGTGTTATTGGGAATGGTGCGCAACATAGGCCATACAACCGAACGCTCCATAGTCCACGAGCCATCGGGGCGAACGCCATAACGATAGACTACCGACACCTTCTCGCCACTCATCTCGATATGGTCGTAGTGGGGAATTTTTTTCTGCGGAACATTCCACGAAATTGAGCCGTCGTCATTCATCACCCAACGACTCTCTTGACTTTGAGCCATAGCGACACCCGAGGCAAATAGCACCATAAGCGCACATATAAAAAAACGAAGTTTCATAGTAATAGTATTATTTAATTATTAACTCTCTGACAATAGGCATACGCGATGCAGCATTTATCTTGTCACGCAAAGCCGAACGCTGCATAAACATCTCGTAACGAACCACCGAAGCCGATATATGTACCGTCATAATGCCTCGGCGAAATGAAACTTCGGTTGTGTAGCGCGCAGTCTGCTCGCCCACCACCTGTGCCCACACCTCCGGTAACGAAGCCTCGGCAATCTTGGCTACAATCGCAGGGTCACGGAAAAACTTGGGCAATAATTCGCCCACTCGTTTGGGTTTGACGTACTGCATAACTACTCTTGTATGGGGGTTATAACTCCGCCACTCACATCATATACCGAATAACTGCGGGCGGCACCTTTGAGAATATCGGTCAGACGTGAATGGTTGCAGTCCGAGATGAAAATTTGGCCGAACTCGTCGCCATCGACAATCTGAATAAGACGCGAAACACGCTCGGCATCGAGTTTATCGAATACATCATCGAGCAATAGAATCGGCTTCTCGCCCGTAACACGACAAACAATGTCGTATTGTGCAAGTTTTAGCGCAACGAGGAATGACTTTTGTTGCCCTTGCGAGCCGTACTTTTTGAGCGGACGGTCGCCGATGCGCATCACCATATCGTCACGATGTACGCCCGTTGTGGTGAATTGGCACGCCAAATCTCGGTTGCGAGCCGATAGCAGAAGCTCCTCGAAGGGACGAGCATTGAGCTCCGAATAGTAAGCCAACGAAATCTCTTCGCGGTCGTCACACATCACTCGGTAATACTTTTCGAGCGAGGGCAACAGCATATCTATATACTCCTTACGCTTCTCATTAACTACCTTGCCAAACGACACAAGTTGGTCGTCGTAGGTGTCAATCATATCGGCTACTAACGCCGTATTGGGATTTTTGAGCAACTTGTTGCGCTCGCTCAAAATGTGGTTGTAGCGAATTACAGCAGTCAGATACTCCGAATCGAGTTGCGAGATAAATGCGTTCAGATAGCGACGACGCTCGTCGGCAGCGTCGCTAACCAAAAACGAGTCAGCGGGCGACACAATAACAATGGGAATACGGCCAACGTGTTCCGAGAGTTTCTCGTACTCCTTGCCGTTGTACTTGACTATCTTTTTGCCTTTGAGCGAGTAGGTGCAGGTTATAGTGCTGTGTCGTTCCGAGGAGTCGGTATAACTACCCTCGACCACAAAAAACTCGGAGCCGTGACGCACGCTTCCTCTATCGCTCAAACCCATCGACGACTTACACATCGACAAGTAATAAACCGCCTCGACAACGTTTGTTTTGCCCGCGCCATTGAGTCCGACAAGGGCGTTAATCGAGTGCGAAAAATCGATTGTTGCATCGGCAACATTCTTGAAGTTTACTATGTTGAGTCGGTCGAGATACATATTGGTCACTATTTCTTCAAGTTCAAAGGTACGATTTTTTGTTGAGCATTGCAAATTCGGTTTGTTAAAGTTTGTGTTTATGCAGTACATTTATTATTTTTGTGAAAGTAAGTTATGCTAATTGTTGCCGATTATGAAACAGAGATTGCTTGCACAGAGTCAAAAACTCCTCCGCAGAATATTGAGAGTATTCAGCTTGGGCGCTGTTATGTTTATTATGGAGGCTTGCTATGGTGTATCCTATGACCACTATCACGAATATAGCAGCGTCAAAGTGTTGGTGGTTAATACCAATGGAGAGCCGATTCCCAATATTGCAGTCCATTTCGACGACTATACTGATCATCCTGCTGTTGTGTATTCCGACAGTAAGGGTTTTGCCGAGTTGAAGCTGGCCAATACGGGCGAACTAGCCGATGTGAGTTTTATGGATATTGACAAGGAGGCTAATGGCTTGTATGCAATCAAGACTATCTCGGTGCCAACCGACTACTATTATCGTGAAATTACCGTAGTGCTGCAATCTGCCCAATAGCCCTTCGCTATGAGTTTTGCAAGTCAGAAGTTTCACAATCTGTTTCGTGCGGGCGAGACGGCTCTGCACGAGTTATCGTATCTTTTTTGGGAGTGCACCCTGCGGTGTAATCTGAATTGCGGACATTGTGGCTCGGATTGTCGCAAGGAGGCCGCTGTGCCAGATATGCCCATCGAGGATTTTCTGCGAGCAACCAAAGCCTACGCCCATCGCCCCCAACCGCTTATGGTGGTAATTACGGGTGGCGAGCCACTTGTGCGTGCCGACTTGGCGGAGTGCGGACGGCGATTGCGCGAGGCGGGATTTCGTTGGGGTATGGTTACCAATGGTATGGCCTACAACGAAGAGCGACACAACCAATTGATTGACGCGGGTATGGAGGTTGTGACATTGAGCCTTGACGGTACGCGCGAACAGCATAATGCCTTGCGAGGTAATCCGTTGAGCTACGACAGAGCATTGCGAGCGCTGGATATTATGACCCGCGACCCCCGCTTGAAGCACGATGTGGTGACCTGTGTAAATCCATCGAATATAGACTCCTTGGAGGAGGTTTATACTACGCTTTTGGAGCACGGCTGTCGCAGTTGGCGATTCTTCACCATAGCCCCGATAGGCCGCGCAGCACAAGACCCATCGCTGATGCTCTCGGCCGAGCAGATGCACCGACTTGTAAGTTTTATCGAGCGACTACGAAGCGAAAAACGTCTTCACGCCCGTTTTAGTTGCGAAGCGTGGCTTGGTAGGCACGAGCGCACAGCGCGAGATTGGCACTTTTTCTGCCGTGCAGGAATCAATATTGCATCAATACTTGCCGACGGCTCCATCTCGGCTTGCCCCAATATCGACCGCCGTTTCACGCAGGGTAATATCTATACCGATGATTTTGAGCAGGTTTGGGAGAACCGTTTTGAGGTTATGCGCGAACGCAAATGGATGCGCAACGGAATCTGTGCGAAGTGCCGCCATTGGAGCGATTGTCGTGGCGGAGCGATGCACCTGCGGACTCCCGAAGGCCCTACAATGAGGTGTCTTTACCGCATTATGTATCCCAAAGGATAGCTCGACACGCACTATTTTGCCTCGATATTTCGTTTTTTGGCAAAAAAGACATATCTTTGTCGATTATTTGCGAAAATAACTAAAAATCATAAAGTATGGCTAAAAAAGCAAACATCAATGAGCAAGCACCCGAGCAAGTAATTGACAACGCTCTGGTGGAGACCGAATCGTATTTCGAGAAAAACTGGAAGAAACTCACCATCGCGTTGGTAGTAGTTTTGTTGGCAGTAGGCGGCTGGTTCGTTTACAGCAACGTATATCTTAAAGGCGAGAGCGAGAAAGCAAGCAGCGCAATGTTCGTAGCACAACAACTCTTCGCCGAGGAGCAATGGGAGAATGCCCTCAATGGTGATGGCACCTGCGCAGGTTTCCTCGAAATTATCGAGAACTATGGCAACACCCCCGAGGGTAACATCGCTAACTACTATGCAGGTATCTGCTACTTCAAGAGCGGCGATATGGAGAATGCCAAGAAATATTTGGCAGAGTATAGCGCAACCAAAGGCTCGCCCAACACCATCATCAACGCACAATGCTACGGCTTGCAAGGCGATATCCTCACCGACGAGGGTAACTACACCGAGGCTGTTGAGATGTACAAAAAGGCTGTTGAGGCTGCCGACAATGTGCTGACAACTGCAACCTACCTCAAAAAGATGGGCTTGGTTTACGAGGCTATGGAGAACTATACCGAGGCTTTGAACGCTTACGAGACCATCAAGGAGAACTACCCCACCAGCATCGAGGGTCGTGATATCCAAAAGTATATCGGTACTATTGAGCAAAAACTTCAATAATCTAACAACCACTGATTATGGCTACCGGATTGTTTGACTTCAAATCGTTCAACAACAATGTTCCTTCGGCTGCGAATATGCGCTTTGGAATTGTTGTAGCAACATGGAATAGCGATGTTACGGAGCGTTTGTTGGAGGGTGCCGTTGCGGGACTTCTTCAAGCAGGCTGCCTCGAAAGCAACATTGCAGTTAAACATGTCCCCGGTACCGTCGAACTTACTCTTGGTGCTCAATTCTTTGCCGAGTACACCGATGTTGATGCCGTAATCGTATTGGGTTGCGTTATTCAAGGCGACACACGCCACTTTGATTTTGTGTGCCAAAGCGTAACACAAGGCATTACCCAACTGATGATTTCTTGGAATATGCCCATCGCTTTTGGTGTTTTGACAACCAACACTTTGGAGCAGGCACTCGACCGTGCGGGCGGCAAACTTGGCAATAAAGGCGAGGAGGCTGCTGCAACTGCTATCCAAATGGTTGCTCTCCAAAACGAGATGGATCGTGCTGCCGAGGATAATGGTGTGAAACGCGAGGCTCCGAGCGAGCCTGCCAAACCAAGTGGCAATACCGATAAGAAGGTAAACTAATCGCGTAACACCGATGTTATGAAAAGGCTGTCCAAACGGACAGCCTTTTTTGTTGATGTATGGCACACTATATTATTACCGCTTCATAATATCTCTGCTGACGCGTTTTAAGACATCATAGACTGTAATATGAGCGGGTTATCCAACGAACGATACAGTCCCCCAAAAGGCGGTTTAATAAGTCTTAAAATTCCACTTGCTGTACATATAACTCCAAACAAAAAGGGTGTGTCTAATCGATTGACACACCCTTTGCTAAATATGTTTTGATGACTACTTTGTCGCGCTCTCCAAGCGTTTCATCATAACGAACATAAACAGTGCTGAAAGCAAGCAGAGTACAACAAATACTCCCCAAACCATTGTCAAAGGAATACCTGCCCAGAGGAATCCACCAACAGATACAAGGAAGTTACCGATTGCAGTTGCAACAAACCAACCACCCATCATCATACCTTTGAGCTTGGGAGGAGCAACTTTCGATACAAACGAGATACCCATAGGCGAGAGCAACAACTCGGCGAAGGTCAATACCAAGTAGGTCAAAATCAACCAATATGCCGATACAAATGTTGCGGGGGCGCAATCTGCCAATACTGCGTCAGCAGCGGCTTTGCTCTCCTCCGAGGGAGCGGCTGTTGTCCAAGCGATATCTGCATCTTGGATTGTTGCAGCGGTTGCAGTCGAGTCGGCGATAGCCTCTTGAACTGCGGCGTAGGTTGTAGAATCGGTGGTAGCATTGATGTCGGCAACCTTAACGTCACGATATCCTGCGAATACTACTTCAAAAGCCTCTTTGCTGTCGGCGTTGAGTGCGTCGAAGTACTCTTGCATACCTTTTTCAATAGTAGCAACCTCGTCAGCAGGAGCAGCGTTGAGTTTGAGTGCATACTCTTTTGCTTGGTTAGCAGCGAGTACATATTGTTGCTCGTTGGGGGTGTTAAGGCCGTTCGAACCGATAGCCATAATCACGAAACCAACCGATGCAACCAACATACCGTAAGCAATCTTGCGGGGAGCCGAAGGCTCTTTGCCGCGTTTGGCAAGTGCGCCAAAGATAGCGATGCTGACGGGGGTCAAAGCAACCACATAGAAGGGGTTGAATTGTTGGAAGATAGGTGCACTAACAGCAACCTCGCCACTGATTGTTTTTGCTTTATAAATAAGGTAAGCGGTAACGGCAACTACGATAACGGCTGCGATTGCTTTACCTTTCTTGCTGGTGCTTTGAGCAACCGAGAAAGCGGCATAAACACCGATGATGATAGCAACAAGGTTGAGCACATCAAATGCCATACTGCCGATACCGGTCGAAGTACGCTCGGTGAACTCATCTGCAAAGTAGGTGAGTGTAAGACCGTTTTGGTGGAATGCCATCCAGAAGAAGATAACCACAGCAAATACCAAGCACAATGCGACAACGCGTTGTTTGGTCTCGGCGGGTGTGAGGTTGTCCTCGACAGCAACAGTAGCTTTGGCGTCTTTCTTACCACCCTCTACGTGGCGGAACATAGGACGGCAAACATAGTAAATCAGAATCGAAAGGATAAGCGAAGCACAAGCAACGGCAAACGAGAAGTGGTAAGCGTCGTTCGACGAGAAACCAAGACTTACCTCGGCCCACTCTTTAATCTTCACAGCAGCAGTCGGAGCGAACAATGCACCGATGTTGATAGCCATGTAGAACAACGAGAAACCGGAGTCGCGTTTTGCAGCATACTTGGGGTCGTCATACAGGTTACCTACCATAACTTGGAGGTTACCTTTGAACAGACCTGTACCTACGCTGATGAATACGAGTGCAGCCAACATTGCAATCAGAGCGATAAGGTCGCTTCCGAGAGGAATAGAGAGCAACAGATAGCCGACGAACATAATCGAGATACCGATGGTAACCATCTTGCCGAAACCGAATTTGTCGGCCATAATACCACCAAGCAGAGGCATAAAATAGACCAAACCGAGGAAGGTCGAGTAGATAGCACCTGCGGTACCGGCTTCAAGGCCGAAGTTGGCGCGGAGGAAGAGTGCGAATACTGCCAACATTGTGTAGTAGCCGAAACGCTCACCTGTGTTAGCCAACGCAAGGGCGTATAACCCTTTGGGATGTCCACTGAACATAAGTTAAATTTGTTTTAAGGTTATTATTGATAAAAATTCGTGTCGAATAGTGGTATAAAACGGAGCAAATATACGAGAAATTATTCAAATATAAAAACGAAGGGGTTGGCCCAAAGACCAACCCTTTCATCTATTGTATTTTGGTGTAATTATTTAACCTCCCAAGTGTCGCCACTGCGAAGCAAATCGTCCATACAAGTGATTTTTGCCGACGAACGCACCTCCTCGACTTGGCGAGCAACTTCCGAGTCGTAGTTGGGGGCCTCGACATCGCGGATAACACCCAATGCAACGGGATAGTCGGGATACTTCATACCTGCCAACAAGAAGTGGATTACAGGGTTGGCCGAGTGTGCATCGTGGGTCAAAACCTCGTCAATGCTTACACCGCCTTCGCCCACCTTGACAACTTCGAGGTCTGTTCCGTTAAATACCAAACCTTTGTCCATATTGGCGCCGAACAACATCTTTTTACCGTGTTCGAGAGTGATAGTGTGCTCGGCACGGGTAGCTTTGTCGCCGGCGTATGGCGCGTGGGTTTTATCGTTGAAAATCACGCAGTTTTGCAATACCTCGGTCACCGCCATACCTTTGTGATTAGCGGCCGCTACAAGACACTTCTGGGTCAGAGCCAACTCTGCATCAACACTGCGGGCAAAGAATGTTCCGCGTGCACCGATAACCAACTCTCCGGGTTTGAACGGTTGCTCGATAGTTCCGAAGGGCGAGGTTTTGGTAATCTTGCCAAGTTTTGTAGTAGGCGAGTATTGACCTTTGGTCAGACCATAAATCTCGTTGTTGAACAATACGAAGTTAAGGTCGATGTTGCGTCGAACGGCGTGGATAAAGTGGTTACCACCGATGGCCAGCGAATCGCCATCGCCCGAAGCCACCCAAACCGACAAATCGGGATTGGCAGTTTTGACACCTGTTGCAAGCGCCGCAGCGCGTCCGTGAATACCGTGAAAACCGTAGGTGCGAACATAGTAGGGGAAGCGCGACGAGCAACCGATACCCGAAACGACTGTGAATTTCTCGTGCGGAATCTGTTTCTCTTCGGCTACCTCGGCCATCGCTTTGAGTACCGAGTTCAGAATTGCGTGGTCGCCGCAGCCGGGGCACCATTTAACCTCTTGGTCGCTTTTGAAATCGGCTGCTGTATATTTTTTCTGTTCCATTGTCGTCGATTATTTGAGAAGTGAAACAAAATGCTCTTTCAACTCGCGTACGGTGAAGGGCAGACCCATAACTTTGTTGTATTGCTCGAAGCAAACATTTTGGAAGTTTTGGCGCAGATATCCTGCAAACTGTCCGCAGTTAAGCTCACATACAACAACTTTTTTGAATCCTGCCAAAATCTCGGCAACGCCATTGGGCAGCGGGTTGATGTAGTTGAAATGGCACAACGAAACTTTGTGTCCCTCGGCTTGAAGCTCCTCGACAGCCGATTGCAAGTGACCGCGAGTACCGCCCCAACCAATAACCAACAAATCGCCTTGCGCCTCGCCCATAACCTCTTGTGTGGGGAGTGTGTCGGCAACTTTTGCAACTTTGGCAGCACGAAGAGCGACCATCTCGGCGTGGTTGTCGGGGTCGTGCGAAACGGCTCCACAACGACTGTCTTTCTCCAAACCTCCGATGCGGTGCTCCAAACCTTTGGTGCCGGGCATAGCCCAACCGCGTGCCAACTGCTCGTTACGTTTGTAAGGACGGAATTGCTCGCCCTCGGGAATCGAAGTCACAACGGGAGGAACAATATCGGGATACTCACTCATCGAGGGGATACGCCAAGGCTGACTACCATTGGCAATAAATCCGTCGGTAAGCAGAACTACGGGTGTCATATGCTCCATCGCGATTTTACCCGCTTGGAAGGCGTACTCGAAACAGTCCGAAGGGCTGCTGGCAGCCAAAACGACAACGGGACACTCGCCATTGCGGCCATAAAGTGCTTGGTCAAGGTCGCTCTGCTCGGTTTTGGTGGGAAGACCTGTCGAAGGACCACCACGTTGTACATCAACAACAACCAACGGAAGTTCGGTCATCACAGCCAAACCCATAGCCTCGCTTTTGAGCGAAAGACCGGGACCCGAAGTGGTTGTTACCGCAAAGTTACCCGCAAAGGCAGCACCGATAGCGGTACAAATACCAGCAATCTCGTCTTCGGCTTGTACGGTTTTGACACCGAGGTCTTTGCGTTTAGCCAACTCTTCGAGGATTACGGTTGCGGGAGTGATGGGGTACGAGCCACAGAATAACGGGCGACCACTCTTCTCCGAAGCGGCGATGAATCCCCAAGCGGTTGCTTGGTTACCATTGATATTGCGATAGACGCCGGGCTCCAACTCCGAACTTTTGATGTTGTAGGTGTTGGCGAACAGGTGGTTGTTTGCGGCGTAGTTGTATCCGCCTTTGACAACAGCGATGTTTGCCTCGGCAATTTTGGGGTTCTTCTTGGCAAATTTCGAAGTCAGATACTCGAAAGCGTGGTCCATAGGACGGTTGTAGAGGTAGAAGCAGATACCGAGCGCGAACATATTTTTACATTTTGCTACGCTCTTGGCGTCCATCTCGAAACCTTCGAGTGTCTTTTTGGTCATACCTGTAATGTCGGGCATAACAATATTGTATCCCGTCAGGTGCAACTCCTCGATGGGGTTGTCGGTTTTGAAACCGGCCTTTGCGATTTGCTTTTCGGTGAAAGCGTCGGCATCGAGAATGATTGTTGAATCAGGTTTGAGCCATTTAGCATTGGCTTTGAGTGCTGCGGGGTTCATAGCCACAAGAGCGTCGCAGAAGTCACCGGGGGTAATCATCTTGCGGTCGCCAAAGTGAACTTGGAAACCCGAAACGCCGGCTACTGTACCTTGCGGAGCGCGAATCTCCGAGGGGTAGTCGGGGAATGTCGAGATACCGTTACCCATCAGGGCTGAGGTATCGGAAAACAGTGTACCTGTGAGCTGCATACCATCGCCCGAGTCGCCCGAGAAACGGATAACCACATCACTGATCTCCTTGATGTTTTGATTCATAGTTTTATGTGATATAAATGTTTTGTTTGAAACAAATTTTTGCGAAAGTAATAAAAAACTACGAGATATTGTTCCGAATCGTGCGTTTTTTTTGTATGTTTGCACATAGTTCCAACAAAACTTTAACAATTATGAAAAGATTTTTCCAATTTTTGCTCTGCGTGGCAACGGTAGTTACCCTCGGAGCGTGCGGCAACGAAAAGGGTGATGGCCCCCAAGTGCCTATCGATAAACAGATTGTGGGTGATTGGGCTGCAACACGTCAGGTAGTTACTATCAAAGTGAATGGCACTGTATTGATGGAGGACGACGAGCCACTTACTCTTGAAGACGGAATGGTTCTTTCGTTTACCTCGGGTAAGCAACTGTTTGCGCTGATGTGCGTGGAGGTTGATGGTAAAGTCGAGGTTGATGACCATTTCTACGCAGGCCAATGGAGTATCGATGGTAAGAAACTCAAAATCGAATATGTCGATAATGGAGAAGAAGGGGAGGGCGACGAAGGCTTCCTCGATATGGGCGATATGACAATCGAGAGTATAAGTGATACACAACTTGTCCTTGTAGGCTACTCCGAGAATGTTGTTGAGGCGCAAACGATTTCGACAACAGTTAAAATCTATCTTACTCGCCAAAACTTCGAGTGGGATTATGACGCTATTCCCTAATAATTATTTAGGTGTACAAAAAAAACGAGCCTGCAACTGCGGGCTCGTTTTTTTGTAATAGGAGTAGTGACTACTCCGATATTGCACGCCATTTGGCAATCATCTTTTGTGCAGTCGGAATGGGGTCACCTACGGGCTCGGCATTGAACTCGCCAATGCGTTGTTCCCACCACTTCTTCTCGAACGAGGTGACGGCTTTGCGATACTCGGCGAACTTCTCTTTGTCGAACTCTTGGTCTTGAACAACGGCGCGTTTCACATCGGCAAAGAACATATTCCAACGCTCGCCATAGAACGAGCCAATCATACCTGCCCAAGTACGACTTGCATAGTCGTTGAGTCCCATATCCTTGTCGCCCCAGGTAGTGAGCAAGTTGCGTGCGTTCATCTCGTAATAATCCTTCTCGGCCTCGTCGATGCCGATGGCGCGTGCGTCAGCAATCCACTTGCCAAGCAGGAACGAGTGGCTGGTTTGCAATAGAAGGTCGGTGTCGGCGATGATTTCGCGCAACTTGGCCTCGGCAACGGTCATCGCGGCGATGTCTTTGGCGTTGTAAGCCTGCTCGTAGTCGTTGTAGAGTGCTGCGAAGGTGTTGTTGAGGAACTCACGAGTGAGGTTTACAACATCAAACTCGTTTGCGGGAGTTGTGCTTCCGCTTGCGACGAGCAACTCGATAGCCTCCAATAAAACCTTGTTGTCGTCAAGCACCGAAGGATTCCACTTGAACGAGCCCATCTCGCGCGGACGATTGATGATGTGCGGGCTGTTGTGACCGTACGCAGCCGAGTGATAAACCTTGTCCATCAACAATTTCCAAGCCTTGCGAGCCTCGTCGCTTTGCGTTCCTGTGCGACGGTCTGCCAAACCTTCGGTCCAAGCGTCAATGTCTTTGTGGGTGTCGTAATTCCACGCCTTCTCGAAGATGTACTCATACATAAACGGATTGAGGTCGAAACCTTCGAGGGTCGAGCCGAGTCCGACGAAGTTTTTGCCGGCCTTTGCAAAGGTGTTTTCGACACGCTCGTTCACCTTCTTAACCTCGCCGTTGAGGTAGGTGTTGCCACCGAAGTTGCCGAGATAGCACCAGACGAAAGGAGTTCCATAGAAACTCTCGGTCAGTTGCCAAACCTCCATAAACTCTGCCCAATAGTCGAGCATAATCTGTTTGTCGAGCGGAGTTGCGGTCAGATAAGCCTCGATGCGCTCGTTGGTCCAGTTGGCACGCATGTAGTAGAACAACCAGCCCATTTGCAACCAAACGGCCTTCTTGTCCACCGCTTTGAGCGAGCCGTAAACACGTTTGCCTACACCTGCGAGGTAGTCGGGCTCCCACGATGGCGGAACGAGTTCGTTGAAAATATCTACACCGTAAATATGGTCGGTGCCATACATAGCGGTTTGCTCTTTGAGGTATAATTTTTGAATTTTGGTATAGAGCGGGTCCATCGGGTCGAGGAAGAAACAAGCGTAATCCTTTGAGAAGCCGCCCCATTGGTGCAACTGCGAAATTTTTGCATCGGGATACAACTCTTTGAGAGCCTCGGGAACGTGTCCTGCAAATGCGGGCAAAACGGGTTTCATACCCAACTCGCGCTCACGAGCCACAATCTGTTTTTGCAACTCGGCTTGTCCGTCGAGCCACGATTTCGGGAGTGGACCTTGCCACTCGTCGATGTTCGACATACGGTGCCAGGGTAGGTGCGCAGGGCCTGTGAAATAACCGCGAATCTGCTCGTCGGTCATTCCGAGCGAACTCCATACGTTGTACCAGATGGCCTCTTGTCCTGTGATAGCTAACGGCATAGTCACACCGTTGAGAGCCATCCAGTCGATGAGCCTCTCCCAATCGCTCCAATCCCACCACGGCATAGTATAACCATAGGTGCAGTAGTTGAGGAAGAAACGATTTTCGCAACGAGCGTCAATCGACACCTTACCCTCGACTGCGGGGAGCGTTGCGGGCATAATCACGGGGTCGTCGGCATACCACGAAACATCGGTTTTGCAGTAATATTTCAGATAGTAGTTGATACCGACGGCAATGCTGTTTACGTTGTTACCAGCGATTACGATTTTGCCATCTTTGCTCGACAGCTCAAAACGGTCAGCTCCTTTGCCTTTGAGTAGTTCGAGCGAGAATTGCTCGGCTTGTTGGGGTGCGATACGTTCGAGTAGCGCGCGTGCGGGTGCTACTTTGTCGGCGGCAGCCCACATCGGCATAGCCACAAAGAGGGCCGCGATTGCTAAAAATAACTTTTTCATATTGCTTGAAATTAGAGTTTGTGCGGGTTTTGAAAATCAAATATACGAAAATATATAAATAAGTGTGCTTCTCTTTTGTAGCTTTTTTTATTTGGTACCGCAAAAAGTTGAACTCGGAAGAAAAAGTGATATTTTTTTTCCTCGAAAGTTTTTTATTCTCGTAATCTTTTATAAATTTGCTCTTTGAATATGGCGTGTAATGAGGGCGAAAAACCTCTTATTATGCCGCTTAAATATTGTTTTGACAACATTTTAACGGGTGTTTTGCCGTTTTTGTTGTGAAAGACATAAAACAAACGAAAAGTAAACACAATTAACTAATTTCATTTCATTAACTAAATTCATTGTATTATGCGCACAAAAATTACAAAGATTTTCTGGGCAATGGCAGTGGGTTTGTTTGCTATGGCTTGTGGTCCTGAGGGAACCGAGGGTGGCGCAGATCCCGTTTTGACTGTTGAACCTACTGAGATCTCGGTGCAAGATGACGGTGTTATCACCGGAACTACTTCGAAACAAGCAATGGTAGACGTTGAATCGACTTCGGATATCGCTGTTTCGGTAGATGCTGATGCTAAGGCATGGCTTACTGCAACCAAGATGAACAAATCTACTATCCGTGTTACTGCAAAGGCTAACAAGGATGGCGAGCGTACCGGTAACATTACCGTAACCAACACCGAAGGCCTTTCGGCTATTATCAAAGTAGTTCAAATGGGTATGGAGTTGTCGCTCACACTCGACGAGGATTACGTAGCTAACCCCATCGCTGTTGAGGCTGAGGGTAAAGAGTTCTCGCTCAACGTTTATGCAAACCTTCCCTTCGCTGTTGAATTTGATGGCGAGGAGCAAGATTGGGTATCGTTCGAGGCTACCGAGTCGAAAGTTGTTGTTACCGTTGAGGAGACTCCTTTGTTCGAGGAGCGTACCGCAACTTTGGTAATTGCACCCGTTGACGAGGCACAAGCTGCTCTTGCAAAGAAAGTTGTTATCAATCAAGCTGCTAAAACTTATGCAATCACTGCTACTTGCGTAGGTTTGGAGAATGGTGCTGTTACCGTTCCTGCTGTTGATGCAGAGTTGGAGTTTGCTGTTGAGGCTAACGACCTTTGGACAGCTGCTTCGGAGGCTGAGTGGATTTCGATTGACCCTGCTGAGGGTAGCGTTTCGACCACCGAGACTCTCGTAGTATTCAGCGAGAATACCGAGGCTGCCGAGCGTACAGCTACTATCACCTTCACTTGCGGTACTGCAACACAAGAGGTTGCTGTTACTCAACGTGGTGCAGGTTGCTTCCTCGAGGTTGAGGACGTTACCGAGGTTGTTGTAGCAAGCGAGGAGACAACTGTTAATATTCCTTTCGCAACCAACGCTTCGTCGGTAAGTATTTCGGCTGATGCTAACTGGGTAAGCGGTAGCGCTGATATCGAGGCTGGTAACATCGAGTTGTCGATTAGCGAGAATACTGGTGCTGCTCGTGAGGCTGTTGTAACTATCACCGGTTCGATTGTAGGTTACGAGGACGTAGTTGTAACTATCCCCGTTAAACAAGGTCAAATGGCTACTAACTTGGCTGTTAACCCTGACTCTGGCGAGGAGGAGACTGCAAACTGCTACGCTATCCACGCTGCTGGTTCGTACAAATTCCCTGCAACCGTTAAAGGTAATGGTGCGTTGTTCCTCGATGGCGAGGGCTTTGAGGACGAGTCTTTGACTCCTGCTTCGGGCTTCACTATCAAAGAGGAGAACATTGCTTCGGCTTCGTTGCTTTGGTCTACCAAAAACGCTGTTGACCCTGTAACTCAAGAGTCGACCGGTCTTTTGACTAACGTATCGTATAGCGCAGGTTATGTTTACTTCGATATCGAGACATTCGAGGTTGGTAACGCAGGTATCGCTATCAAAGATATCGACGGTACTATCCTTTGGAGCTGGCACATCTGGGCTACTCCCTTCGATGTAAATGCTGCTGAGAACACCTTCCCCATTGGTATGACTGCTGACGGCGAAGGTAACGAGCACGTAACCGGTTATGCTAAACCTTCGACATTCATGGGTCTTAACCTTGGTGCAACTCACTCGGGTAACAACGGTAACGCTACCGACGAGGAGTTGAACGCTGCTATGGGTATGATGTATGAGTGGGGCCGTAAAGACCCGTTCGTAGGTGGTAAGATTGGTGGTGGTAACCAAGTAATCTACTATCACGATATGGATATCGACCTTCCCGAGGAGTTGATCGTTATGGAGAGCACAGAGGCTGGTTTCTACACCACTACTCCTCCCTTCGGCGATCTTTGGGAGACCAACGAGTGGGCTATTGCTCACCCCACAGTTTACCTCCACAGTGTAGGTACTTATGGTGATAACTGCTGGTTGTCGAACCTTCCCACCGATTACGGTGAGCCCGATCCCAACTGCAACTCGAGTGCATACTGGGGCCACTTGTGGGGCAATGCTTCGTCGAGCGACAATAGCGAGGGTAGCAAGTCTATCTACGACCCGTGTCCTCCCGGATGGCAAGTTCCTTGTGCTGACCACTTCCACATCATCACTTCGCACGGTGATAACATCGGCCCGTACTATGGTTGCTACGCTCCTTGGAAATATAACGTTCAAGAGACTGTTGACCTTATCACTGAGTATGGTTTCGGTGAGGGTGTAACCACCGGTTTCAACCCCTGGGCTAAGAAACAAAATGACAATGGTACATGGTCGTGGGATAGCGACAACTCTGTTCAATTCTCGGTTAACTGGAAACACGGTTTCAACGTATTCACCGGTACTTCGAACACCACTGACGGTGCTTCTGGCGACTTGGTTGCTGACGCTACTGTTGATGGTTCGCAAGATCGTAACATCGAGTACTTGAAAGATGCTGGTACTGTACCTATGTTCCTCCCCGCAACTGGTTGGCGTATGGGTTACAACGGTAATAGCTTGAACTCGATTGGTGGTGTATGTCGTTACCACTTGAACCAACCCGCAAACATTGCTCCCGAGGCTGCTACTTGGACCAAGTACATGGGTAAAGCAATGTCGATGTGGCAAGATGGTTCGTTCTACCGCGATAGCGCACACCGCTGGAACGAGTGGCACGGTAACGGTCAAGCCGTACGTTGTATCAAACCCGTTGAGGAGATTTACGAGGAGTAATACTACCTTAAACGGTTAAAGTTAGAGGTCGCCTTTCGAAGGCGACCTCTTTTGTTTTAGGGAGTTTAGGGAGAGTAAGGAGTTTAGGGAATTTAAAGAATTTAGGGAGATTAAGGAGGGTACGAATACCCTAACTTCCCTAATCTCCCTAATTACCTTAAACTCCTTATTTTATCCCTACTTTATCGCGTCCCTTCTACTTCTCTCGGATAATATAAACCTCTTCGCCTTTGGCGTGCATGTGATAGTGCTCGCGGGCAAAGCGTTCCAGAAACTCGGGCGAATGAAGATTCTGCAATAGAGTGCTGTCGGTTTGGAAACGCTCCTTGTAGTACTCGATGCGCTCTTCGAGTTGCACAATCTCCCAACGAAGCTTCATAATAGCAATAAGCTCGCCACCGAGAGCCAATACTCCCACGAGAGCGAAGATACTAATCAAGACTTTGTTGCGAGTCGAAAGCCCTTTTATTTTCTCACGAATGTTCATAGACGGTTAGGGTATGTGCATATATTTGTGAGTTTGTATCGAAACTTTCCACTTGGGGTTGGCCATAGCGTAATCTACAATAGCGCCAATGATGTCGCTGAAACGACTCCATTCGGGTTGCAAGTACAGCAGACACTCGCAGCCCACCTTTGCAGCACACTCCTCGGCCCATTTCAAATCTTCGACACTCTCGATGATGACTTTCAGTTCGTGTGCCTTGCCGAAGGCCTCACTTGTGGGAGGAGCCTGCTTTTTGGGCGAAAGGCACACCCAATCAAACGAGCCGCTCCAAGGGTGCGAGCCCGATGTTTCGAGAAATATCTGTAACCCTTTGTCGTGCAACTTCTGGGTCAGGTAGTCCAGAGGGTAGAGCAGGGGCTCTCCGCCTGTGATGACAATTGCTCGTGCGGGATATTGTGCTGCGCGCTCCACAATGGCGTCGGTGTCGGTCAGCGGGTGTGCTGCGGCGTTCCAAGTGTATTTGGCGTCACACCAACGGCAACCCACATCGCATCCGCCCAAACGAATGAAATATGCGGCAACACCCGTGTGATACCCCTCGCCTTGAAGTGTATAAAACTCCTCGACCAAAGGCAATAAGCGTCCTTGTTTGTAATCGGGCTTATTCATTGACGATAACGAAAATATCTTTGAGGTTACGTCCGAGTTGGTCGTAGTCAAGACCATAGCCGACGATAAACTCGTTGCCGATGTTCATCGCAGGGTACTTGATTTCGTACGATTTATTGTAGGACTCTGGTTTGTAGAACATTGTGGCAACGGCAATGCTTCCTGCTTTGTGCTCGTTGAGCAGATTCATAAGGTGCTCGATACTTCCACCCGTATCGACAATATCCTCGACGATGATAATGTCGCGACCCTCGATACAGCCATTCAATCCGATTAGTTGTTTGACGCATCCCGAACTATCGGTGCCGGTGTATGACGCAACTTTGACAAATTGTATCTCGCAGTTGAACTCGATTTTCTTCATCAAGTCGGCCATAAACATAAACGAACCGTTGAGAATACCTAATATAATAGGTGTGGGTCTGTCCTTGTAGTCTTGGTTTATGCGTTTGGCAATAACCTCGATATGACGGTCGAGTTCCTCGTGAGGAATCATTAGTTCGAATGTCTTGTCGTGTAGCGTCACACGAGCTTTTGCGTTGAGTCCCATAATTCTGCCGGTTCTATGGTGGTAATTTGTCAAAAAGAGTTAACTTTGCATTTAACAATGCGAAGTTAGTAATTATACTTCGATTTGAAAAATAAATAACGAAATAAGTCAATATTTATGAAAGCAAGAGTTACAGTTATTATGGGTAGTACCTCGGATTTGAAGGTTATGCAGGGCGCATGTGAACTGCTCGATTCGATGGAGGTCCCCTACGAGGTTTTGGCCCTATCGGCACACCGCACACCTGATCGTGTAGCCGAGTTCGCAGCAACCGCAGCCGAGCGAGGTATCGAGGTTATCATTGCCGGAGCTGGTGGCGCAGCGCATCTCCCCGGAGTTATTGCCGCATCGACCCCTCTTCCCGTAATCGGAGTGCCTATCCGCTCGTCGAACTCAATCGAGGGTCTTGACAGTATCCTTTCGATTCTTCAAATGCCTTCGGGTATTCCCGTTGCAACGGTTGCTTTGGACGGTGCGCGTAATGCGGCTATCCTCGCTTGCCAGATTATGGCCAATGGCGATGCAACCTTGCGCGAAAAGATTGTCAAATTTAAGGCCGAACTTGCTGCGAAAATCGACAAAGCGAACGACGATTTGAGCGAGGTTAAAATGCCAATGAAGGTTAATTAACGCGACTTGTGACTATGAGTACAGCGGCGCTGTATGGATTACTATTCTCGCTGTTCGCGGGTTTGGCTACGGGAGTTGGCAGCCTTGTGGCCCTGCTGACACGCACCACCAATCGAAAGTTTATTTCGTTTGCGCTGGGTCTGTCGGCGGGCGTTATGCTCTATATCTCGTTTGTCGAGATGTTGGCAGACTCGCGTGTGGGGCTTGTCGAGTTGTTTGGCGAGCAACAGGGTACAACCTATATGGCGGTTGCGATGTTTGGCGGTTTGCTGCTGGCGATGATTATCGACCGCCTGGTGCCCGATGTCGAAAACCCACACGAACTGCACTCGCTCGAAGAGCTCTCCGATAAGAATAATCACCACCGTTTGCAGCGTATGGGTGTCATAACCGCGCTCGCTATTGCCGTGCATAACTTTCCCGAGGGTATTGCGACCTTTATGTCGGGATATGAGTCTTGGGAAACGGGTTTAGCGGTGGCTTTGGCGGTTGCGATACACAATATCCCCGAGGGTGTGGCGGTGTCGGTGCCCATTTATGCGGCTACGGGTAGTCGTCGTAAGGCGTTTTGGTACTCGTTTGCTTCGGGACTGGCCGAGCCTGTTGGCGCTTTGGTAGGCTTTGCGTTGTTGATGCCTATTATGTCGGAGGTGACGATGAGCGTTGTGATGGCTGCCGTTGCGGGTATTATGATATACATCTCGCTCGACGAACTTCTGCCCGCTGCGCGTGAGTATGGCGAAAATCATATCGAGATGTATGGCTTGATTGTCGGAATGGCCGTAATGGCATTGAGCCTTATACTGATGATGTAGGCTCCTGCTTGGTTAGAGGATAAGTCGTTTGACCTGCTTTGCAATATTGCTGCGCTCCTTGTTGAGTGCGGCAATTTTTTTTGTGAGCGAAATAGCGGTGTCGTCATCAAGATTAGGGTCGGCAAGTTGTGCTTGCAGTTGCGATGCAATGAACTCGATAACCTTTGATTTGTAGAGCACAATGGCGCGTGGCACGGCCTCCGAGAGCAAGTCATTCTCGGTTTGAATACCAATCTCGTGCTTGTCCCACAACTTGCTGGGCACATAGTTATCGTTGGTGGTCAGCAAATCGACAGCCGCGCTCGACACCTCGGCCGATGGGTGGTTGATAAAGTGCGACAGAGGTACTTCGACTCCAACGCCCAAGCGCTCCATCTGCTCAACATAGCAGTTGTATATCGTCTTGTAAGTCGGGTTTTGGAACTCGAAACCTATCTCGTTTCGCATAACACCGACGATTGTCTGTGCAATATTTTTTTCAAACACCTTGCCCGCTTCGAGCAGCTCGAATGAGAGGTGTCCGTATTTGAGCAGATAGCGAGTCAACTCCTTCTCCAACTCCTCCAAACTGCTACCGATGGATACACCCTTCGAGTCGGATTGAGTGGCACTGATAGCCTCGGCTGCCTCCCTAGCTTTGGCTTGTCGTTGTCGCTCGAAGAATTCGCGTGTTTCGTTGTCACTATCGACTCCTGCGCGTATGCGGGCTACTTCGCCAATCAGCAGATTCTCGTTGATGTCCATCAGCATACCGCACTCTTTGGCGTACATCGAGCGGGTTATAGCGTCGGGAATAACCGCAATCGAAGCCACGACATCACGAATGACATCGGCTCGTGCAGCAACATCGCCTTGGCTGTCGGCCATCAATAATTTGCACTTGAAAGTGATGAAATCTTCCTCGTGTGTTCGTATGTAATCTTGTACCTCGTCGGCAGTATGTGCCTTTGCAAACGAGTCGGGGTCGTGCTCGGAGGGAAGTTGTACGATACGGACATTCATTCCCTCTTTGAGAATCATATCTATACCGCGCAAAGAGGCTTTCAATCCGGCCGAGTCGCCATCATACATAACCGTAACATTCTCGGTAAAACGTTTGATGAGTTTTACCTGCTCGGTAGTGAGCGAAGTACCCGACGATGCAACCACATTTTCGACACCCGCCTGATGCATCGAGATTACATCGGTGTAACCCTCGACCAAAATGGCGCATTTGAGTTGCGATATGGCTTTCTTGGCAAAGAACAGACCATAGAGCGTCATCTTCTTTTGGTAGATTTCACTCTCGGGCGAGTTCTTGTATTTTGCTATTGTTTTTTCGGTTTTGAGAGTTCGTCCTCCGAATGCAAGCACACGACCGCTGACGGTGTGAATGGGGAACATCACGCGCTCGGCAAAACGGTCTATCAACTTACCGTCATCGCGCTTGTAGGCAAGTCCTGTACCCGTTAGGAACTCCTCTTTGAAACCCGCTTCGAGCGCAGCTTTCGAGAAGGTGTTATAACCGCCCGGAGAGTATCCCAGACCGAATTTTTCGATGGTTGCGTCGGTAAATCCGCGCTCTCGGAAATAGGTCAAACCAACGTTGCGACCCTCCTGCGATTTGGTCAGAGCCTTGTGAAAATAGTCGGCAGCCCAACCGTTGAGTACCATCATACTCTCGCGGTTGTCATTTTGTCTAATCTCTTCGGGAGTTCGCTCCTTTTCGTGTACTTCGATATTGTATTTGCGTCCGAGATATTTGAGAGCATCGACATAGCTCATACTCTCGTGTTCCATTACGAATGTTACAGCGTTGCCACCCTTGCCGCAGCCGAAACACTTAAATACACCCTTCGAAGGCGAAACCACGAACGATGGGGTCTTCTCGGAGTGGAACGGACAGCACGCCTGATAGTTTGCACCCTGCCTGCGGAGGGGTACAAAATCACTAACCACATCGACAATGTCGGCAGCCGCAAAAATACGGTCTATTGTAAGCTGGTCAATCATATCGGGCGTTGCCTAAAAAAAAAACTATGGTACAGTGTCTGTAAAATTGCAAGATTTTTGCAGAAACTTTGTACTTTAAATTATAATTGCTATATTTGTGAGCAGAAGTAAACTGCGAAAGTAGCCCCGACGGGAATCGAACCCATATCACAGGAACCGGAATCTTGCATTCTATCCATTGAACTACGGGGCCGTAACTTCTGATGCAAAGGTATAAATTTTTTAAACACGAACAAAGATATGTTGACAGAATGGCAACGATTGGAACAAGTCGTTAAGTGGGCAGGATTGTCGGTCAATTCGTTTGGCCGCGAAATTGGTCTTTCTCGTTCCGAAACCCTGTATCAAATCAAGCGAGGTAATAACGGTATCAGCCGTGACCTTGCCGAAACTATATGTCGCCGCTATCCGCAAATCAGTAAAGGTTGGATAATGGCAGGAGAGGGTCAAATGTTGTTGGATGGATTGATTCTGAAAATAAGTCGCGTTCCGTTTTTTGATAGCGATGTAGAGGAGTGCGTGTTGCGACTCAATGAGTCGGAGCCCGCAGGCGAGATTATGCTGCCTATGTTCGACGGTTGCGATTTTGCAGCGGTATATTATGGCCGTGCGATGTCCGACGATATTGAGGCGGGCTCGATTGTCGTGCTCAAAAAGACCGAGCTTGACGGAGTACTCCCTGGCGAGATATATTTGGTGGTAAGCGAAAGATTTGTAGTTTTGCGTCGTGTACGTCAAGGCTCCAATGACGAGATGTTGCGTTTGGAGGCGTCGGCAAGCCAAGGACGCGAGAGTTTCGAGATTCCGCGTGAGAGCGTAGGCTCGATATATCGACTTGTGGGCGTTGTGGGCTCGCGTAAATTTTAATTAAGTAGTTGAGATTTTATGTTTTCGGGAATAGTAGAGTGTACGGCTCGCGTGGTTGAGATTCGTACCGATAGACAAAATAAGCACTTTACGTTGGAGGCTCCCTTTGCCGACCAACTTAAAATAGACCAAAGCGTTGCTCACAATGGCGTATGCCTTACGGTTGTGGCTTTGGAGGGTAATCGCTATACTGTAACCGCAATGCACGAAACACTCATCAAGAGCAATCTTGGCGAGTTGCAAGTGGGTGACGAGGTCAATTTGGAGCGTAGTATGCGCCCCGATGCGTTGCTGGACGGACACATTGTACAAGGACACGTTGACCAAACCGCAGTGTGTGTCGATGTCGAGGACGCCGATGGCAGTTGGTATTTCAAATTCGAGTACGAGCAGACGGGTGACAATGTAACCGTCGAGAAAGGCTCTATAACGGTCAATGGCGTCAGCCTTACGGTGTGCGACTCGTGCGAAGGCTCGTTCCGAGTTGCAATAATCCCTTATACCTACGAGCATACCAATTTCCATAATATCAAAGTGGGTACTCGTGTTAATTTGGAGTTCGATATCGTCGGCAAGTATATCGCCCGACTGATGAAACATTACAATAAATAGGCGGAGGAGATATGTTTGATACACTTGCAATAACATGGGACGTTGATCCTGTAATGTTTACAATTTTTGGTAGGGGCGTACGCTATTATGGTTTGAGTTGGGCATTGGCAATCGGACTTGGTGCCTGGTTGTTTACACAGTTCTGCCGTCGTGAGGGTCTGTCCGAGAAGATAGCCGATTCGGCTTTTTGGTATGTGTCGCTCGGAACCATTATCGGTTCTCGCCTGGGTCACTGCCTTTTCTATGACTTTGCGGCTACTATGGCCAATCCGCTCAAAATACTCTACATTCACGAGGGCGGTATGGCAAGTCACGGTGCAGCACTCGGTATGTTGGTAGGCTTGTGGCTCTTTGCCCGTAAGAATAAGATGCCCTATGTATGGGGTCTTGACCGTATTGTTATTGCAGCCTCGATAGGCGGCTCGTTTGTGCGCTTCGGAAACCTTATGAACTCCGAGATATATGGCACTCCGACCGACCTTCCTTGGGGCTTTATCTTTGTGCGTACGGGCGAAACCGTGCCGATGCACCCAACTCAGATTTACGAGGCGTTGTGCTATATCCTGACATTTGTAGTGTTGGCCGTAATGTACTATAAGTTCGACCAAGGCCGTCGCCACCCGGGAATGTTGTTTGGCGTAGGTCTTATCGGAATATTTCTTTCGCGCTTCATTATTGAGTATATCAAGCAGGTGCAAGAGTCGTGGGAAGAGGGAATGGATTTGTTGATGGGCCAATGGTTGAGTATCCCGTTTATATTGTTGGGTGCAGCTTGTATCGCCTTGTCCTATACCGAACGATTCAAAAAATATGTACCCGTTCCAACCGAAAAACCGAAAGTGTCTAACGCCAAAAAGAGATAGTTATGGCTACCGTAGATAAGATTATTTATAATGCATTGTCCGCTCGTAAGGTTGTAGAAATCCCCGAGGTCGGAGTGCTTAAAGTAGTATCAACCCCCGCCCGTAAGGACGAAAAAGGTAATATGTTGCCCCCGTCAAGCGAATTGGTGTGTGTGGCACAAGATGCAACAGCTGTATCGGTTGTTGATTTGATTGCCGAAGTTGGAGGTGTCGGCAAAGAGCAAGCCGCAATCCTTTTCGAGGAGTGGAAGGCATCGGCGTCGAAGCCCGAAGGTGTAGTAATTGAGGGTGTGGGTGTTGTTTTGGCAGGCGTGTTGAGCGTCGATGCAACGTTTGAAGCGAAACTCAATCCGACAGCCCCCGAGCGTCGTCATAAAGCACCTGTCAAATGGTTGTGGATATTGCTGCTGGTTGCAGTCGGTATCGGTGCTTGGTGGACGTACGCCTATTGGGACGTTGTGAAAGTTCGCATCTGGGGTTGTGAAACCGAGATGGTGCAAAAGGCTGATTCGACCGAGGTGTCGCACGACCCTGTTGTTGATAATCCTTTGGGAGCTCAATCTGCCGAGGGTGACCAAAGTGGCTATCACGTTATCGTGGGTGTGTTTGATGTCGAGGCTAATGCCGATAGAATGATTGCTCGTATGGCCGAGGAGGGCTATACTTCGACCTATAAGTTTATCCCTGGCCGCGCGCGTTTCTGGGTAACCGTTGGTCGCTTCACCGACGAGAGTGATGCAATCCGTTTGAAACGAGAGATTGACGAGATTGTCCCGGATGTGTGGGTTTATCCCTATCATATATATAATCTCGAAAAGTAGAAAAATGGCGTGTCCAACAAGTTTTGGGACACGCCATTTTTTTATTCTGTGTCGATTGATAATAGCCTTGAATTATCGCCCGTGACACTTATGTGTACTTTGAGGGTCTCTTCGGGTAGCAGGGGCTCAATCTTCTCGGGCCACTCGATAAGGCATAATTCTCCGCTGAAAAAATACTCCTCGTAGCCAATGTCGAAAGCCTCTTCGGGACGATTAAGTCGGTAGAAATCGAAGTGATAGATAATCCCTCCCGAATCGGTGTCGTAACTATTAACAATGGCAAAGGTGGGGCTTGTGACATTGTCGCTCGATCCCAAGTGGCGAGCAATGGCAGTTACAAGTGTCGTTTTGCCGGCACCCATAGGACCATATAGTGCGACGATGCGATGGTCGCCGAGGTTGTCGCAGAAAAACTCCGCCGCTTTGTCCAACTCGCCAAGCGAGTGTATCTCAAATGATTTCATTGTGTCGTATGTGTGGGTTTTGTTATTTCTTGGGTTTGAGCACTATGTATGGCACCATCATCTCCTCCATCGAGATACCTCCGTGTTGGAATGTCTCACGATAGTAGCGCGTGAATTGATTTGCGTTGTTGGAATAGACAAAGAAGTCGCGCGAGGTGGCAAATACATAGGTCGAAGAGATGTTGCCTCGTGGCAGTTGCACCTCCTCGGGTTTGGTAACCTCATAGACGGCTTTGGGGTTGTAGCCATTCAAACTGCGGCCTGTCTTGTAACGCAGATTCGACGAGGTGTCGCGGTCGCCGACAATCTTAATGGGATTATCGACGCGGATTGTTCCGTGATCCGATGTGATGATTACGGTGTGACCCTTTTGCGCCAACATTTTGAGCAGGGTGAACAACTCGCTATGCTCGAACCACGAAGCTGTCAGAGAGCGGAACGAAGCCTCGGAGTCGGTTAATTCCCGTATGATTTCGGTCTCGGTACGCGCGTGCGACAAGATGTCGAGGAAGTTATATACGATAATCGAAAAGTCCGCATCATAGATGTGCTGAATGTTGTCGATGAGTTTGCGGCCTGCTTCGGGGCGCACCAATTTGTCGAAGGTGGCGTTTAAGGTGCCGTGTCCCGAACTTTGCAGCAGTCGGCGGAAAAACTCCTCCTCGTAGAGATTTTTACCACCCTCCTCGTTGTCGTTGAGCCACCTGTTTGGCATCAGTTTGTCGATGGATAGGGGAGTAAGACCTGCGAAGATTGCGTTTCGGGCATATTGTGTTGCGGTGGGCAGAATGGAGCAATACAACTCCTCGTTGGCGGTGTCGTACCAATCCGATAGCATACCTCCGATACAACGCCATTGGTCGTAACGGAAGTTGTCAATCAGTATAAGAGTGGTTTTCGAGGAGTTATCTACCACAGGAAAAATCTTGTCGCGCATCAGCGTATGCGACATCGTGGGAGCCGATTTGTCGCGCGAGTTAATCCAAGTTGCATAGTTGCGCTTTATGAACTTGCCGAACTCGACATTGGCCTCGTTCTTCTGATACTCCAAAATCTCCTTAATGCTCGAATCGTCGGAGTCGGTCAGCTCAATCTCCCAATTTATGAGTTTGCGATAGATGTTGCACCACTCATCAAACGAGCGTGCGTCGCCAAGTGAAACAGCAATTTTACCAAACTCGGCACGATAGTCTGCCGTGCTTTGTTGGCTGACGAGTTGGCGGCGATGTATATTCTTTTTGACCGACAGCAGTACCTGATTGGGATTGACGGGCTTTATTATGTAGTCGGCAATCTTGGAGCCGATGGCCTTGTCCATAATGCTCTCCTCCTCGCTCTTGGTGACCATCACCACCGGAAGATTGGGCTTGGCGTCTTTGATGCGTGGGAGTGTTTCGAGTCCTGTCATACCGGGCATCATCTCGTCTAATATAACAAGGTCAAAAGGGGTGCTTGCTACCATCTCCACAGCGTCGTAACCGTTGTTGCAGGTGGTAACTTCGTACTCTTTGTTCTTTAAAAATAATATGTGTGGTTTGAGTAGTTCGATTTCGTCGTCCACCCATAGAATTTTTCCGTTGCTCATAATCCCGTGTTTTGTTCTACAAAGATAATGTTTTATGGGGTAAACGCAAAAATAGTGAAAAATGTTTCGACAGCCCTGCAAAAAAAAAGGTTGAACTGATTTTGGGTCGATTTTTGCAAACGCTTATGTGGCGTTTTTGTGAGTGGTTAAAATCTAAAAATGCAAAAAAGTCAAAAAAAACGGGGCGCAAGTTGTAAAATGTTGAATAAAAGCGTATATTTGCCGAGCATTTTGCGAAAATTTTAGAAAACTTAAACAATTATACAGATATGACAAAAGCTGATATCGTAAACGAAATCGCCAAAAATACAGGCGTTGAGAAGGTCCTCGTACAAGACATCATCGAGGCGTTTATGGAGAGCGTTAAAGGTTCGCTTATCCAACACGAGAACGTGTATTTGCGTGGCTTTGGTAGCTTCATCGTGAAAAAACGTGCCGAGAAAGTTGCTCGTGACATTCTCAAAAACACTACCATTACCATTCCCGAGCACAATATCCCTGCATTCAAGCCCGCAAAGAGCTTCGTTGCAAAGGTAAAATAGTTTAACCTCTTAAAATTATACAACTATGCCAAACGGAAAGAAAAGAAAAGGTCATAAAATGGCTACCCACAAACGTAAAAAACGTCTTCGTAAGAATCGTCACAAAAAGAACAAGTAGTGGTGTCCGTTATGTCGTGATGCATAGATAAAGCCGAGGTGTGATAAAGTGACACTTTGGCTTTATCTATTTTATAACATTTCATCAAATGAGTAAGGAACTGATAATTAACGTATCTCCGACCGAAGTGACCATAGCGCTTGCCGAGGATAAAGTACTCGTCGAGTTAAGCAAAGAGAAGAGTCAGGGAGGATTCGCTGTGGGCGACATCTATCTTGGTCGGGTTCGTAAGATTATGCCGGGACTTAATGCGGCCTTCGTCAATGTCGGCCACGAGAAAGACGCTTTTATTCACTTTCTCGACCTCGGTCCCCAGTTCGACACATTGCACAAATACGTGGGCGCGTTGTCTTCGGGCAAACGTGTGTCACGCTTCGAGAACCTCAAAATGTTGCCCTCGATTGATAAGGTGGGCAAGTTGGCAGACCACATCAACGTAGGAGATCCTATTATGGTGCAGGTTGCCAAAGAGGCTATCTCGACCAAGGGCCCCCGCCTGACTTCGGATATCTCATTGGCAGGACGCAACGTAGTGTTGATTCCATTGAGCACCAAGGTATCCATTTCGCAAAAAATCCGCCAGAATAGTGAGCGCAAACGACTCAAACGAATTGTCGATGAGGTGCTCCCTCCCAACTATGGAGTTATTATTCGTACGGCGGCAGTCGGTAAAGGCGAGGAGGAGATTGAACAAGATATAATTGAGTTGGTAAAGAAGTGGGAGTCGGCGCTTCAAAAGGTGCGCTCTGATGAGCCTCCCAAGCTGTTGCGCGAGGAGATGAATCGTGCCAGCACCATGATTCGTGACCAACTTAACGGAGAATTTAGTGCAATTCACGTCGATGATAAGGCTACTTACGACCAGATTAAGGAGTATATCAAGATAATCGCTCCCGAGAAGAGCCGTATCGTAAAACAATATAAGGGTACTGTACCCATTTTCGATAATTTCGACATCTCGCGCCAGATTAAGAGTCTGTTTGCCAAGTATGTGTCGCTCAAAAAAGGTGCCTACCTTATCATCGAGCATACCGAGGCGATGCACGTGATAGATGTCAATAGCGGTAACCGCACCAAGGCCGAGAATGACCAGGAGCATACAGCAATGGAGGTCAATATGGCTGCGGCTGCGGAGGTAGCACGCCAACTCCGTCTGCGTGATATGGGCGGTATCGTGATAATCGACTTTATAGATTTGCATAAGGCCGAGAATCGCCAGAAGTTGTTGGATACGATGACCCAACTGATGGCTCGTGACCGCGCCAAACATACCATTCTGCCTCTTACCAAGTTTGGTCTGATGCAGATTACCCGCCAACGAGTACGCCCCGAAGCAATCGCCGAGGCTGCCGAGGTATGCCCCTATTGCAATGGTACGGGTACGGTTACTCCGACAATTATGATGGACGAACAGTTGGAGAATAAGGTGTCGTACTATGCACAAGATAAAGGCTTGAAATATTTGGAGTTGCATGTCAGCCCCTACATTTCGAGCTACTTGTCGCAGGGCTTTTGGTCTATTCGCCGTCGCTGGCAGTGGCGTTACAAATGTCGTATCAAACTGTTTATAGACCAGAGTATAGGTATCGCCGAGACCAAATTTTACGATAAGAAAGGCCGCGAGATAGGCTGATAAATAGAGAGCAAGGCGTAGAGGGTGAGTCCACAAGAGAAAATATTTGCCAATATAGAGGGCGGTAAACCCTATGCCGCACTGCGAAAGGCGTATAAAAGCAGAACCACAATCGAAATTACTCGATTGGCAGGCTCTGCTTTTGCTGTATATGCCGCATCAATAGTGCGTGGAGCGACGGGTGCACACCTGTTTGTCTTGCCCGATAGGGACTCTGCGGCATACCTCTATAACGACCTATCGGCTCTGCTTCCTGCGGAAGAGGTGCTGTTTTTCCCGACGGGATATAAACGCTCGATACGATTTGGTAAACCCGACGATTCGGGTATCGTGCAACGAACTGCGGCGATGAACGCTCTGACAAAGATGACGCGTAAGGGTCGGGTGGTGTTGTGTACCTATCCCGAGGCGTTGTGTGAGAAGGTGCCTGCCCGCGAGGGACTGTCGGCCCGCACAATGACCATACGCAAGGGCGAGAGAGTGCCTATGGGACGACTCGAAGAGAGTCTTATGGAGTTGGGCTTCGAGCGTATGCCTTTTGTGTATGAGCCAGGCCAGTATTCGATTCGAGGCGGTATTGTCGATATATTCTCGTACTCCGAAAACCGACCCTATCGTTTGGACTTTTTCGATGATGAGGTTGATTCGATTCGTTTTTTCGATATTTCGTCGCAACTTACCGTCGAGCGTACCGATAGCGCAATGGTCGTGGCAAATACATCGGCAGATGAGGGTCGTGTTTCGTTAGCGTCGTTTGTAGGCGAGGCTACGTGGTGGATTGACGGCCTCGATAGAGTGCTTGCCGAGTTGGACGATATTCGTGTGAAGATGCTTGCCGAAATGGACGAGCCGTCCGAGATTGATACGCTTGTGACGAGCGCCAAAGCCTTTTTGGAGGAGAGCGCAGAGTGTAGAATGATTATTCGTGGCGAGTCTGTCCGCCGCCCAGCCGAGGTGCGAATAGATATGTTTACCGCACCGCAACCTCAATTCAATAAGCAGTTCGAGATGCTGGCGTCGGATATCGAAGGGGCTGAGGGCGAGGGCTATCAAACCTACATAATGTCGGAGAATAAGGCGCAAATCGAACGCCTGCAAAATGTGCTGTGGCAACAACGTCGCGAAGTACACTTCGAGCCGCTGTATGTCACTCTGCACGAGGGTTTTATTGATGTGGCAGGACGCATACGTTACTTTACCGACCACCAGATATTCGAACGCTACCACCGCTATAAACTTCGTGGCGAGATTAAACACGACCAATCGATGACGGTCGCCGAACTCAATGAACTCAAATTGGGAGACTATGTTGTGCATGTCGATCACGGAGTGGGTGTGTTTGGCGGTATGGTACAAAGCAACGATTCGGGTCGCCCGACTGACTACGTTAAGTTGGTTTACAAGGATGGCGATGTGCTGTTTGTGGGCGTTCACAATCTGCACCGAATTTCGAAATATAAGAGTGCCGATGCAACGCCTCCCAAGATTTATAAACTTGGCTCGGGTGCTTGGCAAAAACTCAAAACAGCAACCAAAAAAGCGGTTAAGGATATTGCCCGCGAGTTGATTGCACTATATGCCAAACGAAAGGCCGAAGGGGGATATGCCTTTGCACCGGATAACTATTTGATGCACGAACTCGAAGCATCGTTCCGATACGAAGAGACTCCCGACCAATACAAAGCAATGGAGGCGGTCAAACGAGATATGGAGTCCGATGAGCCGATGGATCGCTTGGTTTGTGGCGATGTCGGCTTTGGTAAAACCGAGGTGGCTGTTCGTGCTGCTTTTAAGGCGGTGTGTGACTCCAAACAGGTGGCGGTGCTGGTGCCGACAACCATTCTGTCACTGCAACACTACCGCACTTTCTGCGAACGATTGAAGGGTATGCCTGTGCGTATCGAACATTTGAGCCGAACAAAGAGCGCAGCCGAAACGCGTCAAGTGTTGGCTGATGTCGAAGCGGGCAAAATAGATATTCTTATCGGAACGCATAAGATATTGGGTAAGAGCGTGAAATTCCACGACCTCGGCCTTCTCATTATCGACGAGGAGCAGAAGTTTGGTGTGTCGAGCAAGGAGAAACTGCGCCAACTCAAAAGCAATGTCGATACACTGACTCTTACGGCGACCCCCATACCTCGTACACTGCAATTCTCGCTTATGGGCTCGCGTGACTTGTCTATCATAAGCACCCCGCCACCTAACCGCCAACCGATTGTTACCGAGTCGCACGTTTGGAGTGATGAGATTGTCGAGGAGGCCGTTGCAAACGAGATGGCTCGTGGCGGTCAGGTCTATTTTATACACAATCGGGTTGAGGATATCGAGGTTGTGGCCGGCAAGATTAGGGAGTTGTGTGGCGGTGTGAGAGTGTGCGTGGCGCACGGACAAATGCCCGCCGATAAGGTCGAGAGCGTCATTATGGACTTTATCTATGGCGAGTACGACGTGCTGGTGGCAACAAGTATTGTCGAGAACGGAATTGATATACCCAATGCCAATACCATAATCATCGATGGCGCACAAAACTTCGGATTGAGCGACCTTCACCAACTTCGAGGTCGTGTTGGCCGTTCCAATCGTAAGGCTTATTGCTATCTGCTCTCGCCCCCCGATGAGCTGCTCAAAGGGGATAGTCGTCGCCGTCTGCGCGCAATCGAGGAGTTCTCGGATTTGGGCTCGGGATTTAATATTGCCATGCAGGATTTGGATATTCGTGGTGCAGGTAACCTGTTTGGTGCCGAGCAGAGCGGATTTATTGCGAATATCGGTTTTGAAACCTACCAAAAGATTTTGGCAGAGGCGGTTGCAGAACTTCGCAGCGAGGGATATGAGGGTGCCGAAAGGCTTGTCGCTCCGGGTAGTGATGAGGCTCGTTGGGTCGATGATTGTACCATCGAAACCGATCGCCCCGCAGGTTTGCCCGATAGTTATATCGGTCAAAGTGCCGAGAAATTGCGCCTCTATCGCCAACTCGACAGCCTTTCGACCGAGCAGCAACTCCAAGAGTTTGCTATGGAACTCGAAGACCGCTTTGGTCGTATGCCCGACGAGGTATGCGAATTGCTTGATGTGGTACGTGTCCGCAAGGCTTGTATCGCGCTCGGAGTCGAGCGTGCCAAGATTAAAAATGGCTTGATGATACTCTACTTTGTGGGCGAAAAGGAGTCTCCGTACTTTAAAAGTGCTGTTTTTAATGCGATTTTGCAGTTTATTATGACAAAAAGTGATAAATTTGCATTGCGACAAAACAATAATCGCTTAAATTTGTTAGTTAGAAATGTTAAAGACATTGGCGAGGCGTTCCGCTTGCTGACCACTATCCGCGAATTTGCCGATGGGGTAGAGCGAACGATGAGCGGTGTCACAGCTCAATAAAATACTATGAATCTTGCAATAGACATAGGCAATAGTCTGACCAAAGTGGCGCTCTTTGATGGCGGCCAGATTGTCGAGACAGTTCGCACCGAACAACTCACCATCGATTTTTTGGAGGATATTTTCCATCGCAACGGAGTTAAACCGACCAAGGCTGTGTTGGCTTCGGTGGCAGATGTGCCCGAAGAGGTGGAACGTTACCTCGAAGAGCATACCAAGGAGTATCTGCGAGTAACCTATCGTACCAAGGTGCCTATCAAAAACCTCTATGCGACACCCAAAACACTCGGTATCGACCGCTTGGCTGCTGCTGTGGCAGCAACAACAATCTATCCGGGTTGTAATATTTTGGTTGTCGATTTGGGAACGGCCATTACGATTGACATCGTCAATGCGTCGGGCGAGTTTCTTGGCGGTAATATCACATTGGGTGCAGCGGGCCGTTTTCGTGCGTTGCACGAATATACAGCCAAACTGCCTTTGCTTGCCAAACCCGATGAGGTTGCTTCGTTTGGTAATGACACCACAACTGCAATCCAAAGCGGTGTAGTTACGGGTATTGTCTATGAGTTGGAGAGTTATATCGCCAACGCTGCTGCGCGTTACGACGATTTGAAGATAATTTTTACGGGAGGCGATGCCAATTATTTTGCCAAACGTATGAAAAATGCGATATTTGCAACCGGAGATTTGGTGGTCTTCGGACTAAACACGATTTTGGAGTATAATGCGAAAAATTAGATACACGCTCTCGCTGTTGGCGATACTGCTTTCGAGCGTCGGCGTTTGGGCGCAGGAGGGAAGTCTTAATGCTTTCTCTCCCTATACCTTTTATGGCGTTGGTAATCTGTCGATGTCGAACGGAACTTCGTTTGACGGTATGGCAGGTGCGAGCGTCGGTTTTCGTAGCTATATGAAAACCAACCTTGTAAACCCCGCAGCGTTCAGTGCTATTGGTCGCAACTCGATGCTGTTCGAGGTGGGTATTACGGGCTCGAATGTGTATAGCCGCCAATACAATGACGCAGGACAGAAGATGAAGAGCTCGGATAACTCGTTCAATTTCAGTAATGTGTCGTTGCTGTTGCCCCTGACCAAGAAGTTGGGCTTGGGATTTAGTGCCAAACCGTATAGCTCGGTTGGATATAAAACTCGTCGTTATGATACTTCGGACGATGTGATGGCCGATTTGGGCTCGGTGCTGTATGAATATACAGGCGAGGGTAACATTACCCAAATGAAGTTGGGCGTCGGCTGGGAGCCTTTCAAAAACTTCTCGATTGGTGCCGAGGCAATTTTCTATCACGGAACCATCGACCGCAGATATAGCGCAACCATCACTTCGTTTACGGGTAATGGCGAGTATAGCAACCTGTCGGCTACGGCCAGCGAGCGTATTAACCGATTTAGCGGAAACTTTGGTTTTCAATGGAATATCATCTCGAACGAGGATAATATGCTGACTTTGGGTGCTACCTACAATATGGGTTGCAGACTCAAAGCTCAAACAATCGACTATATCCCTTCGGGTAATGTCTTTGGTGACTCGGTGCGCTTCGAGAGCCCTTCGTCGAACTTCCGCCTGCCTCAAAGTGTTAGTGCAGGTTTGTTCTTCCATCGCCAAACGTGGAGCGTCGGTGTCGATTATGAGTGGGCAAATTGGGGTGTGAATGGCGTTGATGTTGCAAACAATGTGTCATACCGCGATACCCATACAATCCGCATCGGAGCTCTTTATACTCCTGCACGTTTTGATGTCCGTAACCCGTTGAAACGCTTGACCTATAAGGCCGGTTTCCGTTATGGCGATACCTATCTGGTTAAGAATGGATTTAATATGACCGAGAAGGCGGTGTCGATTGGTGTCGAGGTGCCATTCAAGACAATGAAGATTTCGAACCTCAATTTGGCATTGGAATATTGCTGGCGAGGAACACTCCAACACAATTTAATCAAAGAAAATTACGTTAAACTATCAATCGGAGTGATGTTCTTTGGTGGTGATTTTGACTATTGGTTTGTGAAAAAGAAATTTAAATAATAAATTTGCAGGGTCAAACGATTGTAAGACAAGAAAAATAACAAGTAAAAAAGATATGAAAATCAACTCAATTAAAAACATTGTAGCGGTTGTAGCCGCTGTTGTAGCCGTTTCTTCTGCATCGGCTCAGGCTTATTTGGAGGACCCCCGTTATGGTAACTCTCCCGAAGAGCGTAAAGAGAATGTTATGACCTTGAACAGTTTCAACGACTATGTAACTACCAAGGATTATGACAACGCGCTCAAACAATTGAATGTTTTGTTGGAGAAGGCTCCCAAAGCTACCGTAAACCTCTACATTCGTGGTGCGATGATTTACAAGAACAAAATCCAACGCGCTACTTCGCTTGATGTTAAGAACGCTTATGTGGATTCGTTGATGCACCTCTACGAGTTGCGTTGCGAGAATTTCGCTGACTACCAAAACAAAGGTCGCGATATGGGCGCAGGTTACACTACTCAAATTATGGCTACCGAGTATGCTAAATTCCGTGCTGCCGATAGCGAGGGTATCCGTAACTACTACCTCAAAGCGATGGCCGAGAATAACTACGAGGTGCCTTCGGCATTTGCACTCAACTTCTTCAATGAGTTGGTTGAGGACTACAAGAATGACGAAATTGAGGCAGACTTGTTGTTGAGCGAGTATGGCAAAATTGAGAATATCGTAGCCGCTGCTCCCCAAGAGGAGAAAGATTCGTTTGAGGCTTTGTTCGCAAGCAGTGGTGCTGCTAACTGCGATAACCTCGAAGCTATGTACAAAGATAAATTTGCAGCTAATCCCGATGACGCCGAGATGATTGGCAAAGCATACGCATTGATGTCGCGTGCAGGTTGTACCGGCGACTTGTTTATCTCGATTGCCGAGAAGAACTACGCTCTTGCACCTTCGGCTGATATCGCAATCCGTTTGGCTTCGATTTTCGAGAACCGCAAGGAGTATGACCGCGCATTGAAATACCTCAATGAGTCGTTGGCAACCGAGACCGACCCCAATGCCAAAGCAAACCTCTATGTTCGTGTTGCTGCTTCGGAGCTTGGCGCAAACCGCGCTTCGGCAGCCGGTGCTGCTGCTCGTGAGGCTATCGCATTGAATGCCGAGAACGGTTATGCATACTTGATGCTGGCTCAGGCTTATGTGTCGAGTGCGTCAAATTGCAGCGGTATCTCGGGCCAAGCAGTTTATTGGGTTGTAACCGACGTTTTGGGCAAGGCTCGCGCATTGTTCGCTGACGACCAAGCACAAGTATCGTCGATTGATTCGCAAATTGCAACCTATCGTGCACACTTCCCCTCGAACGAGGAGTGCTTCTTCAATGGTTTGAGCGAGGGTCAATCTTACACCGTTAAATGCGGTTGGATTAACGCCGGCACCATTGTTCGTCCCCGTAAGTAATTTGCGTAGGCAATTTTGAATAGTACTCAGAAATATTTTAAGCATCTGGTAGCACTTCTCGTAATGGGGAGTGCTATCTTGCTATATTCGTGTTCGGCGGAGAATACCAAAGAGGTCAATAAAGAGACCCTACTTACACAACAGAGCGACTCGCTGACAATCGTCCAAACGGCCGAGGGTAAATGCGATTATGTGTTTACCACACCGCTTATGGAGCGTTACGAGTTTGCCAAAGAGCCATATATGGAGTTTCGTAAAGGCGTGGAAATTACCACCTACGATGACTCTACGGGTTTGGAGGCTTCGTACCTTATAGCCGATTATGCCATCTTTTACGAGAAACGCGAATTGTGGGAGGCCAAGGGTAATGTCGTTGCACGCAATGTCGAGGGACAGACTCTCTATACACAACAACTGTTTTGGAATCAGAAGACACACCGCATCTATTCGAATGTGGACTCCAAGGTAATTCAGGGTCAAGATGTCTTTATCGGCGAGGGCTTTGAGTCTGATGACCGATTCGAAAAGTGGTCGTTCCGTAAGTTTACGGGTAAATTGACAGTCGATACCGAAGTCACCGAAGAACCCGATTCAACCGCAACAGAGGAGGGCAAAAAGTAATATTATGGTAGTGTATATTGCAGTCATAGTGTCGATGTTGATGTTGTCAGCGTTCTTTTCGGGTATGGAAAGTGCGTTTATCAGTTCCAACCGTTTGCGTTTGGAATTGGACCGCAAACAATCGCCCGTACTGAACTTTTGTGCAGGCGTCTTTATCCGCAATAGCAGCCAATATATAACAACAATGTTGGTGGGCAACAATATTACACTTGTTGTCTATTCACTGTTTGTGTCGAAGTTGTATTTCCATTTGGCACAATCCTCTTCGATGTTGGTTGAAACACTGCTTGCAACGCTGGTTGTAATCTTTGTAGCGGAGTTTATCCCGAAGGCATTGGTACTTCGTAGCCCCAATTTCTATCTGCGTAATCTTGCTTGGTTGGCATTTGTATTTTATGTGCTTTTGTATCCCATCGCCAAGATTACTACATGGATATCAATAGGTTTTATGCGCCTGTTCGGAGGCAAGGTCGAGAAGAGCCCGATAAAGATGTTTGCTCGCCAAGACCTCGAAGACATTGTCGAAGATAATGCTGCCGCCGAGGATGTCGAGGAGGAGAACGAGATAAAACTGTTCCAAAATGTGCTCGATTTCCCCGATTTGAGTGTGCGCGACTGTATGGTGCCGAGGGTCGATATCGAGGCTGTGTCAATAGCCGAAAGTATCTCGGTGCTGCGTGGTAAATTCGAACAGAGCAAATTTTCGCGTATCTTCGTGTGGAGTGGCTCGATTGATAATATCGTCGGCTATGTGCATATTAAGAGCCTGTTTGTGAAGCGCGAAACGATACGCGAGGTTATGATTCCGGTGGACTATGTTCCGGAGTCGATGCCGGCACAGGGCCTTATGGCGCAATTTACCAAACGTCGTAGTTCGGTTGCTGTCGTGCTCGATGAGTTTGGAGCAACGGCCGGCATAATCTCGTTGGAGGACTTGTTGGAGGAGATTTTTGGCGAGATTGAGGACGAGCACGATTCGCAAGACCTAATCGAGAAGGAGTTGCCCGAAGGCGAGTATCTGCTGTCGTGTCGCCTCGAAGTAGATTACTTGAACGAGAAATATGGATTTGGTATTCCCGAGAGTGATGAGTATGACACTTTGGCGGGTTATGCCATTTTCCTGAATGGCGGAATACCCCGCACGGGACAGAAGATTGAGAGCCCTGTTTTGAGCATAAATATCGTAAAAAGTACCTCATCGAGGGTTTTATTGGCCCGAGTTCGTAAGGTTAGTTGAAAATATTTGTCCGTAACGCATTAAAGTCGCGGAAATTTACTATATTTGTCGTCTATTTTGCGCGGGGCAAAGACTTCGCAAAAATGAAGAAACAAAAACAATAAAATTATAGAAAAATGGCAACATTAAACACATTGAGAACCAAAGGAGGCGTCCTCCTTATCACTGTAATTGCCATCGCATTGGTAGCCTTCCTTTTGGGCGACCTTTCGTCGTTGGGCAGTGGTTTTGACTCGAAGAGAATGCGTATCGGTACCATCAATGGCACTCACATCAACTACCAAGAGTTCCTTGTTGAGGCCGAGAACAACGCAGAGGTACTTCAAAACCTTTACAACCTTCCTTCGCTTTCGCAAGAGCAAGTAAATTATGTTCGCGAGGATTTGTGGCGTAATCTTATCATCAAAAACGCTTATGCACCCGGTTTCGAGAAACTCGGTCTGACCGTAGGTGATGACGAGAGCGTTGATATGTGTACAGGTCAATACATCTCGCCCGTTATCTCGCAACTTTTTGCTAATCCCCAAACAGGCGTTTATGATCCCGCCGTTATTCGCAACTTCGTAGCAAGCTTGGAGCACTATCCCGCTTATCAATCGGTTTGGAACTACTTGACCGAGCAAATGTCGGTTGAGCGCGCTATGGCAAAATACATCGCTTTGGTTGAGGCTGGTGTTAATGTAAACTCGTTGGAGGTTGCTGCTGCGATGAACCAAAATGGTGCAACCTACGATGTTGAGTATGTTTTCAAACCCTACTCGGCTATCGCTGATTCGTTGGTTACCGTAACCGAGAAAGAGGTTAAAAACTACTACAAAGAGCACGAGTCGATGTTCAAACAAAAAGCTGCTCGTGATATTGAGTACGTAGTATTCGATATGCTGCCTTCGCCCGAGGATTATAGCGAGGCAAGCGACTATGTTGAGACTTTGGCTGCCGAGTTCGCTGCTTCTGAGGATCCCGTTCAGTTCGCAAAATATAACACTCAACTAGCTAACCAAGCGTTTGTTTATGTAACCGAGAAGAATGTTCCTGCAGAGTTCTATTCGTTGGCATTCGGCAAGGAGCAAACTCCTATGTATGGTCCCGTTTTGGAGAACGATGTATATACTATCGCTCGTTTGGTAGACACCAAGATGGCTCCCGACTCGCTTGGTGCAAAACATATTCTTTTGACCGCTGCTCAAAAATCGAGCGCAGATAGCATCGTTAAAGCATTGAAGAGTGGTGCATCGTTCGAGGCTTTGGCTTCGCAATACTCGATGGATCCCACCGTTGACCTCGGTCACTTCGCACCTGAGCAAATGGTAGAGGAGTTCTCGGCAGCTTGCGAGAATGCAAAAGTTGGCGAAATCTTCACCGTTGACACTCAATATGGCACTCACATCGTAAACCTTACCTTCAAAACCAAACCCGTTAAGAAAGCACTTATCGCTTCGATTGTTTATAACGTAGAGCCTAGCGAGACTACTCAACAAGCGGTTTATACCGAGGCTCGTACCTTCTTGGAGAAAGCAGGTAAGAGCTACAACGAGTTCAGCAATGCAGTAGCTGAGTTGGCACTTCTTCGCCGTATGGCAACCATCAACTCGACCGATCGTGGTGTGAATGGCTTGGAGAACTCGTCGGAGATTAGCCGTTGGGCGTTCAATGGCGAGAAAGATGATGTTTCGGCTATCCTCGAAGTTGAGGGCGACTACATTATCGCTGTTGTAAAAGAGGCTCGTGAGGAGGGTATTGCTCCTATCGAGACCGTTTCGGAGCGTATCGCAGGTCTTTTGCGCAACGAGAAGAAAGCAGAGATGATTGAGGCTGAGTTCGCTGGTAAAGCTACTCTTGCCGAGATGAAGGCTGTTGAGGGTGCAAAAGAGGGTGTTGCTGAGGCTGTTTCGTTCAGTTCGGTATTTGTTCCCGGTGTTGGCGTTGAGCCCGCTTTGGTAGGCGCAATCGCTTCGAGCGCACCTATGATTGTTTCGAAACCTGTTGTAGCTACCGGTGGCGTATATGTTTACCAAGTAACCAACAAAGAGCTTAAAGAGCTCAACGAGGTTGATGAGCAAGTTCGTTTGGAGTCGTTGGCAAGTTCGTTCATTTCGGAGCGTTTGTCGCAAGCTCTTGACGAGGAGTGCGAGATTACCGACAATCGTGTTAAGTTCTTCTAATAGAACAATATCACATAACAAAAAAGGGTGTCCCGCGGGACACCCTTTTTTTGTTAATAGTAAAACTATTTTTGTGCTTTGAAGATTGCGCGAACACGTCCATCTTTCAAAAGCATCAACTTGTCACCCTCGATTGAGTAACCGTTGGCAGAGCCGATGATTTCGAGGAAACAATCCTCCCACTCTTGATTGGGGCACATTGCTTTGGTCGAACCCATATTCGAGATAGTAATTTTGCCACTCTTCTCGGTGAATGTTCCGAAGTAGCTGTTGCAGTCACCCACACCGTTGATTTTGCCATCATTGATATTCAATGTGTACTCTCCGGTGTTTTGCTCTGCAACGACCTTGTTGGTGCCGTTGAAATCAAAAAGAACGGCTTTCCAAGTTGTGCCTGTAAGGTCGGCATTGTTTGATTTGCCTTTGCGGCAGGGGCAGCACGAGGCGGTCATAATCGCTGTGGCAGCCAGGATAGTTGCTGTTTTGAAATTCATATTGGTTTATGTTTTGTAATGTGATTTTAATTGTGTTATTTTGCAATGTTCAAAAAACGTTACAAAGATATGTCATCTACACTTACCGTCATATTATTAGCGCTATTTTTTGTCGCTTTTTTTGTCGTAGCGATGTCTTTGACTCTGATTTTCAAGGGTCATAACATCGATTCCGAGATTTCGACCAACAAACATATGCAGGAGCGAGGCATTACGTGTGCCATTCAGGAGCACGCATCGACCGATAGTGCAAGTTGCGATAAGCTGTGTGGCGATAACACTTGCTTCACTTGCGAGAAGAATGAGTCGAGTAGCCGTGTTGCAAATGGCGCAAAGCCGGAGTAACCGTATGATGAACTAAATAAAAGGGGTGTTGCATATGCGAACACCCCTTTTCGTTTTATTGGTTGTAATGGCTTACAAAGTGGTAAGTTTCATATTACGCCACAAAACTTTGATGCCACCGCCATCGTGTACTTGGAGTGCGATACGACCGCAACCTTTACCGATAAGCTCGTCTTCGAGATTAACCATCTCAACGCCGTTGAGCCAAGTTTGTACCTTGCCACCCTCTACACGAACACGGATAGTGTTCCAATCGCGAGGTTTGAGAACGCTCTCTTTCTCTTCGTCGATTTGAGCCAACCAGCCACGACCGTAAGACTCGAAGATACCGGCAGTATCTTGACCTTTGGGAGCAACCTCTACTTGCCAGCCATTAACCTTTGCCTCGCCCTCGATAATCGAGCGGAAGAAAAGACCCGAGTTGCCGTTTGCAAGTTGTTTGAACTCTGCGGTCAAATCGAAATCATCGTAGTACTCACGAGTTGCAAGGTAACCATATTTGTTCTCCTTGCCGCTCTCGATAAGGAGTTCGCCGTCTTTGGTAACCGATGCTTTAATCTCGCCATAAGCCTCCCAGCCGTGAGTGTCGGTGCCGTTGAACAACGAAACCTCGGTGCCGGCAGTAGTGCGGGGCAACTCTTTGATTTTGATGTTACGGAACGAAGCGGGATAACCGTGGTCTTGCAAGCAGATTACGCCTTTGTGAGCCAATCCATACTCGGGAGCCATAGTCCATTTACCGCTGTTTTTGCGCTCGAACCAATCGTCGGTCCATGCATCGAACTCAACCATTTTCACGTCGTTCATCCAATATGTAACGTGACCATTGTTGAACTCGATAACCGAGTTGTTCCACTCGCCTTGGGGGTTCATAATCGAGTCGCGAACGTCGAAATCGGGCAGATACATAGCGTAATCTACACCGCAACGTTGCCAATTTTCGAGTTTAACAGGGTCGTTAGCCTCTTCCCAACCTTTGTCGTCGATAAGTTGGTACTCGGGACCTGTAACGTAGGGAACAGCGAATGTAGGACGCTCAACAACGTGATAGAGCATACCGCTGTTACCGCCTTTCGAGAGTTTCCAATCCCACGAGAGGATAAAGTTCTCGAATTGTTGACGAGTTACCATGTAACCGCTCTCGTCGCTACCCGAACCGGCAGCTTGAATGCAACCATCAACAACAGTCCAGTTGTTCAGTTCGGTTCCGTTGTAGTCTTTCCAGCAGTCCAACGACTCGCCGTCGAACAACAATTGCCAACCGTCAGCAATCTCTTGCTCGGTCAAGGTGTTGTGTTTCTCGCAGCAACCGCAAGCGATAGCAGCAACCAAAACACCCATCAAAAGTTTTGCAGTAGTTTTCATAATGTTTTGTTTTATAGTTTTGAAATTGTAATGTCGGTCATCTTTACAAAGTTAGCCATTTGGACTATATGTTCCAAATTTCCCACGACTTTTCGGCCTGCTCTTTGAGCATTTCGCCGCCACACATAGCCGTAGCGCCTTGTTGTCGTCCCAAACGCATAAAGAGTGTTTCGGCGGGGTTGTACACCAAATCGAACAGACGATGCTTGTCGGTCAGCTCCTCGTACGGAATAGCTGGTGCAGCCTCTGTCTTGGGGTACATTCCAAGTGGCGTTGTATTTATAATAAGAGTGTGCGATTGCATTATCTCGTGATTCAACTCCTCGTAAGTAATGGTGTCGGGCGCTTTTTGACGAGAAACCAACAGATAGGGGATATTGCGTTGTCGCAAAGCCTCACGAACAGCCTTTGATGCACCACCGCTACCCAAAACCAAAGCCTTGCACGCCACTCCATTACACAAATGGTCAATCGTCACGCCAGCACCATAGACATCGGTGTTGTATCCCACCAAGCGTCCATTCTCGCGTCGCACACAGTTCACAGCACCAATGCGAGCGGCCTCCTGTGTCATTGTGTCGAGATAGGGTATGATTTGCTCCTTGTACGGAATTGTTACATTGAAACCCACAAGTTCGGGATTCTGCTCCAATACCTCTTTGATAAGGTCTATTTGCTCCAAATCGTAGTTGTCGTAACGACACTCATCGGCAATGCCCATAGCACTAAACTTGTCGGCAAAATATTGTCGAGAAAAGGAGTGTCCCAGCGGGTGGCCGATAAGTCCGAATAGACGCATACTCTAAAACAGATATTTGATAGCAAAGAAACCGCCTATGAGCAGAACGGTAAGCACGGTTACCAATAGATTGAAGTACTTGTCGATAAAACCTTTGATAGGTGCACCATACTTCCAAATCAGACCTCCCACAAGGAAGAAACGTGCTCCGCGCGATATGGCAGATGCAATCATAAACATTGTGAAATCGAGGTTGAAAACACCCGCAGCAATGGTGAATATCTTATAAGGTACAGGGGTAAATCCGGCTGTGAATATAATCCAGAAATCATACTCTTCGAACATTACACGAATCTCGTCGAACGTCTCCAACGAGAAGATGTGGGCGTAGAACCACTCTGCCAAGCCTGTATAGGAGCCGTCGGGCGTTTGCCACAAAAAGTAGCCAAGTAGATACGCCAATCCTGCACCCACCATTGTTCCCGCCAGGCAGATACCCGAATAGCGAAACGACTTCTTGGGCGTACCCAAGCAGAGGGCAATCAGAAGAACATCAGGCGGAAGTGGAAAGAACGAGGCCTCGCTCAAAGCCAACAAGAACAGGGCCAATGGACCCCACTTGGTCTCGCTCCAACTCAAAACCCAATTATATAGACGCTTAATGATGTTCATAGGGCTACTTTTTTGCTGTTTCGATGATTTGGCGGCACTCTTCCAAAGTCAGTGTTTCGGCCTTTTTGCCACGAGGTATTTTGTAGTTTTTGCCACCATAAGCGATGTACGCTCCGTATCGACCATTTTTGATAACGATATTGCCGTCCTCGAAACTTTGAATAGGAGTATTGGCTTTCGACATAGCGTTCATATTCTCGTCGATAATCTCCACAGCACGCTCCATTGTGATTGTATAGGGGTCGTCTTTCTTGCCGAGCGACATAAACTTGCCGTCGTAACGAACATAAGGGCCATACTTGCCAACATTGATTACGACCTCTTTGCCATTGTGTTCGCCCAACGTACGGGGCAACGACAACAACTCCAAAGCCTCTTCAAGCGTAATGCTTGCCACAAGCTGTCCCTTTTTAAGACTTGCATATCGAGGTTTGTCGCCCTCTTTACCGTCTATTTGTACCATAGGGCCGAACTTGCCAATGCGAGCCGAAATGGTAAGACCTGTTTGTGGGTCTGTACCGAGGATTCGGGTCTGGTTGGTCGATGTTGCTTGCGATTCGAGTGCATTCTCAACCGAAGCGTGGAAATCCTCGTAGAAGCCCTCAATCATCTTATCCCACTTGATACTACCCTCGGCAATCTTGTCAAACTCTTTCTCGACATTAGCCGTAAAGTTATAATCGAGAATATTTGCAAATTGAGCCTCCAAATAGTCGTTTACAAGCATACCTATATCGGTAGGCAATAGACGATTAGACTCTTTTCCAACCTTCTCGCTCATCATCTTTTCGCTAATCTTGCCTTTTTTGAGTGTAAGTTGAACGAACTCACGTTTGACACCTTCGCGGTTTTGTTTAATGACATAACCACGAGTGATGACGGTCGAAATGGTCGGTGCATAGGTCGAAGGACGGCCGATACCCAACTCTTCCAACTTCTTAACCAACAACGCCTCGTTGTAACGCGAGGGCGCTGGTGTGAAACGTTGGGTTGCAGCAATCGACTCGGCAACCATCTTTTGACCAGCATACACTGCCGGCAAACCGATGGCCGATGTTTCGTTATCGTCGTCGGTCGATTCGGTATAGAGCTTGATGAAACCGTCAAAGATGATTGTTTCGCCCGTTGCTGTGAACAACTTGTCGCTCTTGTCCGAAGTGATTGTGATAGTGGTTTTATCGAGTTGTGCAGCGGCCATTTGCGAGGCAACTGCACGCTTCCAGATAAGCTCGTAAAGACGTTTCTCGGCAGGTGTTCCGTCAATCTCTCGACGGTCGAAATATGTGGGACGAATAGCCTCGTGTGCCTCTTGTGCGCCTTTTGATTTGGTCTTGAAGTTACGCGATGAGGCGTAGTTCTCGCCAAACAACTCCGAAATCTCCTTCTTGGCAGCATTGATAGCCAACGACGACAGATTGACCGAGTCGGTACGCATGTAGGTAATCAATCCCGACTCGTAAAGTTTTTGCGCAATAGACATCGTTTGCGAAACCGACATATTGAGTTTACGTCCGGCCTCTTGTTGCAAAGTCGAAGTGGTAAACGGAGGTGCAGGATAACGAGTGATAGGTTTTGTCTCGCTCTTGCTAACCTCGAACGAGGCGTCGCTGCAACTCAAAAGGAACTCTTCGGCCTCCTCGCGGGTTGCAAATTTATGATTCAACTCTGCGCTAACCAAAGTTTTGGCAGGGTCGTCTTGTGCGTGGAATTTGGCAGTTATACGATAGTACTCGGTGCTTTCGAAATTCATAATCTCGCGCTCACGCTCAACAATCAAACGAACCGTTACACTCTGTACACGACCTGCCGAGAGTTGCGGTTTGACCTTTTTCCAGAGCAGCGGCGACAGCTCAAAACCAACCAAGCGGTCGAGGATACGTCGTGCTTGTTGGGCATTCACAATATCCATATTGACGCTGCGCGGCTCCTCGATAGCTTTGAGGATAGCATTTTTTGTAATCTCGTGGAATACGATACGATTGGTCTTCTCCGCAGGCAAGTCGAGAACCTGTGTCAAGTGCCAAGCAATAGCCTCTCCCTCGCGGTCTTCATCGGATGCGAGCCACACTTTCTGCGCCTTTTTAGCCATATCGCTCAACTCGGCTACAAGTTTTTTCTTGTCGGCCGATATTTCATATTTAGGCTCGAACCCTTGTTCGATGTCGATACCCAAACCCTTCTTGACCAAGTCGCGAATGTGTCCGAAGCTCGAACGCACCACATACTCTTTGCCCAAGAACTTCTCGATTGTTTTGGCTTTGGAGGGTGACTCCACTATAACTAGATTCTCCTGCATAATATATCTTCGTATAAAAGCGAAAAACCTAAACTGTATTTAGGTTTCTGCCAAATTATTCTTTCTCTATTTCTTTATCAAGGTGTATGTGATAGATAGCTTCATCGGTCTTTGAGTGAGGCCGTCGAGAGCGACTTGCCCGTATCCCATAAAGTCGTAGGCCGACGGAGCAAGTATAATATCTTGTTTCATAGTACCTTTCATCACTTGTTGAATGTATGACGAGATGTTCAGCTCGTAGTATCCGTTGCTACGATTTAGATAGCCGTTGTATGGTAATACATAGTCCTCGTCAGACATTTGTTGCGATTTTTCGAGGTCGTACATGTAGTCGGGTATAGGCGCCGGTGTATAACCAGCTGTTCCCGAAGTACGCATATTCAGATACGAACCCAAACGCTGAGGAGCATTGTCCATCTTATCAACAGTTGCCATATTGCCTTCGACATAGTCACTCATATTGACGTAGAGCATAGCCTGATTGATGAGGATTGAATTTTCGATGCTGTTGCCATTCGCATCTTTGGTGTATTTGAGTTGATTGAGTTGCTCAACAAGCGAGTTGGGGAGACGCAGACGCGACACAACACCGCCCCAGGTTTGGACATAGATTGTAGGCTGAATGGTAATGGTGTCGGTAAAGTTGTTTGTCGAAGCCTCCAACGCTCCCAGGGTCGAGCCCGCGTAGTCATACTCGGCAGCATTTACCGAAAGACTTTTGTACTCCTTGCCATCGTAGAAATAGTACCACGATGTAAGTGTATCTTTGATTTTGGCTTGGTCAATCGAGTCATGGTCGCGCAACCACAGCTGCATATATGCATTTTCGAGATTGAACTGATATGTCGCAGCCTTCGCAGGCGAACTTTGGTCGGGGGTAATATAAAATCCCTTAAAGTTGCTGCGAAACTTGTCGTCGTTGTTGTAAACCGAAGTATCGACTCTCACAAGTTTGTTCATCAACTCGCGTCCGAGAGCTGTAGGCTCCATTCGGGTTGCAATGTTACCGCGTCCCGAGTAGTTGAACGTAAAGAGCAGACTATCGGCGTTGTAATACTCTTCGACATCGATGTTCGCATAGTAAAGCGAGTCGTAGCAGAGGTCGGCATCACTATTAAGCGCATATACATTGAACTTCTGCTCAACGGTGGTGTCACCATCATACGACGAAATCTCGACACGCAAGAACATCGAGTCTATAATAGGCTCAATACCGAAACCACCCTTATAAGGCATAGCTACGGGCAGATATTGGACAATACAGCTGTTTGTTCTTTGACCGAATGTATCATCTTTTTGACGTCCCAAAAACATGAAACCCGTATTGCTCGACAATACGGAGTCGTAACGATATAGATATGTTTTAACGCCCGAAAGGGTGTCAAAACAGAGGGTCATTCGTTGAGATTCGGGAATGAAATCATATCCCATATCGTAGTTTACCTCGGAACAACCAACAGCCGCTCCAATTACAACCGCGATAGTTGAAACTGTCTTAAATAAACCTTTGAATCTACTCTTAAAGCTCATTGTAGAATTTCTGATAAGCGTCCAAATAGTCATTCTCTTCGGCAAATCCTGCGCGCTCCAAAATGGGTTTACCCGAGGCTTTCGCATACTCTTTCAACTCCGAAGCGACATTCTCGTTTTCAATGACAATGCCATCTGCATAATCCATAACGAGTTTCATCAGGTTTTGGTATGAATCAGAGCTTATATTTTGAAGGTTGATGTTGTCAATGCCGGAGTTTTCCTGCATAATCTTTTCGCCGAACTCTTGCGAATAGGTGCTTGTGAAGGCGTCGTCGTAGAGCGAAACTACGATTTTGGTGTTGGCGAAAAGCGGGTCGTCCGAGAAGGTGTGACGGATGTATAGCGGCGCGATAGCCGAGAACCAACCGTGACAATGCACGATTCCGGGTTGCCAACGCAACTTTTTGACGGTCTCGATGACACCACGAGCAAAGAAGATAGAGCGGTCGCTATTGTCCTCGAACTCGTTACCTTCGGCATCTACAACGGTCGCTTTTCGTGCAAAGAAGTCCTCGTTATCGATGAAATAGACCTGCAAACGAGATGGTTGCAGCGATGCTACTTTGATGATAAGTTGGTGGTCGTTGTCGCAGATAATGACATTCATACCCGACAGACGAATAACCTCGTGTAGCTGGTGACGTCTTTCATTGACACAGCCATATCTCGGCATAAATGTACGGATTTCGAAACCTCTTTCCTGCATCGCTGTTGTCAGCGTTTTGGTCGAGACTCCCATAGGCGTTTCACCTGCGATATAGGGCGAAATTTCCTGACAGATATATAATATTCTCTCGCTCATAATTTAGGCGCTAAATCTGTGCAAATATAGTGATTTTTTGAGTTTATACAAACCGGTTTTTATTAGAGAATCAGCATTGCATCGCCATACGAGCCGATTTTGTAGCCGTTCTCGATAGCCTCTTTGTAGGCCTGCATAGTGAGGTCGTAACCGCAGAAAGCCGATACCATCATCAACTGTGTAGAGTAGGGGACGTGGAAGTTGGTAATCATGCAATCTGCCACACTGAATGTGTAAGGCTCAAAGATGAACTTGTTGGTCCAACCCGAGTAAGGTTTGAGTTGTCCATCGGTCGAAACAGAGCTCTCGATAGTACGCATTACACTTGTGCCGACAGCACAAACCTTTTTGCGAGCCGCTTTGGCCTCATTTACTTTCTGTGCAGCCTCGGCGGTGATGTTGATGCGCTCCGAATCAACTTTGTGCTTGGTGAGATCCTCGACATCCACCGAACGGAAGCTGCCAAGACCTATGTGTAGGGTGACGTCGGCTGTATTTACACCTTTAATCTCCATACGTTTGAGTAGGTGTTTGCTGAAATGCAAACCCGACATAGGTGCGACAACAGCACCCTCCTCCTTGGCGAAGATGGTTTGATAGCGGTCTGCATCAAACGGCTCTACTTTGTGGCGAATCCACTTGGGCAGAGGTGTCTCGCCCATACGGAACAGCAACTCTTTGAACTCCTCGTGGGGGCCGTCGTACAAGAATCGAAGTGTGCGACCTCGCGAAGTTGTGTTGTCGATAACCTCGGCTACCAACGACGAATCGGCTCCGAAATAGAGTTTATTGCCGATACGGATTTTGCGTGCAGGATCAACCAATACGTCCCACAATTTGAGCTCGGCATTAAGTTCGCGCAGCAAGAAGATTTCAATCTCGGCACCTGTCTTCTCTTTGTTACCATAGAGGCGTGCAGGAAAGACTTTGGTGTTGTTGAAAATCATCATATCGCCTGCACCGAAATACTCCAAAATATCTTTGAACGTGCGGTGTTGGATTTTGCCTTTGGCACGATTTACCACCATAAGTTTAGCCTCGTCACGGCAGGGGGCGGGGTATTGTGCGATAAGATCGGCGTTGAACGGGTAATTGTATTGAGAAAGTTTCATAACAACTTGTTTTTTAGACGACGTATAACATTTATATTACGTTGTTTGCGCGATTTTGTTTCATTTCCTGCAACATTTTTAGCAGTTCATCGAGATTATAGGCTTTTTCGACCGTGTGCTCTCCGCTTTTTGTGCGGCGCAACATTGTCAGGTGTGCTCCACTATCGAGCTTTTCGCCAATCTCCTGCGCAAGTGAACGAATGTAGGTTCCTTTGCTGCACTCCACGCGAATAGTGATGCGCGGCAGTGCCATTTCCAACACCTCAATATTATATATATTTATAAGTGTTCGACGAATCTCCATCTCCAACTCTTCGCCCTCGCGAGCAAAATCATAGGCTCTTCGACCCTCAATTTTCTTTGCCGAGTAGATAGGTGGTGTTTGGTAACGCTCGCCGGTCAAATCCAGCAATGCTTTCTCGACCAACTCTGGCGTGATGTGCTCGGTCGGGTAGGTTCGGTCGATAGGGTGCTCCAAATCGAAACTCGGTGTTGTTGCTCCGAGAGTAACCTCGGCGATATACTCCTTGCGCTCGGCTTGCAGCGCATCTGCCTGTTTGGTCGCCTTGCCAACGCACACCAAAAGTACTCCCGTCGCAAGCGGGTCAAGTGTTCCTGCGTGTCCGACTTTGAGTTTGCGATGTCCGCTGATTTTGGTCAGCAGGAATTTGAGTTTTCGCACCACGTCGGCCGAGGTCCAACCATAAGGCTTGTCGATGCTTATTACGACACCCTCGGTGAAATCGGTTTCGGGGGTTATGTTGTTGTACTCCATTCTGTTAGATGAAATAAGAGATGATTGAAATCGAGCCAACCACCGCACAATATACTGCAAACCAAACGAGTTTGCTTCGTTTAACAATCTCAATCATAAATCGGCAAGCGAAAGCTCCCGAAACAAATGCAGCTACAAAGCCGGCAATCAATGAGCCAACGCCAATGCCGTCGGGGCCACTGATACTGCCTGCCATATCGCCACTGATAATATCGAGGAAAGCTTTGCCCAAGATGGGGATTATTACCATCAGGAACGAGAATTGCGCCACACTCTCCTTCTTGTTGCCAAGCAGAAGGCCTGTTGCGATGGTAGTACCCGAACGGCTTAAACCCGGAAGCGAAGCAACCGCTTGGCTCAAACCGATGATAAAGGCGTTACCATACGAGATCGTCTCTTTGGGGCGCGGTTTGGCGTATGTTGCAAATGTGAGCAGTGCCGCAGTGAACAGCAACATAGCTCCCACGATTACCAAAATAGCGGGCGAGGCGAGCATTTGATTCAACTCGTCGTCGAACACAAAGCCCACGATGCCGACAGGAATCATCGACAACAATATTTTGAGCGCGTATTGTGTTTCGGCATTGTATTGGAATTTGCAAACGCCCTTAACCAACGAGAATACCTCTTTGTGCAAGATGCAGATTGTGCTCAATACTGTTGCAACGTGCAGTGTGACGTCAAATGTGAGGTTGTCGGGAATCTCCACACCGAGTAGTGCTTTGGCAATTTGCAGGTGTCCGCTACTACTTACGGGGAGAAACTCTGTCAGGCCTTGTACGAGGCCGAGTATTATCGATTCGAAAAATCCCATTATCGTCTATTTTTTCATTATGGCAAATACCTCGAAAACAAATCCGCCAATAACCAAAATAGGCGCAAGTGTAATTCTACGGAAACTAAACATCTCGTAGTTGAAGGCGGTAGGGTCGTCGCTACCACCACCGGCCATAAGTACAAAGCCAATAACGATTACAATGACGCCGATAGCCATCATTATCAGATTTTTTTTGCCGAGTGCCATTTTGTTTTCCGAATCGGCCTGCTCGGTCTGTTTGATTGGTTGTTGTGCCATATTTATGTTTTTAATATATATAAACTTCTCCTCCGCGCATACGGATAGCGCGATTGACAGCCGCAGCTGTGAATACAAGCGAGAGCAAAATGCCCAAAACGACCATGCCTCCGCAAACCATCAGTAATGCAGAGTCATCAACCACGAACGCCAACTCGGGCAAACCCTTTCCTGTCGCAATCACCATACCTGCCAACATCAACGAGGCGATAACTCCTGCCAATAGTCCGTTTCCGATACTTTTTGCAAGGAACGGACGCATGATAAACCAACGTGTTGCACCCACCAAACGCATAGTGTCGATAAGTCGGCGACGGGCGTTGATTGTCATGCGGATTGTGTTGCGTAGCAGAATCAGAGTGATGACCAGAAGCGAGATGGCCATCATTGCGAGTACAACATTGAAGCGTTTGAGGTTCTCCTCGACGGTCTGAATTGTGCTTTTGGGATATACTACCTCCATCACTTCGGGCCAAGCCTGCCAACATTGTGCCAGCGAGTCAACGATTGCGGGAGTTGAGCAGTCGGCATTGAGCATAATCTCGAACGAATCGGGCAGTGGGTTGCTTCCGAGGAACGCCTCGAAATCCTCGCCCACATACTCTTTGAAATCCTCGGCAGCTTGCGCTTTGCTGATTAGGCGTACTTTTTTGACCTCGTCACTCGCTTTGAGAACGGTTTTGAGCGAATCGTAAACCTGCTCCGAATTGTTGTTGAGCATAATATTCATAGCCACATTCTCGCGAATGGTGTTGGTCGCTTGCAACAATCCGTTCATGATGTAGGTGGCTGTACCAAGTAGGAACAGCACCATTGCGATACTGATTGTCGAAATCAGGTATGAACGACGAATGAGTCGTTTAATCTTTTTATCTTCCTGTTTCATCGCTTGTTTTTCTCTTTTTGCGTTGGATAAATGTTGCAACTGCTGCGGCCACAATGGCGACAAGTATGATAATCGAGCAGGTGAGTGTTACGCTCTCGACCTTGTCGAAATCGGGAATGTTGAAAGTCCACTCAATATAGTGCTCTCCTGCGGGGATTACCATTGCACGCAGTACATAGTTTGCTCGGAAATATTCGGCAGGCTCGCCATCAATGGTAACGCTCCAACCATTGGGATAGTATATCTCCGAGAAAACGGCAATCTCGTCGGTTTGCGAACTGCTTCGGTAACCCAAGCGGTGGGGACGATATGAGATGAGTTTGATAGAGGCCTGTTGATCAACGCTGTCGAGTACGGCTTTGTTGTACTGCTCTGCAAAATGCTCATCGACAACCGCTTCGCAAGCGAGGTCTATTTGTCCAACAGCAGCAATCTCATCTTGTGGCGAACTTACGGTCAGCACTCTATCGACAAACCAAGCTGCACCCAAACGCTCGGGGTGAGTCTTAATTGCATATTGTCCGTTCTCTTTGTCAATCGAGATGGTGTATTTGGTGTTGAGCATTCTGTAAACCTCGCTCGTGGGGTCGCCCAGATAGTGCTCTATGAGGTCTTGGTAACGGCTTAATTTGGCTCCGTGATAACCTCCGACCGAGCGGTGGAAGTACGAGGTTGTTGCATCATTGAAGGTGCTCACCGCAAGGTTTTGTACACGGAAACCGGGCTCCTCGTCTTGAAGAATGTAGAGGTCGGCAGGTGTCGGCTCAACGTCAAGCTCTTTGGGAGCCTCGAATCTCGACTCCTCGTTCATCGTGGGCAGATAACGATGATTTACAGGCAACATATCTGCCAATACCAACGCAGCACAGCACGCTATGAGTGCCCATTTGCGAAGTTTGCCAACGCCCCAAAGCAGAACAACGCCTGCACTCAACGCAACGAAAAGCAACGAACGAACTGCATCTGCACTGAGTATCGATGCGCGCTCTTGTTGCATGGCGTCCAATACATCGCCGGGCAGACCCAGATGCGCATCAATGGGCGAGGTCATGTCGAAAAGCGAACTACCAAACAGCGCGCAGATAAGGGCAATTCCTCCTGTGACGCCCGCAGCAATATAGGTGCTTCGGAGTAGCTTTCTTCTATCAACCCCCTCCCACATCTTTGCCAATGCAAGAGCACCGAGCAGGGGTACGGTGAACTCAACAATAGCGAGAGTCATCGACACAGTACGGAACTTATTGTAGCCGGGCAGCACTTTGAATGCAAGCTCCGTAAACCACATCATATTACTACCCCAAGCGAGCATAATGGCGAGTATGCTGACGCCGATAATCCACCACTTCTTGCGACCTTCGAGCAATAATGCTCCGAGCAACGCAAAGAATATTGCAACGGCTCCGATGTATGTCGGGCCTGCGGTGTAGGGTTGGTCACCCCAATATGCTGGGAGTTGAACTGCGATGTCGCGCGCGCCATATTTCGCCAATGATTTGGCAACGGGGCCATCGGTGCTGAAACCGTCGCCCGAAGCGCCACCCATAAGGTCGGGAATGAATGTATTTAGTGTCTCGGCTTTGCCGTAACTCCATTGTGTTGCATATTCAAGGTCAAGGCCTCCACCTTTGTCGGAGCTCTCTTTTGCCAAATCCGAGCCTCCACGAGTGGTCTCTGATGAGTGGCTCATGGTGTAGTGCAACGACGAGTAGTTGGCGCCCACCGAAAGAGCAGCAGCGACGAGCAGAATAGCGGTTGCTTTTGCAAAGTGGCCGAGAGTTTTGTTGCGCACAGCCATTACAAACTCGTTGATTGCGTATGCTGCAATGATAAGTCCGAAGTAGTAGGTAATCTGCGGGTGTCCTGCGCCAATCTCAATGGCAGCGAAAAGGGCTGTAAGCGCACCGCCCAACCAGATGTTTTTGCGATAGGTGTAGGCTACGCCGCCAATCAGCAATGGAGCATAGGCCAATGCCCACATCTTGGTAACGTGTCCAGCTCCGATGATTATGAAAAAGTAGGTCGAAAGTCCGTAGGCAAGCGACGATATAAGTCCTACCCACGGGTTTACACCGAACATGACGAGCATCAGCCAGAAGCTCAACATCGCAATAACGATGAATCCGATGGGTTGTCCGATGGCCTTTTGCACTGCATTTGCCGAGTTGCGAATGATTGTGGCGGGGTATTTGACCGTAATCAGATAGGCGGGCATACCACCAAACATACGACCTGTCCAGCCGGTATCGACACCTTCGAGGTCGCGCATATCTTTGATGTCGCGGCTCATACCCTCGTATTGGGTGACGTCGTTGGACGGAATAACTTCACCATCTAATTGCGGGTAGAAATATACGGCGCAGACCAGCGCAAAAAGCAACGGAATACCGACATAAGTGGCTATTTTCAGCAGAATATTTTTACGATTCATATTTGGTGCTTTATAAATAAAGGTGCAAAGTAACTAAAAAAAGTTGAGATTTTGGCTTTTGTCGTAGTAAAAGGTGAATGTTCACGAAAAAAATAGTACATTTGCACCCGAAATAATAATCATTATGACCCTTTTGGAGCAGATACGCAAGCCTATCGAAAAAGAGCTGCACGAGTGTCGCGACTATATGCGTAGCAATATGGTTGCCGATGACCCCTTTGTGCAATCGATGTTGGACTACATAATCGAGAATACGGGTAAGGCAGTTCGACCATCGTTGGTTTTGCTTGCGTCGCGTCTGCACGCCACCCAATCTCTTGGTGAACGTAGCTATCTGGCTGCTATGTTGGTCGAGATGGTGCATACCGCTTCGCTTGTTCACGATGATGTGATTGATGAGTCGGATATGCGTCGCGGTAACCCTTCGGTTAATAGCCGTTGGGGCGCAAATAGTGCAGTGCTGTGTGGCGATTTTATTCTCGCTGCCGCCTTTGAACGAGGTCTTACAAGTGGCCACTATGATATCCCCCGCTACATTATCGGTGCGATGAAGGAGCTGTGTACGGGCGAGATTGTGCAGAATGAGTGCAATCGCCGTCGCAATATGACGCGAGAACTCTATTTTGATATAATCTACAAAAAGACGGCCGTACTTTTGGCTACAAGCGCTGCGGTTGGTGCGTTGGCGGTTGGTGCCGACGACGAGGCGATAGATAAGATGTTCCGTTGGGGCCGTGCGCTTGGTATGGCATTTCAAATCAAAGACGATTTGTTGGACTACGATGCCGATGCCGCAACGGGCAAGCCGTCGTTTAACGATTTGCACGAAGGTAAGATAACCCTTCCGTTGTTGTGCGTTATGGAGCAGAGCGAGGCTTTGCGTGAACGCTGTATGCGGTTGGTTAATGAGGGCTCCGATGAGTCGTTGGCCGAGGTGTGCCGATTGGTTGCCGAGAATGGCGGTTTGCGTGCTGCGGCCGACGTGATGGACGAATTTATTGTTGAGGCTCGCAGTATTGTTGCATCTTACCCCGACTCCGAGGTGCGTAGCGCAATGGAGGCGATGTGCGACTTTGTGGCAGCCCGTAATAACTAATAGGTCTGATAACTTCTTAATAAAAAGGCGTGTCCCGCAGGGATACGCCTTTTGTTGTTATTGGAAAATGTGTCGGAGTTTCGGGTGTCGCATTGCCCATAGAATGACGCAATCGGGAATGAGTGGCGCAACGCACACCACAAATTTGGTAAACCAGCCGGGGGTGTAGTTCTTACGGCGGCGGAACATTCGGCGTAACGCCTTGCGTGCAAGTCTTTCGGCAGGCATCATTACACCCAAAGCTCGCAATGGTTTGCGATAACGCTCTTCGAGCGAGTATAATGGAGTGTCGATTGCGCCTGGATAGACGGTGGTTATGCTTACTCCGTGAGGGCGCAATTCGTACCATAACGAGGCCGCAAAGTTGCGAAGATAACTTTTGGTTGCATTGTAAACCGAGATGGTGGGGTAGGCCAGGCGCACGGTTGCCGATGACATTATCAGAATATGTCCGTGTCCGCGCTGACACATGTCGGCTCCGAACAATTTGCAAAGCATTGTCGGGGTGTGAACGTGCAGCCCCAACGCCACATCAATCTTGGTATCCGAAGTCTTGTTTAGCGGGTCAAATAAGAGTATTCCTGCGTTGTTAATCAGTATCTCGATTTCGAGTTTTTCCGCCTTGCAAAAAGCGTAAATTTCGCTTGCCGAATTTTTGTCCGAAAGGTCTTTGTAAAGGGCTATCGCGCGTACGTTGTAGGTCTGTGAAATATGCTCGGCAACCTCTTCGTTTTGCTCCTTTTGATTGCTGATAGTCAGGATATTATAACCCTTTTCGGCAAGCTGCTCGGCATAGCATTTGCCAATGCCCGAACTGCCTCCCGTGATGAGTGCAAAAGTGCTTGATTTCTTCACAATCAGACGAATGAAAATATCCTATTGATGAGCGGTGTTGCCGTAGTCAATGGGGCGAACATTGAATAGGTCCGCGATGTATTTATTGGGCAACTTTTGGAGCGCGGAGTTGTAGTTTTGCACCTCGTTTTCGAAGTTTTGTATAGCCTCGGCAATGTGCGGTTTGATGTCAAGTAAGCGAGCCTTGATGTCGATGAAATTTTGGTTGGTTTTCAGTGCATCATACTTCTCTTGAAGGGCGATTAACTCACGAACACTCTCGGTCAATTCGTATTGCGCAGCTCGATACAAGGCAATGGACTCCGAAGTAATGTTGTTGAGATCGACTTTAATCTCGGAACATACCGAACGGGCCGAACTTACGCGATTGTAAATATCACACTCGTTGGTGGCGTAAATTTTTACAGTGTTTACAATTTCGGGCAGTGCGTCGCTGCGACGTTTGTACTGCTCCTCTACCTGTTGCCAAGCCTCAATCGCTTTATTCTCTTTTTTTAGAAAACTATTGTATGCACCAACGCCCCAAACACCGATGCCTGTGAGAATTACAATAAGTATTATAATCGCTTTTTTCATTATCGTCCCAATTTTTTTTGTTGTGTTAATGGCGAGTGGAGTCGCATCAAAAATGCCATTCGTTTACTCGCTCGTTTTTACAAAGTTATCCAATTTTTCGAAATGACAAAAACTGTTTTTTATTCACGTGTTTGATTTTTTTGCCACACACCTCCTCGGGTACGAAATAAGCTATTTTATTGATTTTTGTAAACTGTTGATTGATAGTGCGTTTTGTGTTGTATGTATTGAAAATGATAGTTTGGGCTTATTGTTTTGATTTTTCGATAGATATTTTTTATTGAAATTCCGACCTGAGAGGGCTAAAATACTGTAAAAATGGGGCAAAAGAGTTGCGAAAAGTTTTGTATGTCGAAAAAAATGCCTATCTTTGCACGCTCGTTTTAAGGAACGAGGCAGTGAAATTCATTAACAAACAAAATTAAAGGACATTAAAGATGCCAACTATTCAACAGTTAGTTAGAAGCGGTCGCGAGCAACTCGAGTTCAAGAGTAAGTCGCCTTCGCTTGACGCTTGTCCGCAACGACGCGGTGTGTGCGTGCGTGTTTACACCACCACCCCCAAGAAGCCTAACTCGGCTATGCGTAAAGTTGCGAGGGTTCGTTTGACCAACGGTAAAGAGGTGAACGCCTACATTCCCGGAGAGGGTCACAACCTGCAAGAGCACTCAATCGTTTTGGTTCGTGGCGGTCGTGTGAAAGACCTCCCCGGTGTACGTTATCACCTTGTACGTGGAGCATTGGATTCTGCGGGTGTAGATGGTCGCCGTCAACGCCGTTCGAAATACGGTGCAAAACGTCCCAAACAAAAGTAATTGAACGTAACTAAGTAAAAAGATTAACAACAATGAGAAAAGCAAAGCCTAAAAAGCGAATTCTACTTCCGGATCCCAAGTTCGGCGATGTAATGGTTACTCGCTTTGTAAACAACTTGATGCTGGATGGCAAGAAGAGTATTGCGTATTCCATATTCTATGATGCAATGGATATGGTTGGCGAGAAGATGAACGATGCAGATAAGGCTCCTCTGGAGATTTGGAAACAAGCATTGGAGAACATCACGCCGCAAGTCGAAGTTAAATCGCGCCGTGTTGGTGGTGCAACCTTCCAAGTTCCCACAGAGGTTAGACCGGAGCGTAAGATTTCACTCTCTATGAAAAATATGGTCCTTTATTCGCGTAAACGCGCCGGTCACTCGATGGCAGAGAAACTTGCAGCAGAGATTATGGCTGCATACAACAACGAGGGTGCTGCGTTCAAGCGTAAAGAGGAGATGCACCGTATGGCAGAGGCTAACAAAGCATTCGCACATTTCAGATTTTAGTTAGAGGTATTGTAATATGGCAAGAGATTTAAGATATACAAGAAATATCGGTATCATGGCGCACATCGATGCCGGTAAGACCACTACATCTGAGCGAATCCTTTTCTACACCGGAAAGACTCACAAGATTGGTGAGACTCACGAGGGTACTGCCACTATGGACTGGATGGCACAAGAGCAAGAGCGTGGTATTACCATCACCTCGGCTGCTACTACCGCCTTCTGGAACTACAATTCTAAAACTTATCAAATCAACTTGATTGACACCCCGGGACACGTTGACTTTACCGTTGAGGTAGAGCGTTCGTTGCGTGTGTTGGACGGTGCTGTTGCTACTTTCTGTGCTGTTGGTGGTGTTGAGCCCCAAAGTGAGACTGTATGGCGTCAAGCTGACAAATACAACGTACCCCGTATCGGTTACGTTAACAAAATGGACCGTACCGGTGCAGACTTTATGAATGTTTGTGCACAGGTTAAGGAGCGTTTGGGTGCTAACCCCCTTCCTTTGGTATTGCCTATCGGTTCGGAGGATAAATTCGTAGGTTTGATTGACCTTATCGATATGAAGGCAATCTACTACAACGACGATAAAACCGTTCGTGACAACTACGAGTTGAAAGAGATTCCCGCTGAGATGCAAGCTGAGGCTGAGGAGTGGCGTAACAAACTTATCGAGGAGGTTGCTGCCGAGGATGAGGCTTTGATGGAGAAATTCTTCACCGACCCCGATACTATCACTCGCAACGAGTTGATGGCAGCTATCCGTAAAGCGACTTGCTCGATGAAGTTGATCCCTATGCTCTGCGGCTCTTCTTTTAAAAATAAAGGTGTGCAATTGTTGCTCGATAGCATTATCGCTTACTTGCCTTCGCCCGTGGATGTGCCTGCAATCGTTGGTACTCATCCTTCGACTGGCGACGAGGAGGTTCGTCATTCTGACGCATCGGATCCCTTCTGCGCATTGGCATTTAAGATTGCAACCGACCCCTTCGTAGGTCGTTTGGCATTTATCCGTGCTTACTCGGGCCGTTTGGACGCTGGTTCGTATGTTCTTAACAGCCGTTCGGGCAAGAAAGAGCGTATCAGCCGTTTGTACCAAATGCACTCGAACAAACAAAACCCCATCGAGTTCGTTGAGGCTGGTGATATCTGCGCAGCAGTAGGTTTCAAAGAGGTTCGTACCGGTGATACCTTGTGCGACGAGAAAGCACCTATCGTACTCGAGTCGATGACCTTCCCCGAGCCTGTGATTGGTTTGGCAGTTGAGCCCAAGACTCAAAAAGACCTCGATAAACTCGGTATGGGTCTTGCGAAACTTGCAGAGGAGGACCCCACCTTCACCGTTAAAACCGATGAGGATAGCGGTCAAACCGTTATTAGCGGTATGGGTGAGCTTCACTTGGATATCATCGTTGACCGTCTGAAACGCGAGTTCGGCGTAGAGATTAACCAAGGTGCACCTCAAGTATCGTACAAAGAGGCTCTTACTCAACCGGTTCAACACCGCGAGGTATTCAAGAAACAAACCGGTGGTCGTGGTAAGTTTGCAGATATTATTTTCGAGATTGGTCCTGCTTTGGGCGACAAACCCGGATTGGAGTTTGTTGACGAGGTTAAGGGCGGTAACGTACCTCGTGAGTACATTCCTGCCGTTCAAAAAGGTTTTGAGGCAGCAATGGCAAACGGTGCTTTGGCAGGTTACCCTGTTGATAGCATGCGCGTTGTATTGAAAGATGGTTCGTTCCACCCCGTTGACTCTGATGCACTTTCGTTCGAGATTTGCGCTCGCAACGGTTTCCGTGCCGTAGCAGCCAAAGCCGGAGCAGTACTCCAAGAGCCTATCATGGCAGTAGAGGTTGTAACTCCCGAGGAGAATATGGGTGACATCATCGGTGACCTTAACAAACGTCGTGGCCAAATCTCTGGTATGGAGCAAAAAGGTAACGCACGTGTGGTTAAAGCCAAAGTGCCCCTGTCGGAGATGTTCGGTTATGTAACCGTTCTTCGTACCTTGTCGTCGGGTCGTGCGACTTCGTCGATGGAGTTCAACAAATACGATGTCGTTCCTAACAACGTAGCACAGGAGGTCATCGAAAAAGCAGCTGGAAAACGTAAAAATATTGAATAACAATGAGCCAAAAAATTAGAATCAGTATGAAATCTTTCGACCACACTTTGGTAGACAAGTCGGCCGATAAGATTATCAAAACAGTAAAAGCTACTGGTGCAGTTGTAAGCGGTCCCGTGCCCCTTCCTACTCGCAAGAAGATTTTTACCGTGAACCGTTCGACCTTCGTTAACAAGAAGGCTCGCGAGCAGTTCGAATTGAGCACCTTCAAACGCATTCTTGACATCTACAGCTCGACTTCGAAAACAATCGACGCTTTGATGAAACTCGAATTGCCTACCGGTGTTGAGGTACAAATCAACGTTCTCTAATATACCTTATAATATATATAGAGGACTTACAAAAAGAAACACACATTTTTTTTATATTTTAAGTAAACAGACAAACATGTCAGGACTAATTGGAAAAAAAATCGGAATGACTTCCGTTTTCAGTGTTGAGGGCAAAAATATGCCATGCACTGTTATTGAGGCTGGTCCGTGTGTAGTTACGCAGTTGAAAAATGTCGAGAAGGATGGCTACTCGGCAGTTCAAATTGCCTATGACGAGACAACTGAAAAACACGCCAGCAACAGTCTTATGGGACACTTCAAGAAGGCAGGTGTAACCCCGAAACGTAAACTCGCAGAGTTCGGCTTTGACGAGGAGTACAACCTTGGAGATGTTATTAACGTTGAGTTGTTCACTGAGGGCGACTGGGTTGACGTTACCGGCATTTCGAAAGGTAAGGGTTTCCAAGGCGTTGTGAAACGCCACGGCTTCGCGGGTGTGGGCGGTCAGACTCACGGTCAACACAACCGCCAACGTAAACCGGGTTCGCTCGGAGCGTGCTCTTATCCCTCGCGTGTGTTCAAGGGCAAACGTTTGCCCGGACAAACCGGAGGCGTACAAGTTAAGGTTCTTAACCTTAAAGTTATTAAAGTAATTCCTGAGAACAATCTGATCCTTGTAAAAGGTTCGATTCCGGGAGCAAAAGGTTCGTACTTAAAAATTGAGAAGTAAGATGGAATTAACAGTATTCAACACACTCGGTAAAGAGACTGGCAAGAAAGTAGTTCTTGCAGACGCAGTCTTCGGCGTGGAGACTAACGACCACGCAATTTATCTCGATGTTAAACAACATCTTGCTAATCGTCGTCAAGGTACACACAAGTCGAAACAACGTAACGAGGTTGCAGGTTCGACTCGTAAACTGAAACGTCAAAAAGGTACTGGTGGCGCACGTTGCGGTAGCATCTTGTCGCCTTTGTTCCCCGGTGGTGGCCGTATCTTCGGTCCCGTTCCCCGCGACTACAGCTTCAAGTTGAATAAGAAACTTAAACAACTTGCTCGTCGTAGCGCACTCACTTACAAAGCAAAAGCAGAGGCAATCACCGTTGTCGAGAATCTTACTGTCGAGGCACCGAAAACCAAAAGCTTTATTGCTATCGAAGAGAACCTCAAAGTTGCAGGTAAGAAGATTTTGGTAGTAGTACCTGAGGTTGATAACAACCTTCTTCTTTCGGCTCGCAACCTCCAAAACGTAAAGGTTGTTTTGGCATCGAACGTAAACACTTACGATGTTATGAACGCAAACCAACTCGTATTGGCAGAGGGTGCAGTAAACGTATTAAATGAAATGTTAGCTTAAGAATTTACTATGGAGATTATTATTAAACCGGTCCTGACCGAGCAAATGACGGAGTTGGGCGAGAAGTTGAATCAATACGGATTCATCGTAAACATTGACGCTAACAAACTGCAAATCAAGGAGGCCGTTGAGAAAACTTATGGTGTTGTTGTTACTAGCGTAAACACAATGGTTTATATGGGTAAGAACAAACGTCGTTACACCAAAGCCGGTTTGCTGGCAGGTCGTACCAACCACTACAAGAAAGCGGTCGTTACCTTGAAAGATGGCGATAAGATTGATTTTTACAGTAATATCTAACGAAGATGGCAGTAAGAAAATTTAAACCCATTACTCCGGGTACAAGACATAAGATCATTGCGGCTTACGACGAGATTACAACGTCGACTCCCGAAAAATCGTTGCTCCAAGCAAAGAAGAGCTCGGGTGGTCGCAATAACACAGGTAAGATGACTATGCGCTACATCGGCGGTGGTCACAAACAACGTTATCGTTTGATTGACTTCAAGCGTGCAAAAGATGGAGTACCTGCAATCGTAAAAACTATCGAGTACGATCCCAACCGTACAGCTCGTATCGCGTTGGTATGCTACGCAGATGGTGAGAAGAGCTACATTTTGGCTCCCAACGGTTTGCAAGTAGGTCAAACCATCGTAAGTGGTACAGGCGTAGCCCCCGAGGTCGGCAATGCACTTCCTTTGTCGGAGATTCCTCTGGGTACCGTAGTACACGCAATTGAACTCTACCCCGGCCAAGGAGCTGCAATGGCTCGTAGCGCCGGCACCTATGCTCAACTTTTGGCTCGTGAAGGCAAATTTGCTATTATTAAACTTCCTTCGGGCGAGACTCGTATGGTTTTGGTAACCTGCCGCGCTACTGTCGGCGTTGTATCGAATGTTGATCACAACCTCGAGAGCAGCGGTAAAGCAGGTCGTAACCGCTGGCTTGGCCGCCGTCCCCACAACCGTGGTGTTGTAATGAACCCCGTTGATCACCCGATGGGTGGTGGTGAGGGCCGTCAATCAGGAGGTCACCCCCGTTCGCGCACTGGTATCTTGGCTAAGGGTTACAAGACTCGCAACCCCAAGAAAACTACCAGCAAGTTTATCATTTCTAAAAGGAAAAAATAATTAAAATAGCATAATATGAGCCGTTCATTGAAGAAAGGACCTTTTATTGAGCCGAAACTCGAGGCACGCGTTATCGCACAAAACGAGTCGGGCAATAAAGCAGTCATCAAGACTTGGTCACGAGCAAGTATGATTTCGCCTGACTTCGTAGGTCAGACGATCGCTGTACACAACGGAAATAAATTTATTCCGGTATATGTAACTGAAAATATGGTAGGTCACAAACTCGGCGAGTTCGCTCCTACTCGTACTTTCCGTGGTCACTCCGGTAATAGAAAATAGTTAAGTTATGGGTGCAAGAAAAAATAAAGCAGCCGAGGTAAGAAAGGCTGAGAAAAAACAAAAAGCAATTGCGATTCTGCGTGATTGCCCTACCTCGCCCCGCAAGATGCGTTTGGTAGCAGATATCATTCGTGGTGTGGAGGTGAACAAAGCGTTGGGTATTTTGCGCTACTCTAAGAAAGAGGCTTCGATCAAACTCGAGAAACTCCTTGGTTCGGCAATCGCCAACTGGCAAGCCAAAAACGAGGGTGTTCGTTTGGAGGATGTTCAACTCTGTGTAAAAGAGATTTTTGTCGATGGTGGCAGAATGTTGAAACGTGTACAACCGGCTCCTCAAGGTCGCGCACACCGTATCCGCAAACGTTCGAACCACGTGACAATCGTAGTAGATAAAATGGTAACCGAAGAAAAATAGTTAGGCAATGGGACAAAAAGTTAATCCAATAGCAAACCGTGTTGGCTATATTCGCGGTTGGGACTCCAACTGGTACGGTGGTAAGGATTTTTCATCGCGTTTGGTGGAAGATGCTACTATCAGGAAATATTTGAGCGCCCGTTTGGCCAAAGCAAGTATTTCGAAGATTATCATCGAGCGTACTTTGAAGCTTGTAACAGTAACCATCTCGACTTCGAAACCCGGTTTCGTAATCGGTAAGAATGGTCAAGAGGTTGACAAACTTCGCGAGGAACTCAAAAAGTTGACCGGCAAAGATGTTCAAATCAACATCTTCGAGGTTAAACGCCCCGACATTGATGCAGTGCTTGTAGCAAATAACATCGCTCGTCAGTTGGAAGGTCGTGTATCGTATCGTCGTGCAGTAAAGACCGCGATTTCGTCGGCAATGCGTATGGGCGCCGAGGGTATCAAAGTTCAAATTTCGGGCCGTATTGGTGGCGCCGAGATGGCACGTAGCGAAACCTACAAAGAGGGACGTATTCCTCTGCACACCTTCCGCGCCGATGTAGACTACTGCTTGGCAGAGGCTCTGACCAAAGTAGGTCTGCTTGGTGTAAAGGTTTGGATTTGCACCGGAATCGTTTACGGTAAACGCGACTTGTTCGAGTATCAAGGCGCAAATACCGGCTCGTACAACGGTCAAAACCAACAAGGTCGTGGTCCCAAAGGCAACGGCCGCAAGAGAAGAAACAATAAGTAAAACGGACTAAAGCGAAAATAGAAAATGTTACAGCCTAAAAAGACCAAGTTCAGAAGAATGCAAAAAGGCAGGATGAAAGGTCTTGCCCAAAGAGGTAATCAACTTGCATTCGGTTCGTTCGGTATTAAGACATTGGAGTCGTGCTGGATCACCGGCCGCCAAATCGAGGCAGCTCGTCAAGCCATCACACGTTATATGAAACGTGAGGGTCAAATCTGGATCCGCATCTTCCCGGACAAACCTATTACATCGAAACCCGCTGAGGTTCGTATGGGTAAAGGTAAAGGTAATCCCGAGGGATTCGTTGCCCCCATTACTCCGGGTCGTATTCTCTTCGAGGCAGAGGGTGTGCCCATCGAGGTAGCCAAAGAGGCACTTCGTCTTGGTGCTCAAAAACTGCCTGTTGCCACTAAATTTATTGTACGCAGAGATTACACTGAAAACGCAATCTAACACACAGTAAAGACATGAAAACTTCCGAAATAAAAGAACTCTCGGTGGCTGAACTTCAGGAGAGAATCGATGCAGCGAAGGAGAACCTTACCCGCATTAAACTCAACCACACCGTATCTCCTATCGAGAATTCGAGTGAAATTAAAAAATCTCGCAGAGATATAGCACGTATGCTCACAATCCTGCGTCAAAAGAACTCTAATATTTAATTACCGCTATGGAAAGAAATCTTAGAAAGGAAAGAATCGGGATTGTGGTTAGCAACAAGATGGACAAATCGATCGTAGTAGCCGTTAAACGTAAAGTTAAACACCCTATCTACGGTAAGTTCGTCAACAAAACCACCAAGTTTGTAGCCGAGGACGCTGAGAACACATGCAACCCCGGTGATGTAGTAAAGCTGATGGAGACCCGTCCTCTCAGCAAAACCAAGCGTTGGAGATTAGTAGAAATAATTGAAAGGGCTAAATAGTTATGATACAACAAGAAAGCAGACTCGTCGTAGCCGACAACAGCGGCGCAAAGGAGGTACTTTGCATCCGTGTGCTTGGCGGCACCAAAAGACGCTATGCGTCGATCGGCGACAAAATCGTTGTGACTGTTAAGAGCGCATCCCCTGCTGGCGACGTCAAGAAGGGTATGGTATCGAAGGCAGTCGTAGTAAGAACCAAAAAGGAGATCAGACGTGCAAACGGTTCGTATATTCGTTTCGACGACAACGCCGTAGTACTTCTGAATAACCAAGGTGAGATGAGAGGTACTCGTATCTTCGGTCCTGTTGCGCGCGAGCTTCGCGATCAATATATGAAGATTATTTCACTCGCTCCTGAAGTACTTTAATAAATTGATAAGTTATGTCGAAATTGCATATTAAAAAAGGTGATATGGTTACCGTTATTGCCGGCGAGAGCAAAGGCCAAAGCGGTAAGGTGCTTCAAGTATTGGTTTCGGAGAACCGTGCAATCGTAGAAGGATTGAATATGGTTTCGAAGGCTACCAAACCGAACGCAAAGAACACCCAAGGTGGCATCGTGAAGCAAGAGGCTCCGATCCACATCTCTAACTTGCAGCTTGTAGACCCCAAGACCGGTAAAGGTACTAAGGTTGGTCGCAAGGTAACTGCTGAAGGTAAAATTGTTCGTTACGCTAAAAAATCAGGAGAGGAGATTAAATAATGGCTTACGTACCTACACTCAAAACAGCTTATAAGGAGCAAATCATTCCTGCCCTTATGAAGGAGTTTAACTACACAACCGTTATGCAGGTTCCTAAACTCCAAAAAATCGTTATCAACCAAGGTTTGGGTCAGGCTATCGCCGACAAGAAACTTCTTGAGGTTGCCATGAACGAGCTTACAGCAATCGCTGGTCAAAAAGCCGTTACTACCAAATCGAAGAAGGATATCTCGAACTTCAAACTTCGTAAAGGTATGCCTATCGGTTTGCGTGTAACCCTCCGTGCCGACAGAATGTACGAGTTCATGGAGCGTCTTATTGCAGTAGCGCTTCCTCGTATTCGTGACTTCAAAGGTATCAACGAGAAGTTCGACGGTCAAGGTAACTACACTCTTGGTGTAACCGAGCAAATCATCTTCCCGGAGATTGACATCGACAAAATCGTTAAGATTTTCGGTATGGAGATTACCTTCGTTACCTCGGCACAAACCGACGAAGAGGCTTACGCTCTGTTGAGCAAATTCGGTCTTCCTTTTAAAAACGCTAAAAAGAACTAATTATGGCAAAAGAATCAATGAAGGCTCGTGAGGCTAAACGCCTCAAACTCGTTCAGAGATATGCCGCAAAACGTGCTGCCCTCAAAGCAGAGGGTGACTATATCGGTCTGAGCAAATTGCCTCGCAACTCTAACCCGATTCGTCTGCACAACCGTTGTAAGTTGACCGGACGTCCCAAAGGTTATATGCGTCAATTCGGTATCAGCCGTATCCAATTCCGCGAGATGGCCTCTAACGGTTTGATCCCCGGAGTTAAAAAAGCAAGCTGGTAAGCATTGTTTTTCCAAAAAGATTGATTATCTTTGTGCCCTCACAGAGATAATCAATCTCTTTGTGATATATATTAATAACCAAATTTTTGTTTAATTTTAACTTTTAATCACTATGACAGATCCTATTGCGGATTTCCTCACAAGGATTAGAAACGCGGTGAAAGCCAACCACAAAGTGGTTGAAGCTCCCGGTTCCAAAATTAAACAGGAGATAACCAAAATCCTGTACGAGCAGGGCTATATCCTTGCTTACAAATTCGAGAACGATGCTAAGGGCCATCCTGTAATCAAGATTGCCTTGAAGTATCATCCCCAAACAAAAGTCAATGCCATCAAGGAGTTGAAACGCGTAAGCCGTCCCGGTCTTCGTTGCTACACCAACGTTGATCAAATGCCTTCGGTTATCAACGGTCTTGGTATTGCCATTCTATCGACTTCGAAAGGTATTATGACCGACAAGAAGGCTCGCGCAGAGCGTGTAGGTGGCGAAGTATTGTGCTACATTTATTAATGTTCTAAAAAGTTTAACAAATGTCAAGAATTGGTAAATTACCTGTAAACTTGCCCGCAGGCGTAACTGTAAATGTATCGTCTGACAATGTGGTTAGCGTTAAAGGACCTCTCGGAGAGTTGACACAAGCTGTTGACAAAGACATCACTGTAACCGTAGAGGGAAGCGTATTGACAGTAACTCGTCCTACGAACCAACCGCGCCACCGTTCTTTGCACGGTCTTTATCGTGCGTTGATTAACAACATGGTAGTAGGTGTTTCGAAAGGCTACGAGATTAAACTGGAGCTCGTAGGTGTAGGTTTCAAAGCCGAGGCTAAAGGTCAAATCCTTGAGTTGAACCTTGGTTACTCGCACGACATCTATTTGATGATCCCCGCTGAGGTGAAAGTGTCTGCTGTCACCGACAAGAAAAGCAATCCTATCGTAACTTTGAACAGCTGCGACAAACAACTCGTTGGTCAAGTAGCTGCAAAGATCCGTTCGTTGCGTAAACCGGAGCCTTATAAGGGTAAAGGTATTAAGTTCGTAGGCGAACAAATTCGTCGTAAAGCAGGTAAAGCTGCGGGTAAATAGTAAAATCGTATAAGTTATGGCATTGAATAAGATTGAAAGAAGAGCGAGGATCAAGATGCGTATCCGCAAGATTGTTAGCGGAACCGCAGAGCGCCCTCGTATGACTGTATTCAGAAGCAACAAGCAAATCTATGTACAGTTTATTGATGACCTTAACGGTGTTACTTTGGCTGCAGCTTCGTCGAAAGACAAAGAGGTTGCTGAGAAAACCGCAGGTCTGACCAAATGTCAGGTATCGGAGTTGGTAGGTAAATTGGCTGCCGAGCGTGCAATCGCTAAGGGTATCGCCGAGGTTGCCTTCGACCGTAACGGTTACCTGTACCACGGTAGAGTAAAAGTATTGGCTGACGCTGCTCGTGAGGGTGGCCTTAAATTCTAGTGAAATATGGCGAATATCAATATGAAAAAGGTCCGTACAACAGACCTCGAACTTAAAGACAGATTGGTTAGCATCCAACGTGTTACCAAAGTAACCAAGGGTGGCCGTACTTTCACTTTTTCGGCAATCGTAGTAGTAGGTAACGAGAACGGCGTAGTAGGCTATGGTCTCGGTAAAGCCAGTGAGGTTACCGCCGCTATTGCCAAAGGCGTAGAGGATGCAAAGAAAAACCTCGTTAAAATCCCTGTAATCAACGGTACAATTCCCCACAAACAAGAGTTCCGTTTCGGAGGCTCGGAGGTAATGATTCGCCCCGCAGCTCCTGGTACCGGAGTCTTGGCAGGTGGTGCAATGCGTGCAGTATTGGAGAGTGTTGGTGTTAAGAACGTGCTTGCAAAGAGCAAAGGTTCGTCGAACCCTCACAACTTGGTAAAAGCAACCGTAGGTGCTCTTATGGAGCTTCGCGATGCTTACACCGTAGCACAGGTTCGTGGTATTTCTCTTAACAAAGTGTTTAACGGTTAATTTTTGAAAGACTATGGCAAAGTTGAAGATTACACAAACTATCAGCCGTATCGGAACTACGGCTCAACAACGTAAAAACCTCGCTGCTTTGGGTCTTCGTAAGATCAACCAAACAGTAGAGCACGAGGATTCGAAAATGATTCTCGGTATGCTCGAGGTAGTTAAACACCTTGTAAAGGTAGAGCCCGTTAAATAAGTAACCCTTAAAAGAAAGTAAAGAAATGAATTTGAATAGTTTAAAACCTGCCAAGGGAGCGACCCACCACGATAAACGTATCGGTCGCGGTCAAGGTTCGGGACACGGTGGTTATTCTACTCGTGGTGCCAAAGGTGCTCAATCTCGTTCGGGTTACTCTCGTAAGATTGGTTTCGAGGGAGGTCAAATGCCCTTGCAACGTCGTCTTCCGAAGTTCGGTTTCACCAACATCGAGCGCGTTGAGTACAAACCTATCAACCTTTCGGTTTTGGAGTCAGTTGCTGCTAAATTGAACATCGTGGACATTACTCCCGAGGTTCTTGTCGAGGCTGGTCTTGTTTCGAAAAACGACCGTGTTAAAATCCTCGGTAACGGTACTGTAACCAAAGCACTTAACGTAACTGCTCACGCATTCTCGAAGAGCGCAGCTGCTGCTATCGAGGGCGTTCAAGGTACAATCGTCAAACTCTAAACTTTTTTCAATAATGAAGTTTGTCGAAACCGTAAAAAATATATTTAAGATTGAGGACCTGCGTAAGAGAATTCTCTATACGCTGGGTCTCATTCTTATCTATAGATTTGGCTGTTATGTAGTGATTCCCGGTGTCGACCCACAAGCATTAGTTGCTGCTCAAGAGAGCGCCTCTGCGGGAGGTCAAGGTCTTTTGGGCTTGTTGGACATCTTCTCTGGTGGTGCATTCTCGAACGCTTCGATTTTTGCACTCGGAATTATGCCCTATATCTCGGCTTCGATTGTAATTCAGTTGTTGGGTATCGTAATACCTTACTTCCAAAAGTTGCAAAAAGAGGGTGAGAGCGGTCGTCGTAAAATCAACCAATGGACTCGCTACTTGACCATTTTGGTATTGTTGGTTCAAGCACCTGCTTATTTGGCCAGCGAATCTACTATGCCTACCTCTGCAATCATTGCCCCCGGCTTCTTGTTCAACCTTACAGCTGTTTTGTCGCTGTTGGCTGGAACTATGTTTATGATGTGGCTTGGCGAGAAGATTACAGATAAAGGTATCGGTAATGGTGTATCGTTGATCATTATGATTGGTATCGTAGCACGCTTGCCTCACGCCTTCATCGCTGAGTTGAACACTCGTTTGACCGGTCAAGGCGGTGGTTTGATTATGTTCATTGCCGAGATAGTAATTCTCTATCTTGTGTATATGGCATCGATTGCTTTGGTACAAGCAGTTCGCAAGATTCCCGTACAATATGCAAAACGCATTGTTGGTAACAAGCAGTATGGTGGTGTACGTCAGTACATTCCTTTGAAAATCAATGCTGCGGGCGTAATGCCTATCATCTTCGCACAAGCGTTGATGTTCGTACCTATGATTTTCGCTCGTTGGGAGTGGGGTCAAGGTTTTGCAGCAGCATTCCAATACAACACTGCTTGGTACAATGTTGTTTACTTTATTTTGGTAGTTGCGTTCACCTACTTCTATACCGCAATTACTGTTAATCCTAACATGATGGCTGACGATATGAAACGCAACGGCGGCTTTATCCCTGGAGTTAAACCTGGTAAACAAACCGTTGAGTACATCGACAACATCATGACAAGAATTACTCTTCCCGGCTCGATTTTCCTTGCAATCATCGCAATTTTGCCTGCATTTGCATCGACATTGGGCATCAACCAAGAGTTCTCGTATTTCTTCGGAGGTACCTCTTTGTTGATCTTGGTAGGAGTTATTCTTGACACTCTCTCGCAGATAGAAAGTCATCTTCTGAATCGTCACTACGACGGTTTGATGAAAACAGGAAGAATTAGAGGTAGAGGAGTAATCTAATATTTCTCTATGATATATCTGAAAACACAAGAAGAGGTCGAACTGCTCCGTGAAAACAATTTGCTCGTGAGCGCTACCTTGGCCGAGGTTGCAAAACACATAAAGCCGGGTATCACAACGTTGCAACTTGATGCGATAGCTGAACAGTTTATTCGCTCACACGGCGCAGTTCCGGGCTTCTTGGGGTACGGCGGTTTTCCAAACACTTTGTGTGTCTCGGTAAACGAACAAGTCGTACACGGAATACCCTCCGATTACGCACTTCGTGAAGGTGATATTGTTTCGGTAGATTGTGGCACTATTATGAAGGGGTTTTATGGCGACTCGGCATATACATTTGCGGTGGGTCGTATAGCTCCAGAAGTTCAGAAGTTGCTGGACGTAACCAAAGAAGCTCTTTATAAAGGTGTCGCACAGGCAAAGGCAGGTAACCGAGTAGGTGATATATCTGCGGCTGTGCAAGAGCATGCCGAGACAAATGGATGTTCGGTAGTAAGGGAATTGGTCGGTCACGGTCTTGGTCGCAATATGCACGAAGATCCCGAAGTTCCCAATTACGGTGCAAGAGGTAGAGGCCCTCTGTTGAAAGAGGGAATGGTGATTTGCATCGAACCGATGATTAACCTTGGAACGAAATACGTAGTATTCGAGCGCGATGGTTGGACAGTTCGCACTCGCGACCGCAAACCTTCGGCTCACTTCGAGTTTGCTGTGGCAATCGGCAAACAAGGAGCGGATGTGTTAACCGATTTCGGAATTATCGAAAACGCATTAAAAGCTTAACTCTATGGCAAAACAGACTGCTATCGAAAAAGATGGAACGATAATCGAGGCCTTGTCGAACGCTATGTTTCGAGTAGAATTGGATAATGGCCACGTTATCACTGCTCACATTTCCGGAAAGATGCGTATGCACTACATTAAGATTCTTCCCGGAGATAAGGTAAAAGTGGAGATGTCCCCTTATGATTTGACCAAGGGACGTATATCATTCAGGTACAAATAATTAAGATTGCTGAGAAATGAAAGTTAAAGCATCAATCAAAAAAAGAAGCGAGGATTGCAAAATCGTACGTCGTAAAGGTAAACTTTATGTGATTTGCAAGAAGAATCCTAAATTCAAAATGCGCCAAGGTTAATTTATAATTTTAAAAGAAGAAAAGTAATTTATGGCACGTATAGTAGGTGTAGATTTACCCAAGAATAAAAGAGGCGATATCGGCCTGACTTATATCTACGGAATTGGTCGTAGTACCGCCGAGAAGATTTTGGCAACCGCCGGAGTAGATTCGACTCTTAAAGTACAAGATTGGAGCGACGCACAAGTCGGCGCGATCCGTGCAGCTATTGCTGAGCTCGGAATCAAAGTAGAGGGCGAGTGCCGTTCGCTCGTACAACTCAACATCAAACGTTTGATGGATATCGGTTGCTACCGTGGCATCCGTCACCGTATCGGTCTTCCCGTTCGCGGTCAAAGCACCAAGAACAACGCACGTACTCGTAAGGGTAAGAAGAAGACCGTAGCAAACAAGAAGAAAGCAACCAAGTAATCGTAATTAGTTATGGCAAAGAAAACAGGAACAGTTAAGAAGAAAGTCGTAAAGGTAGGTACCGTAGGTGCTGCACACGTAGCTTCGACTTTCAACAATGTAATCATTACCATCACTAACGAGGTTGGTGAGGTTATCAGCTGGAGCTCGGCCGGAAAGATGGGTTTCCGCGGTTCGAAGAAGAACACTCCTTATGCTGCTCAAACCGCAGCTGCCGATTGCGCAAAAGTTGCTTACGATTTGGGTCTTCGTCGTGTTAAAGTTTATGTAAAAGGACCGGGTTCGGGCCGTGAGTCGGCTATCCGTACTATCCACGGAGCAGGCTTGGAGGTTATGGAGATTATCGATGTAACTCCGCTGCCTCACAATGGTTGCCGTCCCCCCAACCGTCGTCGCGTGTAATTTTACTTGCGATAAGAGGTTACGGAATTAAAAGTTTAACAAGTTAAAGAAGAACTAACAATGGCAAAATATATAGGACCTAAAAGTAAAATCGCCAGAAAATTTGGCGAGGCTATTTACGGTGCGGACAAAGCTCTTGAGAAAAAGAACTTCCCTCCCGGACAACACGGTGCCGCACGTAAACGCAAAAAAGTATCGGAGTACGGTGTTCAGTTGAATGAGAAACAAAAGGCTAAAATGATTTATGGTCTTTTGGAGAAACAATTTAGCTTGACATATCAAAAAGCTGCTCGTTTGGGCGGTATCACTGGTGAGAATTTGCTTAAACTTCTCGAGTGCCGTTTGGACAACGTAGTATATCGTTTGGGTATTGCTCCCACACGTGCTGCTGCTCGTCAGTTGGTATCTCACCGTCACATCACCGTAAACGGTCAAGTAGTAAACATTCCTTCGTATAGCTTGCGTGAGGGAGATGTAGTTTCGGTTCGCGAGAAATCGAAGAGCCTTGAAGTTATCACCGAGTGTGTATCGGGAGCTCACTCTCGTTACGCTTGGTTGGAGTGGAATTCGGCTACTATGTCGGGTAAATTCTTGTCGAAACCCGATCGTGCTGACATTCCCGAGAACATCAAAGAGCAACTTATCGTCGAATTGTACTCGAAATAGTAACTAAACAACATTAACAGAAATTATGGCAATATTAGCATTCCAAAAACCAGAACATGTTAACATGCTGGAGTCGTCTTCGACGTTTGGAAAGTTTGAGTTCCGTCCGTTGGAGCCTGGTTTCGGTCAGACCATCGGTAATGCTTTGCGTCGTATTTTGCTCTCTTCGTTGGAGGGATATGCGATTACGACTGTAAAGATTGCTGGCGTAGATCACGAGTTTGCTGCTATCCCCGGAGTGATGGAGGGAATGATTGATATCGTTCTCAACCTCAAAAAGGTTAATTTCATCAAGACTGTTGATAGCGAGGATTCGGAGAAGGTGACTATTAATGTTGCCGGAGTTACTGAGCTTACAGCTGGTTACATTTCGAATTTCCTTTCGAATTTCAAGGTATTGAACCCTGATTTGGTAATCTGCCACATGGCACCTGACACCAAATTGACAATCACCCTTACCATTGATAAGGGTCGTGGTTATGTTCCTGCCGAGGAGAACCGTCCTATCGCCAACGGCGAGTTGGGTGTGTTGCCTATCGACTCGATTTTCACCCCGATTGTTAATGTGATGTACAATGTTGAGAACTATCGTGTTGAGCAACGTACCGACTACGAGAAACTCAACTTTGAGATTACCACTAATGGTTCGATTCACCCCCGCGAGGCATTGAAAGAGGCCGCAAAGATTTTGATTCACCACTTCATGTTGTGCTCGGACGAGAAGATTACCGTCAATATGGACGACGCGAGCGCAGTAGAGGAGTTTGACGAGGACGTATTGCACATGCGTCAGCTTCTGAAAACCAAGTTGTCGGATCAAGACTTGTCGGTACGTGCATTGAACTGTTTGAAGGCTGCCGAGGTTGATACCATTGGTGACCTTGTTAAGTTCAATCGCAGTGATTTGTTGAAATTCAGAAACTTCGGAAAGAAATCGCTGACCGAGCTTGATGAGTTGCTTGCATCATTAAATCTCCATTTCGGAATGGATGTTTCCATCTACAAACTTGACAAAGATTAATTATGAGACACAATAAGAAATTCAATCACCTTGGCCGCCAACGTGGTCACCGTAAGGCGATGCTTGCAAACATGGCTACTTCGTTGATTCTTCACAAACGAATTGAGACCACTGTTGCGAAAGCGAAAGCCCTGAAAATTTATGTTGAGCCGATCATTACCAAGTCGAAAGAGGATACTACTCACTCGCGTCGTATTGCATTCGGTTACCTTCGTGACAAAGCGGCTACTGCCGAGTTGTTCCGCACCGTTGCTCCTGCTATTGCAGGTCGTCCCGGTGGTTATACCCGTATTTTGAAAACCGGTTTCCGTTTGGGTGACGCAGCCGATATGTGTATTATCGAGTTGGTTGACTTCAACGCAACTTACAAGGAGGGTGCAACTGTTGCTGCTCCTGCCGCTGCTGAGAAACCCAAAACTCGTCGTAGCCGTAGCAAGAAAGCTGCTACCGATGGCGAGAGCGAGGCTGTTGTAGTTGAGAAGAAACCTACTGCAAAGAAGACCGCTGCTCCTAAGGTATCGGGCTCGAAAGCAGCTGCTCAACGCACTGCCGGTGCAAAACGTGGTTAATCAACCAGCCTAATGACCCCTTGTGGGGTTTTAGATAGAGCGTTTCCTCGTGTGGAAACGCTCTTTTTTTGTGCCGTGACGATGGCGCGATGGCCGAGGAGTATGAATTTTGTAACATTTTTGCTACCTTTGTAAATAGCAAAACGTTTTTTGTATGGCAATTATCAAATCCGTTCGGGGCAAAGACCCCGTGATAGGCGAGGGTACCTTTCTTGCCGAGAATTCAACTATTATAGGCGATGTTACAATAGGCCGAGATTGTAGTATCTGGTATGGAGCAGTTCTTCGTGGCGATGTCAATACCATAACTATTGGCGATAGAACAAATATCCAGGACGGTGCCGTTATCCATACGCTGTTTGATGGCTCGAAAAATCCGTCGCAAACACATATCGGTAATGACGTTTCGGTTGGCCATAATGCGGTTATCCACGGCGCTATTATCGAGGATAGATGCCTGATAGGTATGGGAGCCGTTGTGCTGGATAATGCGGTTGTGTCGTCGGGCTGTATCGTTGCTGCGGGTGCGTTGGTGCTGTCTGGGGCCAAGTTGGAGCCTAATAGTATCTATGCCGGTGTCCCAGCCAAGAAGGTAAAGGAGATTTCGGCAGAGCAAAGCCGCGAGATAGTGGAGCGTACGGCTCGTGACTATATGCTTTATGCTTCGTGGTATAAATAGAAAGGAGCAGATATGAAGAGACTATTTTTGAGTATGCTGTTTGTGGCGATGTCGCTGTCTGCATCGGCGCAACTCTATCCTCGTAATATTGTCAGTGTTCGAGGAGGCTTAAACTTGTCGTCGATGTCGCAGAAGATAGGCGATGCCCGTATGACGGATAATCGCAACCCGAAGGTAGGCTGGCACGTTGGCGTTGTCGATGAGGTGCTGCTGAAACACGACCTCCCGCTGTACCTCGATTTTGGCGTAATGCTAACCAATAAAGGTGTGCGCTATGCCGAGCGAGGCGTTGTTGCGGGCTCGGTCGATGCGCGTACCCGTACGGTAGTGCAAACGGGTGTTGGCTACCTGCAAATCCCCGTAGCTGTTAGCTACCACCTCTATTTTGGCGATTTCACTCTGCAACCCTATGCGGGTATCCACTACGATGTAGGCCTGTGGGGTAGGAATGTGACCTCGCTGCGTGTCCGTAGCGATAAGAATCCGACGCTTAATACCGACGAGAAGACGGTTGCTCACCTGTTCGAGCAAAAGAGCCTTCGCCGCTCCGATTTTGGTATTGTTGTTGGCTTTGGCGCTACCTACTTGGAACGCTACTATGTGGGCGTTAGCTGGGAGGACGGTTTTTTGAATCTTTCGAAGTTGTCCGATACCCGCTTGGTCAATCATAGTAACTTCCGCTTGACCGTTGGCTATAATTTCTGATTGCTATATGTTCTAATAAAAAAAGGCTGTCCCGAGGGACAGCCTTTTCTTGTTAGAATATTCGCTATTACATCTCGTAAGTGATAGTGTACGAGAAGATGTAAAGCGAAGAAACGCTTGCATTGATGATGATTTTCACATCTTGATCAGTTCCGACTACGGTCGGATCTACTGCGAGTGTTACATCTGTTTCAGCAGTACCAATACTGTCATTATTAGTCCAATCCTTAAAAGTGCTATCGGCAATATGTGCAATATTCGTAGTACCAACAGTCATATCCAAAAGACCTGCTCCATTACCTCTGTTAGAGGATCTCATATGTAGCGTTACTCCTGTAATCTTTGCACCATCATAACCACTCAAAGTCAAAGTAGCCGATTTGCCTCCTGTTATTTGATTTGTAGCATAGGTATTGTTGTATGTAACGGAAGAACCGTCAGGAGCGGTTCCGCTAGTAACAGATATTGCTGTTTTTGAAGAAGGTGTATAGACAACGGTATATTCAGTTGCGCTACCAACACCACTTTGATTTACGGTTACCTCTTGGGTAAGAGTTCCGTATGCAAGGGTAATGGTTGCAGTACGCTCCTCGGTCGATGTGTTCTCGCTCACGCTATAAGCAACACTTGTCGATGTAATGTTGCCAATAGTCAGCCAAGTGGCACTCGACTCCGCGGTAATAGCAGCGTCATCATCTGCGGCTACAAGTGTGTAGGCAACCGATAGAGTAGAGTTTGCTTCGGCTGCAACATTGACGTCAGTAGCTGAGGTAATGGTCAAACTTTGTGCTTTTTGAGTTACGCTAATTGTAACATCTTCAGCACCCTCGTACGAGAGTGTGATAGTAGCTGTGCGCGCTGCATCGGTGTTTGCAGCAATCGAGTATGCAACGCTTGTCGATGTAATCTCTCCAACGGTCAGCCACGATGCGCTCGAAGTAGCCGAAACTTTTGCTCCGTCCTCGCCATAAATTAACGAATAACTGATAGTGCCATCAGTTGCAGCAGGATTAGTGGTAATCTCATTAGCCGAAGTTACCGAAATGGTTGTTGCAACCTCTACGGGAACAAGTGTCAAAACGTTTTGTTGAGTTCCAAGATAGAACGCAAAACGAGGACTGTTGCTGTTGTATCCAAGTATACGCTGTTGATTCGTATTCCATTTAATTTGGTAACCTTTTCCATCTTCTGTAGCAGTAATCAGCATGTCTGATTTATCAGAGTCGTATTCATCATTAAGTTGAGCATAGTTATTCTTTGTACCTGTACTACTATTATTGTATGATAGGTATTTGTTGCTCTCGGCCGATTGAATAGTATAGAGGTTTTCACCCGGATTACCAACCGAAGTGAGAATCCAAGCTTGCTCTGCCGAAACGGTAGCGGGAATGGTTGTGTAGTTTGCATAACCACGGAAGTCGTCACTTTCAGGGCCAGGAATCATCAATTTTTTGTTGGTATCATCAGCAATTACATATGTACCATCAGCGAAGAGGTTCGATGCGGTAAAGGGCTCAACGGTGCAAGTGTTGTCGATTGCGAGGTTGAGAGTGATTACATTCTTGATAGCAAAATTGATGGTTTTGCCTGTAATGGTTTTGGTGATAATGTTCTTGTCGGTGGTGATAACGAGCTCCAATTCGTCGCCGCTCGCCAACGAGAAGGGGTTTACAACCAACCACGCCGAAAGGTCGGCCAAGGTAGTACCATCGGGAACAGCAACAGTAATAGTCTCGCTGGTCGATGTGAAGTTGGTCGAGCCATCAGCCAAGTTCAACTCGAAATCGCCTGCGAGGGTCTTGCCCGCAACGGTCATAGCAATACTATTAACCACCTCGTCGCCACTTACGCCATCGGCAGTAACGCTCTTGGTTGAGAGGTTTACAAAGCAGTTCAAGTGACGGAAGGTCATTGTGGTCTCAACGGCCTTGCTCTCCGACAGGTCGATAGTCGAGGGGCGAGCAACCATATATGCAGCCGTAGGGTCGTACGAGCCACTCTCGGTCATTGCCTGCTCGGCGGGGATTTGACACTTTACATCTTCGAAAGTTGTGGTCGAATTTTCGTAGTGGTTTTTATCTGCGAGGCTCGATTTGTAGGGGTAGTAAACATACAAATCGTGTACGCCTGCATAAAGTCCACTAGGAAGAGTACCGCTAAAAACAGTGGTACCATCGCTATTGACTATTGTATTTTCCAAAGGAAAGTTACAACTACATTCTGATCTCTGCGAAGCAGCTTCGGTATAGGTAAATACTCCGATTTGGTCGCCCACCTCCCACGAGGTTTCGAAACCATTGGTTTTGTCGCCACTGATAACCACGCGAGTTGCGGGCTCGTGAGCGGTAGCGTTAATTGTGAGTTGATACTCCGCAGGTGCGGGAGTGTCGTTGTTTGTTCCGCCTTGCTCATCAACATTCGAGCAACCAACGAAACCCAAAACAGCAGCAAACAGGGCTGCCAATCCAAATTTTGTTCTCATAGCGCTGTGTCGATTAAAGGTCAAAGTCATTGGTTGATTGGTCATAAATGAGGTTGCCTGTTTTTCCGGGCTCCTCGTCCACATAGGGCGACAGGGCAAAGCCTTGCTCTACGCAGAGTTCTACAACTTGCACCTCGGGTGCAGTGTAGAGTGAGTTGTGTGTCGTTTTCATTGTGTGTTTTTTTTATAGTTTTTGTTGCATTTTTCCTCACTTATATAAGTGAAAAGCAGATATATCTGCTTTTTGTTCTCATAAGCCACAAAAATACTTATTATTTGTATGTTCTGCAACCATTTAGCACACAAAAAGCCCCACAAGTTTTTTTTCTTGTGGGGCCGGACTATGACTTATGTTTGGCTTATAGTGTGAACTTCACACCGAAATAGTATGTGCGGGGGAATACGGGGCCGTAGATGTAACCTGCGTCACGATTCATACCAACATCGAGGTCGGTTTGGAATTGGTCGAGAACGTTTTTGACACCTACACACAGCTCCATACCGAAATGTTGTGTCAGACGGAAGTTGTACGCCACCTTTGCACCGAGCTCCCAGAAAGCCTGGCTCTCTTTCTCCCAATCGGGCTCGACGTGCTGCACGAGCATACAACCTGTGTATTTGAGGTCGGCAGCGATGGTCATTGCTTTGAGCGGGTTGTAGGTCAAGATTGCAAAACCATAGGTGTCGGGCGTACGGAACATACGGCGTTGCGGAGTGATGCTTGCATCTTCGGACCATTGGAACGCCTCTTTGTAACGGCTCTTTTGGAATGTGAAACCTGCGTCGAGCACCAATTTGTTTTGCAGACCTGCTTTGAGTTCGACATTAAGTCCTGCGATGGTTGCGCCCGAGGCGTTTACCCTCTGCATCAGGATATTTCCATCGGCATCGTGTCCCATTTCGCGCAGTGCGAACACATCTTGCAACTCGGTGTAGAAACCCTCGACCAGCAGATTCATCTCGAAACGCCCCCAGCGTTGATAGAAGTCCGCCGAGCCGCTTACGCTGTGCGAATACTCAGGTCGCAGATTTGGGTCGAGCGAAATGAGGGTTACATCGCCACCTACGGCCGTTACATGCAGGTCCTCGTCGTAGGCTTGTGGCGCGCGATAACCGCTGGCGTAACTAACACGGAATGCAAGGTTTTCGATAGGAGCATAACGCACATTTGCTCGTGGGCTGGCGATGACTTTGCGTATTTTGTTGTGCTTATCGACTCTCACACCGAGCAGGATTCCGAGTTTGTCGTTTTTCATCTCGTTCTGCACATAACCGCCAATGCAACTGCTTGTTTGGTCGATTATTCGGTTGTATCCGAGCATTGCATCGTTCAGATAATCATAGGTGTACTCCACGCCTGCGGTCAGTTGCGAGGGCAGATACCAATCTTGCAGATAACTCCAAGTGTATTGACCTCCTGCGGTTGCAGTCAGACCTCGTGTTCGGCCAAAGGCGTTGGGGTCTTGTCCTGCTCCGAAATAACTTTCACGACCGATGTGCTGTGCCGAGGCATAGACGCTGGCGTGATGTTTCTCGTTGCGGCTGAGGAAATCGTAGGTCAAACCTCCGCCGTGAATATCGTGTTTGAGTTGCTCGGTCACATCGGCCTCGTGTGGCTGACGGTCGAAATGACTACCGCCACGACGAAACTCGTTGATGTAGTGATAGTCGGCTGTGATTTTGGAGTATTTGCCGAAACGATGATAGGCACGCATACCGATGGTTGCACCTTTGAGTTGTGGTACTTCGCTGAAACCATCGTCGTTGCGGTCGTACCAATCGCGGTTTTTGACCGTACCATAGATGTATGCACCGCTACGAAAATCGTTCGACACTACCGATGCGTTGAATGTGGTATTGACATCGGCACCTCCGTCTTCGTTGAAAGCGGTCTGATTTGACAACATCGCGCTGCTGCGCAAAGGCTCTTTGGTTATGATGTTTACCACACCACCGATTGCGCTCGACCCGAACAACGCCGAGCCGCCACCGCGAATAACCTCGACGCGCTCAATCATACCTGCGGGCAACTGCTCCAAACCATAGACACCCGCCAACGACGAGAATATAGGACGACTATCCAGCAATATTTGTGAGTATTGTCCCTCCAAACCGTTGATACGCAACTGCGGAACGCCACAGTTCGAACAGTTGTACTCCACGCGCAAACCGGGTTGATAGTTCAATACCTCGGCTGTGTTTACCGCCGATACCTTCTCGAACAACTTGGTCGAAACGACATTTACGATACTGCTTGACTCCTTGCGACTCGACTCGTTGCGCGAGCCCGAGACTACCACCTCGTCAATCTCCAACATCGAGGGTCGCAACTCGAATTTGATTTCGATGGTTTTGTGTGCTACCACCTCGACGGTCATACTTTGACTTTGAAAACCTACCGACGAAGCTGTTACTTTTTGTGTGCCTACGGGGACATTGTAGAGTGAGAAGTGTCCCGAGCCATCGGTCAGTGAGCCGAGTTGTGTACCCTCGATAGTGATAGTGATGTAGGGTAGGTGCTCTCCACTTGTGGCATCGACAACGTGTCCTGTGATGTGGGCATCTTTTTGAGTGCCGTGCGAATGGCTGTGATTGTGTCCGTGATGGTTGTGCTCCTGTGCAGCAACGCTACCAACGGCCAACATACAAACCAATCCCACAATAAGTTTAAGTTTATTCATATAGTTCTGTTTGATTTTTCCGTTGGCAAAGGTATGGCGTTTTGACCTAATCGCCAATGCCCCATTGTAGTTATTTTTCGCTGTGTTACTACCTACAAATAATTAAGTGTGCTTTATACCTATTATAAATATATATAAAAAGGGCGTGTCCCTTGTTGGACACGCCCTCTCTTGTTTGAGTATCTCTATGCTGCCCACGGCAGCGCGGTCTTACTCACGGAAGCAACGAACAGGCATTGCCTTAGCTTGTTGCTCACCATAGCTGACCGAACCAGAGCAAGTGAAGAACTCACCTTGAGCCTCTGCTTGCAAGAAGTAGGTCGAGTAACCATACCAACTAGCATTCTTAACTGCGTTGGTGTGTGCGTAAATGTTGGGGCTCTCGCCGTTAGCAGTTCTCTCGCTAGCCGACCAGTTGAAGAAGCCTTGTGCGGGGAAGTATGCGGTAGTTGCATCCTCAGGAGCTACACCATAGTTTTGAGCACCTTCTGCTACGTTAGGATCAGCAGTTTTCGAGCCCTTAACATAGAAGTGGAGACCGTAGGGAGCATTACCTTGACACATACCGTCAGGATAGTTCTTGTTACCAGCCTCGTCGAAGAGTTTCTCTACGCAGTTGTATTTCCAAGCAGCCATCGAGTTGTAACCAGCACCTGCATCATCGTTGTGTGCAGTAACGAATGCGAAGTGACCGGGACCGGGAACGCGGTAACCTGCGGGGCAGGGGTCATACATAGTCTTAACACCCTCTTTGTCCCAACGCGAGTAACCCTCTTTTTGGTTACCCCAGAGTTTACCCCACTCGTTAGTAGCACCACTTACGATATGCTCGTCGGTACCAGCAGTCCACATATAGCTTGCGCCACCAGTGAGGTAGGTCATCGGGTTAGCCACAGCGTATGCTACGCTTGCATAAACATCACCTGCATTGGGAATATTGCTTGCAGAAACGCGGGGGAATGCAGTGTAGCCCGAATATTTGACATAAATCCAGTCAACCTCGCCTTCTGCCGAAGGATTACCCTCTGCATCGTACTTTTGAGGCTCACCATTTTCATCGTAAACGTAAATTCTAGTCTCGTAACCGTTCCATTTAGCGTTGTGAGAAGCGAACGGGTCTTTACGGCCCCATTGATAGTAGTAACCACGTGCGCCCAACCACTCGTTGTTAGTGTCTACACCGTTTTTGGGAGTAGCAGTTGCACCCAAGTTACGGTCCATCATATATACATTGGTGTTGTTGGTAGTTACGTAGTAGTCCTCAACAGCGGGATCGTAGTCGTTCAACATCCACAAGTGCCAGCTCCAAAGGATAGTACCCTCGTCATTGGTTACAGCGATAACAGCGTTACCGTTAACCATCTCCTCGCCGGTAGTGAAGTGAACATAACCATCTTTCAACTCAACGGTGGTGTAGTCGATCATATCGAGTGCACCTGCGTCACCCAAGCCAGAAGGCCACGCATCGTCACCATCACCAGCAGTCATAGTCATACCCGATTGAGCCCACAACATACGAGCTTTGGTAGGAGCGATCTCTGCGGTCTCACCAGCCATAGGAGCATAACCGTTACCTTTTACAGTAGCTTTGAATTTGTACTCGGTAGCAGGAGCGTTTACGATGTAGCAGTTCGAAGTTGCAGTTGCGCTCAAATCAACTACCTCGGGCTCGGGTTCGGGCTCAACGGGCTCCGAAGGAACGAATGCGTTGCTCTCTTTCACGCAACGGATTGCGCGAGTCGAGATACCCATCGAGTGAGCCGAGTTACCCTCTACGCTCTCAGCAACTTTCTTCTCATCGTTACCGTTGATGTGCGATACACCGGCAAATGCGCCATCTTTATCAACGAAGTTGTAAGCAGCACAGTGCAAGTCACTCATCAAGCTTGTCCAGTAAGCACCCAAGGTGTTGCAGTTTTGGAAGTTGGTAGCATCACCCCAACGAACACCGGTACGGGGGAAGTACAATTTGTTACCCGAGCTGGTAACAATCGACCAACCGTAGTTCTCGCGTTGTACCATAGCCTCACCTTCAAGACCCGATGCCACATTACCGAAGTCGCTCGAAGGAACGATCCAACCGGCAGGACAGGGGTCGTAGATAGTTTTGAGTGCGTTCTTGGTGTATTGTTTCCAACCGGGAGCACCCCAAACGTAGAGAATTTGTGCTTTTGCAGCATCGTTACGAGTTCCCCACCAGTCGTAGTTGTAGTTGTTACCCGAACGATCGCGGTTGTGAATCAAACGATGGGGGTTAGCGTTAGCATAAGCAACAGCCTCGGTGTAAGTCCAATCGCCCGAAAGACCAGCGTCTTGTACCAAACCGTGCAAGTATTCGGTATTCTTAATAGCGATGTAACCTCTATCCTCGCCAGAACCCTCGGGACCATTCGAACCGTACATCAAAGTACCGTCAGCAGCCATAGCACCATAACCTACACCACCACGGTTACCATCAGCGGTATCGTCCGAAATCTCGAGCGGACCGGGGAACGGATCTTTACGACCCCATTGGTACAACATACCTACTGCTTGAGCAGCAACCCAGCCGTCATCAGTTTTGGTGAAGTCAGCGATGTTAGCACCGATGTTACGGTCCATAGCGATAAGGCCATAAGTACCGGTATTTACAGCGGTAGCCTCGGGATTATAACCCTCCGATACCCAGATGTGCCAGCTCCAAATAATCTTACCCTCAGCATCTTTCGCAGCGATAACGGCGTTACCGGGGATGAAAGTTGCAGCGGTTTTGAACTCGATGTTGCCATCAACCAAAGCAACCGATGCGGGATCGATGGGGCAATCAACTACATATTGTTTGTAACCGGAGTTCCAAGATTGGTACCACAAAAGCTCAGCCGATGCGGGAGCCAAATCTACACTGGTTTGAGTGTTGTTAGCAGCAGCGCCATTAACGAAGGTGTGAACGCCACTCTCATTCCAACGACCGCAACCAACCTCGCCTGTACGACCGTTACCTTTAACGGTAGCTTTGAACGAGTATTTACCAAGTGCAGGTACGATGTAGGTGTTAGCTGTTCCGTTTGCGCTCAAATCAACCGGTTGGGGCTCGGGAACATTAACATTCAACACTGCAAGTGCGCTTGCGGGAATACCGCTTGCGGGAATTGCAAATGTACCAAGGCTAACCTCTACGCCATCAACCAATGCGATAGCCTCGAAAGTCTTACCGGCGTGACCGGGAGTAATCAAAGCGTAAATGGTTTGTGCGTTCTCTGCATCAAGAGTAGCAGGAGTTGTCAAGTTAACTTGAACTTGGTTCGAAGTCTCCGAGCTGTCGTAGCTGAGGCTACCGTCAGTCAAATTAACGCATACGTTGGTACCGGTAACAACCTCAGTCTCCTCAGCTGCGCGGAAGATAACACCGCCACAGTTGATAGTGCCAGCCTCCGAGCAGAGGTTAACAGCTACAACCGAGAATGCATTTTGGAACGAGAAATCAACACCGGCTGCACTCTTTACAACATCGGTTTGCGATGCGTACATAAATGCAAGAGGTGCGATGTGTGCAAGGTTACCTGCCTCGCTTTGCTCTTGAACTGCGGGTACGTTAGCGTAAACAGCAGTTTGGTGCATAGCGTCGCCGGTGTAGGGGTAGTAAGCATAGAAATCATGCGAACCCTCGCCCCATTGAATAGCATCACCGGTAGTGGTGAAGGTCGAGTACGAACCCGACTCTGCTGCGGTGTAAGCAGCATTTGTAGTTGCAAGTTCGCTCTCGTCGTAAGCGAAGATACCGATTTGGTCCTCTCCGGCTATCCAAGAAACTTCAAGTGCGTCCTCACCTGCGGTGATTGCAGTACGAGTCACTTGCGATGTTGCGCTAATCTTAACAGCTCCGGTGTAGTCAGCACCAAAACCGTCTTGCTCGGCAACATCTTGTGTACAGGCCGACATAACCAATGCGGCAGCTGCCATCAAGAATAGTGATTTTTTCATAAAATTAGAAAGTTTTTTAAAAAGTTTATTTGGTTGTTTTAGTTGTTTTAGTTGTCTTAGTTAGCGGAATCCAACCTTCCCATTTCTCGTATGGGTTAAGTTGCGGTTTTTTGTTATCATCAGTCGGCTTGTCGGTGTCGCCACCTTCGTTTCCATCACCCTCTCCGTCGTTGGGTTTGTCGGCGTCGCCACCTTCGTTTCCGCCGCCCTCTCCGTCGTTGGGCTTGTCGGTGTCGCCACCTTCGCTTCCGCCACCCTCTCCGTCGTTGGGCTTGTCGGTGTCGTCACCTTCGTTTCCGCCGCCCTCTCCGTCGTTGGGCTTGTCGGTGTCGCCACCTTCGTTTCCGCCGCCCTCTCCGTCATTGGGTTTGTCGGTGTCGCCACCTTCGTTTCCGCCGCCCTCTCCGTCGTTGGGCTTGTCGGTGTCGTCACCTTCGTTTCCGCCGCCCTCTCCGTCGTTGGGCTTGTCGGTGTC
>SUZD01000008.1 GCA_015060105.1 Rikenellaceae bacterium | reverse complement strand
CGTTTACTTCCTGCCTGTAACCCCTCACTTTGTCGAGGAGATTATTAAGAAAGAGCAACCTGACGGTATTCTGCTCGCATTTGGTGGACAAACCGCGCTTAACTGCGGTACAGTGCTCTATCAAAACGGCGTACTTGAAAAATACGGTGTCGAGGTCTTGGGAACTTCTGTGGAGGCTATTATGGCAACCGAGGACCGCGACCTTTTTGTAAAGAAACTCAATGAGATTGACGTTAAAACCCCTATCAGCCAAGCGGTTGAGAGTATGGAAGACGCCATCGCTGCGGCAAATCGCATTGGATTCCCGATTATGGTTCGTTCGGCATACGCTCTTGGTGGTTTGGGTAGCGGTATTTGCCAAAATATGGACGAATTCAAAACCATGTGCGAGAGTTCGTTCGCATTCTCCAAACAAATTCTCGTTGAGGAATCACTCAAAGGCTGGAAGGAGATTGAGTTCGAGGTTATCCGTGACCGCAACGACCACTGTTTTACCGTTGCAAGCATGGAGAACTTCGATCCACTGGGTATTCACACCGGCGAGAGTATTGTGGTTGCTCCCACTTGTTCGCTTGACGAGGGCGAGCTTACTATGCTTCAAGAACTTTCGACTAAAATTATCCGCCATATCGGTATCGTTGGTGAGTGTAACGTACAATATGCGTTCAACTCCGACACCGACGACTATCGTGTAATCGAGGTTAATGCTCGTTTGAGCCGTTCGTCGGCTTTGGCTTCGAAGGCAACCGGTTACCCTCTCGCTTTTGTTGCTGCAAAACTTGCTCTCGGCTATACCCTCGATCAAATCGGAGAAATGGGCACTCCAAATTCGGCATACAAAGCACCCGAATTGGATTACCTGATTTGTAAGATTCCTCGTTGGGACCTCACTAAATTCGCTGGCGTTTCGCGCCAAATCGGTTCAAGCATGAAATCTGTCGGCGAAATTATGTCGATTGGTAAATCGTTCGAGGAGATTATCCAAAAGGGTCTTCGTATGATTGGACAAGGTATGCACGGCTTCGTGGGCAATGAGGACGTTGAGTTTGAGGATCTCGACACCGAGTTGGCAAACCCGACAGACCTTCGCATCTTTGCCATTGCCGAGGCCTTCAAGAAGGGTTATACCATCGAGCGCTTGTTCGAGCTCACCAAGATTTCGCCTTGGTTCCTCGAAAAGCTTAAAAATATTTACGACTACTCACTTGTACTTCAAGGATATAATAAAATTGAAGAACTTCCTGCCGATGTAGTTTGGGAGGCTAAACGTCTTGGTTTCTCGGACTTCCAAATTGCTCGTTTCGTTGGCGAATCCACCGAGAATATGCACAAAGAGGCACTTAAAGTTCGTGCACATCGTAAGGCTCTTAACATTCTGCCTTCGGTTAAACGTATCAACACCGTTGCTTCGGAGCATCCCGAATTGACCAACTACCTATATATGACATACGACGGTAGCCAACACGACATTCCTTTCTTCAAAAACGAGAAATCGGTTGTTGTTCTTGGTTCGGGTGCTTATCGTATCGGCTCTTCGGTTGAGTTCGACTGGTGTTCGGTTAATGCCATTCAAACTGCACGCAAATTGGGTTACAAATCAATTATGGTTAACTACAACCCCGAGACCGTATCGACCGACTACGACATGTGTGACCGTTTGTACTTCGACGAGTTGTCGTTTGAGCGTGTAATGGACGTTATGGACCTCGAAACGCCCAAAGGCGTTATCGTTTCGGTGGGTGGACAAATCCCCAACAACCTTGCAATCAAGTTGCACCACCAAGATATACCCGTACTGGGAACCTCTCCCCTGTCGATTGACCGTGCCGAAAACCGTCACAAATTTTCGAGTATGCTTGACCAACTCGGTATTGACCAGCCGGCTTGGAAGGAGCTTACCGATATGAGCGAGATTTATGAGTTTGTCGATAAGGTTGGTTATCCCGTTTTGGTACGCCCCTCATACGTATTGAGTGGCGCTGCGATGAATGTATGCTACACTCGTGAGCAACTCGAAACATTCTTGAAAATGGCAGCAAATGTATCGAAAGAGTACCCTGTGGTTGTTTCGCAATTCTTGCAAAATGCCAAAGAGATTGAATTTGATGCTGTTGCCAAAGATGGTGAGGTTGTTGAATACGCCATCTCGGAGCACATCGAGTTCGCAGGTGTTCACTCGGGCGATGCTACTTTGGTATTCCCGCCCCAAAAAATCTACTTCGAGACAGCTCGTCGTATCAAGAAAATCAGCCGCAAGATTGCCAAAGAGCTCAACATCAGCGGTCCTTTCAATATCCAATACCTTGCTAAGAATAACGAAGTTAAGGTTATCGAGTGTAACCTCCGCGCATCGCGTTCGTTCCCGTTCGTTTCGAAGGTACTCAAACGCAACTTCATCGAGACTGCAACACGCATTATGCTTGATGCACCTTATACAAAACCCGAGGGTGGTGTATTCGACATTGATTGGATTGGTGTTAAATCGTCGCAATTCTCGTTTGCCCGTCTGCACAATGCTGACCCCGTTCTGAGTGTCGATATGTCTTCGACCGGTGAGGTTGGTTGTTTGGGTGACGACTTCAACGAGGCTCTGCTCGCTTCTATGATTTCGGTTGGTTACGATATCCCGAAGAAAAACATTATGGTTTCGTCGGGTGATGCTAAATCGAAGGTTGATTTGTTGGAGCCCTGCAAAGTATTGCAAGAGCACGGATATAACATCTTCGCTACCGAGGGTACCAAGAATTTCTTGGGTGAGCACGGTATCGAGGCTACTACTGTGGGTTGGCCAGATGAGGGTTCGGAATTCAATATTATGAATATGATTTCGAAACACCAATTCGACCTCGTGGTGAATATTCCCAAAAATCACACTCACCGCGAGTTGACCAATGGTTATAAGATTCGTCGTGCTGCTATTGACCACAATATTCCGCTTCTCACCAACGCCCGCTTGGCAAGTGCATTTATCCACGCTTGCTGCGAGTTGAAAGATGGCAATATTCAAATAAAGAGTTGGCAAGAGTACAAACAAAATTAGTAAACTACGAAAACCTATCGAGACGGTATTTCTGCCTCACAGAAATACCGTCTTTTTATTTCAATGACTTATGAAAACGCAAATTCGTAACATTCTCGTCACATGCTTGTTTGTCTGTCTTGGATTGTCCGTTTCGGCACAAACGCTTAATTCCCCCAACAAGATTCTAAACCTCAAATTCTCGCTGAATGATGGTGGTACCCCTATATACGAGTTGTGTCGTGGCGAGATGACGGTATTACGTCCAAGCACACTCGGCATTGAAATTAAAGGCGGCAAACACCTTACAAGTGGTTTTGAAATCGATACCGTAACTTACACAACCATTGACGAAACGTGGGAGCCCATTTGGGGAGAACAAGCCACTATTCGCAACCATTACAACGAGATGGCTGTACGCCTTCATCAACCCTCCTCGAAACGATATATGACAATTCGTTTCCGCCTGTATGATGATGGTATGGGCTTTCGTTACGAATTTCCCTATCAGAAGCATTTGAGTTACTTTATTATCACCGACGAGAAGAGCCAATTTGCGCTTACCGGCGACCATACTGCATTCTGGGTTCCGGGCGACTCCTATACCCAAGAGTACATCATAAACAAAACACGACTTTCGGAGATTCGTGGTACTATCGGCAAGATGAGTTTCAATCCGAAATACAACTATTTGTTCTCGCCGACGGGTGTTATGACCGCATTGCAACTGGTTACAGATGATGGCCTTTATCTGAATATCCACGAAGCTGCACTTGTTGACTATGCTTGTATGCACCTCGACGTCGATGATAGCAATTTTGTTCTAACATCTTACCTGACAAGCAATGCCCGAGGCGAGAAATGCCATATGCAAACACCGTGTCACACCCCTTGGCGCAGTATTATCGTTGCCGACAATGCATGTGATGTGCTCGCGTCAAACCTTACCCTCAATCTCAATGAGCCATGTGCCTATGACGATGTAAGTTGGATTCGTCCTATTAAATATATTGGTGTATGGTGGGAGATGATTACCAGCAAATCGGCTTGGTCCTATACCTCGCAACTTAACAATGTACATATCGACAATACAGACTATACCAAACTTAAACCACACGGCCGTCACGGAGCCACTACCGAGCATGTTAAAGAGTATATCGACTTTGCAGCCGCCCACAATATTGACGCTGTGTTGGTCGAGGGTTGGAACGTTGGTTGGGAAGATTGGTTTGGCAAGGAGAAAGAGTATGTGTTTGACTTCCAAACGCCATACCCCGATTTCGACATCGAGGAGGTGAACAGATACGCCAAAAGCAAAGGTGTCTATATGATTATGCACCACGAAACTTCGGCCTCGATTCGCAACTACGAGCGACACTTGCACAAAGCCTACGAACTCATGAACCACTATGGTTATCCGGCCGTTAAAAGTGGTTATGTAGGTAATATTCGCCCCGTAGGCGAGCACCACTACGGACAATGGATGGTTAATCACTACCTGTATTGTGTTACCGAGGCTGCCAAATACAAAATCATGGTCAATGCCCACGAGGCAGTACGCCCGACAGGATTATGTCGTACCTACCCCAACTTAATCGGCAACGAATCGGCACGAGGTATGGAGTATGAGGCTTTTGGCGGCACCCCTGCTGACCACACCACAATATTGCCATTTACGCGACTGATGGGTGGCCCTATGGACTTCACTCCTGGTATCTTCGAGATGGATATCAGCAAGGTAAACCCACACAACAAAAATCGCGTTCACTCGACATTGGCTCGTCAGTTGGCATTGTATGTAACGATGTCGTCACCGCTGCAAATGGCCGCTGACCTTATCGAGAATTACGAGCGTTTCCCCGACGCCTTCAAATTTATCGAGCAAGTTGCTCTGGATTGGCAAAAAAGTATCTATTTGGAGGCCGAGCCTGGCGACTATGTGACCGTTGCACGCAAGGAGAAAGGTGGCGAAAGATGGTTCTTGGGCAGTAGCGTTGATGAGCAAGGACACACAACCGAAATTCCGCTGTCGTTCCTTGACAAGGGAGTTAAGTACAAAGCAACAATCTATGCTGACGCCGAAGATGCACATTATCTCGACAACCCGCAAGCCTACACCATAACAACACGCACGGTAACTTCGCGTTCTAAATTCAGCCAGAGAAGTGCAGCAGGCGGTGGTTTTGCGGTTATTTTCGAGCCTTGTAAATAGACTTATCAAATGATACGCTTTGATTCCGACTATATGGCGGGGGCACACCCTCGCCTACTTGGCAAACTCGTTGCGACAAATCTCGAACAAACTTCGGGATATGGTACCGACCATTATACTGCCGAAGCTGCCGAACTAATCAAGAAGTGTTGTAATGCACCCGAAGCACGAGTTTACCTCTTGGTAGGAGGCACACAAACCAATGCTACGGTTATTGATGGTCTGCTTGCGCGTCACGAAGGTGTACTCGCTGCCGAAAGCGGACATATAAATGTTCACGAGGCTGGTGCAATCGAAGCATCAGGACACAAAGTCCTCACACTCCCCCATATTGCAGGCAAGGTATGCGCCAGCGATGTAGAGCATTATATTCGTGAGTTTTATGCCGACGACACCTATCAACATATGGTTGCGCCCGGCATGCTCTACATTTCGCACCCGACAGAGTTTGGTACGATATATTCACTTGCAGAATTAGAGGAGTTGAGCAGAGTTTGTCACAACGCAGATATACCTTTATATATAGATGGTGCGAGGTTAGCATATGGATTGGCTACCGAAAGTAGCGATGTGACTCTCGAAGACATAGCCCGCTTGGCTGATGTATTTTACATTGGAGGCACCAAAGCGGGTGCATTGTTTGGCGAGGCAGTCGTTGTAACCAATCCGAAGTTGCTTCCAAATATGTTTTCGTTGGTAAAACTGCATGGTGCACTATTGGCCAAAGGTCGCCTGCTTGGAGTTCAATTCGGAGAGTTATTCCGCGACAATCTATATTTGGAAATTGGAGAGCACGCCGTACAGCAAGCACAACGCATCAAACAAGCATTCTTGGCACAAGGATACGAGGTTATTGTGGATTCTCCTACAAATCAGCAATTCTTCCGTCTGCCAAACAGCGAAATAGAACGCCTCCAAGCCGCTGGAGTATCATTTGAGTTGTGGGGCGCCAAAGGCACGGAGTATAGCGATGTGCGATTTGTAACAAGTTGGGCGACAACAGACGACGAGGTGGAGCAATTACTGCATATTATTGACAACCGATAAGATACTCTCTCATCTCATCGATATCTCCATCATAGAGATTCAAATCTACGATAGGCTCTATGCCCGATATGCGTCCGCTATCGGAGAACTGCCATATCATCCATTTGTGACGCTTGGGGCGTTTGTCGCTATATCGCGCCAACCAAACATCGTATTTATCAAACTCCTTGCGAGTCAGAAATTCTCGTTTGTAGGCGATATAGGTATAGATAATAGGTTGAACACCATAGTACGCCTCCACAGCGTCTAACCATTGCAGAATCAGCTCTTGATAACGCTCCTTGCCCACCAATTCGACCTCTTCGGGAGCAACTTCAATATCCAAAATGGGCGGAAAATCACCTTTTGACCACTCCGTATTCAGAATATAGTTATTTACTTGGTCTGGAATTGTCGAGGTCATACGCAGATAGTGATATGAGCCTTTGATAAGTCCGTACTTGCGAGCCTCGGCCACATTTCGAGCATATCGCGGGTCTTGATAAGTGGCTCCCTCGGTAGATTTAATCATCGCAAACCATACGGGTTGCAAGTAAGTTGTATCCTGTGGTTCTTGATGATAGACCTCACCTCGCGCATCGCAGTAGAGAGCCAAATCTCCCCAAGTGATATGCTTTTGATGGTGCGACACATCAATACCATAGACCTTCTGACCAAACTCATATCGCTTACCTTCGGGTACACACAATGAGTCAGCACACCAATAGCCGAACTCAAATTCATTAGTCGTCGGATTACTCTTGCGACCCACGCCATGACGCTTTCCACCAAGCCAGCGACCCACATACTCCTCGCCATTATCTTGACGCAAAACGCCCTCGCCATCAGGCAGATACTCTCGAAAATCCCCTTCATAGCGCATTGTATCGGTACTCCAAACGCCGTTCACAAGGGTATCGCCCTGCCATTCGCCATCATAAATCGAGGCACTATCGGCCAAACATAGCACTCCTTTTCCCTGACGCAAGCCCATTTGCCATACTCCTCGGAAATGTGCTCCATCGGCATAGTACATCTGTCCTCGACCGTGCATTGTATCTCGTACAAAATAGCCAACATACCTGCCGCCATCTGCGTAATTTAATTCGCCCTTGCCGTGCATCATCGCCCGACACCACTCGCCACTATAAAAGCTGCCGTCAGACAACTCTTTTTCGACATAACGCACGCGCGTATATTGCCATACGGCCGCAAGTGCGCCATAAGCCAAAATAAATGCCACGACAAACCAGCCCCAAAAACTATATTTATTCATAAGTTCCTATGTTCTATTATGCAAACAAATATAGCAAACATTCGCCAAAAGACAAAACAAAAGGCTGCCCCTCGGGACAGCCTTCCGTATCAAATATCAATTACTACTCCTCGAACGAGTGGATTACCACACCCGAGCGCAGTTTTGGCTCAAACCAAGTGGTTTTGGGCGGCATAATATTACCCGTATCGGCAATATCAATGAGTTGTTTCATCGATACAGGATATAGAGCAAATGCAACTGCCATTTCACCACTATCTACACGGCGCTTCAACTCACCAAGTCCACGAATACCACCTACAAAATCTATTCGTTTGTCGGTCCTCAAATCCTTAATACCAAGAATTTTATCGAGTACAAGATTCGACAAAACGGTAACATCCAAAACGCCAATCGGATCGCTATCGTCATAAGTTCCGGGCTTGGCTGTAAGGCTATACCACTCGCCACCAAGATACATAGCAAAGTTGTGCAACGATGCAGGAGTATAGATTTCGGCACCCATTGGAGCTACCTCAAAGTCCGCTTTAAGTGCTTCTATTAACTCGCTCTGAGTCAATCCATTCAAATCTTTGACAACTCGGTTATAATCAATGATTTTAAGTTGGTTATCGGGGAAGATAACAGACAAGAAATAGCAATACTCTTCATCGCCCGTATGATTTGGATTATTGCGTTTACACTCCTCGCCAACCAATGCAGCAGCGGCAGTGCGATGGTGGCCATCGGCTACATAGAGAGCGGGGATAGCCTCGAAAATTGCGGTAATACGCGCAATCTTGGCAGCGTCATCAATCTTCCAGAAGGTATGGCCAAAGCCATCAGCCGCAACAAAGTCGTATTCGGGCTCTTGGTTTGCCACAACATCAGCAACCAAAGCGTCCATCTCGGCCTCGGCAGGATAAGCAAAGAACACCGGCTCGATATTGGCTCGTTGATTACGAACATGAATCATACGGTCTTCCTCCTTATCTTTACGGGTCAATTCATGTTTCTTAATCTTACCCGACAGATAATCCTCGAAATGGCAGCAGGCCACAAGACCATATTGAGTACGGCCGTCCATTGTTTGTGCATAGATATAGTAGCACTCCTGCTCATCTTGTACCAACCAGCCATTTTTGCGCCATTTTGCAAAGTTCTCAACAGCCTTTTGATACACCTCGGCAGAGTGTTCGTCGGCAATCGGCTCAAAATCAATTTCGGGTTTAATGATATGCAATAACGAACGCTCGGTAGCCTCGGCCTTCGCCTCTACCGAATTAAGGACATCATAGGGGCGAGAAGCAACCTCGGCTGCATACTCTTTGGGCGGTCTGATACCCTTAAATGCTTTTATCTTTACCATACTTCTATTTATTAACTTGGAACTTTGTTATGCCGTCTTTGAGGTAGCCAACCGCTTGACGAGCCGCAGCAAGACCAGCATTGATATTGGCCTCGGCTGTTTCGGCACCCATCTTCTTGGCAGTAGCAAAAACTCGTTTGCCAAATTTCTCATCAAGTTCAACTTGACATTCGGCAGCAACATCTGTTGCATACTTCATATCCTCGCGCTCGGTCAGCACTTGCATAAGTCCAGCCTCGTCAATAACCTCCTTACGTGCAGTATTGATAATAGTTGCACCTTTGGGCATACCTTTAAGCAACTCATATCCGATACTGCCTTTGGTTTGGGGTGTTGCGGGAATATGAATCGAAACATAGTCGGCTGTCGAATACAGTTCCTCGACACTATCAACCTTGCGCACGCCCTCTGCCTCGAAATATGCCGCATCGGTAATGAACGGATCATAAGCCGACACCTCCATACCCAATGCTTTACCACAGCGACCTACCAAACGACCCACATTGCCGTAGGCGTGGATACCGAGTCGTTTGCCTTTGAGCTCGGTACCTGTTCCGGGTGTAAACTTATTACGAGCCATAAAAATCATCATTCCGATAGCCAACTCTGCCACGGCATTGGAGTTTTGGCCGGGAGTATTCATCACGACAATACCACGAGCCGAGCAAGCAGCCAAATCGACATTATCATAACCGGCACCCGCACGAACAACGATTTTCAGATTCTTGGCAGCATCAACCACCTCCGAAGTAACTTTATCACTACGAATAATAAGACCATCAACATCGACAACGGCTTCGAGCAGTTGTGCTTTGTCGGTATATTTTTCGAGCAACACAACCTCATAACCTGCTTCGGCTACGATTGCGCCAATACCCTCTACCGCCTTGCGCGCAAAGGGTTTTTCGGTTGCAACAAGAATTTTCATAATATCAACTATTTAACATTTGCTGCCTCGAACTCCTCCATGCAAGCCACGAGAGCCTGTACACTTTCAAGCGGCAGTGCATTGTAGCACGACGCACGGAAACCGCCAACCAAACGGTGACCCTTGATTCCGACCATACCTTTGGACTTTGCAAACTCCATAAATGCGGGAGCCAAATCCTCGTAGCCCTCCTCCATCACGAAGCAGATATTCATCAACGAACGATCCTCCTTGGCTACTGTACCACGGAAAATCTTACTGCGGTCGATTGCATCATACAACAAGCCTGCTTTCTCGACATTGCGACGATAAATCTCATCAATACCACCAATACTCTTCAACCATTTCAGAGTCTCGTTCATCACATAAATCGGGAACACGGGAGGTGTATTGAACATCGAATTATTATCAACATGGGTATTAACATTCATCATAGTAGGCAGAGGACGAACAACCTTTTGAAGCATATCGTCACGGATAATCACGAACGACACACCCGCAGGAGCCAAGTTTTTCTGTGCGCCACCATAGATTACAGCATACTTACTCACATCAATAGGACGACTCATAATATCGCTACTCATATCGGCAATCAGAGGTACGGGCGAGTCGATATCGGTCTTATACTCTGTTCCATAGATTGTATTATTGGTACAGATATAGAGGTAGTCCAAATCGGTGGGTATATCGTATCCCTTGGGGATATATGTAAAATTCTTATCCTCGGACGAAGCGACAATTTCAACCTCGCCAAAAAGTTTAGCCTCTTTGATAGCCTTCTTGGTCCAAACGCCTGTATTTACATAACCCGCCTTCTTACCCAAGAAGTTTGCAGGCATATGGAAGAATTGAGTGCTGGCGCCACCACCAACAAAGAAAATCTTGTAGTTGTCGGGGATATTCAACAATTCACGGAAAAGCGCATCGGCACTCGCCAATACTGCATCAAAATCGGCAGTACGGTGCGAGATGCTCAAAAGCGACAAACCACTACCATTGAAATCAAGAATCGCTTTGGCCGCATTTTCGAGGACTACATCGGGTAGAATCGAAGGTCCTGCATTGAAATTGTGTTTTTTCATAGTTGTATTAGGTTATTTGTGTTCATTTTTCTTATAAATACACCCGCACTCGCCACAGCTCTTTCAAGTGTATTGAATACGGGTTAGTCAATTACAAATATACAAAAATTTGGTATTATTATTCTCTTCTCAACCTCTTTTTCACTTTTTTGACACTTTTTTTCACACCAACTTTCACAAGATAGCACAAAACAGCCACAAGATTGTGAAATCTCACGCAAAAATCATATCTTTGCCTAATCAATAATCGGACAAGTGTATGATTAAATCTATGACGGGCTTCGGCAAATCCGTTACAGCCCTTAACAACAAAAAAATAACCGTTGAAATACGCTCGCTCAACAGCAAGCAACTTGACCTCTCGCTCAAACTTCCCGGCAAATACCGCACCCTTGAATACGAAATTCGTACCATTGCATCCAAAGAGATTGTACGCGGCAAAGCCGAGATAGCAATTTCGGTCGAGACTACGGCCGTTGAGAGTACCACATCTATAAACAAGGAGTTGTTTACAGCCTACTATCGCCAAATTGTCGAGGCGCAAGAGGCTGTCGGCATCACCACTTGTCCAAATCTCACCGAGGTTATAATGCGTATGCCTGATGTCGTAAGTCAAGAGGCCGCGACTATCTCGGAGGAGGAGCACTCGGCTATTATCAATGGCGTTCACTCGGCTCTCGAAGAGTTCAATTCGTTCCGTCAGCAAGAGGGTGCAGCACTGATTGCCGATTTGCTTTCACGCGTGGATTTGATTGAGGGTTACAAGAATGCAGTTGTGCCTTTCGAGGAGAGTCGTATCGAGACCATTCGCACACGCATCAACGAGAATTTGGCAAAACTCAATGTCGAGCCTGACACCAACCGTTTGGAGCAAGAGATTATATATTACCTCGAAAAACTCGATATTACCGAGGAGAAAGTGCGACTCAAAAACCATTGCGATTACTTCCGTAACACCGCAGGCGAAGAGGAGCAAGTTGGCCGCAAACTCGGATTCATCGCACAGGAGATGGGTCGTGAGATTAACACAATGGGCTCAAAAGCCAATAATGCAGATATTCAGATTCTGGTTGTCAAGATGAAAGACGAGTTGGAAAAAATCAAAGAACAGGTCCTCAACATTTTGTAAGATATGGGTAAACTCATCATATTTTCGGCTCCCAGCGGAGCCGGCAAAAGTACCATTGTAGGTGCGCTACTGAAACGCTTCCCGAATTTGGAATTCTCTATTTCGGCCACTTCACGCGCACCTCGTGGAAGTGAGCAACACGGCAGGGAGTACTATTTCCTCACAACCGAGGAGTTCCGTGCGGCTATTGCCGAGGACAAATTCGTCGAGTGGGAAGAGGTGTATGGCGGAAGTTTCTATGGCACCCTGCGTAGCGAGATGGAGCGTATTTGGAGCAAAGGGAATGTCATCGCTTTCGACGTTGATGTGATGGGTGGCATTCGCCTTAAAGAGATTTTCGGCGAGCAGGCTTGCTCGGTGTTTGTCATGCCCCCTTCGGTTGAGGAATTGGAGCGACGCCTTGTGGGTCGCGCTACCGACACTGCCGAAGTTATTGCCAAACGCGTAGCCAAAGCCGCAAGCGAAATCGAAAAGGCACCCAATTTCGACCATATTGTCATCAACGACAATTTGGACGAGGCCATTGAGCAGGCAACCAAGATTCTCGAAGAGTTCATTCAAGCATAAACAAGTCCGTGAGCAAACAACGAGTAGCACTATATTTCGGCTCTTTCAACCCGATACACAACGGCCATATTGCGATTGCCGAGTACGTTGTCGAGCAAGGTTTGTGTGATTTGTTGGTGATGATTGTATCGCCACAAAATCCGCTCAAACAGTCGGCTGATTTGGCGGCAGATTTGGCCCGTTTCGAGATGGTCGAGGCCGCATGTGCTGCATCGAAATATCCCGAACGCATTGTTGCTTCGGCCATTGAGTTTATCCTACCCCGCCCCTCATATACGATTGACACTCTGCGCGCGTTAGAGAAAGAGCAGGGCGAAAATATGGAGTTCTCGATTATTATGGGTGGTGACCTTGCACAACAACTTCCTCGTTGGAAAGAGTGGCGCACAATTTTGGAGAACTATCCGATTTATATGTATCCGCGCGAGGGTATAACCTCTACGCCATACCCCGAGATTCAGATGATGGCACAAGCACCGCAACTCGATTTTTCTTCGACTGATGTCCGAAATCGTTTGCTGAATGGCGAGAGTATAAGCGAGATGGTTCCCCGCTGCGTCGAGGAGTATATTCGCAAAAATAAACTATGGAGTAAATAGACAGACAATGATTGAAATTGACGACAAGATTGTAAGTACCGATATTCTGACCACAGATTTCTTATGCGATGTTGCCCGTTGCAAAGGCATTTGTTGTGTCGAGGGTAATGCAGGAGCTCCGCTCGATATTGAGGAGATGGATATCCTCGAAGAGCTATACCCTATCTACGAAAAATATATGACTACCGAGGGTAAAGAGGCCATCGAACGTGACGGTTTTGCTGTTGTCGATATTGATGGCGACTTAACGACCCCGCTTATTAATGAGGCAGAGTGCGCCTACTCCTACAATGAAAACGGAGTGACTTTGTGCGCTATCGAGAAGGCGTATCTTGCAGGTGAATGTGATTGGCGCAAGCCTATCTCGTGTCACTTGTACCCCATTCGTGTTGCCAAATTCAGCAATGGCACCTTCGGGCTCAATTTTCACCGCTGGAATGTATGTGCAAGTGCCTTTGAGTGCGGCCGTAAGTTAGGCGTTCCTGCTTATAAAATGCTCAAAGAGGCTATCATTCGCGCCTTTGGCGAAGAGTTCTACAACGCACTTGAAGCAGCTGAACAACACATCAAATCATACAAGGAGGAGTAAGATGGGTTGGTTACCGACAACAGCCAAAGAGGTACAGGCTCTGGGGTGGGATTACATTGATGTAATACTCATCTCGGGTGACGCCTACATAGACCACCCATCGTTTGGTATTGCCGTAATCGGACGCATACTCGAAGCCGAGGGTTATCGTGTTGCCGTTATTCCACAGCCTAATTGGCGCGACGATTTGCGAGACTTCAAGAAATTGGGAGCACCCCGACTATTCTTTGGCGTTTCGGCCGGCAGTATGGACTCTATGGTCAATCACTATACTGCCAATATCCGACTTCGTAGCGACGACGCATACACCCCCGGAGGCAAAGCAGGCTTCCGTCCCGACTATGCGGTGACGGTATATTCCCGCATACTCAAAGAACTATATCCCAATACACCTGTCATCATTGGCGGTATCGAGGCCTCGTTGCGTCGCCTTACCCACTACGACTATTGGAGTAACTCGCTCAAACCATCGGTTCTTGTCGATAGTGGTGCTGACCTTCTGATGTATGGCATGGGCGACAAATCCATCAAAGAGGTAGCCAAAGCGCTACATAACGGATTCAATGCCAAACGACTACGCAAACTAAAACAAGTTGCATTCATTGCCGACCAAAGTTACGTTGAGCGTCTGCCCCAAGACGAAACGTTGCGCCTACACTCATTCGAAGAGTGCGTCGATAGCAATCAAGCCTTTGGCGAAAATTTTAAACAGATTGAGATAGAATCCAACCTACGCAACCAAACCAGAACAATAGTCGAGCAGGTGGGCGACCGTTATGTGGTTGTTACCCCACCATACACCACCCTTTCACAAGAGGAGTTGGATAGCAGTTTCGACCTCCCATATATGCGCGCTCCACACCCTCGCTACAACGGCAAGGGCGACATACCGGCGTGGGAGATGATTAAAAATTCAATCAACATTCATCGCGGCTGTTTCGGTGGTTGCAGTTTTTGTACAATCTCGGCACATCAAGGCAAATTTATCTCATCACGCAGTGAAGGGTCTATTCTGCGCGAGGTCAAGCAACTGACACAAATGCCCTATTTCAAAGGCAACATTTCGGACATCGGAGGCCCCTCGGCAAATATGTACAAAATGGGGGGTAAGGATACAGCATTGTGCGACAAATGCCGCCGTCCGTCGTGTCTGCACCCTAAACCCTGCCCCAACCTCAATCGCTCACACGACCACATTATCGAACTATATCGGAAGATTACAGCAACAGCGGGTGTGCGACACGCCTATATCGGTAGCGGTATCCGTTACGACCTTTTCGAGAACGAGGAGTACCTGCGTGAGGTCGTAACCAAGCACACATCGGGACGATTGAAGGTTGCACCCGAACACACCGAGGAGCACGTTCTGAAACTTATGCGTAAACCTTCGTTCGATGGATTCATTCGCCTTAAACGCGACTTTGAGAAGATTTGCGACCAGGCAGGATTGCGTTATCAGATTATCCCATATTTCATATCGAGCCACCCGGGCTGTACCGAACGCGACATGGCCTCACTTGCAAGCAAGACACGCTCGCTGGGAATGCACCTCGAACAAGTGCAAGACCTGACCCCGACACCAATGACACTCTCGTCAGTAATGTTTTGGACGGGAGAGAATCCCTATACGGGCGAAAAATTATACGTTGCACGCAACCAAGACGAGAAACGACGTCAAAAAAGTTACTTCTTTGACGGTCCTTCTGCGGACAATTCAAAGTTAGGTAACAAACGCTCTACACGCACTCCCAAGAGGTATTTCAAATCCAAGAAGTAGAGTTTTCAACACTTTTGCGAAGGAGTGTCGAAAAGTATGACAACAAAAAGAGCGGACAATATTTCGCCAGCCCGAGGAAAATTCATAATTTTACCTTGTTTTTCACTTGTAAAATCCCAAAGCAATGGCAAAATCAAATACACCATACGCCAGAAACCGCGAAAAATATGAGGCTCTTGTAGATAATGCAGGCACACTGCCACCACAAGCTGTCGAACTCGAAGAGGCTGTACTCGGAGCACTCATGCTCGAAAAGGACAGTATCATCGAGGTACAAGATATCCTCTCTCCCGACGCTTTCTACAAAGACACACACCGTATCATTTACGAGGCAGTACTTGGTGTTTCGCACGACCTTGAACCCGTCGATTTGTACACCGTAACCGAGCGTCTCAAACGCGAGAAAAATCTGACAAAAGTGGGAGGTGCATCGTTCCTTGCATCACTTACCCAGAAGGTTGGTTCGGCGGCGCACGTCGAGTTTCACGCGCGTATCATCGCTCAAAAATACATTCAACGCGAGTTGATTCGTGTTTCGACCGAGATTCAACGCCAATCCTATGACGAGAGTCGAGATGTAACCGACCTGATTGACTTTGCCGAAGGCGAGATTTTCAAGGTGTCGGAGGGCCACATCAAACGCTCTATTCAAAGCGCCAAAGATATTGTTCGCAAGGCTATGGACACCATCGAAGAGGCCGCACAAAACGAAGGTAGCTTCAATGGCGTTCCTTCGGGATTCACCAATATCGACCGCGTAACGCTTGGTTGGCAACCATCGGATATGATTATCATCGCAGCGCGTCCTTCGATGGGTAAGACCGCCTTTACACTTACTATGGCTCGCAATATGGCCGTTGACCTCAATATTCCTGTTGCTTTCTTCTCTTTGGAGATGAGCGCAGTGCAGTTGATGATGCGTCTTATTGTTGCCGAGAGCGGACTCGATTCTCAAAAGATTCGTAGCGGAAATCTTACACCCAAAGAGTGGAAACATTTGGAGGAGTCTATTAAGCCGTTGGCAAACGCTCCCCTATTCATCGACGACACCCCTGCGATGTCGGTATATGAACTTAACTCGAAGGTTCGACGATTGAAGGCACACGACGATATCAAACTGATTATCATCGACTACCTCCAACTTATGACAGGCCCCAAAGAGTTGAAAGGCAATCGCGAGCAAGAGGTATCAACCATTTCGCGTACGCTCAAAGCCATTGCCAAAGAGACCAACATTCCGATTATCGCGCTGTCGCAGTTGAACCGTGCTGCCGAAGTTGCAGGTGGTAACAAACGCCCACAACTTTCACACCTTCGAGAGTCGGGTGCTATCGAGCAAGATGCCGATATCGTTGCATTTATCCACCGTCCCGAGTATTTCGGACTAACAGCCGACGAGAATAATACCCCCATTACTCCGGGCTTGACCGAGTTCATCATCGCCAAGCACCGTAACGGCTCGGTAGAGACCGTAAAATTGCGTTTCCGTAAGGAGCAAGCCAAGTTTACCGACTACGACGACAACACTCCCTACGAGGGTGAGATGGATAGCTCGGCTATCAATGGATTGCCATCGGCAAGTTTTGACGAAAAATATAGCGACGATTACTCTCCATTTTAACAGCAATTAGACAATGTTTGTCAAAGCCCATACTGCAAGCGTAATCGGTGTAAGTGCCATTACAGTCAATGTCGAAGTAAACCTCAGCCGAGGAATCGGTATGTTTTTGGTTGGTCTGCCCGATAGTTCGGTAAAAGAGAGCCAAGACCGTATCCGTTCCGCATTCGAGAATAGTGATTTCAAAATGCCCGGCAAACGTTTGGTAGTCAATCTTGCGCCTGCCGATGTTCGTAAAGAGGGTGCTTCGTTTGACCTTCCGATTGCAGTAGGCATATTGGCGGCCACCGAACAAATCTCAGCCGATTTAATTGACAAATATATCATTATTGGCGAGTTGTCGTTGGACGGCACTTTACGCGCCGTAAGGGGTGTTTTACCCATTGCAGTAATGGCCAAAGAGCAAGGCTTTCGGGGTATAATCGTTCCCGCTGACAATGCTCTCGAAGCGGCAGTGGTCGAAGGTCTGGACGTTATCGGCGCAGACTCTCTCAAAGAGGTTGCCGATATGTTGTGTGGTCGCAAAGCGATGACGCCCACAACTCCCATTTCCGAGGAGGAGCAAAATCAATCCTCGCCTTTTGCCGAAGATTTCTGCGATGTCAAAGGGCAAGAGAATGTTAAGCGGGCTTTGGAGATTGCGGCAGCAGGTGGACACAACGTTATTATGATTGGTGCGCCAGGTTCGGGTAAAACGATGTTGGCTCGTCGTATGCCGACCATTATGCCACCTATGACGCTTGACGAGGCTCTCGAAACAACCAAGATACACTCCGTTGCCGGCAAAATCGGAGCGCACAAAGGACTAATTACGCAACGTCCGTTCCGTTCGCCACACCACACAGCTTCACAAGTTGCTCTGATTGGTGGTGGCTCTAACCCACAGCCCGGCGAGGTTTCGTTGGCTCACAACGGTATTCTGTTTGCCGATGAGTTACCCGAATTTGGTCGTTCTGCTTTGGAGGTTTTGCGTCAGCCGATGGAGGATAAAAAGATTACTATCAGTCGCGCAAAATATACCATTGAGTACCCTGCAAATTTCATGCTCATCGCCTCGATGAACCCTTGCCCGTGCGGATACTACAACCACCCCACACGCGAGTGTACTTGTAGCCGATATGCTGTACACAACTATTTCAATCGCATTTCGGGTCCTCTCTTGGACCGTATCGACTTGCATATCGAAGTTGTGCCCGTTCCTATCGAGGAGTTGAACTCTCGACGCGCAGGAGAAACAAGTCAGGCTATACGCGAAAGAGTAATTGCTGCGCGTAAAATTCAAAATGAGCGATTTGCGGAGTGCGAAGGAGTTCATACCAACGCTATGATGAACTCGGCAATGATTCGCAGGTTTTGTCCGCTTTCGCCCGAAGTTTCTTCACTTCTCAATCGTGCTATTGAGAAACTCAACCTTTCAACCCGCGCCTATGACCGCATCATAAAGGTTGCGCGCACTATTGCCGACTTGGAGGGTAAAGCCGAAATCGAGACAGCACATATCGCCGAAGCAATCACCTTCCGTTCACTCGACCGCGACTCGTGGGGCCGCTAATCTGCGATGAAACAACGAGTTTCAATACCCCATGCACCTATGGCCATCATCGCCACGATGTTCGCCTGCGGTATCATTGTGGCTCACTTTGTCGAGCTCTCTTTATTCGTGTGGGTTGTTATCGGTTGTAGTTTGCTTTTGTTAGGCGTCTTACAGAGCCGTTTACGTTGGCTTTTCCTACTTCTTTCGGTCGCCTCGTTCGGTGGAGCTAATCTTCAACTGCGGCACACTTTTCCCACTCCTCCACAACAGACTCCAATCGCGGGTACAGTCGAGATTTCCGGCACAAGTAAAGCAACCACGTGGGGTGCTTGGCAATGTGATGCCGATATTGTTGATTGGGAGGGTAACAGAAGTAATCGAAAACTAAAAGTCACCTACTCGTCCGATAAGCCCTACCCCGTGGGCACTCGTTTGAAGTGCAAATTCACAATCAAACCCATCACGCACGAGAGTTACGCAAGACTTTTGGAGGTGCGTGGCTTCGAGGGGTATGCTACTCTTTCGGATATTCAGCCAATTGGACATCGTACTACGCTTCGTTATCGGGCTCAAAGAATACAGCAAGCCGCGGTTGAGAGAATACAACGATTGAATCTAACTCCCAATGAAGAAGTTATAGCCGAAGCAATGATACTCGGTTATCGCGGAAACATCACCCAAGACCTACGTCAGGATTATGCCGATACGGGGTCTTCTCATATATTGGCAGTGTCGGGTCTGCATGTAGGCATTGTGTTTATCCTCATAAATGCGCTTCTGCTATTGCTACCAATGGTGCGCTACGGTCATATTGCAAAGAATATTGCAGCTATAATTCTGATATGGGCATTTGCATTTGTTAGCGGACTTTCACCATCGGTCATACGAGCCGCCATAATGTTCTCGTTGATGCAACTCGGTTTTGCACTGTCGGTAACCAACAACTCCCTAAACGCCATTTGCGGAGCGGCATTTCTGATGCTTGCTTTTGACCCTATATATCTGTTCGACATCAGTTTCCAACTATCATACATCGCGGTACTCGGTATTACTTTTACATATCAGCCTCTATTCAATGGGATTAGAAGCGAGAGTCGTATTCTGAATGGCATTTGGTCAATGCTGATTGTTTCGCTGTGCGCCTCGATTGCTGTAATGCCTCTGATTGCTTACACCTTCGGTAGTATTTCGATTATAGGTATTCTGTTAAGCCCCGCAATCGTAATTTTGGCACACATAAGTATAATCACAGGACTCGTTTGGTGTATGATGCCGTTTGATTTAATGACTCCTGTTGTGCGCTTCATTATGCAGCGAAGCCTTGAATGGCAAAATCAGATTATAGGCTCAACGGCCGACCTATCGTTTAGCGCATTGGAGTGGACCCCATCGGCTATTTCCGTAATCATCATATATATCGTTTACCTCGCCCTTTGTTTCGGATTGAGATACTTCGCAACAAGGCGGACACAACCCATTGTTTTCGAATGACACAACAAGAGTTAGACATACTTTGCGACCCTGCAATCAGTGCGCTTATCGAAGAGAATATCAACCTATCGGCAACCGATGTGGCTTTGCGATTGCAGTCGCCATACCGTGCACTCATTGCCACACAAATAAAATATCTCAATCGAGCTCGTACAAAACTACCCGATTACTATAACGCACGCTGTATTCTTCCCAGCCTCGCTTTTGAGCAATCGAGCAGCGAACGAGTTGCTGCAACTAAAAGCCATTCGGGCGACATCGCTATTGATTTAACCTGCGGATTGGGCGTTGATTCGTACTACCTATCCAAACGTTTCAAACGAGTGATAACAATCGAGCGCAATCCCGTTTTGGCACAACTTGCCATAGAGAATTTCAGGCGTTTGGGGGCAGACAATATCGAGGTCGTTTGCGCTGACTCTGCGGAGTACCTCGCGCAGCTCAACGAGAAAGTCGATTTGATTTATGCAGACCCGGATCGCCGCTCGGCTGATGGTCGCAAATTGGTTTTGTTGGAGGAGTGTTCGCCAAACATTCTCGCCATCAGAAATGATTTGGAGCGATTATCTGACCGCATCGTACTGAAACTATCTCCAATGTTCGATACCGCTGAGGCTATTCGTTTGTTCTCGCCTTGTCACATTGAGGCGATTTCGGATGGTGGCGAGTGCAAAGAGTTGGTTGTCGAGTTCGGCAAAAGCGTTTGCTGTGATGAATTTCGAGCCACAATAGCGGGGGTTGATAGCAAGCGCATTATATCCAAAGGGTTAGTTCGTCACGGAGAGTTCCACCCCGAACAGTATAAATACCTTGTTTTGAGCGATGTTACCTTGCGTAAAATTGGATTGGCGTGCGATTATTTGGCAGACAAAGTTGATTTCGTAGCCTCGCCAACGGGATATGCTTTTTCCGAAAGTGCGATTGAGAACACACTTTGTCGTTGTTTTGAATTAGAGGCGATAGAGCCTTATTCGCCCAAAGAGTTGCGACGCGAACTGAAAGCCGCCAAAGTCAAAAGTATTGATATTCTAAAACGAGATTTTCGTCTATCTTCATCGGATATAGCAAAAGCATTAGGAGTAGGCGAAGGTGGCAAAAAAAGGCTGGCATTCACCGAAATAGATGGCAAGATGTGGCAGATACGCATCAAATAACATCTGCTTAATCCTTTGTTTTCAATTCATATTTGTTGCATAATACCGCTTTGGGAGTTAAATTTTATCTCGTTTTGCTTTGTTGTCAAACGATTTTTTATTTAATTTGCAAAGAAATGGCGATTTAACTCTACGCAAATATGAATTGTACAGACAACCTTTCGAAATTGAATGTCGCAGACTTCAAAAAAACTATCAACGGCAAACAAACAGAACTATTCATTCTGAAAAATAACGCAGGTTGCGAGGTAGCTATCACAAACTATGGTGGAGCGATTTGTAGCATTATGGTTCCCGACAAAAATGGCAATTACGCCAATGTAATTCAAGGACACGACAGTATCGACAATCTGCTCAATAGTCCAGAGCCATTCCTCAGTACGCTTGTCGGACGATATGGAAATCGTATCTGCAAGGGTAAATTTACCATCGACGGCAAGGAGTATAATCTCGCAATCAACAATGGCCCTAACCACCTTCACGGAGGCCCCACAGGCTTTCACGCAAGAGTTTGGGACGCCGAGCAAATCGACAACTGCACTTTGAAATTGCACTATTTGTCGGCCGACATGGAGGAGGGCTTCCCCGGCAACCTCGATGTTACCGTTGTTTACACATTGAGCGAGGATAATGCACTTGCTATTGACTATACAGCGACAACCGACAAAAAGACTATTGTGAATCTCACAAGTCACGGTTTCTTCTCGCTATCGGGCATTGCCACCCCTACCGCAACCATCGACAATCTCATCTGTCAAATCAATGCCGATTTTTATGTTCCCATTGATGACACTTCGGTACCCTATGGTTGCATCGCATCTGTTAAAGATACTGCTTTTGATTTCACTACTCCGCAAGAGGTTGGTGCTCGTATTGACGCCGACGAGGAGCAAATTGCCCATGGTGCAGGCTACGACCACTGCTTTGTTCTCAACAAGAAAGAGGTTGGCGAATTGAGCTTTGCAGCCAAAGTGACCGAGCCCGTAAGCGGTCGCACAATGGAGGTTTATACCACCGAGCCAGGCGTACAAGTATATACATCGAATTGGCATAGCGGTTTTGCAGGCGCACACGGAGCAACATTTCCCCGTCGTAGCGCAATCTGTTTCGAGGCACAACACTTCCCCGACTCTCCCAACCGTGCACACTTCCCGAGCGTAGTTCTGAGTCCCGACGAGACTTACAGACAAACTACAATCTATAAATTCGGCATCGAAAAATAAACTTTAATCAAACTATAACAAAAACTAAAACCTAAAAGTATTACAATTATGAGTAATCAGAAGAAACAATGGGGAGCAATCGTCGTTATGATGGCGCTCTTCGCAATGATTGCCTTCGTGACAAACCTCTGCTCGCCGATGGCAAACATCATCAAAGCGCAAGGTGACATTCCCGAAGTCCTTGCACAAATCGGTAACTATGGAAACTTTATCGCTTACCTCATTATGGGTATCCCCGCAGGTATGCTGATTGCCAAGTTTGGTTACAAGAAAACAGCTCTTATCGGCCTTGTAATCGGTATCGCAGGTATCCTCGTTCAATGGGTTAGCGGTTTGTTGGATAACGAGAATCTCGGACTTGTATTTACGGTTTATCTAATTGGTGCATTCATCTCTGGTTTCTGTATGTGTATTCTCAACTGCGTTGTAAACCCGATGCTTAACCTGCTCGGTGGCGGTGGTAACACAGGTAACCAACTTATCCAATTGGGTGGTGTGTTCAACTCTTCGGCTGCTGTTGCTGTGTATATCATTATGGGTGCACTTATCGGCGAGATTACCAAAGAGACCAAAATTGCTGATGCAACTCCTGCTTTGATGATTGCTCTCGCAATCTTCGTTATTGCATTCTTCGTAATTCTTTTCACAAAAATCAACGAACCCGAGCAAGCTCCCGTACAAGTAAGCCTTATCAAAGGTGCATTGAAGTATCGCCACTTCACTCTCGGTATTCTCGCAATCTTTCTTTATATGGGTATCGAGGTAGGCGTTCCTACTTATGTTAATATGTATCTTGTAAATACTCCCGCATTGGAGATTTCGGCTGCTACCGCAGGTCTTATCGTTGCTGTATATTGGTTGATGATGCTTATCGGCCGTTTGGTTGGTGCAAGTATCGGTAATAAAGTATCGAGCCGCACAATGATTACCACCGTTTCAATGCTGACTCTTATCTTGGTTGCATTTGGTATGTTTGCTCCTACCGATGTTAAGGTTAGCGTTCCCGGTATCGACTGGGCTAACTTGTCGCTCATCTGGGCAGAGGTCCCCATCGGCATCTTCGCATTCCTCTTGGTTGGTCTTTGCACCTCGGTTATGTGGGGCGGTATCTTCAATATGGCCGTTGAGGGTCTTGGCAAATACACAGCTGTTGCATCGGGTATCTTTATGACAATGGTTTGCGGTTGCGCCGTTATGTTGGCTATCCAAGCACAAGTTGCCGAGATGACTGACTATATGACCAGCTACTGGGTTGTTCTGTTCTGTGCAGCATACTTGTTGTTCTACGCGCTCGTTGGCTCGAAACCCAAAGCAATCAAAGAGTAATAATTTTCAATAAATAAACTATAATCATTATGGAAATCGAATTTGTAAGAAGTCGTTTTATCAAACACTTTGACGGCTCGACAGGAAACATTTATGCTTCGCCCGGTCGTATCAACCTCATCGGCGAGCACACCGACTATAACAACGGTTTTGTATTCCCCGGAGCTGTTGATAAAGGCATTATGGCCGAGATTAAACCCAACGGCAAAGATAAAGTTTGCGCATACTCTATCGATGAGAAAGACTACGTTGAGTTTGGTTTGAACGAGGAGGACGCTCCCCGCACCGCATGGGCTAAATATATCTTCGGTGTTTGCCGCGAGATGATTAAACGCGGTGTAGATGTTAAAGGTTTCAACACCGCTTTTGCAGGTGATGTGCCCCTCGGTGCAGGTATGTCGTCGTCGGCGGCATTGGAGAGTACCTTTGCTTATGCTTTGAACGACCTGTTCGGCGAGGGCAAAATCGACAAATTTGAATTGGCAAAAGTTGGTCAAGCTACCGAGCACAACTATGTTGGTGTAAACTGCGGTATTATGGACCAATTCGCAAGCGTATTCGGCAAAGAGGGTAGCCTTATCCGCCTCGATTGCCGCAACTTGGAGTATGAGTACTTCCCCTTCGACCCCAAAGGTTACAAACTCGTTTTGTTGAACACCTGCGTTAAACACGAATTGGTTGGTTCGCCCTACAACGAGCGTCGTTTGAGCTGCGAGCGTGTTGCCGAGGTTATCAAAGCTAAACACCCCGAGGTTGAGTCGTTGCGTGATGCAAGTTTCGAGATGCTCGAGGAGGTTAAAGCCGAGATTAAACCCGAGGATTACAACCGTGCTAAATATGTAATCGGCGAGGTTGTTCGCGTACTCGATGTATGTGCTGCTCTCGAAGCAGGCGACTACGAGACCGTAGGTAAGAAGATGTATGAGACTCACAACGGTTTGAGCAAAGATTACGAGGTAAGTTGCGAGGAGTTGGACTTCTTGGTTGATGTTGCTACTCGTTGCGGTGTTACCGGCTCGCGTATGATGGGTGGTGGCTTCGGTGGCTGTACTATCAACCTCGTAAAAGAGGAGCTTTACGATGAGTTCATTCTCGAAGCCAAGAAGAGCTACTATGAGAAATACAACAAAGCACCCAAGGTGTACGATGTAGTTATCGGCGATGGCTCGCGCAAGATTTGCTAACCTATCGTATTATTCAAAAAAGGCTGTTTCCGCAATTGGAAACAGCCTTTTTTATTACTCGTCGTCTATTAACGAACAAATCTATAATATACGCCTAATGGCAGATTTTTAGCTCCTCGGTCGGTGAAATAGAGTTCGCCAAATTGTTCGTGGGCTGGCTTTCCGAAAATTTGATTTACAACACTGCGCGACAACATTGCCGACAATCCCATCGAGTAAAGATTAAGCACCAAGAACGAATCCTTCGGCGAGAGCAATGCGGCACAGCACTCCAACATTTCGCAAAGATTCTCTTCCAAAATCCACTTCTCTCCTTCGGGACCTCGACCATAGGCGGGCGGGTCAAGAATAATACCATCATAGCGATTGCCACGTTTAACCTCGCGACGCACAAATTTCAGCGCATCATCGACTATCCAGCGCACATCTTTCAATCCGCTTGCCTCCATATTTTCGCGCGACCAACTAACAACCTGCTTTACGGAATCGACATGAGTAACATCGGCACCAGCACTACGAGCCGCCAATGTTGCGCCACCCGTATAGGCAAACAGATTAAGCACACGAGGTCGTTTACCGCGAGCAACCATATCTTCGCAACGGTCATAGATAAACTTCCAATTCTCGGCTTGCTCGGGAAACAGACCGACATGTTTGAACGAAGTCAGCGCAAGACGCATACGAAGATGCATTTTGCGATAATCAAAACCTACTTGCCAGCGCGACGGCATTTTAGGTGCTACGCGCCACTCGCCACGCTCCTCATTGCGACTATCACGACGGAATACAGCCGTAGCCAATCTCCCCCACTCCTCCTCGGAGAGTGTTTTATGCCAGATTGCTTGCGGCTCGGGGCGCACCGTTACATAGTTGCTCCATCGTTCCAACTTTTCGAAATCGCCACTATCAATCAGTTCGTAATCTCGCCACTCGGGCGACAACATCTCTAATCCTTGCATATATCTTCGGCTATTAATCTCATTTCACATTTACGGCAATCAAACTCCAAACGATAACGCCACGCACCTCGTTCGAGATACAACGCTCCGCGATATTTGGGTTTCTCCAACAAACACATACCTAACTCTCGGCGCAAACAATAGCGGGTGGTCATAACCGGCTTGTCGTATAGCTCTTCGGCCAAATCCCAACCTTGTTCCACCACCTCGGCTCCGTGTTCCAGATAGAATTGACGGCTAACGGCGTTTGTTACATTACGCGAGCCATCTATTTTGGTTGTTGGAAATTTCGCATCTCTATTCTCGGCGGCTATTCTGCTTTCGGGCTTTCGTTCCGATAACTTTTGTTCCAACTCGGCAAGTGCATCGCGGCGCAGTTGAGCAAGCGCCGACGAGGGCACAAAACGCACATCGCCTTGCAACTCCACATTTTGCACTACGAATGCTGTATCTCCGCTTTTACACACTTGCTCTCGCACCATTGCCTCCATTCGTTCGACATTACGAGGCAGTTCAAAACTCTCCTCCACGACCGACTCGGCACTTACGCCATCGGCAGTTGTATATTTAAGTCGCACCGCATCTTCGCTAAATGTAACCGATGCATCAATTTTCATAGTACGGCGAGATGTACTACGGCCAAGTGCACGAACAAACTCTGCATCGAGATTACGATACACCACGGCACGCGGAGTCAATTTATCGAGTTTATTGGGATAGATGCGTCGGCCCTCTACCTTATTGACATTGGTACCCACAAATCCATCATCAGACAACCAACATAGACCATCGCCTGCGTGCAATTCCGCACTGCTATCGGCAAGGTCAAACCAAGTACGACCAATTTGTCCTACAACACCCACCTGTTCGCCTATGGACTTGGGCGTATCGAACGATGCTACACCTCGCTGCACTCCTCGGAAGAAATAGTCGGTATCACCACGCAAGAATGTTTTGCGCGGGTCGGCCTTAAAATCGGCCACGCACTCTCCTTGCGAAACCGCACATAGGTTGGGCGAAGCATCAACAATCTGACGATAGTACGCAACCGTATTTTTGATATAGTTTTCATCTTTGAGTCGTCCTTCGATTTTGAACGACACAACACCCGCGCGAGTCATCTTCTCGATATGGCGCGACAGGTTCAAATCCCGCACCGACAACAAGTGTTTATTGGCTACAATGGTACGACCTCGTTCATCAACCAAATCCCAAGTCAAGCGACACGGCTGACTACACTCGCCACGATTTCCGCTTCGAGGGCTCATACTGCGGCTCAAAAAGCAACGGCCACTATATCCGACGCATATTGCGCCATGAACAAAGCACTCCACTTCAACCCCCGTTTCGCACACAGCACGAATCTCGTCAAAGGTCATACCTCGTTCCAGCACCACCCTCGTACAGCCACACGCTGCCCAGAAACGAGCCTCCTCGGGTGTGCGAATAGCCATCTGTGTCGAAGCATGAAACTCAACACCCTTGATACCCATACGCAGATAGGCTGCATCTTGGATAATAAGCGCATCGACTCCCACCGACACGAGTTGCAATGCCAATTCACGTGCGCTCTCCAACTCCGAGTCATAGAGTATGGTATTCATCGTCACATAGACGCGAACACCCCAAAGGTGTGCCTCTCGTACGAGTGTTGCAATATCCTCGACAGAGTTACCCGCCGCGTGGCGCGCACCAAACATCGGGGCACCTATATAAACTGCATCGGCTCCGTAGCGAATAGCCGCACGGGCTGTCGCAAGGTCACGCGCAGGTGCAAGTATCTCTATTTTACGGACATTTCTCATACTTGCCACAAAGATAGTGATTTTACACTTTTAATCATTGTCACGGCCAATAAAAAAGGGTTGAAGTAAATTACTCCAACCCTTTCGATGCAGATATTTCAGACGGATATTACTCTTCGTCGGTATCGGTATAAGCCTTCAAGAGTTTATCCTGAACATCAGCAGGAACTTGCTCGTACGAGCTGAACTTCATGGTGTAGGTTGCACGACCATTGGTAAGACTCGACAAAGTAGTCGAATAGCGATACAACTCTGCCAGAGGCACGCGAGCGCTCAAACGGTCAAAGCCCTTATCGGAATTCATACCCATAATCATAGCACGACGGTTTTGCAAATCACTCATCACATCACCCATCTTGTCACTCGGTACAAGTACCTCTACATCATAAATAGGCTCCATAATCTTGGGACCTGCATTACGGAACGCCTCTTTGAAGGCATTACGAGCAGCCAATTTGAACGAAATCTCATTCGAATCAACGGGGTGCATCTTACCATCGTAGATAACAACGCGGATATCACGAGCATACGAACCTGTAAGAGGACCCTCGTCCATTTTTTCCATAATACCTTTCAAGATTGCAGGCATAAAGCGAGCATCAATAGCACCACCGACAATCGAGTTATAGTATTGAAGTTTACCACCCCAATCGAGGTCATACTCCTCTTTACCTTTGATATTGACGTTAATCTCTTTACCTGCAATTTTATACTTGCTGGGCTCGGGCATACCCTCATAGTAGGGCTCGATTACCATGTGCACCTCACCAAATTGACCTGCACCACCCGATTGTTTCTTGTGACGATAGTCGGCTTGTGCAACTTTGGTAATTGTCTCACGATAAGGAATCTTGGGAGCAAAGAACTCAATCTCCATCTTATGCTCCGAAGCAAGACGGCTTTTGAGGATATTGAGGTGATGCTCACCTTGACCTTGGATAATGGTTTGTTTCAACTCTTTGGAGTACTCTACCAGGATAGTAGGATCCTCGTATTTTGCATCATTGAGCAGTTTGCCGAGTTTCTCCTCATCGCCTTGCTCTTTGGCCTTAACGGCAGCACGATAGCGAGGCTCGGGGAATACGATAGGTTCAACCTTAACGTGAGCACCCGCAGCAGCCAAAGTGTCATTGGTACGAGTACCTTTCAATTTAACGGTACAACCGATATCGCCGGCCGAAAGTTCCGACACTTTAACGCGGTTTTTACCAGCCACTGCAAACAATTGCGAAAGTTTCTCTTTGTTACCTGTACGGCTATTAACCAGCTCCATACCCTCGGCAATCTTACCACGGATAACACGGAAATAGGTAATCTCGCCGATGTGTTGCTCAATTTGGCTCTTGAACACAAATACAACGGTCGATTGGTTCTCGTCAGCAACCAACTCCTCGCCTTCGGTCGAAACGAATTTGGGAGCAACTGTAGGAGTAGTCGGACCGGGACCTACATTGATGATGAACTCCATCAAACGTTTGGTACCAATATCGCGTTTTGCACTGCAACAGAAGATAGGCATAATCTCGCGGTTAGCAACACCGAGTTTCAATCCTGAACGGATATCGTCTTGTGTAAGCGCACCTTTGTCGAAATAGAGCTCCATCAAAGCATCATCATAAACAGCAGCAGCCTCCGACAACTCTTGATTGAGTGTTTGAGCATACTCCAATTGATCTTCGGGAATCTCCAACTCCTCACGAGTACCATTCTCGTCGGTAAAGCGATACATCTTCATCATCAAAACGTCGATGAAAGCCGAGAAACCGGGACCTTGCTCAACGGGATATTGAACAATAACAGGTTTCACATGAGCAGCTGTTTTCAGACCTTCGAGAGTTGCCTCAAAACTTGCTTTATCGCCATCGAGTTGGTTGATAACACCGATAACAGGTTTGTTCAGCATACGAGAATAGCGCAGTTGGATTTCGCCGCTAACCTCCCAGCCATTATTAGCATTCATTACCAGCACACCTACGTCGCCCACTTTGAAAGCCGAATAAAGGCTTCCGCAGAAATCGTCCGAACCGGGGCAGTCAATGATATTGAGTTTACGACCCATAAACTCGGTAAAAAGAGTGGTTGCATAAATCGAGCGTTTGTACTCGTGCTCAATCTCCGTATTATCGGAAATGGTATTGCAAGCCTCAATACTACCTCTGCGTTCGATTACCTTGCCTTCATAAGCCATAGCCTCGGCAAGAGTCGTTTTACCGGAGCCCGAAGCTCCAATAAGGACTACGTTTTTAATCTCCTTTGCTGAATAATTTTTCATATAAGTTATTGTTTTAAGTTTGTTTTTGTATTGTCACGAGTTGTAAAATTAAACAATCTTTTCGGAATATCCTAACGAAGTTCCTTTTTTTTGCTTTAAAATTACGTTTGCGCAAGTTTTTCAAAATAAAGCGCTAACTTTACACCTAATTTAATACACGCTTATATGAGAAACAGATTTTTCCTTCTTTGTGGCGCGATTCTGATGAGCCTAAACATTCAGGCGCAAAGTCAAGAGTTGCGTATTATGAGTTACAATGTGCGCAATGGTTACGGAATCGACAAGATTCATAGTTACGACCGACCTGCCAAAGTTATCAACAAGGTTAAACCCGACATCGTTGCCGTACAAGAGTTGGATAGCGTAACTCGTCGCTACCCCGACTATGTTTTGGGTGAACTGGCGGAGCGTTGCGGAATGAACGCCTATTACGGCCCTGCTATTTCGTTTGGTGGAGGTAAGTATGGCGTTGGTATTCTCACTCGCAAACCCGCTTTGTCGGTTAAGCAATATGCCTTGCCCTGCCACTCGGAGCCACGCGCACTGCTAATCGTCGAGATGGAAGATTACTATTTTGCGTGCACCCACCTGTCGCTGCACGCCGAGGACCGTATGACCTCGATGGGTATCATCAAAGACATTGTATCGAAACTCGACAAGCCCGTATTCTTGGCTGGCGACCTCAATGCGGAGCCCGGCGACCCCGAGATTCAGAAGTTGGCAGAGTTCTGCACTATCCACTCTCGCACCGACAAACCCACTTGGGACGCAGCCAACCCCACCGTTTGCATCGACTACATCGTAAGTTATGGTTGTAATGCGAAGTGCAAAAAGGCAAAAATCATCAAAGAGAAAAAGGCCTCGGACCACCGACCTATCTTCGTAGATGTGAAATTCTAAAAAAAACTATAATAAAACAGAACGACCTCCACATATTGCGGAGGTCGCTCTATTTTATGGAAAATGGTTTAGAAACTATACGAGTAGCCGATACCGAGCATATGGTTATATTCCAACTCACGAGTTACCGTAAACTCCTTGAAATTATTGGCATAGTTCTTATTAAGGTGTATATCTCGTCCGATATCGTGGAAGAAGCGATAATAGACTTTTAGACTATTGCGTTTATCGAAGCGATAACTAACGCCCACCGATGCACGAATATCATTGATATACTGTCCACTCCACGAGCAATAATACGTTCCCGGATTTTTCGCTCCGTGCATAGCATAAACCTTGTTCAAGGTATTATTGGGGTTAATTGCATTGAGTGTATTAAACATCTCGACATAGGCAAAAATCTCGACAGGCACCGACCTGAACTCATATTCAGCCTGCAAGCGGGTACGCAACTCAAAGAAATTACGAACCTTCTCCAAAATGTTAATCGAATCGGTACGAACGGTTAATTCGGGACGCAAACGGAGTGAAAATTTCCATTGCGACACCTTATATGAAGCCGTCGCCTCCAAGTGTACAACATGGCGATCGCTCCAATAGTTCTCCCAATTAGTACTCTCTTTACCATCTTTGAGATATGCGCGATAGGCATAACCACCACCTACCCTCACATAGTCGCATACCTTATAGGTCATTTTAAGGCCCAACTCCAAACGCTCCATATGATTGACGCCTTTGGCAAAGTTGGTCATTTCCTTAAATCGAGCCTCACCTTCGACGCCCAAATTCAGGCCTTTGGCCAATTTCTTCTCAACCTCGGCACCAATATTAAGTAGCGCGCCACGCCTTACAGTTTCGAGCTCGGTATCAACATATTCAGGATTTTGAGCCCACGATGTTGCCACACAAAGACAAAACGCCAAGACGAGTATGGATACTCTTTTAGCCATTATATTGGTTCATTTTGGTTACTTGGTTGATTGTATTGGTCTCGCCCTTCGCCAAGTGATAATACACCTTTACAAAAGCAACATCACGAAGGAAATCAACATGCCCAATCTCCACCTTATCAATTTTAGTAATACCCAAGCGTTGTTGCAAGTCGGCAATCAATTCCTCGCGTTTCTCGGGAACAATCATCTCGATTTTATCGTACAACACAAGTTTGGTGGTTTGATGTTTGAGCAACGAGCGATTCTCCAACAAAGCCATCAACAACAGCAACATAGCATTGGCCACCAACAAGTTGGTGTAGGTCATATTGAGCGACAAACCATTGATTACCGAGGTACCGATAATCACAAACAGATAAGTCATCTCGCGAATGGGTACAGTCTCGGTACGGTAACGAATCACTCCAAAGATTGCAAACAAACCCAGCATAATACCCATTGTCATACTAACATTCTCCATCATAAAAATCAGCAAGAACATCACTGCCGAAAACAACATGAAGGTTACGTAGTAATCACGACGGGGCGATTTGCGATAGTAGAAAAATTGAACGATAATCCAGCTTACCAACACGTTGAACGCAAAACGAATCAACAAGTTGAGCAAGCTATCCTGCTCATACAATTCTGCGCCCAAAAACTTTGGTGTTACATCTTCGTAGTTCAACTCCTCGGGTGACGAAATTGCCATTACCTCCGAATTTACATCACCCTCGCTATACTCTGCGGCAATATCTGCATCAAAGTTTTCTTGCGCAGACACTGGTTGAACAAAAAACAAACCGACGCTCAACATCGCAAGCGACAGAATCATTGTAGAAATTCTTTTGATATTCATGGTAGTTAAAGTTTTGCTTTGGTTATCTTTTCTATTTTTCTGATTTTCACTCCAAAACGATTTTTCTTCGCATTGGGATTTGTAAGCGCGGTTCCGATACAGCACTTACTGATTTTATTGGGTTTGATACGCAACTCTCGCAGTATCATTTTCATATCCGAATGGCACAATCCGTCTTGCTTCAACTCAATAATCATCAAGCGAGGAGGCGACACTTTAACACCTGTCGCAACGCTCTCGAACTCCAAATTAAGATCAATAGTCAATCGCTCTGTCTTCGCCTTATTCACAAGTGTTATGCGGTCAAATCGAGTCGCCACATTAGGACACAATATCACAGGGTCGAACATAGAGCGTTCATTCAAGAACTCCATTGCCTCGCCGTTGGAGTGGATATTAAAAAATGTTTCACGACTGATTTCGATGCGTTTCTTCTTGGTGCGACCCTTATTGGTCTTATTTTTCACTTCGAGAAACGATAAATCCGATTCAACATAGGTACGGGTACGCACCTTTTGGCGACGCAGTTTGCGATTGTGGTGCATCGTGTACATTGCCAAATCGGGGGTATCATAATAGAGAGTGTCGTAGCGAGCCACTCGCACACCATCAATAGACTGCACTCGATAAAGGTCGAGTGCCATCTCCAAAATGCGTGGCAAATCGTCACTATTGGCTATAAACTTGGTATCAATGCGATTCATCAACTTGATGGATTTCATCTCCGACAAGTCGATGGTCTGCATTTTGTCCCATATCGGCAACTTATTTAGTTCCGAGATAGCCATTATTTATCCGAGAAAATATATTCAAAGACTTTTACACTATACAACTTACCATTAGGCATATAGTTGTATTGACGGCGTTTGGTGCCATCTGGATTGTACTCATACTTACGAATACGCACAGGTTTATTGCGGTCATCGTACACGACCTCTTTGGAAACCTTACCTGTAACCTCATCGTACTCACAAGTTACACGCTCAACCTGACCATAGGTATTATACTCAATCTCTTCGACCTTGCGACCCTGATCATCATACACAGTGAGGTGATCGAGCCATTTGGTTTTCGATTTACCATCAGTATTCCACTCTTTAACCGTAAGGTTTTTGCGACGTTCTCGTTTTGCAAGTTGTTCGGGAGTAAGTTGGCAATATGCAGCCGTTGCACATATCAACATTACAATCAAACAGGCTATGCGTTGCTTCATAATAGTAGGTTTTAGTTTTTTTTGAATTGTACAAATATACGTTTTTCTTTTGATTATTCCAAACTCTCTATTCAAAGAGGCCCAACTCGTTGATAAACACCAACGCCACCAGAATCGGAACTACATATTTGAGCATTACGACAAACGTCTTGGCCAATCGCCAACGAAGTGTTCCATAATTCGTAATTTCATTGAGAATCTTCGATTTCTCAACCTTCCAGCCAAGGAACAAGCACAACAGCAAACTACCCAGCGGCATCATAATCTTGGCCGTCACATAGTCCATCAAATCAAACATACACAAACCGCCTACTCTGATATCATTCAGTACACCCAAACTCAACGAGCACAAAACCGCCAACACTGCGATTGTACACGACACCACCAATGCTGCTTTGCGATTCGACAACTTAAACTCCTCGGCCACATACGCTGTCACCACCTGATGCAACGAAATCAACGATGTTATCGAAGCCAATGCCAACAACAAGAAGAACGCAAATGCCAAAACCGACCCCATAGGCAGTTGAGCAAAAATATTAGGCAGGGTTACAAACACCAAATTAGGGCCTTGTGTTGGCTCAATTCCAAATGTAAAAACCGCAGGAAAGATAAGGATACCTGCAAGGAATGCCACACTTGTATCGAGCAGTGCTACGGTTGTTGCCGTGCGGGGAATATTGACATCGTTATCGAAATACGACGCATAAGTAATCATAACTCCCGCGCCCAAACTCAACGAGAAAAAGGCTTGTCCCATTGCACTCAACACCACTTCGGAGGTTATCTTCGAGAAGTCGGGTTTGAACAAAAATTCAAGTCCTGCGCTTGCTCCGGGCAGCATCACCGAATAAACGCACAACACAACCAACAACAAGAACAGCATCGGCATCATCCACTTCGCCGCACGCTCGATACCCTTTTGTACTCCGCCCAATATAATTAGGTGTGTCAAAACAACCATAAGTATTGTCCAAAACAGCGGGCGGAACGGAGATACTACAAAAGAGTTAAAGTTTGCGGTAAATTGTTCGGCGCTCAAATCTGTCATTGTTCCCGATACCGCCTCCCACATATACTCAAATGTCCAACCAGCAACCACAGTATAGAAACCCATAATCAGCACGCAAGCCAACACTCCAAGATAACCGACCTTGCTAAAAACCGGACTTTGGGTCATTTTACGAAACGCGCGTGCAGAGTTAGTTTGGGTCATTCGGCCCATAGTCATCTCGGCCATCAACGTTGGTATTCCAAGTACCAGCACACACACAATATATATAATAAGAAAAGCGGCACCTCCGTTTTGTCCTGCTTCGTAAGGGAAGCGCCAAATATTACCAAGTCCTACGGCACTACCAACCGAGGCCATTATTATACCAAATTTGCTCTTAAATTGTGTTCGTGAATCACTCATTTTGCTTCTTTTTTATGGGTTGTGGCACAAAAATACAAAAGTTTATGAAAAAAAGTTTGCAGATTAGAAAAAATGTCGTACATTTGCATCGCTTTTAGGAGCTGAATTGAGCTATGGTGTAATGGTAACACTGCAGATTTTGGTTCTGTCATTCTTGGTTCGAATCCAGGTAGCTCAACTCAAAAGACACCCGAGGACGCATTAGCTACCGAGAGTGTCTTTTTTTATTGTGAACAACGACTTATTTAATATGGCGAAACGCAGACTCAAAAGACACCTTAACCCCAAATTAAAACCGTATCTGTACGGCATACTTGTTTTTGCGTTATTCTGCACTTTTTTCAAGATTGGTCGCGACTATCGTGAGGCGCAACGACAAGAGGCTATCGCTCTCGAAAAGGCCGACTTGGCGATGCTCGAAAAGGCCAAAACCACCCGCATACATTATCAATGGAAATACTCGCGTCTATTCCGAGATATGAACGACGTACAACTTGCAGCCGCCCAAAAGTTGGGATTTGCGCCACTCTCTTCGCCAGACGAAGAGCCCTCTAAAAGAGTTAAACACATTGCCAGCTGCGAGTTTTACAAGATTGACAAACTGACTCACTCATCCCCTTTTCTTGTTCCCAAGGCAGCCGATTTACTCGAAGATATAGGTCGCAACTTTGCCGACTCCCTTGAACGCCGTTTCGGTATTGTGGGTATTTGCCCTATTGTAACAAGTGTTACGCGTACTCGAAATGATGTCAAAAAGTTGCGTCGTTCGGGCAACGTCAATGCTTCGGAAAATTCGTGCCACTTCTACGGCACCACTTTCGACATAACCTATGCTCGATTCTACAAACACACAGGTCATACCGCAACTTTCGAATCGGCAATGATGAAACAGATTTTGGCAGAGGTATTGAAAAACCTCAAAGACGAGGGTCGCTGCTATGTTAAATACGAGCGTAAGCAGGCGTGTTTTCACATTACCGCTCGCCCCTAATCAGCATAAATCCACAACAAAGCGTCAGAGGTATCTTTGAGTATTTCGTCTATTTTGCGGAAAGCCGACGGAGCAACGACAACACATCCCCTACTACACCACAACGGAGCAAATGAGATGTTCGCGTTCGGAATCTCTGGTGACGAATGAAGCACAATTGCACGGCTACGCGCATTAGCATTGGTTGTATCCAATCCATCAAGTCGATAAGCCACACCAAACTCACCTTCATAACGCTCGGCAATCCGACAACGCCCTATCGGAGTAAGCCAAGAATCGGGCACATCTCCCGTGCGAGGAAACAGGCGGCTCCACAATGTTCGGCCACGACCACTTGCCGCCAAGCATGACATAAGCACCTCCCCCGAGAGGAGATCTACGACATACAGCCTTTTAACATGCGAACTGCGCGACACATCAAACAACAACGCAATCCGAGTGGCAAGATTATGCTCGGCTGCGTATTCGGTAAGTAAGTGTATTTTCGATAATAGTGTATTCACACCAATTAAACCATTTTGTCAAAACGCTTTCTACCAAACATTGCACGCAGAACGATAGAGCCCCGATAAATACCTTGCGGTGATGCGAGTTGCACAGTTCTCTTGGTTCGCAAACTCTTTCGTCGGGCAAAGAAGTCTCGATGCGCCTGCCATACAGCCTTTACAAACGGCAGATTACCTTGACACATATATACGAATGCCGATGCGCCATCAAGCAGTAATCTTATGGGTAATACCCACCAACGTTTCGATGGTTCAAGATTTTTATACAACATCGACAGATTATTTCGATGATTGAGATATATTTTTCGTGGAGAGTTATTAGGCAATGTACCTCCGCCCAAGTGATACACAACGCTTTGCGGTTCTACCCTTACCTCGTATCCAGCCTTCCACATTCGCCAACATAGGTCTATCTCCTCTTGATGAGCAAAGAAATCGCCATCAAAACCTCCCATCTGTCTAAAAACGTCCAAGCGACAAGCAAACGCTGCACCCGATGCCCAAAAAACAGTACGTGCGTCATCATATTGTCCATTATCCTTCTCGACAGTACTCATTATGCGACCTCGACAAAACGGATAACCCAACACATCTATAAATCCACCCGATGCTCCGGCATACTCGAAGCTATCACGCTCGCACCACGAGCGCAGTTTAGGTGCTACGGCACCAACGTTTGAATTGTTTTCAAGGCACGAAATCAATGGTTCAAGCCACCCTTTCGGCGTTTCAATATCGCTATTCAGCAAAACTACAAACTCACAATCAGCGACCTGTGCAAGGGCTCTATTATAACCCTCGGCAAAACCATAATTCTGCGGCAGTCGTACTATCTCAACCATCGGAAATTGCGTCTCGACAAACGACAACGAATCATCAGTCGAGCCATTATCGGCAACAACAACTCCCGCCCACGACGGGCAAGCCTCCACTACACTTGGCAGGTAGGTTTCAAGGTGCAGACGACCATTCCAATTCAGTATGACTACTTTACACTTCACGGACGCTCTTCGGGATAACGTTCATAATAACTTTGTTGCGCTTCGGCACCAAACACTCGTTTCCAACGGCGGTGTGTCCACAACCACAACTCTGGTTGTTGGCGAATCTGTTGCTCCAATAGCGCTGCATAACGGGTTGTTATCTCATACTCGGGCAGTTGCTCCACGCCATCATAAATTTGCTCCAAACGATAGTGATAGCGGCCAAAACCACGATGTTCCACCCACAAAAAATAGATAGGGGTGCCAAATTTGACTGCCATATACTCCGAGCCACGTGCAAACACCGTCGGGCGTCCCATAAATCGCAGCCAATGGTGTTTCAAATCTCGTGCAGGAGTTTGGTCCGAAATCATACCCCACAACATACGATCGCCATCGGGATAGCCATTACGATTCGCAATATAATGGCGCAAAACCTCGCGTCGCTCAACAGGTACACCACCCACCCGCTCGCGGATATATCGCATAATCTCATCGGCAACGGGATTTTCCAACTCGTGATAGACACAAACATTCTTAAATCTATGATTACGCATCGGAAATCCTGCCAGCATCTCCCAACAGCCAAAATGCGCAGTCACTATGATTGCGTGTCGGGGGTCGGTTGTAAATACTTCATCGCCCTCAACGGTTAGCAGACGACGCAACTTGCGGCGCGACATAGTAAGCATATTGACAACATTAAGTATCAGTTCAGCAAAGAAGAAATAGAACTTTCGCTCAATGGTACGCAGTTCGCGCGGAGTCTTTTCGGGAAAACATTTTATTAAGTTATCACGCACCACCTTAACACGGTAGCGTGCCACTCGATATACCAACAGATAAATCAGTGGCTTAAACACAGCCACAAGAATAAAGTCGGGCAATATCGCTATCAGGTACATAAACGAGAGCGATATGTAGTATAATATTCTTTGAGGTATCGAAAGCCTACTCTTCGACATAATGCAACATTATTTTATCAGTTTTACCTCTCACCTGTAACCATTTCTCCAATCGTCCGCATTGGCTCTTATCAAACTCTGCCGCAGGTTTCAGTACACAAACCAAAATCGTATCAACGCTTCTACCAATCGAGTCATAAACATAGTGACGAGACATCGACACAAGTTCAATATGCGGAATCATTGCCATACACTCTTTCGCCATCGACGCCGAGGCTAATGTATCGACCGAACGATAAGCCTCCAATCGCTGACGCAAACGCGCTATCTGTTCGTTACGCTCATTGAGCAACTCCGAATAGCTCTTTTGCACCGACGAGAAATCTATTTGTGTATCGCCTTTGAAATTGGTTTGGTGCACCACCAACTCGACATCTTCCAAACCATAGTGAGGCATCTGCGAGCGAGCATTATCAATCACTTCATCCGAGATTACCTCTCCAAGCAAAACAAGTTCTATTGTCGAGGGATATTTTTGGCTCAAACGGAATGTGGTATTACACTCCAACACTCGTGTATTGTTATAGTTAAAAACGGTATTTACATATCGCTGAACATTGCTCTCGAAGATTGTTTCGCGCACCAAATGAATAGCAATAACTGTACTCGGGACAATGACGATTGTCATTATGACCGACATATAAAATTTTACTCGTTTTTGAGTTTTGACATCAGCAACCTCTTGGCGCGGGTACTTCAAAAAACGAATAAACAGGTATGTTGCCAAAGCGATACACACCATATTTATAAAATAGAGGTACAATGCACCTATAAAATAGTTAAGTTGTAAAGTCGCCAAGCCAAAACCGGCCGTACACAAAGGAGGCATCAAAGCCGTAGCAATAGCCACACCCGGAATAACGGTCGAGGTACGGTCACGACGAGTTTGAGCGACAATACCCGCCGCTCCACCAAACAAGGCAATCAGTACATCATACAGCGTCGGCATTGTGCGCGCCAACAACTCACTTTGAGCAGTACTGATTGGGGATATAATAAAAAACAAAGTCGAAGCACAAATCGAAACGATGGTCATAAAGCCAAGGTTTCGCAACGACTTTTTCATCAGATTATAATCATTGATACCCAACGCCAAACCGATACCAATAATTGGGCCCATCAGAGGCGAAATGCACATCGCGCCAATGATTACTGCCGTCGAATTGACATTCAGGCCAAGCGAGGCTATCAATGTTGCAAATATAAGTACCCACAAATTAGTCCCGCTAAATACAACACCATTGGAAATATTATTGATAACTTCCTGCTGGGTTGCGCTATCCGAGGTTAAATCAAACCTCTCTTTCACAAAGGCTTTAAGCCTATTGTACAGATTCTGTTTCACACTCATACTCACACTCTTTACTCTTCTCTTTGGGGCGACCTGCAAGCACTATTACAAACTCGCCTTTGGGCTCATTATTTTTGAAATACTCAGCAACTTCGGCAACCGTTCCTCGCACCGTTTGCTCAAACTTTTTGGTCAATTCTCGCGACACCGAAACCTCTCGTTCTGCGCCAAAGAACTCGGCAAATTGAGTCAATGTCTTTACCACACGATAAGGCGATTCATAGAAAATCATTGTTCGGCTCTCCTCTACCAAACTTTGAAGGTGCTTATTTCTTCCTTTCTTCTGCGGCAGAAAGCCCTCGAAGCAGAATTTATCGCACGGAAATCCGCTTTGTAACAACGCAGGAACAAAGGCTGTTGCTCCGGGAAGGCTCTCCACCTCTACTCCACGCTCAACGCATTTACGCACCAACAAGAAACCCGGGTCGGATATTCCGGGTGTTCCCGCATCACTTATCAATGCAGCATTGCGCCCTGCCTCGATATTGGTAACTACCATCTCGACCGTTGCGTGCTCATTGAACTTATGATGCGAATATAGTTTCTTATCGATTCCATAATGGCGCAACAACACCGACGAGGTACGAGTATCCTCGGCCAAAATGAAATCCACCTCGGAGAGGATACGCACCGCACGATAGGTCATATCCTCCATATTGCCGATTGGCGTTGGCACTATATACAGTTTGGCCACTTTCTATACGAATTTAAGTTTCAGTAGATTCATCAGTATTTTTGCGCCCTCGCTCGCCGAGTTCCAAGCAAAGCCACTGATATATATCATAGCGTCATCGAACGTCTCTTGTGCATCTAACTCATCAATCACGACCTCGAAACGCATTCTATCATCATCAAACAAGTCACGCATAATAACGAACTTGTCATTCAGACCCATTGCATCGCGCAAACTCTTCACACTACCTGCCGCAACTTTGGTTGCAACGTCCATTGTATCACTTTGCAACGAGTCCCCCAAACGAACTGCATCATTATTGATAACATCGCCCAATACGGTTTTGGGAGTTGTAAGAACATCAATAGGTTCATTTCCACTCTCCGTTACAGGCACTACTTCGGGAGCAGCAAAAGCAACAACACTTTCTTTGGGCTTTGGCAATTCCGCATCACCATAAAGCGAGTTTATAACACTCTTACTGATTTTGGGGCGAGGGGCGATTTCGGGTGTTTTCTCTACTTGTACTTCGGGCTCCTCTTGAATTTCGGGTGCTGGCTCTATACTATCAACAGGTTGCTCCTCGACTGCCTGCTCCTCTTCGGGTTCAGCAACTGGTACAATTGCAGGCTCTTCCTCCTCCAATGTCTCCTCCTCTTCGTCGCCCATTATGAGTTCTATCTCAAAATCTGGTTCCTCGCTCTCTTGCGGCTCCTCCGTCAACTCTTGTGCAGCTGCCACAGCCGCAGCAACCTCGGCCAAAGTATCAGGTTCTATCGAACTTGCTGTTTCAATATCCGCAAAACGAACACTCTCATACATACGACGCAACAAGTCCAAGAACAACTCTCGCTCCAACGGGTTAATCTCTTTGGACCAGCCATCAGCCAATGCCGACAACTTGGCAATATCCTTTTTCAGTTTATCTATCATAACTATATTGTATATCCGCGTTTAGTTGACATCAGAATAGTAAAAGCGCGCTGAATATCCTTATCACTCACCACAACCGTAAACTCGTTGGTCGTACTGATAATCTCCTTGATATTGATATTCTCCCACGCCAACTCCTTAAAGATGTGATAATACACACCCGGGCAAAAAGCATTCTCGGTCGGCAACTTAATTGTTATCGACGAGAGTTGTTCGGTGCGCGAAATGGTATTCTCGGCTGCAAATATCGAATCCACCAATCCCGCAATTTGACTACTTACGACCAGCGTTGTCTCGTTAATACCCTGCGAAACGGTACAGAAAATATCCTTATTGGGATTGAGTGAGTCGATATGGTTCAGCAGTTTCTCTTGACAATTATGCAGTGTCGGGGAGTTCGAGAAAGTATAATCAGTCAGGCTTGAACGCACAATAATATCGCCCATATTCTCGATAATCTCTTGCACTTTGAACTTGGTATTCTGTCCAAGTTTTGGCACCAAGCGATTAAGCGCCATCACGATAGCACTCTCCGTCACCTCTTTACCCACTCTACTCTCGACATCCGTCTTAATAGAGCGAGCAAGTGCCGATAAATTTATCAGACCCTCCACCAGAGAGCCTTCCAAAAAAGGTTTATTCTTTACGACCTCTTCGACCGCGTTTGGAATGGTTAGCATATTGTTTATGGTTTTCTTCGGAGGTATTACAACACCGCCCATTTTTTCAATCAGCAAAAGAAATAAAAAAAAATCAAAAAAACAACGATTTTACCCCGTTTTACCCCAAAATACAACAATGTGTTAATTTCTGAATAATTTTACCAAAAACAAAACCCCAACTTTCACAAGTCGGGGTTTTGTTGAGTTACGCTCCAACACTATTGGTCGGCAGCGAGTTTTTTGGACGATTACTTGTCGCTGGGGTCGCGCATAATTGCACTTCTATCAACGCGAATAGTGCAGTTGCTATCAACCTCCATCAAAACATAGTGCTCCTTAACCTCTTTCACGGTACCATAGATACCACCAGCGGTTACAATCTTTTGGCCTTTGGTGAGCGACTCACGGAACTTGTTAAGCTCCTTTTGTTGTTTTTGTTGGGGGCGAATCATAAAGAGCCACATAACAACAAAAATCAACACCATCATAATAATCATCGACCACGACGAGCCTGCGGGTTGTCCCTCTGTTGCAGCAGCCGCTGCGTCCAATGCGATAAACAAGTTGTTCATATTATTTTCGTTTTAATAAATTAAATTGTCTTATAATCAGCAATATAACAATAGCCCAAAGCATAGCATCAATGCGCCTACTCTATTTCGGCTCTAATTTGTAATTTATATCTCTTTTGTAGCGACAGACCGAAACTTACATCATACACTCGCTTGCCAAACTGACCTGCCGAGTAAAATTCAATTCGGCACATCGCCGCCTCTCCCACACCTATCGGCTTTGTCGGATACTCCGCAACCACACAACCGCACTCACTCTCAAAATCGAGAACGACAATAGGTTTATCTGTTGAATTTCGGATTTGAAACTCGTAGAATGGTACTTCACCTTGCTGCAATCGGCCAAAATTTACGCTCACAGCCGAATCAGGGATTTGCACTACATCTATTTCGGGAACAGCCGCTTTTGCCTTATCGTTCGGAGTCACACACCCAACAAACGAATAAAGTGCCAAAAATATTGCTACGACTCGCAACATCGGACTATTTTAATCCTCTGCCTGTCTTAACAATAGCGCCTTCGGCAGTCAGCGTCGCCACAAGTTTATCAAGCACACCGTTGATAAATACATTACTTCCGGGAGTGCTATAATATTTCGAGATTTCGATATACTCATCAAGCGACACCTTGGTAGGGATCTCGGGGAAGAGCTTTACCTCGGCAAGAGCGGTTGTCATAACCAACAAATCCATAAAGGCGATACGCTCCACGTCCCAGTTTGCAATAAACTTCTCTACCACGCTCAAATTAGCCTCATAGTTGGTAGCGGCATCAACAAACAACGATTTGGCAAATTTCCAATCATCTTCGCTCTTAAACTCGGGCAACACAGGAATCTCATCGTGTTTCGCACGGCAATCCTCCAATGTACGAACGACCATAATAAGCGCCATACCCAAGTCGTCATTCCACATAATCGACTGCTCCTCCAACACTCTTTCGAGTTGCTCGCTATCCTCCAACGCGGGCGACATAAAGAACGATTTAACAACAGCCACATCGCCTTTATAGGTACGTTCCTCTGACGACATATACTTTTTGTAATAGTCACTCTCCACCATCTCGTTATAGAGATCGCGGATAAGTTCAGGATAGGCACTCCAACCGAGCGAATGTTTTTTGAGGTAATCAACCACACAAGCGCTCTGCTCGATTTGTGCAATCAGAGCATTATCGATGAATTTGGTATTGGGGTTCAACTCTTCGGGAGTGGGCAGTTGCTTTTTACGGCCAAGTTCGATGCGTTGTTCGGCATATCGTCTAACCTCGACAATAAGCCACAACATTTGGTAGTACAAGTCGTATGTTTTATCGACCGAGTAGCGCAGATTCTTTACAGATACTTCAACATTTTCCGCACCACCTTTCAAATGGGCATAAAGCGTTTTAATAACTTTTATACGCAGTAATCGTCGGCTCAACATAATTTCAATCTTTTAATTCGGCCACAAATGTACAAATTTTAATAGAATAAGCAATGCCCCACAACGAAAAAAGGCCCCTAAAACAGGAGCCTTGACCATTTCTACCACCAAATTGTATAAATAAACAGCAAGATAGCCACAAGCACAATCGAACAAATCTTAAATGCACGAGATGTTTTAAATAGACCTTTGGGGTATGTAAGTTCTTTCTGTTTTTCGCTGTTCTTTTTGCCGAAAGCCGAAAAAAGCAGTATAAGAGCAATACAAAGCAGAAAGACCAACATCATACGGTCGATAAACGGTATTCCGGGCAACAACAATTTGAACATCGCCGAGAACACAAACGTTCCTATTGCCGCCGCCATCGCTCCCGCCGAGTTTGCCGGCTTGTAGAAGAATCCCGCAAGGAATATTGCCAACGCACCGGGCGACACAAATCCCGTAAACTCTTGAATGAATTGAAATGCCTGATCCAAAGTTCCCAATAGTGGCGCCATAAAACACGCAATCAACAGCGCAACAACACTCGTTACACGACCCACTTTAACCATATGCGTATCCGAGGCTCCTTTATTGATATAGGACTTATAGATGTCCATCGTAAAGATTGACGACACCGAGTTCATCATCGAAGCCAACGACGACACAATGGCAGCAACCAATGCCGCAAAAGCCCAACCTTTAATGCCCGAAGGAATCATATTTAGCAGCGTCGGATAGGCATCATCAGACTTCGACAAAACATTTAGTTGTCCCTCTTGAATCATTGTCCAACAAATAATTCCTGGTATCACAATGATTAGTGGCAAGAGGATTTTCAAGAAGCCTGCAAAGGCCAAACCTTTCTGCGCCTCGTCGAGCGATTTCGACGCCAATGCCCGCTGGATTATATACTGATTACAGCCCCAATAGTAGAGATTTGCAATCCACAATCCGCCAATCAACACGCTCAAACCAGGGAGCTCCATATAACCCTCCTGCCCCTTTTCGAGAATCATATCAAATCGCGATGGAGCCTTCTCGACCAGCGTTCGCACACCTGCGCCTACACCGCCATCGCCACCCAGCAAATCCAATGCAACATAGGTTGTCACAAGACCTCCGCCGATAAGGAATACAACCTGCACAACATCGGTCCAAGCAACAGCCTTCAATCCGCCATAAATCGAATAGATGGCAGCAAACAGCGCAAGACCCACAATACCCCAAAACATATCCACGCCCATTATATTTTGGATTGCCAATGCACCCAAATAGAGAATAGAGGTAAGGTTTACGAACACAAAAACCAACAACCAGAAGATTGCCATAACGGTCTTTACACTCTTATTAAATCGCTGTTCGAGAAATTGCGGCATAGTGTATATACCTCGATGCAGATATATCGGCAGGAAGAACGCAGCGACGATAATCAGCGTCAAAGCCGCCATAAACTCATAGGAGGCAATACCCATACCGATTGCATAACCCGAGCCCGACATACCGATAAACTGCTCGGCCGAGATATTAGAAGCAATCAACGAAGCTCCCACAGCCCACCAAGGCAGAGCCTTACTTGCAAGGAAATAATCTTTGGAGCCTTTGGTAGTTCCCTTCTTGTCGCGGGACACCCACAAACCCAAGCCGACTATAAAAACGCAATAGACGGCAAAAATCACAAAGTCGATAGTACTGAAATTCATTTCAAGATATTTGATTAAAGTTAAATTTGCCTATCAGTGTCGAGTCAAATCCGACATACAATTGACAAAATCACGACAAAAGTCGCACCACAACCATTTTTTTGCCTCTATGTGAAACACCTTAACCAAAAAAAAGATATATTTGCAGAGTTAAAACGGAAATTCTTAAACAACCATAAATAATATTAACCTCTACAAAAGATGAAAAAAATCCTTATCGTAGGAGCCGGCGGTCAGATCGGTTCGGAGTTGACGGTTTATTTGCGTAGCATCTATGGCAACAACAATGTCGTTGCATCGGATATGCGTGTTAATCCCATGTTGGCCGAGACAGGTCCTTTCGAGGAGCTGAATGCTCTTGACATTCCCGCCTATGCTGCCGTTGTTGCCAAGTACAACATCGACACCATCTTCAACCTCGTGGCACTTCTTTCAGCCACAGGCGAGCGTAATCCCAAAATGGCGTGGGACATCAACATCGGTGCTCTTGTAAACTCTTTGGAGATTGCTCGTCGTTTCAACTGCGCACTTTTCACACCCAGCTCGATTGGTGCGTTCGGTGGCGACTACCCCAAGGATAACACTCCGCAAGACACTGTAATGCGCCCCACAACCGTATATGGCGTATGTAAGGTTACCGGCGAGATGTTGAGTGACTACTACTTCACTCGCTTTGGAGTTGATACCCGTAGCGTCCGCTTCCCCGGTATCATCTCGAATGTAACCCTTCCTGGTGGCGGTACTACCGACTACGCAGTTGAGATTTACTACGAGGCTATCAAAGCCGGCAAATTCACCTGCCCTATCCCCGAAGGTTGCAAAATGGATATGATGTATATGCCCGATGCACTTCGCGCTTGCGTGCAATTGATGGAGGCAGACCCTGCGAAACTTGTTCACCGTAATAGTTTCAACATTGCAGCTATGAGCTTTGCTCCCGAGGAGATTTATGCCGCCGTTAAGAAACGCTTGCCCGACTTCTCGATGACCTACGATGTTGATCCCGTCAAAGAGGCTATCGCTAATAGTTGGCCTAATAAACTCGACGATAGCTGCGCTCGCAACGAGTGGGGTTGGAAACCCGAGTGGGACCTCGAAACAATGACCGACGACATGTTGAAAATCATTGCCGAGAAACACGCCAAAGGCCTTATCTAATCCCTTTGACACATAACAAAAAGGAGTTCGAATTTTCGAACTCCTTTTTTGTTATTTTGTTTCACAGGCCAAATTCCACCATCAAACCACAACTGCAAGATTGCTCCGTAGAGAACACCTCTAATAGTTCTATTTATTATTTTCTATTTTCGGAATATAGAAAAAATCTATCGTGTACTTGTGGATAATAATAGTTCATCTTTTAATTTTGCTTTTTCAAAAGCCTGGTTTCTTCATTTTTACAGAGATTAATCAGAAACTTACAATAAGAAAAGAGCCTGTCCAACAAGTTTCTTTTTGTTAGGCAGGCTCTTTTTAATCCAAGTCAGCTAGTATGACTTTGTCTGCGGCGAGTGATTGCGGGACATCTATTATGCGTTGATTGCGACTCCCACAAAATCGCAACGACAAATCCCTCTCGGCCAGCACAAAGCGGCCATCTACCAGCACATCACACAATTCAAGCAGGGCTCGGCGAGCTGGACTCTTAATCAACTCCTCGAAGCGGTAACCCGTATAACACCAAATGGTCTTATCGGTACGAGTTTTAATCATCTGCGCAAGTGCAGTAAAACCCTCGGGGTGCAGCATTGGGTCGCCACCCGTAAAGGTAACATTCATATCAGCCTCGACAACCCTATCGAAAAGTTCCTCAACCGAAATAGGCTCTCCCCCTCGCTCGTCCCACGATTGCGGATTATGGCAACCCGGGCAAGCATTCTCGCAACCGGCACAATAAATCGAGGTACGAAGTCCTACCCCATCAACCGATGTGCCGTACTTAATATCGAGAACTCGGATACTATTTGTGGACAATTCGGTCATTCAGCTCTGCCAATTTGGCCTTATTCCAACGTTCGGTAGTACCTACAAGATAGCCTGTAATACGTTGCAATTTATCGATATCCTCGCTACCACATTTGGGGCACGCTGTCAAGTTCTCTTGTGCGTCCTCATATCCGCAGTTCATACAACGGTTACGGTTGTGGTTAACCGAGCAATAACCGATATTGTTCTTATCCATCAAATCCACAATATCCATAATGGCTTGCGGGTTGTGAGTTGCATCGCCATCAATCTCGATATAGAAGATGTGACCACCACCTGTCAAGGCATGATACGGAGCCTCAATCTCGGCCTTATGCTTGGGCGAGCATTTATAATATACAGGAACGTGATTCGAGTTGGTATAATAAATCTTATCGGTAACACCCGGGATTTCGCCGAATTTCTTGCGGTCGATGCGGGTAAAGCGACCCGATAGACCCTCGGCAGGTGTTGCCAGCACACTGAAATTGTGTTGATAACGCTCCGAGAACTCATTAACGCGGTCACGCATATAGGTCACGATACGCAATCCCAACGCTTGTGCCTCCTCACTCTCGCCGTGATGTTTGCCAATAAGGGCAATCAAACACTCGGCCAAGCCGATAAATCCGATACCGAGAGTACCTTGATTTATTACACGCTCAATAGTGTCGGTAGGTTTCAAATTCTCGCAGCCTGTCCACAACGACGACATCAACAGCGGGAATTGTTTTGCCAACGCGGTCTTTTGGAAATTAAAGCGGTCGCAAAGCTGGCTTGCTGTAACCTCCAACAACTCGTCCAATTTGGCAAAGAAACGCTCGATGCGTTGAGCTTTATCCTCAATCGACATACACTCGATAGCCAAGCGCACGATATTGATAGTCGAGAATGACAAGTTACCGCGAGCGATTGAAGTCTTCTCGCCAAAGCGGTTCTCGAACACACGGGTACGGCAACCCATAGTGGCAACCTCATACTTATAGCGCAGAGGGTCATCAGCGTTCCATTTCTCGTGTTGGTTATAGGTTGCATCGAGGTTTACAAAGTTGGGGAAGAAACGACGAGCAGCAACCTTACAAGCGAATTTATAGAGGTCATAGTTGCGATCCTCGGGCAGATAACTTACGCCGCGTTTCTTTTTCCAAATCTGAATCGGGAAGATAGCGGTAGAGCCACCACCTACGCCCTCAAATGTCGATTGCAGCAACTCACGGATAATGCAACGACCCTCGGCAGAGGTGTCTGTACCATAGTTAATCGACGAGAATACCACCTGATTACCGCCACGCGAGTGAATTGTATTCATATTGTGGATAAACGCCTCCATTGATTGGTGCACGCGATTAACTGTGCGGTTAATAGCGTGTTGTTGCAGGCGCTCATCGCCTTGCAGGAAATCAAGGTCACGAGCAATATAATCCTCGATGGGAGCATCGTACAAATGCGCCAAATCATATCCTGTAAGTTTCTCGATGGTCTTAACCTCCTCAATATAACTACGACGCACATAGGGTGCCAAATAGAAATCAAAAGCAGGGATTGCCTGACCACCGTGCATCTCATTCTGAACAGTTTCCATCGAGATACAAGCCATAATCGAGGCGGTCTCGATACGTTTTGTGGGGCGCGACTCGCCGTGACCTGCCACAAAACCGTGTTCGAGTATGCGGTCAAGCGGGTGTTGGATACAGGTCAAAGACTTGGTCGGATAATAATCCTTGTCGTGAATATGCAGATAGTTGTTGCGAAGTGCCCAAAGAGTTTGCTCCGAAAGCAGATAGTCATCCACAAACGGTTTTGTTGTTTCGCTTGCGAACTTCATCATCATACCGGCGGGAGTATCGGCATTCATATTGGCGTTCTCACGAGTCACATCATTGCTCTTTGCCTCTACGATTTCGAGAAACATCTCGCGAGTTTTGGCCTTACGGGCAATACTACGACGGTTACGATAAGCAATATAGCTTTTGGCCACCTCCTTACGGGGCGACTTCATAAGCTCCACCTCGACCATATCCTGAATCTCCTCGACAGAGCATTGCTCCGCACCTCGGAACTCAATACGGTCAACAATTTTGGAAACAAGGATTTCGTCCTCGCCCGCCTCGGTTGTAAGCATCGCTTTACGAATAGCAGCTGCTATTTTCTCGCGATTGAAACCTACAACGCGACCATCACGTTTTAATACTGTTTGTATCATATTATATTGTTCTTAAATTACTTATCGCAGACATTAGTGGATAAAAAGAGGCTATTCGATTCTCATCAAACGCCCTCACAAACAAAAATCCACTCTTCACAAAGTGACTGCAAGTTTAAGAAAAGTATCGCGGACCCTGCATCAGAGTCCGCGATACTTTTAAACATTTTTATAACAAATACGGTCAATGCCGCCCACACGCTATTTTACAAAGCTTTTGAGTTTTGCAATCTCGTCGGGCCAAATATTTTCGTCAATAGTTTCGAGTGTCAGCGGCATACCATCGAAACGAGAGTCACCCATTATATACTCAAAGCAGTCCCAGCCGATAAAGCCCTCGCCCAATGACGAATGGCGGTCAATGCGACTACCCAGCGGTTTCATTGCATCGTTCAGGTGCATACCTCGCAGATAATCAAAACCTACTACTCGGTCAAACTCGGCAAATGTAGCCTCACACGCCTCGCGGCTCGACAAATCGTAACCCGCAGCAAAGGTGTGACAAGTATCAAGACAGACACCTACTCTCGACTTATCCTCGACGCGACGAATAATCTCGGCCAAGTGTTCAAATCGGTAACCCATATTACTACCCTGTCCTGCTGTATTCTCGATTACCGCCGTTACGCCTTGTGTCTTACTCAACGCAATATTTATTGACTCGGCAATCAAGTCGATACACTGCTCCTCCGAAATCTTTTTAAGGTGGCTTCCAGGGTGGAAATTCAAACGGTCAAGACCAAGAGCCTCGCAGCGACGCAACTCACCAATAAACGAGTCGAGCGATTTGGCCAAAGCCTCTGGATCGGGGTTACCCAAATTGATAAGGTAACTATCGTGAGGCATTATACTCTCGGGTGGATATCCCCACGCAGCACAACGCTCGCGAAACAACTTAATTGAAGAGTCCGAAAGAGCGGGCGCAAACCATTGTCGTTGATTTTTAGTAAATAACGCAAAGCCCGTTGCGCCAATGGCTCGGGCATTCTCGGGAGCGTTCTCGACACCTCCACTTATGCTTACATGTGCACCTATATACTTCATACTTGTCGGTTTTTGTTATACCAAGTACAAATATCGTAAAAAGTTTGAGAAATATATCCGAAAAATCATATCTTTGTAACAAAATTCAAACATTTATGCTTATGAAGAAATTTACTGCATCATTATTGCTGTGTATGGCGACTATAATGTCGGCACACGCACAATTCAATGTCAACACCACTACCGAGGCGGCTACACCCGTTGCTACAAGCGCAGAGCCTGTTGCTACTCAAAGTGCAATAGACATCGAATACCAGACTGCCGCAAAACTCAAAGCCGAGCGCAAAGCAGCACGCAAAGAGCGTAACTACTTCGAGATTGGTGGTAAAATTCAAGGTATTTTGAACGCCTACAACAAAACAAGAACCGATTTGAAGGGTGGTGAGAATAACATCAGCTTGTCGGCTTCGCTCAACATCAAGCACATCTACAAGAAGAACCTGTTCACTCTCGATTCTAAATTCGATGCAGGTTATGGTCAGGTTTACCAAGCAAGCGACAAATGGTTTAAGAATAACGACTTCTTCAAATTGACCGTAAACCCCTCGTGGGACTTTGGTAAAGAGGGTCCTCGTAAGAATTGGGCGTATTCGGCATCACTTGCTTTCAACAGCCAGTTCGACAAAGGATATGCAAACCGTACCGAGGCCAAGAATGGCAACCTCAAAAGTAGCTTCCTTTCGCCCGCAGACCTGACAATCGGTGTCGGTGTTAAGTTTACCAGCCCCGAGAAGAAATTCCCTATCAAAATCAACTTCAACCCGCTGTCTTGCCAAACCAAGTTCGTATCTAACCCCGAACTTCGCAGTTACTCGATAGACTCTTTGGGCACAGCTACAAGCAAGAACCCCTATGGTATGCTCTTCCCGAAGAATAAGAAACCGACTACTCCCGGACAATATTACTATTCGCCTTGTCGTTTTGAGGGTGGTTCGAGCCTCAGCATCAGTTTGGATGTCTATTTCGACCGCAAACAGATTGTTCGCTATCGTACAGATATGAGCACATTCTATGGTTGGATTACCGACATCACTCGCGAGAGCCAATACGACGGAGTGGAGCCTTACAAACATATTATTCCTACCTTCAAATGGAACAATACATTTGATATCGCTCTTATCAAGTATCTGACTTTGCAACTCAAATGCGATTTGTACTACGACCGTCAAGAGGTTGATGCGTTGCAAATCAGTTACTTTACTTCGATTGGTTTGTCGTACACATTCCGAAATAAATAGAATATTAAGTGTATAAAAACTCGAAAAAAACGGTTATTACACCGCTACTAATTGCAATATCACTCGTTGCAGGTGTCGGCCTCGGTTATCTTCTGACGCCGACATCCTCTTCGAGCGAAGAGGTGCAGCCCCAAGAAGAGGAAAATTCCATTGAGAACTCACTTGTCTTCACAGGCGATAAACTTTCGCAAACGCTGCAACTCATCTCGGCAATGTATGTCGATCCCGTAAGTGTCGATTCTCTTGTGGAGTTGGCTATTCCGCAACTTATGGAGGAGCTCGACCCCCACTCGTCGTATATTCCTCGCCACGAGATGCAGGAGGCTAACGAGCCTATCGAGGGAGAGTTCGACGGTATTGGCGTTGTATTCAATATGAGTAGCGACACCATTGTCGTAATGAATGTGGTACCCAAAGGACCAAGCGACAAGATGGGTATTCAAAGCGGTGACCGTATTATGACCATTGACGATTCGTTGGTGGCAGGACGCAAGATTCCCCAAGACAAAATCGTCAAACGTCTGCGAGGCAAACGTGGAACGAAAGTTAAACTCGGTATCAAACGCTATGGTGTCGATGAGTTGATTTCGTTCACTGTTAAGCGCGACAAAATTCCCTTGAATAGCGTCGAAGCTTCGTTTATGATGACCGACAAAATCGGTTTTGTACGCCTTTCGAGTTTTGCAAAAACATCATATACCGAGATGCAAAAAGCACTCGGAGAGTTGCGCGAGCAGGGTATGACAAAACTCATATTCGATTTGCGCGACAACGGAGGAGGACTACTCGACCAAGCCATCTACATTGGCGAGATGTTCCTTCCCAACGGAAAACTTGTGGTCTATACGGTTGACCGAGCAGGTAATCGTATTGAGGAGTACAGTCGCAAAGATGGTATGTACTCCGACCTCGAAATAGTCGTTCTCATCAACGAGAACAGTGCTTCGGCAAGCGAGATTTTGGCCGGAGCAATTCAAGATAATGATCAGGGCACAATTATCGGACGACGCTCGTTTGGCAAGGCTTTGGTGCAACGCCACATTCCCTATCCCGATGGTTCTGCTCTACGACTTACCATAGCGCGTTATTATACACCCACAGGACGCTCCATACAGAAACCCTACGACAAGGGCTCCGAGGAGTATGCTATGGATATTTATAATAGATATATGCACGACGAGTTATTCAACGTCGATAGCATCAAATTGGTAGATTCGTTGAAATACTACACACCCGAAGGAAAAGTTGTTTATGGTGGCGGAGGTATTATGCCCGACATATTTGTTCCACTCGACACCACTTCGGTTACTCCATATTTCCGCGAAGTTACCGCCAAGAATATCTTATATCGCTATACAATGGAGTACACCGACAAACATCGTAAGGAGCTCAACGCTGTGAATAACGATATTAGCAAACTCAACGCTATGCTCGATGCCGACAAAACCCTGCTTGATGGCCTTGTGCGCTATGCCGAAGCCAAAGGAGTTAAGCCCAACACCGAGCAAATCGAAGAGTCGAAAGAGTTGCTAATGGCGCAAATCAGAGCCTACATCGGTCGCAATGCTACACTCGATTATAGCGGTTACTACTCCAACATCTATACTATTGACCCTACAATGCTCAAAGCGTTGGAGGTTTTGGGAGAGACTAACATCAACTAACAATGAAAAAATTTCTGGCCGTATTACTTTCAATCGCAACAATCGTTGTGATTGTCTTTGCCGCATTGGACCAACGCGAAGGCCTGTGGCATTGCAAGCAACAATGCACCGTCGAGATGCAAAACACTGTCGAAGATAGTATCAACATAAATGTAAACGACACTTTGCAAAACAATTCAATCAGTGTCGAAATCGAGCCTTTAACAGACACCACTATAATAGATTTGTAGAGTATGGTTAAGAAGAGAAAAATTAACAAAGCGAAACGCGGTGGAGCTCCTGTACCTATCGAGATTCGCCGTGAGAAGATTATGGCGTTGCTCAAACGAGAGCCGACGCTCAACCACTCTTTTCGTGATTTGTGCAATGCCGGTGGAGGCATTGACAACGGTGGCAAAGAGGATACTTGGTTTATCATCGAGCAGCTCCTCAAAGAGGGATTTGCCGAGATGGGACGTCGCAATCGTTTCCGTCTGAACAAAGAGTCGTTGGCCACTATGGTCGGACGCGTCACGATGCAACCAACAGGCAATATGTATGTTAGCGTCGAGGGCGTCGAAGAGGATATCTTTGTCGAAAACGAGAATGGCGGACACGCACTTGACGGTGACCTTGTAAAAATGGCTATCATACGCACCCGACGAGGTGGGCGTATGGAAGGTAGCATTGTCGAGATTGTTGAGCGTAACAAAGCACGATATGTCGGTTTAATTGAGGTTGGTAGTTCCTACGCCTTTGTCAAAAGCGACTCTCGCAAGATGCCTTACGACATCTATGTCAAGTTCACACGCGACACACCTGCTGTTGAGAATGGACAAAAGGTTGTAGTCGAAGTTGATGATTGGGATATAAACAGCAAGAATCCCACAGGACGCATAGTCGATGTACTTGGCTGGGCTGGCGACAACGATACCGAGATGCACGCCATTTTGGCGGAGTTCGGCCTACCCTATGGTTTTGACCGTGAAGTTGAACAAGAGGCCAACGCCATAAATGGCACAATCAGCGAGAAGGAGTATGCCCGCCGACGCGATTTCCGCAATGTAACAACCTTTACCATCGACCCCGATGATGCCAAAGACTTTGATGATGCGCTCTCGGTTCGACGCACCGAAGATGGTTTGTGGGAGGTCGGAGTTCACATCGCCGATGTTACACACTATGTCCGCCCGGGCTCTATTGTAGATTGCGAGGCGGTGGAGCGCGCAACTTCGGTCTATTTGGTTGATAGGACAATCCCGATGTTGCCCGAAAGACTATCCAATGAGTTGTGCTCGTTGCGACCCGGTGAGGAAAAACTATGTTTCTCGGCTGTGTTTACAATGAACGACAACGCCGAGATTATCGACAGATGGTTTGGTCGTACGGTTATCCTTTCGGACAGACGATTTACCTATGGCGAGGCTCAACAGATAATTGAAACGGGACACGGAGAGTTCTCCACCGAGATTCTGAAACTCAACGAACTTGCACAAATACTTCGTAAGGAGCGTTTTGCTGCGGGTGCTATGGCTTTGGAGCGCGACGAGGTGCGTTTTGAATTGGACGAGAAAGGAAAGCCTATCGGTGTTCGATTCAAGGTCTTCAAGGAGAGCAACCAACTCATCGAAGAGTTTATGTTGTTGGCAAACCGCAATGTCGCGGAGTTCGTCGGCAAGAAAGGTCGCAAAGCCTCGGGCCGCACCTTTGTTTATCGTATTCACGACAAGCCCAACGAGGAAAAACTCACCAAGTTCTCGGACTTCATCGTCAAATTCGGCTATCAAATCAAATCCGACAAACCCGGCACCGTAGCCAAAGAGATAAACCGACTGATGAAGAAGATTAAAGGTAGAGCCGAGGAGAATGTCATTTCGATACTTGCCGTGCGTGCAATGGCAAAGGCGGTATATTCGACTGACAACATAGGTCACTATGGTTTGGCATTCCCCTACTACACCCACTTCACTTCGCCTATTCGTCGTTATCCCGACATGATGGTGCATCGTTTGTTGGCTGATTATCTGGCCGGTGAGCCCTCACCCGAAAAGGCTGTTTACGAGAAGCTGTGCACCCACTCGACCGAACAAGAGATTAAGGCTGCCGAAGCCGAGCGAGCCTCTATCCGCTACAAGATGGTCGAGTTTATGGAGGATAAGGTTGGACAAGAGTTCGATGGTCATATCTCGGGTATGACCGATTGGGGTATCTATGTCGAGTTGGACGACACCCGCATCGAGGGTATGATTGCAATGCGTGATATGATTGACGATTTCTACCGCTTTGATGACAAGAGTTACGAGATTATCGGTCAGCGTTCGGGGCGTCGTTATATGTTGGGCGACGGAGTTAGAATCCGTGTTAAACAGACCGATTTGCGTCATCGACAAATTGACTTCGAGATGGTCGCAAAACTATAAAATGAAAAGCCTGCCGAAAATTCGAGCAGGCTTTTTGTTTGGTTGGATAATAATACCCTTGCTATAACAGCACTTTAACAATACACTTCTTGATTTGGCCCTCGCCAATCATAGGTGCGTGGCCATCTTCGGGCAAGAAGATTGCCATTTGACCCTCGTGCAACTCAAACTGCATAGTCGGAGTATCATTCCAGAAGCAGATATCTTTTGCCTCATCGAACGGGGCTGTCGGCGAGGTCAGGTCATCAGCCGAAATCCAGCCAAAAGCCTCTTTACCGCTCAACACGAGTTGGATATCGAGATAACGGCGATGTGTTTCAACAGGAGCGTCCTCGGGGCGTTTGAGTTGGGGTGTCGATACCATTGCAAAGATATTATCGCCATCGATATCGTGGCGACCATCGGCAAACGATGCCAAGTCATTATTCAGGATAAAGTCGAAGGCTTTCTCCAAGCGGGGACAAATCGACAAATAGGATTTGTAGTTTTTGAGTGAATCTGCAATCATTTCGGTATAGTGTTTAAGATTATATATCGAAGGTTACAACAACAGGCTTATGGTCGGAACATTCAAAGTATGGCGACTCGTAGCTGGTTGCCGTCAATCCATCGGAATAGAGGATATAGTCGATACGCAATAGGTTGAAGAAACTCTTATAGGTATAAGAGGGGCCATATCCGACCTCTTGATAGGAGTCATTCAACTCGTCAGCAATCTCGTGATAGGTAAACGACATCGGCGTATCGTTGAAATCGCCACACACAATAACATCGTAGGGTGCTTCATCAATTGCACGGCGGATAACTTTTGCTTGTTCGGCGCGAATCTTATAGTTCAAACCCAATTTATGATACATATTACGGAATTGCTCCTGACGAGTTGTATCCGTAACGAAACTCATATTGTTGATATACTGTTGTTCGTCGGTAGTAATCGAGGTGCTTTGCAGGTGGATATTGATGACACGCAGCGTATCCTTCTTAACAACAATATCACACCACAATGCCGAGTTAGGCAAATCCTTGAAATCGACATTTCCGCTCTTGATAATCGGATAACGGCTATACACCGCTTGTCCCCAACCGTGATCGTTCGATGTGTCTATTTTGTAAAGCACCTTTGATGACGACAGCCAAGGCACCATTCTATTAAAATCTTTACGCGAAGCTGTTGAAGTTGATTGAAACTCCTGAATACAGAGGATATCGGGGTGTATGGAGTCCACCACTTCGGCAATCTGCGTCATCGCCGATACCAAACGATTATTCTCGCGGACATTCATACCCATTGCATTGAAGGTCATAACCTTCAACTTCTTTCCGCTTGACACACCTTCGTACTGACGCATATATTGCGGATTATAGAACAGCGACACGCCACCAATGCCTATCAAGCCAACCACAAAGGGCACCACTACCATACGCTTCCAACGCACAATCCAAAAGAGCAACGCCACAAGATTGAGAAGATAGAGAATAGGCATCACAAGTGGCAGATAAGCAAATACAGCTCCTCCCTTCGACGGATCTATCCATTGGCTAACATAGGAGCACAACAAGACCACCGCCAGCAGAAGAGTCAATACCCCCACAATCAAATTGAGTAGCGAAAAGCCTCGTTTTCTATCACCGTTTCGCGAGAACGACTGTTTATATGTATCCGATTTGCGAGCCATCGTCTAATAGAATATTTTACCTTTGTTTTTCCAATAACGGAGCAACAAGAATCCCCACAGCATACCGCCCAAGTGAGCAAAATGGGCAATACTGTCGCCACCACGCACGCCATACATCAGTTCAAGCGCACCATATATGATTACAAACCATTTGGCTTTGAGAGGTATGGGCGGAAACATCAACATTATGACATTATTGGGGTGCAACATACCAAACGAGAGCAATATTCCGAAAACAGCTCCCGAAGCGCCCACAGTCGGCACATTCGAGCCTGTAAGAAGGCATACCAACATTTGAATAAGTCCTGCGCCAACACCACAGACCATATAATAAGTCAGGAAACGTTTGCTGCCAAGGTCATACTCCAATGTACGACCAAACATCCACAGCGCAAACATATTGAAAAATAGGTGCGAGAAGCTTCCGTGCAGGAACATATAAGTTACCACCTGCCACGAGTAGAAATTGGGGCTTAACACATTGTACAATGCGCCATATCCTATAAGCACCTCATCGACTTGCGGCAATAGGAAACCCGCCAACCAAATCAGTGCATTGAGTATCATAAGGTTTTTGACTACCGGAGGGGTACCCATAAAACCCATAGGTCTATAATTCATAATTATTTAATCAAGTTTTTAAGGTCGTCTGCATCAAACGACTTCATTATTGGTTTTCCTTCGGGTGTATAGCTATAATTCGCGCACGAAGCCAATCTCGACAAAAGTTCTTCGGCCTCTATTTGCGATACTCGTCCCAAAGGTCGCGCTGCGGAGCGGGCCATAAGACGTGCCATCTTATCACGACGCACATCCTCGGGGCTCATAACATCGGCTCTCACAACGTCCATCATATCATACAACAGGCAATCTATATTGCCCAAATCAGCATCAGAAGGCACTCCTGCAAGTTCGATTTTACCCTCGCCTCGGAAACGGATATCGAAACCGAAGACAATAAACTCGGTCTCGTAATCTTTGAGCAAAGTATAGTCATCTGTCGAAAGAGTCATCTCCTCGGGGAAGAGCAACATTTGCGATAGCGAGCGATTGGCACCCAATGCTGCCGAATACTCCTCGTAGAGTACACTCTCACGCGCACGACGCAAATCGACAAGTGTTAAGCGTCCTCGTAATAATGCTGAACACAGTCCACCCTCCAACGGCACAACATTCTCAAAATGCAGACTATCATCGCTAATCGACGAACCCAAAGTTTGCATTACCGGCTCCTCCTCGACCCATTCGATTTCAGTCGTTCCGAAATCGGTCATCGAAGAGTCACCCGACGGCGAATCGAACTGATACATTGCCGAGAAATCGTTGGCTGTTGCTCTCGACGAAGAGTGAGTTGTCGTGCGAGGCTCATAGTCCACAAACGGGTTATATGATTTACGGGTAGTAACCTCGGGCTCATACAAAGGCTCTGTTCGGTCGTTGGACAGTACCGGTATTTCGGGAGCATTCTCATCAAACTCCATCAAAGGCACCGCCCCCGTCTTAGCCAATGTTTCGCGCACCGCCGCATTGATAATCTGCCAAACGGCAATCTTATCGGCAAACTTGATGTTAATCTTGCGAGGGTGAATATTCACATCTATCTGCGAGGGGTCGATATCGAGATAGATAAAGAACGAAGGTTGATAGCCTTGCGGAACAAGTTTCTCGAAGGCTTGGATTATCGCTTTATTGAAATAAGGGCTCTCGAAGTAGCGGCCATTGACAAACAAAAATTGTTCGCGGTCGGTACTACGCAAACGGGCTGTCGATGGGTGGGCTACAAAACCTTTGACATTAACAATCGAGGTTTCGACCGACACCTCCAAAAGTTTGCCGGCCAAATTTCGGTTACCGACCACACCTGCTATACGTTGTGCCAAGTTCGACTGCGCAAGGTCGTACATCAAAGCATCGTCCTTGTAGAGTTTGAACGCGACCTCGGGGTGACACAGGGCCACACGTTTGAACTCGCGGATAATGGCGGTCGATTCTTTGGTCGAGTTCTCCAAAAAGGTACGACGCACAGGCACATTATAGAACAAGTTGCGAATATAGAACTGCGAGCCTACGGGAGCTGCGATGGGTGTTTGACCTTGGAAAACGCCACCATGAATAGTAGTTTTGATACCTACCTCGTCATCGGCAGTGCGAGAGTGCAACTCCACCTGCGAAATAGCGGCAATGGCAGCAAGAGCCTCACCTCGGAAACCAAACGTTCCAAGTCGATAGATATCATCAAGCGATGAAATCTTGCTTGTCGCGTGACGGTCAAATGCCAAACGGGCATCAATCGGCGACATTCCGCAACCATCATCTTTGATTTGAATCAGTTCCTTACCTGCATTGCGAAAGTTCAGAGTGATAGAGGTACTGCCGGCATCAACAGCATTCTCCAACAGCTCTTTGATGGCAGTAGAGGGGCTCTCCACAACCTCGCCGGCTGCGATTTGATTCGACACCAGATCGGGCAGTACTTTAATTCGGTCACTCATCGCAGATAGGGTCTAATTGAGAAACAAATAGCACAACACTGCCAACACAGCCAACATTCCCAAGATACCGATAATGCTGGTACGCGTTCCACTGCGGCGTGCGCGTTGTGCGCCCCAACTACTACGCTCGAAGTGTGCTTGACGCACAAGTTGTCCGGGAGTATATCCCTCCTCTTCGGCCTGTTTGTTAAGGCGTTTTACGCTGGGTGCATCAGGTCCCAACAGTTCTCGACGACGAGCATCACGACGCTCCTTTTCGGGATCGTAGTGGCGAGGAATATAGTTGAAACCTCGGGGTTTCTGGTGGTTGAACAGTTTCATTTGGGGAAATGATTAAATACTTCTTTCAAAAATACGCTTTTTAGCGGAAAAAGTTGTGCATTCTGTCGAAAATATTTTGATTCTTGACGCTTTCGGCCTTCTTGAACGAAGGTTTCTCGGCAAGTTGCTCAAAGAGTTTACGCTCCTCGGAGTTCACTTTCGACGGAATGGTAATATCGATTACGATAAGTTGGTCACCTCGACCATAGCCATTGATATCGGGAATACCCTTACCACGCAGACGAAGAATCTTACCTGCATGAGTTCCAGGCTCAATCTTGATTTTAACCTTCGAATCCACAGTGGGTACCTCCACCTCGCCACCCAACACTGCTGTCGGGATAGTGATATTGAGGTTGTAAATCAAATCATTACCATCGCGAGTGAAGTCTGCATCGGGTTGCTCCTCAATCAGCACCAACAAATCGCCATTAACGCCTCCGTGACGAGCAGCATTACCTTTGCCATTTACCGACAACTGCATACCCTCTCCTACTCCTGCGGGAATCTTAACCTCGACAATCTCCTCGGCTTTAACACGACCCTCGCCGCCACACTTATCACAAGGAGTGGTAATAATCTTGCCCTCGCCGTGACACTGTTTACAAGTGGTGACGGTTTGTGTACGGCCAAAGAATGTATTTACCACCTCGGTTACACGGCCCGAGCCATTACATGACGGGCAGGTATTGTACGAGTTTGAGTCTTTGGCTCCTGTGCCGTTACACTTATCGCACGACACAAGTTTATTGATTTTAAGTTTTTTGGTTGTGCCATTAACAATCTCTTTAAGCGACAAAGTAACCTTGACACGCAAGTCCGAGCCACGATTGACTCTCTGACCGCCATCGCCACCAAAGCCGCCAAAGCCACCAAATCCACCGCCAAAGTGACCGCCGAAAATATCTCCGAAGTTGCGGAAAATATCCTCCATCGAGAATCCGCCACCGAAACCTCCGGCACCGCCGCCAAAGCCGCCATTCATTCCTGCATGGCCATATTGGTCATAGCGTGCGCGTTTATCGGGGTTGCTCAACACATCATACGCCTCGGCAGCCTCCTTAAACTTCTCCTCGGCCTCTTTATCTCCGGGATTCTTATCGGGGTGGTATTTAATTGCCGCCTTACGATAAGCCTTCTTAATCTCATCGGCGTTGGCACTTTTATCAACACCGAGAACCTCGTAATAGTCCTTCTTTGCCATATCGTTACTCTCCTACTACAACTTTTGCGTAACGCACTACTTTATCTTTGAGTTTATAACCCTTCTGTACGACATCTACAATCTTACCTTTGGAGTCTGCATCAGGGGCAGGGATTTTAGCCACAGCCTCGTGTACATCTACATCGAACTCTTTGCCTACGGCCTCAATCTCCTCGACACCTTTATTGCGCAACACCTCGCGGAACTTGGAGTCAATCATCTCGACACCCGCACGCAGTGCATCAACATCAGAAGCAGTGCGCACTGCATTCAGTGCACGGTCAAGATCGTCCATAACGCCCAACAACGATTTGATAACATCTTCACCTCCCGAAGCCACCAAATCCATCTTCTCTTTCAATGTGCGTTTGCGATAGTTATCGAACTCTGCCTGCAAGCGGATATATTTATCCTTCCAGCCCGCAGCCTCTGCCAGAGCAAGTGTCACAGCATCTTGTGCCGAGCCCTCGCCCTCTGCCATATTGTCAGACGAATTGTCAGCGTCTTCTGCCATATTGTCGGCAGAAGCATTATTCTCGGTAGCCTCTTCGTTACTATCGCCAGAGGTATTCACATCTTTAATATCTTGATTTACAGTCTGTTCTTCAACTTTATCCTTCTTAAACATAATTTTAATACTTTTGTTTATATAATATTAAAACAAAATGCATACCGCAAGCGCGCAATTGAGTGCATAAGTACTCTCTTTTACAAAAGCAAAGTCAGCCCAATAGAAATCAGGCTGACTACTTGTCATACAACAAGTCGAATGTGCGACTTTCGGTTGAGATTATTTATTCAACTCGCTCAACTCCGAGAACAACGCATCAACGCCGGTAAACATATCGCGACGGATTTGTGCGTAATGTTTTGCAACCAACGATTTGTTTTTGGGCTCTGCGGGGTTATTAACACGCGAGAAAAGGTCGTTACGCAACTCTACTGCTTTGTTCATAACGGCTACGATAGCCTCTTTCTTGTCGGTGTGGAAATAGATAGAAAGGTAGCAATCAGTTACGATCTCCTCAACCAGATAGTCGATATCCTTTTTCAGTTGTTTTACACTTGCCATAATATTAAGCTTTTGATTTTGTCACAAATATACAAATAAAACGCAAAGTTTCAAATTTTCTACATCAAAACTGTACCTCGACCGTTTGCGATATTCTCGGCCGAGCAGATAGTCACTCGTTTTACACCTCCATCGATAGCCTTAAACGAGTTTTCGAGTTTAGGCAACATTCCATCGGCAACAACGCCTTCGGCTTTGAGTTGAGCCAACTCCTCACGAGTAATGGTTTCGATTAGCGAGTTCTCGTCATTGACATCGCGCAACACACCCGATTTCTCGAAACAGAATATCAGTTCGACATCGTTCGAGGCAGCCAACGCCACAGCAACACTTGCAGCAACCGTATCGGCATTGGTATTCAGCAGGCCACACTCCTTGTCGAAGGTAATGGGCGCTACAACCATTGTATAACCTGCTCCTGCCAAAGTTTCAAGCAACGAAGTATTGACACGATACGGGTCACCAACAAAACCATAATCAATCGGTGCGGGTTTACGCTTATGCGACTCTATCAGGCAACCATCTGCGCCACAAAGGCCGATTGTATTAAGGCCCTTTCGTTGCAGACGCGACACAATATCCTTATTCACGCCACCGGCATAGACCATTGTCACAACGCCCAAAGTATCGGCATCGGTAACTCGTCGACCCTCAATCATCGTGGTCTGTATGCCGAGCGACTTCGAGATTTGGGTCGCAATTTTACCACCACCGTGAATCAGAATCTTCGCACCCTCAACAGCCGCAAAATCGGTCAAAAAACTATCCAATTTAGCAGGATTATCGACCACATTGCCGCCTATTTTAAATACCTTAATCATACCTTAACCCGCTATTGCACTCTTAAATGCAGTTATGAACTCCTCAACCTGCGCCTCGCCAATGCACAACGGCGGCAACAAGCGAACTACGGTAGTGCCGGCCGAGCCGACAAAGATGTGATTATCGGCAAGCAATCGGCGTTTAATATCGGTGCAATCGTTCTCAAACTCTACGCCAATCATCAAGCCCTCGCCACGAAGTTCCTTAATACCTTCAATCTTGGCAAGTTCCGACATCAACAACTCTCCCATCTTGGCGGCATTGGCAACCAACGCCTCCGAAGCCATAACATCAGCCACAGCAATTGCAGCCGAACACGACAGAGGATTACCGCCAAAGGTCGTTCCGAGCATACCTTTCTTCGCCTCGATATGCGGAGCAATAGCAATCGCTCCCACCGGAAATCCATTGGCAATACCTTTGGCCATAGTATATATATCGGCCTTAATGCCCGATTTATCGGTCGCATAGTAGCTTCCCGTACGACCACAACCACATTGCACCTCATCGGCGATATACATTGCACCATACTCCTCGCACAAGCCTTTAACCTGACGGCAGAACTCGTCCTCGGCAACAATAATACCACCGACACCCTGAATCTTCTCAATCATTACGGCTGCAATATCGGAGCCTTGCTCGGCAAACAGCGCACGCATAGCCTCAATATCGTTGATAGGGGTAAAGAGCACATTCTCGGTCTTATTTACAGGAGCCTGAATCTTGGGATTATCCGTAGCCGAGACAGCCAGCGAAGTACGACCGTGAAAGGCTTTACGCATTGCCACCACCTTGCTACGACCCGTTGCAAACGAAGCCAATTTCATTGCATTCTCATTCGCCTCGGCACCCGAGTTACAAAGGAATAGCTGATAATCGTCGTGACCCGACAATGCGCCAAGTTTATCGGCCAACTCTTGTTGTCCTGGCAGTTTCACAGCATTGGAATAGAATCCCAAAGTAGCCACTTGGTCTGCGATACGGCCAACATAGGTCGGGTGGCTGTGTCCGATGGAGATTACGGCGTGACCGCCATACATATCCAGATACTTTTGTCCTTTATCGTCCCACACATACATACCATCGCCCTTGACAATGGCAATATCGTGCTGACTATACACATCAAAAAGTTTCATATCGTCTATTTTTTGTAAAAACCCGAAGTGCACAAACACTTCGGGTAAACATATTCAATTCTCTATATTATTGCCCGAATTAGAATCCCGACGGTTTGAGGCGAAGTCCTGCCGACTGCTCAACACCCATCATTATATTCATATTCTGCACCGCCTGACCACTTGCGCCCTTGACAAGATTGTCAATAGTCGAACTTACAAGCAGTTGGTCGCCATGTTTAACCACATTTATCAAGCACTTATTGGTATTCACAACCTGTTTCATATCAATAGCCTTGTCGCTAACATGTGTAAACACTGCGTCGCGATAATACTCCTTGTAAAGTTCAACAGCTTGAGCCTCGGTCAAATCGGTACGGGTATAAATCGTAGCGAAGATACCGCGAGCGAAAGCACCACGCAAAGGCACAAAGTTAATAGCACCTCCGAACGAGGGTTGCAGACGAGTAATAGTCTCGCCAATCTCGTTCAGGTGTTGGTGAGTAAACGCTTTATAGTGGCTCAAATTGTTATTACGCCAACTGAAATGGGTTGTGGCCGAAGGGCGTTGTCCAGCACCTGTCGAACCCGTAGTAGCCGTAATTTGAACATCGTCAGTCAATACTCCCGCTGCCGCCAAAGGCAACATTCCGAGTTGCAAACAGGTTGCAAAGCAGCCCGGATTGGCAATATTGCTGGCACCTGCAATCGCATCATAGTTCACCTCGGGAAGACCATACACAAATTGACGCTCTCCAATCGACGAAGTTGCCGCCAAACGAAAATCTTGGCTCAAATCGATAACCTTGACCGACGAGGGGATATCGTGACTTTCGAGATATTTGCGAGCGTCGCCATGACCCACGCACAAGAAAACGACATCAACTCCATCGAAATCGGGCTCGGCAACAAAACGCATCGAAGTATCGCCAAACAGGTCCGAGTGAACATCACTCAAAAGGTTGCCCGCATTACTGGTACTCTGCACAAAGCGCAGTTGTGCCGCAGGGTGATTCAGCAACAATCTGATTGCCTCTCCTCCGGTATATCCGGCTCCGCCTATAATAGCTGCTCCAATCATTACTCTTGGTTGATTTTGTGCCAGATAACATTTTGAAGGCCGAAAATCTTACCGAAGCCCTCAACATCGCTGCTGCTCCAATCGCTCATAACCTCGCCATAAGCACCAAACTTATTGCTCATCAAGTCGTGGTCGCTATTTACACCTACAACCACATAGCGATAGGGATACAAATCAACATAAACATCTCCTGTAACCATTCTTTGCGACGACTCCAACATCGACTCCAAGTCACGCATTACGGGGTCGTAGTATTGACCCTCGTGCAACCAGTTGCCATAGAATTGCGAAATTTGGTCTTTCCAGAAGAGTTGCCATTTGGTAAGAGTGTGTTTTTCGAGCATATGGTGCGCCTTAATAATAAGGATAGGTGCAGCAGCCTCGAAACCTACACGACCTTTGATACCGATAATGGTATCGCCAACGTGCATACCGCGACCGATAGCATAAGGAGCGGCAATAGTTTGAAGGTCTTGGATAGCCTTAATCTTATCGTCATATTTCACACCATCGATAGCCGAAATCTCACCTTTCTCGAACGAAATAGTTACACGACGAGGCTCTGTTGCGGTCATCTGCGAAGGATAAGCCTTCTCGGGAAGAGTCTCCGAAGAGGTAAGGGTCTCCTTGCCACCTACCGATGTACCCCATACACCTTGGTTAATCGAATACTCGGCTTTCTTGAAGTCGAAATCTACACCGTGAGCACGCAGATACTCAATCTCCTCCTCGCGGGTAAGGCGTTTCTCACGAATCAAAGCGATAACTTTAATCTCGGGAGCAACGATATTGAAAATCATATCGAAACGAACTTGGTCGTTACCGGCACCGGTCGAGCCGTGACACAGATAGTCTGCTCCGATTTGTTTAGCATACTCGGCAACAGCGGTTGCTTGCGAGATACGCTCCGAACTAACCGAGATAGGATATGCGCCATTTTTGAGCACATTACCATAAACCATATAACGGATTGAATCGTTATAGTACTTTTGGGTAACATCCAAAACAGTATAGTCCTTAACACCAAGTGCGCGTGCGCGTCTTTCGATGTCGGCGAGTTCCTTCTCCGAAAAACCACCTGTGCTTGCCAATGCTGCATACACTTCAAGTCCCATCTCTTTTGCGAGATACACTGCGCTATACGAGGTATCCAAACCTCCGCTAAACGCCAAAACTACTTTTTTGCTCATATTTATTTATTTTTAATTTAATCCTTAGAGTGTAGCGATATCAACAGGTTCGACCGACGAGAGTTCGTCCATCATATCGAACAAGTTTTTCGCCTTCATATTAACCGTAATCTTATCCACTTCGGGGTCGAACAACATCGCGGTACACAAACAGTTATGTCGTTCCTTGCTCTCCAAGATAGGATAGTTTACACAACTCTTGCAACCTGCCCAGAACTCATCTTCATCGGTAAGTTGCGAGAATGTAACAGGGTGATAACCAAGTTCCGTATTGATTTTCATCACTGCCAAGCCTGTTGTCAAACCAAAAAGTTTGGCACCCTTAAACTTCTTGAGCGACAAGAAGAAAGTTTTGGTCTTAATGGCACGAGCCAAACCAAGTTTACGGAATTTGGGATTGATGATAAGTCCCGAATTGGCAACATACTTTCCGTGTCCCCAACACTCGATGTAGCTGAAACCGGCCCAAGTACCATCTTTGTGCAAAGCGATAACGGCTTTTCCGTCACGCATTTTGCCTGCAACGTACTCCGGTGAGCGTTTCGAGATGCCTGTTCCACGAGCCTTTGCCGACTCGGACATTTCATCACAAATCTCTTTGGCATAAGGAGTGTGTTGCTCCGATGCCACCACCACTACAAAGTCGTCTATTGTCATTTCAGTATGGGTTGATATTATACTTTTCGTCGCAAAGGTATAAAAAACATCTTGGAATTATTCACTTCAATTAAACTTTTTTGTATCTTTGCGTTTTTAGTTGCAAAAAGTTTATACAAACTACAAAATAAAATGGATAATACCAAATTCAAGGAGTACAAAGGACTTAATCTAACTCAACTTGCCGATCAAGTGTTGGAGCAATGGGACAAAGAGGATACTTTCCGCAAGAGCGTTTTGCAGCGTGAAGGCTCGCCCGCATTCATTTTCTACGAGGGACCGCCCTCGGCAAATGGTCTTCCCGGAATCCACCACATGATGGCGCGAACTATCAAAGACATTATTTGTCGATACAAAACCGGACAAGGTTATCAAGTGCATCGCAAAGCAGGCTGGGACACACACGGTCTGCCCGTAGAGTTGGGTGTCGAGAAGAAACTCGGCATCACCAAAGACGAAATCGGTACCAAAATATCAATCGAAGAGTACAACCGCACTTGTCGTGAGGCCGTTATGGAGTACACCGACGTATGGGGCGACCTTACCCGCAAAATGGGATATTGGGTTAATACCGATGACGCCTACATTACCTATGACAACAAATACATCGAGACTTTGTGGTGGATGCTCAAACAGCTTTACGAGAAGGGCCTCCTCTACAAAGGATACACCATTCAACCCTACTCGCCGGGTGCTGGTACAGGTCTTTCGACACACGAGTTGAATCAACCCGGCTGCTATCGTGACGTTAAGGATACCACCGCAACCGCTTTGTTCCGCATCATAAATCCTCGCGAGGAGATGACTGCTTGGGGTACCCCTTGCTTTGCAGCTTGGACCACCACCCCTTGGACTCTCCCGTCGAACACCGCACTTTGCGTTGGTCCCAAAATCGGATATGTATGCGTACAAACATACAACCCCTACAACGGCAAGAAAATCAGTATCGTAATGGCAGAGGCGCGTGTGAACGCTTACTTCAAAGCCGAGGGTGCCGAACTTCCTATGGAGGAGTACAAAGCGGGCGACAAGATTGTTCCTTATCGCATCGTGGCTCACTACAACGGCACAGACCTCGAAGGTATGCGCTACGAGCAACTTATGCCTTGGGTTAAACCTTTGGAGAAGGTTGATAACAATGCAGCCGAGTGGGTTAAAAACTATGCCGAGGCTCACCCCGAAAAGTGCTTCGATGTCCAAAAAGACCGCTTTGCAGAGTTGTCGGAGTGCGCTTTCCGCGTAATCTTGGGTGACTACGTAACCACCGAAGATGGTACAGGTATTGTTCACATCGCGCCCACATTTGGTGCCGACGACGCCAAAGTTGCCAAAGCAGCAGGTGTCCCCTCGTTGTTTATGATTAACAAACGTGGCGAGACTCGTCCTATGGTTGATATGACAGGTAAATACTATCTGTTGGCTGAGTGCGACGACACTTTCTGCGAGCGTTGCGTAAACCTCGATGGTTACAAACAACACGAAGGCAACTATGTCAAAAACGCCTACGACCCACAATTTAACCCCGATGGTAAATACGACGAGAAAGCCGCTGCCAAAGCCGAGGACTTGAACATCTATCTTTGTATGGAGATGAAACAAGCGGGCACTGCTCTCAAAATCGAGAAACACACCCACAACTATCCTCACTGCTGGCGTACCGACAAACCCGTTTTGTACTATCCGTTGGATAGCTGGTTTATCCGTACAACCGCTTGTCGTGAGCGTATGATGGAGCTCAACAAGACAATCTACTGGAAACCCGAATCAACAGGCTCAGGTCGTTTCGGCAAGTGGCTTGAAAACTTGCAGGATTGGAACCTCTCGCGTTCGCGCTTCTGGGGTACTCCCCTACCCATTTGGGCTACCGACGACTATTCGGAGTTGAAGTGCATCGGCTCGGTTGAAGAACTTAAAGCCGAAATTGAAAAGTCGATTGCTGCCGGCGTAATGACCACAAATCCGTATGCCGATTTCGAAGTTGGCAACTTCTCTAAAGAGAATTACGACAAGATTGATTTGCACCGTCCCTATGTTGATAATATTATATTGGTATCGAGCAAGGGCGAGCCTATGCACCGCGAGAGCGACCTGATTGATGTGTGGTTTGATAGTGGTGCCATGCCCTATGCACAGGTACACTATCCGTTCGAGATGAGCAAGGAGGAGTTCTTGAAAGTCTATCCTTCGGACTTCATCGCCGAGGGTGTCGATCAAACTCGTGGTTGGTTCTTCACTCTACACGCTTTGGGAACAATGCTCTTTGACTCGGTTGCGTTCAAGAACATCATCTCGAATGGTCTTGTGCTCGACAAGAACGGCAATAAGATGAGTAAGCGTTTGGGTAACGCTATTGATCCGTTTGAGGTTATGAGCAAATATGGTGTCGATGCTGTGCGTTGGTACATCATCTCGAACTCACAACCTTGGGACAACCTTAAATTCGACATTGATGGTGTTGATGAGGTACGCCGTAAATTCTTCGGTACCTTATATAATACATATAGCTTCTTCGCTCTGTATGCCAATGTAGATGGTTTCACAGGCAAAGAGCCAGAGGTACCCGTTGAGAGTCGTCCCGAGATTGACCGTTGGATTATCTCGTTGTTGAACACTTTGGTTGCCGATGTAACCAAGTACCTGAACGACTATGACCCGACTCCCGCAGCGCGTCTTATCCAAGAGTTCGTCGGCGAAAACCTCTCGAACTGGTATGTGCGTCTGAATCGTAAGCGTTTCTGGGGTGGCGAGATGAACGAGGACAAGTTGGCCGCTTATCAAACACTCTACACCTGTCTTGAAACCGTTGCTCAACTCTCGGCTCCGTTTGCACCGTTCATTTCGGATAGAATCTTCCGTGATTTGAACGCTGTCAGCGGACACAAGAGCGATGAGTCGGTACACTTGGCACTCTTCCCCCAAAGCGATGCTTCGCTTATCAACACCGATTTGGAGGAGATGATGGCTGTGGCTCAACAAATCTCGTCAATGGTACTTGCACTGCGTCGTAAAGTGAATATCAAAGTTCGCCAACCGCTTACCAAGATTATCATTCCGTTGTTGGACGAGAAACTTGGAGAGCATATCGAGGCTGTCAAAAATCTCATTATGGGTGAGGTTAATATCAAAGAGATTGAGTTGCTCAAAGATACAACCGGACTTATCACCAAGCGCATTAAGCCCAACTTCAAAACATTGGGTCCGCGCTATGGCAAGTATATGAAGCAGATTGCCGCTTTGGTCGCTCAAATGACACAAGAGCAAATCGCCGAAATCGAGGCTTCGGAGACCTACACACTCAATGTAGGTGGCGAGGATCTTGCTTTGGAGCGCGCCGATTTCGAGATTACCTCGGACGATATGCCGGGCTGGTTGGTTGCCTCGGAGGGCAAACTGACCGTCGCATTGGATATTACCGTTACCGATGAACTTCGCAAAGAGGGTACCGCTCGTGAGCTTATCAACCGTATCCAAAACATTCGTAAGGATAGCGGATTGGAGGTTACAGACAAGATTCGCATCTCGATTGAGCGCAATGACGAGGTTGCAGAGAGCGTCGAGGCTTTCGGCCAACTGATTGCATCGCAAACTCTTGCTGTTGCTATCTCGGTTGATGGCCAAGCCACCGGAAAATTCGTTTGCGACACCGACATTAATGACGCTCCGCTCAAAATCGGTATCAGTAAAGAATAAAAAAGCGACAAAATGCGTTAAAAATTTGGTATTATGGAAAATAATACTTAATTTTACATAAACTAAAACTACACGATTATGGCAGACGTTGAGAAAACCAGATACAACGATGAAGAGTTAGCCGAATTCAAGGCGATCATTCTCGATAAACTCGCAAAGGCTCGCGAGGATTATGAGTTGCTACGCGCAAGTATCACACACTCTTCGAGCAACGACACCGAGGATACCTCTCCCACCTTCAAGATTTTGGAGGAGGGTGCAACCACCTTGTCGAAAGATGAGTGCGGTCGTTTGGCTCAACGCCAACTTAAATTTATCCACCACTTGGAGGCGGCCTTGATTCGTATCGAGAACAAGACCTATGGTGTATGCCGCGAGACCGGCAAACTCATACCCAAGGAGCGACTCCGCATTGTGCCCCACGCAACTTTGAGCATCGAGGCCAAGAAGGATAAATAGCCGTCGTTGTAGCAATCAATTCAGCACCCCTGCCTTTCATGACAGGGGTGTTTTTCTTTTGAGAAGGGAGATATTGCCGACAAAAAAGCAGCAAAAAACGAAAAAGTTGTCAAAATATTTGGTTGGTTAGAAAAAAGTTCATACTTTTGTGACCGCTTAAAGCAAGTTGCTGTTGTAGCTCAGTGGTAGAGCACTTCCTTGGTAAGGAAGAGGTCACGAGTTCAAGCCTCGTCAACAGCTCAAAAACAGAGCAGACGCCATCCTCTCGGATGGCGTCTGTGTTTGTATGTGCGTCCCCTTGCAAGCGAAGAGGCAAGACAAGCGTAGCGCAGTCAACCCTCGTCAATAGCTCCAAATACAACAAATGCCATCCCGTAAAGGGTGGCGTTTGTTGTATTAAAAGTTAAGCTCGTTCCAATCGGGCAGGTGGCGGAGGGTTTCGAGGCGGAAGGCACAAGGCCAAGCAACAAGCCAATTATTGAATCGTGGTTGCTCGGGGCGGTGCTCCCAACGGCAATTAAAGAACGCCTCATTCTGACTTCCGACGGGGCGCACACTGCCATTCACTTCGAGCGTTCCGTCCGACACCATTTGGCAGCCATAAGCCCAAACAGCCAAAGCCTTATCGCGCCACACGTCATTGTTGGTAATCTCGGCAAGGCGCAGCCACTCGCCGACCCACAAAAGCGCATAGACATCGAGATGGTGGTGTTGAACCGACACCGAGGTCGCTCCCAATGTTTTGTAATCATACCTCAACACATCAACTTCGTCATAGTAGGCGTTATAGTGCCACAACCAAGTTGAAAGGTAGTACGACAAGCGTTCGGCATTGCGGACATATTGTTTGTCGCGGGTAACATCATACATGTTCAATGAGGCGCGCAGCAAAGCGAGTGCAGACTCCTTGTCGATACACCAAGTATCAAGCGCGCCCGCAGTGGTATAGCCATCACGCACAAACGCAGCATAGTAGTAGTCATAGGCTCGCAGAGCAGATGCAAAATAGACACTATCCTCGGAAAATTCGTAGGCCGACAGCATTGGAGCAATCATAAAAGCGCCCACCGTTCCATCTTCATAGACACACTCACCCAATTGATTCCACCCTTTGCCGTAACACCCCGAAGGATATTGTTTTGCGCGAACAAAATCACAAATACCAATAGCAACATCACTCACTCGCCCAACTCTTTCCGTAGCGCCACACTTTTCGAGCAATCGTGCCGTTTCGAAGAAATTATAGGCTGCTGTACCAAGATTACAAGCATCAGACACTATATTACTGCTACCTCGCAAAATCTTATCGTAGTTCACAACATAAAAACCATTTTCGTTTTGCAACTTGGGCGAAGTCCACGAGTCCAACGCTGCGAGCGCTTTCGCTTTGGAGTCTTCATCGCCATTACGCAAATAATCCGTCAGCAGACTATTGATAAGCGATGCGTTTTGGCCACACCAGCCTATCTCATATTTCATAAACGAGCGCTGTTTCCACCCACCATTGCCATCAGCGACCAAGCCTATACTAAAACCTCGAAAATCTCCCTCCTCGGCCCACAAATACTCTTTGGCATATCGCACGCCATATTCCCAGATTTGTTCGGGGGTCGCTACCGAGGCATACTCCTCGGGCACAAACTCCCACGCCTTATCCAAAAACGAAGAGATGTTATACTCCCCCTCTTTAATGGGCGCTACATAAACATACGCCACCAATTGTACCGTTTCGCCCCGTCGGAGTGACATCTGCTTTTGGGTAGCTGCGTCATAGACATTCTTACCGACATAGGTAAAAGGTTGCTCCTCCTCGGGAAAAATCAAAGAGTGCACTACATTGTTATCATAAGGCATTATAGCACACGAGAAAGCCTCATCTTCGCTGGTCGGAGTGGTACCCCACATTGCCACAGCAAACTTTTCGCCCTCGGAGTAGGTTGCACCCGGTATCGGAGTTCGCCTATAAGAGTATGTATGCCACACACCATCGGTTTGAAATCCTTTCGGTTCTCGTCCTCTGCCCCAATGGTTGCCATTGTAACAGACCGATGGAATCATTGCATACAAGCTGCGCGATGCGTGATTGAAGTTGAGTGTTAGGCGCACCGAGTCTATATCCTCTGTGGCTGTAAAAGTTCGTACAATGCGTACGGTTTGATTATCCACACACTCTATGGCATCGGAGTAGGTCACACCAACGGTAGGCTCCATGACCAACTCACCTACAAGGTTATTGTCATAATATAGTTGCTCGCCCTGCATCTCCAATCGAGATGAACAGGAACAACAACACAGTAGCGCAATTATCAGCAGTGCTCTTTTCATAGACCAAAATTTCATATGTAACAAATATAGTTACACTTTTACAAATTAAAAAGCTTCGAGGGGATTTTCAATATATCTTTCGTATCTTTGGCGTATAAAAAAATCGGGAAAATTATGAATAGCTCAAAGATTACACGCCTGCTTTTTGTCTGTCTGGGAAACATTTGTCGTTCGCCGGCGGCACAGACCATTATGGAGAGTATCATCACAAAGCAGGGGCTCACCAACGCTTTTGAATGCGATTCGGCGGGAACTTACGCAGGACACACGGGCGAGAAAGCAGACCCACGAATGCGTCACGCAGCAAGTCGTCGCGGGCTGGACATAACCCACAGAGCAAGGGCTGTTCGAAGTGGCGATTTCGACAATTTCGACCTGATTATTGCGATGGACGACTCCAATTACGACCGTCTATATCGTCTTGCGCCATCAATCGAGGCTGCTGACAAGATACATCGTATGTGCGAGTTTTTTGGCGACCGCTTTGCAGGGCGCGACTATGTACCCGACCCCTATTACGAGGGTCAAGAGGGTTTTGAGCTTGTACTCGATATGTTGGAGGAGGGTTGCGAAAACCTTTTGGGGCGTATTCTCAAACAAGAGATTTAGAGGCGGCCGACACTTACAAAGAGGTCGTCGGCAAAGCCAAGTGACGGGCGCTCGGCAAACAAACCGAACATTGCCGAGCCCGAGCCCGACATCGATGCATAAAATGCTCCCGATTGATATAGTTGTTCCTTAATCTGAACAAGCGAGGGGTGTTGCGGGAAGACCGTGCGCTCGAAATCGTTGGTAAGGCACTCTCGCCACGACGAAATATCCGCATCAAGTCGCTGTACAAGCGGAATTTCGGGTATGCGAGGCACTACTCCCGAATAGGCTTGTGGAGTCGATACTCCGAAAGGCGGTTTAACGATAGCCAGCCACGCACCATTCAAACGACTCAAATCATATGGGGTCATAACCTCTCCTCGCGAGGTACAAAGTTGCGGAGTGTTACGCACAAAAAATGAAGTATCGCTACCCAACGCACCTGCCACATCACACATTTCATCTTCGGATAGTCCTAACGCATACAACTCGTTAATAGCCACGATTGTCTTGGCGGCGTCCGAAGAGCCTCCACCAAGACCGGCACCAAAAGGCACCTTCTTATCGAGAACAATAGACACACCTCCTGCGCCATAGCGTTCGCTCATAAGGCGTGCCGCGCGTACACACAGGTTATTATCATCGGCACAATCAACCGCTATACCCTCTCCTCTGAAAGTTATCACATCGGCACGCTCTATTTCGAGGGTGTCGGCCAAATGAGGCACTGCCATCATAACGGTTTCGATATCGTGATAGCCATCGGGGCGTCGGCGCAAAATATCAAGGCCGAGATTTATTTTACAAGGGGCAATAAGTTTCATAATTCGGTGTGTCGTTCTACAAAGATACATTATTTAATTTAAAAGCAGTACCTTTGTGGGAAAAAGTAAGAAGTTATGGATTTCCGCACCTGCATTACAATACCTCCAAGCAACCTGCGCATCACACATCGCAACCGCATACTTGCTCTGGGCTCGTGCTTTGCCGAGTCAATGACCGAAATGCTTACACAAATGCGATACAACATCGTCTGCAATCCGTTTGGTGCGCTATACAACCCACTATCTATTGTTCGACACATCAAGCGTGTGGCAAACAACAGCTACTATTCCGACAGGGATATGGTTGAGTGGCAGGGGCGATGGTTTTCTACCGACGCACATACTCTGCTCGAATCCTCGAATATGGCAACCGCAATCGAGCAAATGAATAAGGCTTTGGAAAGAGCGCACAACGCTCTCGAAAGTGCCGACTTTGTCATTATCACTCTCGGTTCTGACTTCGTCTATGAGCGAGGTGGCGAGGTGGTTGCAAATTGTCATAAGCTACCTGCAAGGGAGTTTACTCGACGACGAGCAAGCATCGAAGAGATGGTTTCGGCATTAGACGAGGTGTTTACACAAGAACTATCGGGTAAGCAAATCATACTGACAGTCAGTCCTATACGACACCTCAAAGATGGGCTTGCGGAGTGCTCTTTGAGCAAGGCTTCGCTACGAGTTGTGGCAGCCCGTCTTGCCGAAAAATGGGACAACGCACACTACTTCCCGTCGTACGAAATAATGATGGACGAGTTGCGCGATTATCGTTTCTATGCATCGGATATGTTACACCCCTCGGAGGTGGCAATTCAATACATCGGAACACGCTTCAAAGAGGCGTGGTTGGACCCCAAAGAAGAGGTCTTAAATCAACGCATCGAGCGTTTTGTCAAGGGGTGTCAGCACCGTCCGTTTGACAACACTTCGGAGCAATATCGTCAATTTACAGATGGATTATATCAGGATTTCGTCGCGCTTAAAACGGCATATCCCGAACTCGATTTCACCCAAGAGAAGATTTTTTTAAGCCAAGCGGGATATAATACCGACTGTTTCGACAAAAAATAGTATCTTTGTGGGATTATAAACGAACACAAAACTATTGATGAAACGACTCCTCATAATAATCTGTCTGATATTCAGTGTTTCAACCACCTCGGCACAAGCGGCCAAACCTCGTTTGGTTGTCAATATTGTCGTTGCCGGCATTGGCGCTGACGAACTGTCGCGATACTCTCACAATTTGACCGATGGCGGTATTGCGATGCTTTCGGCCGATGGTGCGACTTTTACCGAGGCTCGATACGACTATCAACATACCTCGGCTATTGCGGGCGCTGCTACAATCACGACTGGCACCAACCCTTCGATGCACGGCGTCATTTCGGAGGGCTGGATTGATTACACAACCAATCTACGTATCGATATGATTGAGGACAATCTCGTACATGGCATTGGTTGCGACGCAGGACAAAGCCGCTTCTCCAATCAGCATATCGTAGTTCCGACTATTGGCGATGAATTGAAGGAGAAAAATCCGACTGCCAAGGTTGCAACATTGGCGATGAACCCCTACTCTGCCATTGCGCTCGGAGGCAAAAGCGACACTTTCTGGTTCAACTATGCAACAGGTGCGTGGAACAGCTCTTCGGCCTACATCAAGGAGTTGCCCAAATGGTTGAAAGAGTACAACGAATCGGGCGTCACGTCGGGTTTCAAACGAGCTAAATGGGAGTTGGCCCTCAATATGGACAAATACCTAACTCGACAATATAGCAACACTTCGTTCCGTGTATCGCGTGAGTTTGAGCGAGTATCGATTCCCAACAAAGCCATTGTAAGTCGTGATTTCTCGTCGTTGGCATATACACCCGTAGCCATTGACATCACATTTGATGCTGCCAAACAAGTATTCATAGGTTACGATATGGGCAAGGACGACACCACCGACATTCTGAATATCGGCATTGATGCACTTGATAATATCGGTCGTGTTTATGGCACCGAGTCGGTTGAGCGCGAAGATGCCATATATCGCTTTGACGCATCGTTGGCAGACTTCGTAAGGTTTGTACAGGCACAATATCCGGCTAACGAGATTTTATGGATTGTAACATCGAGCAATGGTATGGGCAGCTCGAATCGCAACGAATCGCGCAAGTTCAATCCAAGCCAATTCAAGGTCATTATCAACGGCTTCCTCTCGACCCAACTCGGTCGTGGCAACTGGATTACCGACTGCATTGACCGTCAAGTGTATCTGAATCGTGTAAACATTTATAGTGCAGGACTTAACCTTGCCGATGTTCAAAACCGAGTGGCTGCATTTGCCATGCAGTTCCGAGGTATCTCGCACGTTTTGAGCGCTACGGCTATGCAGAACGGATATTTCGGCGAATCGTATGGTCGCAAGATACAGAATAGTTTTTACCCGCGTCGTTCGGGCGATTTGGTGTTGAATTTGATGCCTGGTTGGATTGAAACCAAAACCGACGAGGTGGCAAGTTCGGGCACTATGTATGACTATGACACACACGTTCCACTGATTATTTCGGGCTTTGGTATTGCACACCAAACCATCACCGACGATGTCAATATGTGCTCCATAGCTCCGACCATCGGACGTATTATCGGTGTCGGCAGACCTACCGCTTCGGAGGCTCCGACACTTGGACAACTTTTCAAAGAGTAAAAAACGCAGACAAAGAAAATGGATAAAATTCAAGAAGAGATTATCAAGGAGTTCTCTGTATTCGATGATTGGTTAGACAAATATGACTATCTGATTGAGTTGAGCGACTCGCTACCGATGATAGCCCCAGAACATCGCACCGACGATTTTATTATTCGTGGCTGTCAATCGAGAGTGTGGGTTGATGCTCGTTTTGACGATGGCAAAGTGTGGTTTGCCGCCGATAGTGATGCTATCATCACAAAAGGAATTATCGCACTGCTTATCCGAGTTATGAACGGACGCACTCCCGAAGAGATTATCAAAACCGAGCTATACTTTATCGACAAAATCGGATTGAGCGAAAACCTCTCCCCCACACGAGCCAACGGTCTTGTGGCTATGATTAAACAGATGAGGTTGTACGCAATTGCATTTCAAACGCAAACAAAATAACACAAGCTATGACCGCTGACGATATACTCAACATCGAGAAGCAGATTGTTGATACTCTGCGCAACATATACGACCCCGAAATACCGCTTAACATTTACGATTTGGGGTTGATTTACGAGATTGATTACACTCCCGACGGAGTTGCAACTATCCGTATGACCCTTACTGCCCCCAACTGCCCTATGGCCGATATTCTATTGGAAGATGTCAATACACAAGTGGCAAAAATCGAAGGCGTGAAGGAGGTCAATGTGATACTCACATTCGAGCCCGCGTGGGATAAAAGTATGATTTCGGAGGCGGGATTACTCGACCTCGGTTTGCTCTAAACGCACCAACAATGAACGCCCTTGACCACTCACATCTGATTGCCACACTGTGGCGTATGGGTTATTTCGTCAATACAACATTCACTGGCGAACAGGGCGAGAATATCGTTATTCAAAAGGCGGGCGAAGAGAGCGACAACCCACTAATTTACAACAATGCCTGTATATGTATCGACGGCAAAACCTGTATGGGCAATGTAATGCTCGGAAGTGCGGTCGAAGATTGCACCTCGGCAATATTGCGGCTGGTTGAAGAGAGTGTGCCACGACTAATGAGCTTGGAGGGCGAACTTATTCCGCAAGCCGTTGTTACCATTCCACAAGAGATTTCGACTCGTTACGAGGAACTCATCAACAGCGACATTAAAGAGTGCCCGTGTGGAAAGATTGTCGCCGCTATGGACTCGCTACACAAAACCGATCTGTTTACAAGGTTGGTAGTATCACGTCTGCAACGCAAATGTCATGTAGTGGAGCGCGCCTATATCGAGGGCCATTCAAACTGGTGTCAAGCGATGTATGCGATGCTGTTCCGAGCAATGGGCGACCACAAAAATCAAGAGGCTTTTCAACTGCTTGCCAATAAAGTTCCAATCCATATTCTTTCGCGTGAGCGAGGCAACGGCAACAATGTCGAGATAATGCTCGTTGGTGCTTCGGGCTTACTCAAACGATATTGCAGTAGCAGTCATACCCGACAAATAATGGAAGACTTTGCATATCTGGCGCGCAAGCACTCTATTGTTCCGATGCGTGGTGGCGAATGGGTGTTAAAAGGTATCAATCCTAACAACCACCCGCTGCTCCGAATTTCGCAGTTGGCTGCGTATGTAAGCAACACTAATTTCATCTTCGACAAGATTATCGCTTGTCGTAATGCCGATGATATTCAAGCGCTTTTGGGTAGTGGTGAAGGTAAGGTTTCGGAATATTGGCAAACACACTTCACGCCCAACAAACGCACATCAAGACGCCCCAAAACCCTCGGACGCGACAAAATAAACCTGCTCGGAATAAATCTTGCAGTCCCTCTTATCTTTGCATACGGACGATATTTGCAAAACGAGGAAACAAAAGAACGAGCGTTGGATTTATTGGAAAAATTAAAGGTCGAAAGCAACTACATAACACGCCATTGGACAGCACATGGCGTTACCCTATCGTCGTCATTTGACTCACAAGCCGTAATCGAACTTGAAAATAGCTTTTGTGCAAATCACAATTGTTGGAAGTGTCCCATCGGGCGCAAGGAGATAAAAAAAGCGGCTAACATTCGGTTAATTCAAAAAAAATAAATATCTTTACACCTTTATTAGCACTCATTTAAGAACTATGAATATCGTATCTTCAATAATCAAATTCTTCTTCGGCGCCAAAAGCGACAAAGACCGCAAGGAGATTCAACCCTATGTAGATAAAATTCTTGCTATTTACCCCTCTATTCAGGCCCTCGACAATGACGGTTTGCGCGCACGTAGTGCCGCGTTGAAAGCCGCTATTGCAGAGTTTATCCGTCCCGAAGAGGAGCGTATCAGCACTCTGAAAGTCGAAATCGAGAAAGACAACATCTCGCTCGCTCAAAAAGAGAAAATTTCGAAAGAGATTGACAACCTCGTTGATGAGATTGACAAGAAAATCGAGATTAAACTCGACGAGATACTGCCCGAGGCTTTTGCCATTATGAAGGACACTGCTCGTCGTTTTGCCGAGGCCGAGACTGTCGAAGTTACTGCCAACGAGTTTGACCGCTCGCTTGCAGCTGTTAAAGATTTCGTCAATATCGTTGGCGACAAAGCGGTATATAACACAAGTTGGGAGGCTGCGGGTAATACTGTTCGCTGGGATATGGTACACTACGATTGCCAGCTGTTTGGTGGTGTTGTATTGCACAAAGGCAAAATTGCCGAGATGGCAACAGGTGAGGGTAAAACTCTCGTGGCAACACTACCCGTATTCCTCAATGCATTGGCAGGAAAGGGTGTACATATGGTCACTGTCAATGATTACCTTGCGCGTCGTGACTCGGAGTGGATGGGCCCGATGTATCAATTCCATGGTCTGTCGGTAGATTGCATCGACAAACACCAACCCAACTCGGAGGCTCGTCACAAAGCATATATGGCCGATATTACATTTGGTACCAATAATGAGTATGGTTTTGACTACCTGCGTGACAATATGTCTATCTCGCCTTCGGATATGGTACAACGCAAACACCACTTTGCGATTGTCGATGAGGTGGACTCGGTGTTGATTGACGATGCTCGTACACCGCTTATCATCTCGGGTCCCGTACCCAAAGGCGACGACCAAATGTTTGAGCAATATCGTGGTCCTATCGAGAAAATCTACTCGGCACAACAAGCACTCGTAACAAGTCTTGTTACAGAGTCGCGCAAGTTGATTGCTGCCGGCGATACCGAGCAAGGTGGCATTTTGTTGTTCCGTGCGTTCAAAGGTCTTCCCAAGTACAAGCCGCTGATTAAATTCCTCAGCGAGACCGGAGTCAAGACTTTGATGCAAAAGACCGAGAATATCTATATCCAAGATAACAACCGTCGTCTGCCTGAGATTATTGACGATTTGTACTTTGTGATTGACGAGAAACTCAATTCGGTTGAATTGACCGACAAAGGTCACGACTTCTTGTCGAACCTCTTTGGCGAGGACGGCTTCTTCGTATTGCCCGACATCGGCTCGGCTGTTGCCGAGTTGGAGAAGAGCGAGCTTTCGGCAGAGGAGAAGGCGAGCAAAAAAGACGAGGTTATCGGCGAATATGCCGTTAAGTCGGAGCGCGTCCACACCGTAAACCAACTTCTCAAAGCGTTCAGTATGTTCGAGAAGGATATCGAGTATGTGGTGATGGATAACAAGGTCAAAATCGTCGATGAACAAACAGGTCGTATCCTCGAAGGTCGTCGTTACTCGGACGGTCTGCACCAAGCAATCGAGGCCAAAGAGCGCGTTAAGGTGGAGGCTGCAACACAAACCTTTGCAACCATTACTCTGCAAAACTACTTCCGTATGTATCACAAATTGGGAGGTATGACAGGTACTGCCGAAACCGAGGCAAGTGAGTTCTGGAACATCTACAAACTCGATGTAGTAACCATTCCGACCAACAAACCCGTACTTCGTGATGACCGCGATGACCTTATTTATAAGACCAAACGCGAGAAATATAACGCCGTAATTGACGAGATTAACCGTTTGGTACAAGAGGGTCGCCCTGTGCTGGTTGGTACAACATCGGTCGAGGTGTCGGAGTTGTTGAGCCGTATGCTTAAATTGCGCGGTATCAAACACAATGTATTGAATGCAAAGCAACACCAACAAGAGGCACAAGTTGTTGCCGAGGCTGGTCGCCCGGGTCAGGTTACCATTGCGACCAATATGGCAGGTCGTGGTACCGACATCAAATTGACCGACGACGTTAAAGCTGCTGGTGGTTTGGCTATTTTGGGTACCGAGCGTCACGAGTCGCGTCGTGTGGACCGCCAGTTGCGTGGTCGTGCAGGTCGTCAAGGTGACCCCGGTTCGTCGCAGTTCTTTGTATCGTTGGAGGACAACCTGATGCGTTTGTTCGGCTCGGAGCGTATCGCGTCGATGATGGACCGTATGGGTCTGCAAGAGGGCGAGGTTATCCAAGCAAGTATGATGTCGAAAGCCATTGAGCGTGCACAGAAGAAGGTCGAGGAGAATAACTACGGTATCCGTAAACGCCTTTTGGAGTATGACGACGTGATGAACTCGCAACGTACCGTAATCTACACTCAACGCAAACACGCACTTTATGGCGAGCGTATCGAGATTGACCTTAACAATATTATGTACGACTTTGTCGAGGACTTTATCGATAACTACTATGGCGTTGATTTCGAGGACTTCGGCTTCGAGATGATTCGCTTGGTTGGTGTTCAACCCTCGATGGACGCTGCGACCTACAAAGGTGCAAACAAAAACGAACTCGCAGAGCGTTTGGTACAAGATATTCGCACAGCTATCGACCGTCGCGCACAAAATGTTGCCACAACAGCGATGCCCATTATCGAGAAAATCTATAAGGAGCAAGGCGGTTTGTACGAGACTATCCGTATTCCCGTTACCAACGGCAAACTCGGATATAATGTGTCGGTTGATTTGAAAAAGTGCTACGAGAGTGGTTGCGCCGAGATTTACAAGATGTTCAGCAAGTTGGTTATGCTGACCACCATTGACGACAACTGGCGTGAGCACTTGCGCGAGATGGACGAGTTGCGCCATAGCGTACAAAACGCATCGTACGAGCAGAAAGACCCGCTGTTGATTTACAAATTGGAGTCGTTCAATCTGTTCAGCAAGATGTTGCTCAAAGTTAATCGCGAGGTATTGGCAATCCTGACCAAAGGTTATTTGCCCGTACGAGGCGGTGCCGACAACGAGCAGGCGATGCAACAACAACGCGAACGCCAACGTGTCGATGTCAATAAATTGCACGCATCGCGTATGCAAGCCGCTGCACAAGCCGGTCAAGGCGACAAAACAAAACCTATGCCCGTGAAGGTCGAGAAGAAAGTTGGTCGTAATGACCCCTGTCCTTGCGGCTCGGGCAAGAAATACAAACAATGTCACGGTAAGAATGTCGCCGAGTAATCGTGCGACGCTTACCGCCCTTGATTATTTAACCCTAAACAGAATTTACTTATGCCCCAAATATCCGAACGTGCGGTATTGATGCCCGCGTCGCCTATCCGACGCCTGGCACCCCTTGCCGAGGAGGCCAAAAAGAGAGGCACCAAGATTTATCATCTCAATATCGGTCAGCCCGACTTGAAGAGCCCAAAGGTTGGTCTTGACGCTCTCAAACAGGTCGATAGAGAGATTCTCGAATATAGCCCGAGCGATGGCTTTTTGTCGTTGCGCGAGAAGTTGGTTGGTTATTATGACCAGTATCAAATCAAACTCTCGCCCGAGGATATTATCGTAACTTCGGGTGGCTCCGAGGCTGTGTTGTTTGCGTTTATGTCGTGTTTGAATCCGGGCGACGAGATTATCGTTCCCGAGCCCGCATACGCCAACTATATGGCATTTGCTATCTCGGCAGGTGCTGTTATCCGCCCTATTACATCGACTATCGATGACGGCTTTGCATTGCCCCCTATCGAGAAGTTCGAGGAGCTTATCAATGAGCGTACACGCGGTATTCTTATCTGCAACCCCAACAACCCTACGGGCTATCTATACACCCGCAAGGAGATGAACTGTATTCGTGATTTGGTTAAGAAACACGACCTTTTCTTGTTCTCCGACGAGGTGTATCGTGAGTTCATCTATACAGGCTCTCCCTATATTTCGGCGTGTCACTTGGAGGGTATCGAGGATAATGTGGTATTGATTGACTCGGTGTCGAAACGATACTCGGAGTGCGGTATCCGTATCGGCGCATTCATCACCAAGAATAAGGCGCTGCGTAATGCCGTGATGAAGTTCTGTCAAGCGCGTTTAAGTCCGCCCCTGCTGGGACAAATCGTTGCCGAGGCCTCGTTGGACGCACCACGTGAGTACTCTATTCACACTTACGAGGAGTATATCGAGCGTCGTAACTGCCTGATTGACGAGTTGAATAAATTGCCCGGAGTGTACTCTCCTATCCCTATGGGTGCATTCTATACCGTTGCTCGTCTGCCTATTGACGATAGTGACCGTTTCTGTGAGTGGTGTCTGAAAGAGTTTAGTTATGACGGAGCAACCGTTATGCTGGCTCCCGCGTCGGGATTCTACTCAAACCCCGATATGGGTCGCAACGAGGTTCGTATCGCCTATGTATTGGAGAAACCCGAGCTCAAAAAGGCAATCCAAATTCTCGGCAAGGCACTCGAAGCATACCCCGGAAGAACGAAGTAAAATTACCCGATTATATTACAGAAATCGCGTAGCCACAGTGTGGTTACGCGATTTTTTATTAGAGAGGATAAGGAGGTTAAAGAATTTAGAGAGGTTAGGGATTGCCCCTAAACTCCCTAAACTCCCTAAACTCCCTAATATCTCAAAAAAAAGAGCGTGCCCCGATGGGGGACACGCTCCATTTATTTGTTGAATGAGAAATTACTCTCCTACCTCGGTAGGAATAACGTCTTTCATACAACGTACAGCGTAACCAGCAGCTTGGTGGAAGCTCGACATGGGCGAACCACAAGCACCGGGGACTGCGTGAAGCCTAGTCTCGTCTTCCCAGCTCCAGTTGTCTGTCAAGTAAGTCGAAGGAGCATAGATTTCAAGACGCGAGTTGTAAGCACGGTAACCATCTTGTGCGTTGGTTGCGTAGCTTGCATAACTACCGAAGCCCGAGTAGTCCGAGCAGGGGTTACCCGAGTCATACGAGAAGGTACCCGACATGGGGAAGAACATAGTCTCACCAGTTTGGTAGCCACCAGTGTAGATGTGGTAACCAGCTTTGAAGCCCTCATACTTCGACTCATTACGCAATTTGGTCGGGTTTCTGGTGTTCCAATCCGAAACGAATTGATATTGCGAACCAAACTCATCAGCTACATAGGTCGAGTGTGCACCATCTTTGATGTGATCCCAACCTACGAACTCCTCAGAACAGTTGATCGACTTGAAGATGTTGCCATCACCGTCTTTGTAAATAGGATTGGGCGAGTATCCACCAGCAGTGATTACGAACGCAAATGCATTGCGATCGGGTACACGCCAGCCGGCAGGACACGGGTCATAGATAGTCTTGGTACCATAGGTAGTTCCGGTGATAGCGTTGTTCGAGTTACCCCAGAGGTAAGTTTGCCACTCGAATGCGCCATAAGGAAGACCACCGTTCTCCTCAGGCTCAGCACCCGAACGAAGACCCTCGGGAACATACAACCAGCTTGCAGGACGACCGTTGATAGAAATACCATTGTAAGCGATCTCCGAACCACCACCTGTAATATAAGTAGTAGGATTAGCGATAGCGTAGTCAATAGTTACGTTCTCATCGGGAGTCTCACCGTTGTTAACAGCCATCTCGTAGATACCACCCATACCGATACCTTGGAAGATGTGAGTAACCTCTTGGGGAACACCATCAACTGTACGGTAGAGAGGAATACGAGTCGAGCTCATATAGTTTGTTTTACCATCAACGTAAGTTTTGTAAGGCGAGATCAACTCTTGGCAACCGGGGAACGGGTCTTTACGGCCCCACTCATAGTGCAAACCATAAGAAGCGACGATGTCCTCGTCAGTACCGAGAGTACCATTGCTGGTAGCACCAAGGTTACGATCCATCATAACAACATCAACAGCAGGTTTAACAGTACCGGGGTAAGTGATAGGCATAGCCTTAGCCAAAACGTCCTCGTTAGCTGTCCAGATGTGCCAGCTCCAAAGAACCTCAACAGTCATAGTAGGATCGAACTCGTCCATTACTGCAAGAGCGATAACGGTGTTACCTTTAGGAGCGTTCTCGTTAACGTCGAACATGATGTAGCCTTTCTCTTTGTCCAAACGGATATTCGAAAGAATCTCAGTTTGGTTATCACGCCACAACTCAATAGCTTGCAAGCCGGTTACGTTCAAGTTGATAGGAGTAACAGTGATGTAACCCTCCTCGTCAGCTTGGCCGTTACCTTTAACGGTAGCTTTGAATTTGTAAGGATAGCCAGTCTTGGTTGTGATGTAGCAGTTAGCAGTCTCCTCGGCGCTCAAATCGTCACCGTCGAAAGCAGCTTGTGTTACAGTAACCTCTTTATCGGTAGTTGCTTTACCATCAGGAGTAGTACAAGTGATGGTCAAAGTAGCTGTACGCTCTTTACCAGTGTTTTGGTCGCTGGGAGCATTTGCAACATATTTCAAAGTAACGACAGTCTCACCTGCATCACCTTGACCGGGCTCGCACTCAAGCCAATCAGCCGAAGAGTTAGCCGACCAACCGTAGTTAGCGTTGATGGTGAAATTAGCAGTACCATCTGCGCAATCAACCGAAACAGCGTCCTCGCAAGTTACCTTAGGAGCGTTACCTGCTTGGTTAACGGGAACGTCGATAGCAGCGTCACCCAAACCGGTGATAGCAATAACACCTGCGCGCTCCTCAATAGCGTCGTTAGCACCAACTTTAACAGTTACGGTAGTCTCACCCGAAGCACCACTGGTAGGAGTAACAGTTGCCCACTCGGGAGCTACGATGCTCCAAGTACCAGCAGCTGTCAAAGTGAAAGCAGTCTCACCAGCAGCAGTAGTAGCGAATACTACACTTGCGGGCTCAGCAACAAGGCTGGGAACGCAAGCAGCTTGCGAAACAGCAATCTCAGCGGTTTTGGTCTCAGTACCGTCGGTGTAAGTCAAGATAACTTTACCGGTAACTGCCTCCAAAGTCTCATTGTAACCTTTTGCAGTGATGGTCAATTGAGTACGCGAACCAGCAGCAGCTTGCTCAACAGTAAACCAATCGCCCTCTTGCGAAAGCTCCCAATCAACGTTCGAAGTAACGGTAACACCATTAGCAGCCTCAGGAGCATTCTCCAAAGCTACCTCAGTTGCGCTAAGCTCAACAACTGCGCCCAAACCAAGTTGAACAACAGCCACAGTCTTAGTTGCTTTACCGTCTTTCGAAGTGATGGTAATGTTACCCGAACGGCTACCGATCTCGTCATTTGCAGTACGTGCAATAACGGTTACAGTACCATTGCCGTTACCTTGCTTCGAAGGAACTTGAATCCAGTTTACGTCAGGCGAAACGATCCACTCGCAGTTCGCAGTTACGTCAACAGTTGCTTTCGCTCCTTTGGTTTGCTCCAACGAGATCGACTCTGTTGCAACCTCAATCGAGCTGTCCTTTGTAGGCTCCGGAGTGTTGTTACAACCAACGAATACCATCGAGAACAAAGCTACCAAAGCGGGCAAAAACATCACCTTTTTGAAGTTTGTTTTCATAATAAAGTGTTTTAGTTAATAAAAGGAATTAGTTGTATATCAAATACTTATTTACAATTATCCATAATATTGACGCTACAAGATACGAATTTTTTCCTAAATACATACATTTTAAACACTTTTTTTCTCATTTTCTCGCACTCTCACGCCACTCTCGATGCGTTTTCATTTTTTATTTGTACCTTTGCACCAGCAATGTGGCAGGTTGGGTTTGTCGCCGGTCGCTTTCGGGCGAAAGGAGGAAAGTCCGAGCAACGCAGAGCACCGTGCTTTCTAACGGAAAGATGTTCGAGAGGGCATAGCAGAGTGTAACAGAAAATAACCGCCCTCCCACACGGGAGAGTAAGGGTGAAAAGGCGGGGTAAGAGCCCACCGCGAGAGTGGCAACATTTCTCGGCTGTACATCTCACGGGTTGCAAGACCAAGTATATCGACGCATGTAGGGCTGCTCGTCCGATGTCGAGGGGTAGGTTGCTTGAGGTTGCAGGTGACTGCAATCCTAGATAAATGACAAACACCACCTTCGGGTGGCACAGAACTCGGCTTATACGGCCTGCCAAACAACAACGAGGCACTCAATCGAGTGCCTCGTTTTATTTCTTAATAGTAAAATTGAACATTTTTTAAACTACCTCGTAAGTTCGTGGAGTGCCCGCCTACCCTCCTCGCCAAGCGACAAAGAATAGTCGTTCACAAACAGAGCAATATGGCTATCGATAACGTCGTCTGCCATCTCTTGCGCGTGCTCCTTTATATATATACGCGAAGCGGTCGGGTGAGCAAAGGCATAGGCAATACTCTCGCGCAACAACTCCTCGAAACGCGAAATCATCTCGGGCGGGAGTTCTCGGCTCGCAACGATAGCTCCAAGCGGCAGGGGCAATCCCGTTGTACGCTCCCACTCCACTCCCAAGTCGGCAACGAGTCGCAAGCCACGGTTCTCATAGGTAAACCTACCCTCGTGAATCAGCACTCCTGCATCAAATTCGCCACGCGCAACGGCATCGGCAATCTTGGAGAATAGCATCGGGCTCTTGTGTGTAATATGCGGAAAGAGCCTATTCATCAGCGCGTTCGCCGTAGTATGCAGTCCCGGCACGGCTACTCGAAGGTTGGGGTTTGCGACATCTACATCGCCAGCCGAAACCAACAGCGGTCCATTACCTCGCCCAAGCGCACTACCACTATCCAGCACGACATATCGGTCTGCTATACTCGGATATACCGCACAACTGATTTTGGAGATTTGCGCATCGCCCGAAAGCACTCGTGCATTGAGTTGTTCAATATCGAGGTACTCTACTTCGATATCGAAAGGTGCCGTATCGATACGACCATTAACAATCGCATCGAACATAAAAGTATCATTCGGGCACGGCGATATATTGAGTTTCAGTTTCATTATTCTTGCAATTTCTCAACTACCTCGGCAACTGCATGAGCAAGTTCTACGGCACAGCGGCGGACATCGGCAATATCAAATCTCTCGCCTACTCGATTGGATATGGTACGCAGTTGCATCGAGCGAACGCCCAGAGCTTGTGCGGTTGCAAAAAATGCTGCGCCCTCCATATTTTCGACATCGACACCATCGGTCGCCACATAGGGTGCACCACAGCCATTAACCGTATTGCTACGCACCGCATCATATCCGTCGGGGGTGTCGGTTGCCAAATACTCCTTTTGAAACAGCGGAGTAAAGCGTTCGCCTCCCACCTCGCTCCAACTCTCCACACGGCCCATATCTGCAACAACCTCGGAGCGCACAGCAATGGTTTGTCCAACTTCGTAACGCGATGAATATGTGCCTGCAACGCCTGCCAAAACAACAATATCGGGGTGTATTTCACTGACAACACGAGCCGTCACTGCGCCACACTCCGCACCGCCAACGCCACACACAACGACATCGCAAAGTGTTCCGTCAAACGCTTCGGCCTCAATGGCGGTAGGAAACATTACAACAACTTTCATCTCACCTCTAATTTACACGATAGGCTCTATCTACGCCCTTAATCGAAAGCAGTTTATAGATGACCGCATCCAATGCGCCGGTATGCGGCACTTCGAGGTCAATAGTTCCGATAAGTTTATTCTCCTTGCGGTCGGGGCGCATATTTACCAAACGGATATTGAGTTTCATCTCTTGGGTGATGATGTCGGTTATCTTATTGACGATACCCGTAACATCGTCCACAGCAATACGAATCGTCGCACGGAAGCCGCGCGAGGCCGCATTTGTACGCCAACGAGCCGGTATAACGCGATAGGGATGGCGTTCCTGCATATGCATTCCGTTGGGGCAATCGACACGGTGGATAGTAATACCTGCATTGACCGTTACAAATCCAAAAATCTCGTCACCCATCACCGGATTACAACACTTGGCAAACTTATAATCAAGGTTGCGAATCGAATCGTCAATGGTAAGCACATCGTTATTACTCGACTCGGTACTCTTCTGCACCTTGGGCGGAGTCGCCGTTACGGGTTTGCGCTCCTCGTCAAACTCCTTATTGACATAACGGGTAAGTACATCTTTGATGTCTGCCAAATCAATCTTCTGATTGGCAATCATCATATACATAAAGGTTATCGCCTTCTGCTTATAGTACTTACTCAAAAAGGTCACAGCTTCGTCAAAGGTTACGGGCAACTTCCAATTCTTCAACTTACGCTCCAACTCCTCGCGGCCCAAGTTAGCCACCTTCGCCTGCTCCTCGCGCAGACAGGTACGAATCTTATTCTTGGCACGTGTCGAAGTTGCAATATTGAGCCAATCGGGCTTGGGTTTCTGTGTCTTCGATGTCAAAACCTCGACAATATCGCCATTCTTCAAGATGTGCTTAATCGGGACATTTCGACCATTAACCTTTGCTCCCACGCAGGTTGCACCCAAATTGGTATGGATACTGAATGCAAAGTCCAATACGGTGGCACCCTCCGACATACGACGCAAATCGCCATTGGGGGTAAACAGGAATATCTCTCCCGACGACAGAGTAGTATCAAATCGGCGTTGAATGGTATGGGTATCGGTATTCTCCAACAACTCACGCAGACGCGCCAGCCATTGTTCCGATCCCGACTCGCCCTGTTGCACACCCTTATAACGCCAGTGCGCAGCGATACCTCGCTCAGCAACCTCGTCCATACGCTCGGTACGGATTTGAATCTCGACCCAATGGCCATCGCCCGATGCAACGGTCGTCTGCAACGACTCATATCCATTGGACTTGGGTATCGACACCCAATCTCGCAGACGCTCGGGGTTAGGTATATAGAGGTCGGTAACCATAGAATACACATTCCAGCAAGCCGTTTTCTCTTGTTCGGGAGCACATCCCTCGATAATGATACGAATAGCATACAGGTCATACACCTCATCGAATGTGACGTGGCGTTTTTTCATCTTATTCCAAATCGAGAAGATACTCTTGGTGCGGGCCTTGATATGATACTTAATGTCGGCCGCTTTAAGTTTAGCCTCAATCGGAACAATAAACTTGGCGATAAATGCATCACGCTCCTCTTGGGTATCGGTCAAACGACTCTGAATATAGGCATAATCTTCGGCTTCGAGATGACGAAGAGCCAAATCTTCCAACTCGCTTTTCAGCGAATACAGACCGAGTTTATGTGCTATTTGTGCGTAAAGGTGCAGACTCTCCCAACTCTTCTTGGCCCGTTTGCTCTCAGGGAAAATATTAAGCGAGCGCATCACTTCGAGGCGGTCCGCCAACTTGATAAGGATGATACGGGGGTCGGTCGAGTAACTGATAATAAGTTCACGAGTATTCTCGGCCTGCTCGTCCGACACTTTGGGATGAATATCCGAGATATTACACAAGCCCTTGATGATATTGACACACGCATCGCCAAAGCGCGCTCCAACCTCCTCTGCCGTCATCAAACCAAGACGCACAACATCGTGCATAATGGTCGAAATGGCAGAGTTACGACCCAAACCGATTTCGGCGATAACAATCTCGGCAGTAAGTACCGAGTGGTCGAGCAATGGCGAGCCGTCGTAGCGGGTACGACCTGCGAGTTTCTCCTCGGCGCACAACAAAGCCTCATCAATGAGGGCTTGACTATGTTGACTGAAATTCTCGCGACTCAACTCACGCAAGCGGGCATATCTATCAAATACAGACTCCATACTCTAAACAATATTGGGGGTTAGTAGCACAAAGTTACAAAAACTTGCGGAAATTATAACGATTCGTGCTCTTTTTTGGTATCTTTGTACCGCTATGAACACCTATACACTCGCCATATTCGACCTTGACGGCACTCTACTCAATACGATTGGAGATTTGTCGGTATGTTGCAACCATATCCTCGCCCAAGAGGGATTGCCTACCCACACCTATGAGCAATACTGCAACTTTGTGGGAAACGGAGTTAAACGTCTTGTAGAGCGCTCCATACCCGAGGAGTTGCGCTCCACCGAGTATGTCGAGATGATGCGACGCCGCTTTGTTGCATACTACTATGAGCACATTGACACCCACACCACCACTTATGACGGCATTTCGGAGTTACTCGCCGAGCTTCAACAACGGGGCATCATGCTTGCTGTTGCATCCAACAAATTTCAAGCAGGAGTCGAGCGACTTATCCAGCGTTTCTTTCCCGACATTGAGTGGCAAGTGGTTCTTGGTGGTCGCGAGGGAGTACCCGCCAAACCGTCACCCGATATTGCGCTCGAAATCATCGAAAAGTGCGGGGCAAAGCCCTCCGAAACTCTTTTCATCGGAGATTCGGGCGTTGATATTCAAACGGCCTATGCCGCAGGAGCAACTTCGGTTGGTTGCGCTTGGGGATTTCGCTCGCTTGACGAACTACTCGAAAACAGAGCGCATCACATAGTACATCATCCCTCCGAAATCATCGAGGTTATAAGAAAATAAAAAAGGTTGCCGCAGCAACCTTTTTTACTATTTCAATCCCATCAATAGTTTTTTAAGCACCGTTTGAGCCGATATCTCACGATTGGCAGCCTCGGGGATAACGATACTTTGCGGACTCTCAATAACATCGTCCGTAACAATCATATTACGACGCACAGGCAAGCAGTGCATAAAATATGCATTATTGGTTAGAGCCATCTTCTCGGCATCAACAGTCCAACTGCGGTCGGTGCTCAACACCTTACCATAGTTAGGGTCGGTATAAGCTGCCCAGTTTTTAGCATAGATAAAGTCGGCTCCCTCAAATGCTTTGCGTTGGTCATACTCCACACGGGCGTTACCCACAAATTTCGGGTCGAGTTCATAACCCTCGGGATGAGTGATAACAAACTCATAGTCGGTAGCATTCATCCACTCGGCAAAGCTATTAGGTACGGCTTGCGGCAACGCTCTGGGGTGAGGCGCCCAAGTCATAACCACTTTGGGACGAGCCGTTTTCTTATACTCCTCGATAGTGATAAGGTCGGCAAAACTTTGCAGCGGGTGACCCGTAGCCGCCTCCATACTAAAAACGGGGCGACCCGAGTATTGAATGAATTGGTTGATAATCTTCTCGGTATAGTCGTCCTCCTTGCTCTCGAAACGGGCAAACGAACGAACACCGATAATATCGCAATAGCAACCCATAACGGGAATCGCCTCCAACAAGTGTTCGGGTTTATCGCCGTCCATAACCACGCCACGCTCGGTTTCGAGTTTCCACGCGCCTTGATTTACATCGAGTACCATTGTGTTCATTCCGAGGTTCATCGCAGCCTTTTGTGTTGAAAGGCGGGTACGAAGGCTCGAATTGAAGAATATCATCAGCAGGGTTTTATTGCGGCCAAGTTCGGTAAACTGGAAACGGTCGCGTTTAATCTCAAACGCCTCGGCAAGGGCACTCTGCAAATCACCCAAGTCGTGTACGGAGGTAAATTTTCTCATAATTAGTTATGCTGTTTTTTGCTAGTAGTTCACAAATTTAGTAAAAATTTAGTTAATATACTCATGGTGTACAATAAAAATCCCTAACTAATTGGTTTGCAAATCACTATCAATACTATTCACTAAGTGGGGTAGTGCTGCTCAGGTAAAGCTCTTGCTGCAGGTGCCACATTTGATGCCCCAAGAATTGGCGACTACCAACGC
>SUZD01000007.1 GCA_015060105.1 Rikenellaceae bacterium | reverse complement strand
ATGCGGTCGAGCGGTTTTACCTTATAACTCGATTTAACGGGCGAGCCATTAACCAAAATATTGCCATTATCGGCAGCCGCCTGAATACGACTACGCGAGCAATGTTCCATGCGATCGACCAAAAACTTATCCAATCGCAACATCGCCTGGCCTTTATCGACCACAACCGAGAAGTGTTCGAACAGTTCGTCCGAACTATTCTCGTCACTCTCTTCCAACGCTATATCGTCGTAACGCTCGTCCACCATACCTACTCGATTGGCTCTACTCCATCAACATTCAACGAATCCTCGGCAGCCTTTACTCGCTCCTCAATCAGTTTTTTAGCATCTCGGTCCGAAGTTACACTACTTTTATTGACAACCTCTTGGTCAAGTGTCAAGCGCAAAGTTACCTTTTGTCCGAGAGTTGCAAATTCGGCCTGACCGGGTGTCTGAATATACACTTTTGCATCATTCTGGTCAAAGACATCGATACCTTCGTCAAAACGCACCGAGCCAACATTCAGGCCTCGTTCCCACAAGCGACTCTTGGCTTCATTAAGTGATAATCCAACCACTTTGGGAGTTACAACAGTCGGATCATCGGCCGGATTTTGACCAACAATAAGGGTGACATTCGAGCCGACATATACTTTTTGAGTGCTCTCTTCGGTTACAACTTTACCCCCGACTCTCTGCTCGATAACATAGTTGGTAGCGATGTCGGGCACATAACAAATCTCATCAATACCAAGACCACTAACCTCCAAGATGTTCTTGGCTTGTCGCAATGAGTAGCCCGTAACATACGGAAGTTGAACTTGTCGTTGGTTGTAGGAGTTTATCATAATGAAGATGCGTCGGCCACTCTTTACATGGCTACCTGCTTTGGGGTTTTGGTCGAGTACGACACCGCCTTTGTGCGCAGGAACATACAACGAGTCATTGATATGAATTTCGAAGTTGTGTTCCTTGGCCATCTCTCGAACTTCGGCAAGTCCAAGTCCTACATAATTAGGAACCTCAATTTGCTGGTTGTGTCGGGTCAGAATATTCAACAACGATGTTGCAATGAATACTAGGATAATGACCGAGCAGGTCACAAGTATTAAGTGACGAACAATGGTATTGCTTAACAACTTACGCAATCCACTTTTTTGGTTAGTGTTTGATTTCATTGTAAAGTGTATCTCGTTCTACGGCACGCAGGCCTGCGCCTTCTGCCATTTTCTCAATTTCTGCTATTGTTAATTTGGGGTGTTGTTCCTCGGCACCCGACATCGAATAGATTTTAGTCGAATCATCAATGGTGCCGTCAATATCATCGGCTCCGAACGACAACGCCATCTCTGCTACGCTCTTGCCATACATAACCCAATAGGCTTTGATGTGGTCGAAGTTGTCGAGGAAGATTCTCGACATTGCCAGCATACGCATATCCTCCACAACACTCACCTCTCCCAGCGACTGCATACTATTACCACGGCTGCGGTATTTCAGAGGAATGAAGGCATTAAATCCACCCGTTTTGTCCTGCAATTCGCGCAGACGATTAAGGTGGTCGATGCGTTGCTCGCGGCTCTCCTTATGACCATATAGTATTGTCGCATTGGTAGTTATGCCCAATTCGTGTGCCGTGCGGTGCATCTCCAACCAGATTGCAGTAGAGCCTTTATCGGGACATATCTCGGCACGCAGTTTTTCGTCAAAAATTTCGGCACCGCCACCAGGGATAGACTCCATCCCCGCTTTTTTGAGCTCCATAAGACCATCACGATACGACAGTCCCGCTTTCTCAATCATATAGGCTAATTCCACTGCGGTAAAAGCCTTGATTGTAACCTCGGGAAGAATAGCTTTCAGACGTCGAATCAAATCGGTATAGAACCAAAGGTCGTGTTGGGGATGAACTCCTCCAACGATATGCAGTTCGGTAAGTCCCTTACCTTGATAGCTGCGTACCATATCCTCCATCTGCTCGATACTGTAATCCCATGCTTCGGGACTATTGGCAGGACGGCGATAGGAACAAAAACGGCAGTTGAAAACGCAGATATTGGTAGGCTCAACGTGAATATTGCGGTTGTAGTAGAGTGCATCGCCACTTTTAGCAAATTTGCGTTCGGTGGCCAACTTGCCCAACAACCACAGCGGAGCGTCCCACAACAGCAGGGCCTCTTGTGTTGATATTCTCTCGCCCCGTCTAACGCTTTCGGCAATTTGTTCTATATTTTTCATCGGCACAAATATACAAAAGAAAATTAGCTTCGATTAGTTGCGAAGTTCTATCAATTCATACTCCTTGTATTTACTACTATCGAATTTGAATTGGTTTTCATCTGAATTATCGGTTGTTCTGATACGTACAAAGCGGATAGAAACCGCATGCACGCCTTGTCCATATATGGCTTTGAACGGAAGTTTGCTTGTCGAGTCAATCAGCAAAACAAAGACCTCGTCGCCTTTACTTTGCGCGCTCAATTTGATTCGGTATAGGTGTTTGCCTTGCGACTCGGTAAATCCGTCAAATTGGTGCTCGTATCTGCTATCAAGCATTGCAAACGCTTGTGCAGGGTTGCTCCAAAAAGTGTAATTCTCGCCCATGTTGTCCAACGCAATCTCCTTGACGGTATGGTCAATTTCGTAAACGGTATTACCGTCATAAAGCAATTCGATAGCGCCTGTCGCAATACGAAATTTCTCGCCATTTACCACATAAGAGCCATTCGCCTCGCCCTCTGCCGAACTCATCACAAAATCAACCGAGTATGCTCCGAGTTGCGAAATACGTTGCGACAACTCTCGCAATATCTCTTGGGAGTTTTGAGCTGTGAGCGAGCCTGCGCTACAAAGCAAACCCAACAATATGACAATCAACTTTCTCATACGTTACATATTATCAAGCAATCGTTCCAACGATGCTGCATCAGTTATATATACCTCGCGAGGTTTACTTCCCTCGGCAGGGCCAACAATGCCTTTATATTCCAACTGGTCCATGATGCGTCCTGCACGGTTATATCCAATCGAGAAACGACGTTGAATAGATGATGTCGAGCCTTGTCCATTGCTGACAACGAAGCGTGCAACTTCGGCAAACATCGAGTCGAATACGATATTCTCGTTGCCACTGCCTCCACCTCCAAAATCGGTATTGTCGGGAATATAGTCGGGCAATGCGTACGCAGAGCCATATCCCGCCTGACGATGGATATAATTGACAATGCTTTCAATCTCGGGTGTATCAATAAACGCACATTGCACACGAGATATTTCACTATTGATTGAAACAAGCATATCACCCATACCGATAAGTTGGTTTGCTCCCGTTTGGTCGAGGATTGTACGTGAATCGACAATCGAGGTAACCTTAAATGCTATACGGGCAGGGAAATTGGCCTTGATAAGTCCGGTAATAACTTTAACATCAGGACGTTGTGTCGCAATAATCATGTGAATACCTACGGCACGAGCCAACTGTGCCAAACGAGTAATAGGTTGTTCTACCTCTTTGCCCGCAGTCATAATCATATCGCAGAACTCGTCAATTACAAGCACGATATATGGCAGATAGCGATGGCCTTTGCGTGGGTTCAATCGACGGTCTATGAACTTTTTGTTGTATTCGGTAATCTTCTTGACTTCGGCTGCACGCAACAACTCGTAACGGGCCTCCATCTCGGAGCAGAGAGAGTTCAGAGTATAAATAACCTTCTGTGTGTCGGTCATAATGGCCTCGTCTTCGCTCTCCATCTTGGCAAGGAAGTGTTTTTCGAGTTTGGCATACATTGACAACTCCACCTTCTTGGGGTCCACCATAACGAATTTCAATTCGGCAGGGTGTTTTTTGTAGAGCAACGATGCGATGATTGCATTCAATCCGACACTCTTACCTTGTCCTGTCGCACCAGCTACCAACAAGTGAGGTAGTTTGGCGAGGTCATAAACAACAGTTTCGTTTTGGATATTTTTACCCAACGCAATAGGTAGTTCGGCTGTGCTCTCTTGGAAGCGTACCGATTTAATAACCGAGTACATCGAAACGGTTTGTCTATCCTTGTTAGGCACCTCAATACCGATAGTTCCTTTACCCGGCATGGGCGCAATGATGCGAATACCCAATGCTTTGAGGCTTAAAGCAATATCTTGTTCCAGACCTTTGATTTTGGCAATCTTGACTCCCGCCGCAGGAACAATCTCATACAGCGTGATGGTCGGGCCGATTGTCGCCTTGATTTTGTCAATCTTGATACCGAAGTTGAGCAAGGTTTGAATGATTTGGTCCTTGTTGCTTTTAAGCTCCTCGGCAGTTACTTGTACCTCGGAATCGTACTTGCAGAGTACATTCTCAATTTCGGGCTTGCGATACGATGATAACTCTTTGAGAGGGTCATACAGGTCAATATCATCAATATTCTCGGCCTCTTGATCCTCGTGACGCTCCTGTATTACATTGACATTGGAGTCATCAGATTCGACAACACCTCCGGGACCGAGCAAAATATCCTCTGCCAAAATCTCCTCTGGTTTCTCCTCGTCTGTTGTTTGAGAGCTCTCTTCGGAGCTTACAACCTCCTCCTCTTGCGGAATATTTACTTCAAATTCGTCATCGGCATCAATCTCTGTTGTGTGCTCTTCGACTATTGGTGATGTTTCGTGCAAAACAACGACTCTCTCCTCCTCTTCATCTTCGATGAAATCTTCGTTTGTATCAATCTCTTGGTCGGCAGTATCTAAATCACACTCACCTTCGCGTTTGTGCAATAACTTTTGGCCTGCATCAACGATACCGCGACCAAAGTTGTCTAACTTGTCAATAGTTCTGCTACTAATGTATATGGCAAGCATTATCCAACTGCAAATCAGCAGAATAATGATACCTCCACCCAGCAATTCGTGAAGCCAAGTTGCGCTATATGTTCCGAGTTTTCCACCCAATCCATAGCCGAAAATGGTACTGCTATTGGCAATATAGCCGATAGTAATCGACCCCAAAATCATAACAAGTAACGCAATACGGCCCACTCGCTCTGCTCGTGCAGGCAGACGACGAATAATGCGAAGAGCCCATATGACAAAAATTATAGGCAGTACGATAGCAAATATACCAAAACATTTGCCGACCAACAAATCGCCAATCCAAGCCGATAAACTACCACCCACTACCGATTGCTCACTTGGTAAAAAGTCGCCAAACTGTACAAAACTTTGGTTCTCCTTCCATGTAAACATATACGACACTGCGCAATATGCAGTATATAGCGCAATGAAAATCAAAACCAACCCCATCATCCAGCGAGCTCTGTCGCTCAACTCAAAGTTGAATCTGATTTTTTTCTTTTCGTTTTTATCTCTCTTTTGTACAGCCATATATATCAGTAGTTTATTATTTGTGGTTGTAATTCGACTCCCATACTCGGGTTGCAAATTCCTTTATCTTTGCAACATACTCCTCATCTGCCGCCGAGATAAACTCATAGTACGGAGTGTGTCCTTTTTCTGCACGCATATTGTCGCGCACCAAAAGTTGTTCTACTCTCGCAGCGATTGCCGGTGAAGGGTCAATGATAGCTACATCTCGATTACCGACGACCTTGCGAATACTTTCGGCAAGGAACGGATAGTGTGTACAACCGAGCACGATTTGATCAACGTCTTGTTCGAGCATAGGCTCGACTACCGTTGCTATTGTCGATAAAGCAAGTTTCGAGTTGCAATCTCCACTTTCGACAAGTTCAACAAAACCGCGACCTTCACTTTGAAGAATTTTGACATTCGACGCATAGCATGACGAGGTGTGTTGAAAGTGCTCGCTTTCCAACGAGCGTTTTGTCGCCAATATTCCGATAACACCCGAACGGGTTGCCAAAGCCGCAGGTTTAACAGCAGGCTCCATTCCGACAATTGGTATCGAATATTTTTGACGCAAGGTTTTGACAGCTGCTCCCGTTGCCGTATTACACGCAACTACAATCAGTTTTGCACCTTTGTCAAGCAGCCTTTCAACAGCTTCGATTGCATAACGGGTTATCTCCTCGGCTGAGCGATGTCCGTATGGGCAGTTTTTGCCATCACCATAATAGACAAGCGACTCGTCGGGAAGCCGTCTTCGAATCTCGGCCCAGACGCTTAAACCGCCCAGGCCGGAGTCGAATATTCCAATCGGAGCATTATTCATTGTGTACTATTTTGCGTTTTGCTCAATCCATTTACGAGCATTAACGAAGGCCTCAATCCAAGGAGTTACCTCGTCACTGCTACGCTCCTCGGGATAGAAAGCCCAGTTCCAAGGTTTGCAAGCGCGCTCCAAGTGGGGCATCATAGCCAAGTGGCGACCATCGGCAGAGCAGATACCAGCTGTGTCGAATTGGCTGCCATTGGGGTTTGCAGGATAGCCGTGATAGTTGTATTTCAGGGCAATGTTGTACTTCTCCTCCTCGTAGGGGAACGAAAATTTTCCCTCGCCGTGAGCAATCCATACACCGAGGCTTGAACCTGCCAATGAGCCCAACATAATAGAGTTGCTGTTCTCGACGCTTACGCCAACAAAGCCAGACTCGAATTTGTGGCTATCGTTATGCAACATCTTGGGTTTGAGCGCATCTGTCGGAGTGATAAGACCCAACTCGATCATCAACTGGCAACCATTACAAACACCGAGTGAAAGTGTGTCAGGGCGTGCGTAGAAGTTATCCAAAGCGCGTTTTGCCTTCTCGTTGAACAAGAACGAACCAGCCCAACCCTTAGCCGAGCCAAGTACATCGGAGTTCGAGAAACCACCCACAAAGACAATCATATTGACATCTTCGAGAGTCTCACGACCGCTAATAAGGTCGGTCATCTGTACATCTTTAACATCCATACCAGCAAGGTACATACACCAAGCCATCTCACGATCGCCATTCACACCCTTCTCACGAATAATCGCTGCTTTCACACCGCTCGCACTGCGACGTTTGGGATCAATACCGCTACCGGCATAAGTTCCGTCGAAACCTGCGGGGAATTTATAGGTCAAGGGTTGTGATTTGTAGTTTGCGAAACGCTCGGCAGCTTTCTCGGTGCCACTTTGACGACGGTCGAGCAAGTACGATGTCTTGAACCAATCATCACGCAACGAATCAATCAACAACTCAAACTCAACGCCCGAAGCCGAAACATTGAACTTGCGATCCATGGTAACCGAACCGATTACATACGCATCTACGCCCATTGCAGCCAACTCTTGTTTAACGGCTTGGCCATTAGCAACTTGGAGTACCAACGAAGGACGCTCGCTGAACAGTGCTTTGATGATGTCGTTTTCGCCCAAGCTATCAAGCGCGATGTTCATACCAGTTGTATTGTTGGTAAAGCACATCTCCAACAAAGCTGTGATAAGACCTCCGGCCGATACATCGTGACCTGCCAAAATTTTACCCTCATTAACCAAGCGTTGAACAGCCTCAAATGCGCGAGCAAAATATGCAGCATCATTTACAGTGGGAGTATCGGCACCAACGGCTCCTGTGAGTTGAGCGAAACTGCTACCACCAAGCGAGAATGCGCTACGGCTCATATCAACATAAACCATATCGCTGGCTTTGCGTTGAAGTGCGGCTTTAACACATTTCTTAATATCCGAAACCTCGCCTGCGGCAGTGATGATAACGGTACCCGGAGCAATTACGCTTTGACCATCTTTGTATTTTTGGGTCATCGACAACGAGTCCTTACCTGTGGGAATGTTGATACCCAAATCCAATGCAAATTTCTCGGCACCCTCTACTGCTTTGTACAAACGAGCATCTTCGCCCTCGTTCTTGCAAGGCCACATCCAGTTGGCGCTGAGCGAGATACCTTTAAGGCCGTGCTCCATAGGTGCCAAAACGATGTTGGTTAGCGACTCGGCAATACTCAAAACAGAACCTTGATCGGGCGAAATCATCGCAGCAACGGGAGCGTGTCCAATCGAGGTTGCAATACCTTTCTCGCCTTGGTAGTCCAAAGTAACAGCAGCATAGTCGTTGATGGGGACTTGGATTTCGCCAGCGGTTTGTTGAACTGCAATACGACCCGTTACCGAGCGGTCCACCTTGTTGGTCAGCCAATCCTTACAAGCAACGCCCTCCATACGAAGAATGTCGCCAATATACTCTACAATCTTACCTTTATTATATTGAACATCGGCATAAGTGGTCTCGACGCTCTTATCCTCGATAATGGTTTGAGGAGTTTTACCGAACATATCCTCTAATTGCAAGTCGATAGGTTTTTGACCATCGGCTTGTTTGAAGGTGAACTGCATATCGCCTGTGGTCTCTCCTACAACATACATCGGAGCACGCTCACGCTCGGCAATACGACGGATATAATCAAGATGTTTCTCCTTAACGACAAATCCCATACGCTCTTGCGACTCGTTACCGATAATCTCGCGTGCCGACAAGGTTTGGTCGCCAATGGGGAGTTTATCCATCTCGATAGTACCACCGGTAGCCTCTACCAACTCACTCAAACAGTTAAGGTGGCCACCTGCACCGTGATCGTGAATCGAAATGATGGGGTTCTCCTCAGCCTCACTCACGGCACGAATAGCGTTATACACGCGTTTTTGCATTTCGGGGTTGGAGCGTTGCACAGCGTTCAACTCAATCTCGCCAGCGTACTCACCTGTGGCAACACTCGAAACAGCGCCACCACCCATACCGATACGATAGTTGTCACCACCAAGCAACACAATCTTATCGCCAGCCTCGGGTTCATCTTTGAGGCTATCCTCTTTGCGGCCATAACCAACGCCACCGGCCATCATAATAACCTTGTCGTAGCCGAAGGTCTTGTCATTCTCTTTGTGCTCGAAGGTTAGCAACGAACCACAAATCAGCGGCTGGCCGAACTTGTTACCAAAGTCACTCGCACCATTCGAGGCCTTGATAAGAATATCCTCGGGTGTTTGGTAGAGCCATTTACGCTCATCAACACGATTCTCCCACTCGCGCTCCTCGTCAATGCGGGGGTACGAAGTCATATAGACAGCAGTACCTGCAATCGGGAACGCACCTTTACCACCGGCAATACGGTCACGAATCTCGCCACCAGTACCTGTTGCAGCACCATTGAAAGGCTCAACGGTTGTCGGGAAGTTGTGTGTCTCGGCCTTAATCGAGATTACACTCTCGAAGTCCTTAACGTCAAACCAATCGGGTTTATCTCCACTTTTGGGCGCAAATTGTTCGACAGTTGGACCTTGCAGGAATGCGCAGTTATCCTTATATGCCGAAGTGACATAGTTGGGATTTTGTGTGGTGGTATTTTTAATCATTTTGAACAGCGAGCGCTCTTTCTCCTCGCCATCAACGATGAATTTACCATTGAATATTTTGTGACGGCAGTGCTCCGAGTTTACTTGCGAGAAACCGAAAACCTCGCTATCTGTAAGACCGCGGCCCAATTTGGCAGCGACGCTTTTCAGGTAGTCAATCTCAACGGGGCTTAATGCCAATCCCTCTTGACGATTATACGCTTCGAGGTCGTCAATAAACACGATAGGCTCGGGAGTGATGTCTGTTTTGAACAGCTCATCGTCCAATACGCTGTAATGACGATTGAGCATAGGGTCAAATTTAGCACCGCTATCCTCGGGGTAGTACTCCTCGATACGGCTGATGCCTTCAATACCCATATTTTGGGTAATCTCGACGGCATTGGTACTCCATGGAGTAATCATCTCTTTGCGAGGGCCGATGAATTTACCTTCCATGCGGTCGCCCTCTACTCGTTTAGCTCCCGAAAGCAACCATTCGAGCTTGACATTATCATCACTCGAAAGTGGGTGGTTGCACTCTACGGCATAAATAACTGTCTGTTTGTCAAAAAGGAATATCATAATATTGAAGTGTTTGATTTCTCGTATTGGGTAATATGCAGTTTAATGTGCTCAATAATATCCTCGTCGCCCATCGCGGTACAATCTATTACAAGCGAGGCTTGCGAATAAAAAGGCTCACGTCCGGGCAGGTTGGCTTCGATATAGGCGAGCAGTTCCTCATCGTTCATGCCTCGTATAGCGGGGCGTTTCCAACGACCGTGTTCGCTGATACGGCTGACGATATTTTGCGGAGTTCGTTTCAGATATACCGTAATGCCTATCTGTTTCATCAACTCCATGTTGTCGCCTTTGCAAGGCATACCTCCACCAGTCGAAACGATAATATTCTCGGGATAGTTGGCAAATGACTCCAAAACAGCACGTTCTTGTGCGCGGAACCATGCTTCTCCCCTTTCGGCAAAGATGTCGGCAACGCTCTTGCCTACACCCTCTTCGATAATCTTATCGGTGTCGGCAAGTTTGTAGCCAAGTGCGGGAGCAAGTTTTCGTCCCAACTTGCTCTTGCCGCAGCCCATATATCCTATCAGAAAGATTACCATCTTGGTTAGAATAGGTTAAGTTGTTGTTCTCCCTCGTCGCTACCACGCACAACCTCAAATTCGATGTCGTCGTTGTTGGTTGTAGGAGTGGGTGTTTCGGTTGCGATTTCTGTTTCGATGGGTTCTGCGACCTCCTCGGATTCTGCGCTCTCCTCCTCTGCCGGCAACTCTTTCACTCCTCGGAGGAACTCAATGGTTGCAACATCAAATGTGGTGATGCGCTTACCTTTGGCTCTATGACTCTTGATTCCAACGAACTCTGCGGGGTCAATCTCCTCGTCGGGGCGTGTGGCGTTTGCACCACCAAAAGTAACTTTGATAGTGCTGCGCGAGTCATAAGCGATATGTTTCAATACGCAATCATCGTCAATGAATTGCTGCATCTTCTCGTTACACTCCGGTTGGAAGCGTTTCAGATAGAAGTATTTTTGAGCCGCATCGAAATAGATAGCATCAACAGTGATACTTACATCGTATTTCATCACAGCGATAGTGTCCTCGGGGAAGTGGTGTCCCAAATCAAAGTTGGTGACATAGTATTTGGTGCTTGCGATAACCAATAACTTATCATCGCCCTTGAACTCACCGAGAGCCTTTCCGTGACCCTCGTTGTTCAGACGGCGAATCTCGTCATCATACCAAACTTGTTCGCCTCCCAAAGTACTTGTACCCTTTTGTTTGAGTACAATCTTGCTGATTCCGTAGCGCGAGAACAGATTACCCTGACTTTGACGGCCCTTAATAGCAATGGCCGAGAAGTCGAGTTCGGTAATAACCTTTTTCAGACGAGGGCGCGGACGGAAATATACTTTGAGTACCTCTGCCTCGCCATTATGATTGACACTCATATAAAGAATGTCGCTACCGGCCGTACCTTTGGTAAGGTTGTAAACCTTATCGCGAGTAATGCTTGTGATGGCGCAACGCTTCATCATAATCGGGCCATTCTTGCCATCTCTATATAATATATTATATATGGTACGCTCGTCACCTCGTTTGAATACGCCAATGTAGTGGATATTCTTGGCGAAGAAAGCCTTCTCTTGTACTTTGGTAATGGTGTATTCTCCGTTCTTGCAGATGACGATGATGTCATCAATATCCGAACAATCGCATACAAACTCGGCATCTTTCATACCCTTGCCGATACCGAAGAATCCCTCAGCTCTATCGACATAGAGTTTTGCATTATTCACTGCCACCTTCACTGCATCAATCGAGTCAAATGATCGAATCTCCGTACGACGCTCACGTCCTTTACCATACTTCTCTTTGATGTGGGTATAGTAATTAACGGCATAATCGACAATGTGCTCGATATCGTATCTAACTCGCTTCTCCTCCTCCTCGATTGCGCGAATCTGCTCGTCGGCTTTGTCGGCATTGTATCGCGAAATACGAATGAATTGCAACTCGGTAAGATGTGCGATGTCGTCGGTAGTGACCTCGCGGCGCAGCAATTTTTTGAATGGCTCCAAACCTTTGTTCACAGCCTCGTATGCCGCCTCTTTGGTTTTACAGCCCTCGATAAGTTGATATATCTTGTTTTGAATAAAGATGCGTTCCAAACTTGTCATATGCCAAGCCTTATCCAGCTCCTCCAAGCGAATCTCCAACTCTTTGAGAAGAAGTCCTTTGGTGTGCTCGGCACTATAACGCAGGACTTCGCTCACACCCATAAAGTGTGGTTTCTCTTGATAAACCACGCAGGCATTAGGCGAAATCGAAGTTTCGCAATCGGTGAAAGCGTACAATGCATCGATTGTCTTGTCGCTTGACTCGTCGTTGCTGACATGAACAATGATTTCGACATTTGCAGCCGTATTGTCATCAACCTTCTTGATTTTGATTTTGCCCTTCTCGTTGGCCTTCAAAATAGACTCTTTGATACCTTCGGTTGTAGTACCAAAAGGAATTTCGGTTATGGCAAGTGTGCGTTTGTCAATCTTCGATATTTTGGCGCGTACCTTCACCGCACCACCACGCAGACCGTCGTTATATTTCGATACATCGATATAACCACCTGTCGGGAAGTCGGGATAAAGTTCAAACTCCTCACCCCGCAGATATGCGATACAAGCGTCCAACAACTCGTTGAAGTTGTGAGGCAGAATCTTTGAGGCCAAACCAACGGCAATACCCTCGGCGCCTTGTGCCAAAACCAACGGGAATTTAACGGGCAGTGTGACAGGTTCCTCATTACGACCATCGTACGACATCATCCATTGGGTTGTCTTGGGGTTGAAAACAACCTCCAAAGCAAACTTCGACAGACGGGCCTCGATATAACGAGGAGCTGCCGCATCGTCACCCGTAAGGATATTACCCCAGTTACCCTGACACTCAACCAACAGGTCCTTTTGTCCGAGTTGAACAAGGGCGTCCCCAATAGATGCATCGCCGTGCGGGTGGAACTGCATAGTGTGACCTACGATGTTGGCCACTTTATTGAAACGACCATCATCGAGGCGGCGCATCGAGTGCATGATGCGTCGTTGCACGGGCTTAAATCCGTCTTCGAGGTGCGGCACAGCACGCTCCAAGATTACATACGACGCATAGTCAATCCACCAATTCTTGAACTGACCCGCAAGTTGTGTCGTACGACCCTCATCGTGTGTGAAGCGGTCGTATTTCGATTGTTTCTGCTCTGTCGAAGGTGTTGTCATTTCACCTTCGTTTTCGAGCATACCCTCTTCGGGGTTTTGTATATCTTTTTCGTCAATCATAATCCTAAATCAAATCTTCAACATAGTCGGCCTCGACGCGCAGGTTCGAGATGATGAAATCTCGACGGTCGGGAGTGTTTGTGCCCATATAGAACTCCAACATCTCGTGAATTGTATCGTCTTTCGACAATTTGACCTTATCCAAACGAATATTCTCGCCAATGAATCCTCGGAACTCGTCGGGCGAAATTTCTCCCAAACCTTTGAATCGGGTAATCTCGGGATTGCGACCCAACTTTGCGATGGCCTTTTGGCGCTCTTCGTCGCTATAACAATAGATTGTTTCTTGCTTGTTACGTACACGGAAAAGAGGTGTTTGGAGGACGTACAAGTGACCTTTACGAATTACATCGGGAAAGAACTGCAAGAAGAATGTCAGCATCAGCAAACGAATGTGCATACCATCGACATCGGCATCGGTTGCAATTACAATCTTGTTGTAACGCAGATTTTCGATATCGTCTTCGATGTTAAGTGCTGCTTGCAACAAGTTGAACTCCTCGTTGGCATATACAATCTTCTTGTTGTGTCCGAAGCTATTGAATGGTTTACCTCGCAACGAGAATACCGCCTGTGTCAAAACATTACGACTCTTGGTAATTGAGCCACTCGCCGAGTTACCCTCGGTAATAAACAACATAGTTTTATCGGCCAAATCGCTCTTGTCGTTGCGGTGTATTTTGCAATCACGCAATTTCTTGTTATTCAGGCTGACCTTCTTGGCAATTTCACGAGCCTTCTTCTGTACGCCCGAAATGGCCTTGCGCTCCTTCTCGTTCTCGATGATTTTGCGACCCAAAGTGTCGGCTGTCGTCGGATTTTTGTGCAAGTAGTTGTCGAGGTGTTCACCCATAAAGTCGATAACATAGTTACGCAGCGAAACACCCGGCTCCATCTCCTTGCTACCCAGCTTGATTTTGGTCTGCGACTCAAATACGGGGTCGGTTACCTTAACTGAAATAGCCGCAATAATCGAGGTGCGGATATCGGCAGGGTCATAGTCCTTGCGATAGAACTCCTTGATGGTCTTGGTCAAAGCCTCGCGGAATGCAGCTTGGTGGGTACCTCCTTGCGGAGTGTACTGACCATTAACAAACGAGAAGTATGTTTCGCCATAACTTGTGCCGTGGGTAAGCACAATTTCGATATCGGGACCCGATAAGTGGATGGGGGGATACAACGGCTCCTCACCCATACTCTCATTTACCAAGTCCAAAAGACCATTCTTCGACACATAACTTACGCCATTGAACTTGATGGTAAGTCCCGAGTTCAAATATGTATAGTTTTTGACAAGTTGCTCAACGAAGTCGAGGTTATAGTAGTATTCGCCAAAGACCTCTTTATCCACTTTGTAGCGAATCAGAGTTCCGTTCTTGTCGCTCACGCCACTCTCCCATTGGTCGCTCAACTCCAAGCCTTGTGCAAAGCTTACGGTATGGGCCTCGCCATCACGAATAGAACGAGCCATAAACTCACTTGACAACATATTAACGGCCTTAACACCGACACCATTCAATCCGACGGTCTTTTTGAACGCCGAACCTTCGCCATATTTGGCACCAGTGTTCATCTCGCTTACCGCCTTTGTCAGCGATTTCAGGGGAATACCACGACCATAGTCGCGAACGGTAACCACATCATCCTCGATGCTGATTTCAATCTGTTTACCATTACCCATGATAAACTCATCGATCGAGTTATCAACAACCTCTTTGATGAGGACATAGATTCCGTCATCGGCTTGTGTTCCGTCGCCGAGTTTTCCGATATACATACCCGGACGACGGCGAATGTGCTCACGCGGGTCGAGCGTAATGATATCGTCGTCGGTGTAGTTGTTAATTTGTATTTGTTGTTGGCTCATATTTATAGTGTGCTCTTTTTGTTTCGTGAACTATTTTACAGAATCAAGATATGCATCGAGATTTTGTTTGGCAGCAATCATCTTGTCGCGCAAGGAGTCCATCAACTCCTTGGTGTCGGTTGCAGCAACCTCTTCGGCTGATACGGGCGGAAGAATTTGCATGCCTGTATGGTGTCTCCAATTATAGAAAATTGATTTGCGAATGTGTTGGCGCGAACCGCTCAAAACAATGGGGAGAATTCCTACGCCTGCATTTTTTGCAAGGTTGAAAGCTCCGGTTTTGAAATTCGAAATATTATCATCTTTGGAGCGTGTGCCCTCGGGGAATATGGCAATGCAGACACCTCGTTTCAACCACATCTCGCCTTTGTTCATCACCTCCAATGCGCCTTTTTTTGTGCCTCGATCAACAAGAATATCGCCGTGAAGCATAATCATCTGTCCGAACAGCGGCATCTTGGCCAGCTCTTTCTTGGCGACCCAGCGAAAATTCAACCCTTTGACAAAATACAGATACGGAACATCGAACATTGAGCAGTGATTGACAATAATCACATAAGGCTTGGTTGTGTCAATATTTTCAAAACCAAAATGATGTTGATGCCAACCAAGGGGCATTTTGTAAAACGAAGTGGCGAAGAAACGCGATACAGCATGTATGGCTTTGCGTGCAGGGTCAAACGGTACAGTAAAGACCCATAGAATGGCAGTAACGACCACCATGATAATAACAAGGATTGCCCAGAAAATGTCGTAAAGAAGCGAAATCATAATGAATCTAACAAAAATTGTACAAATTTAGGCATTAAAAATGAAATCACACACGCACTATACCTCTTTTTTATTAACATTTAATTCAAAAAAAGTGTTACTTTTGCCTCCGTAATATTAAAATTGACACTATGAAAAAGGCTTTTGTATTCCCAGGACAAGGTGCGCAATACCCCGGAATGGGCAAAAAACTATATGAAACATCTCCTGTTGCCAAGGAGTTGTTCGAAAAGGCGAATGAAGTTTTGGGCTTCCGTATTACCGACATTATGTTTGGTGATGATGCAGAGGCGCTCAAACAAACCGCTGTTACACAACCGGCTGTTTTTCTTCATTCGGTGATTATGGCAAAGGTATTGGGTGATGATTTTGCTCCCGATATGGTCGCTGGTCACTCACTTGGCGAGTTTTCGGCGCTTGTTGCGGCCGGCGCACTCTCGTTCGAAGATGGCGTAAGGCTTGTTGCGAAACGTGCTGCGGCAATGCAGAAGGCTTGTGAGGCGACTCCCTCGACAATGGCGGCCGTTATTGCTCTGCCTGATAATGTTGTCGAAGAGGTATGTGCTGAAATCGATGGCTTGGTTGTCGCAGCAAACTACAATTGCCCCGGTCAGATTGTTATTTCGGGCGAGATTGAGGCAGTGAAAGAGGCTTGCGTCAAGCTCAAAGAGAAAGGTGCCCGCAGAGCTTTGCAACTCCCTGTTGGAGGTGCTTTTCACTCGCCTCTGATGGAGTCAGCCCGAGTCGAGTTGAGTGAAGCTATTGAGCAAGCCGAGTTCCAAATTCCTCGTTGTCCGATATATCAAAATGTTGATGCGAAAGCGTATGTTGACCCCGCTCAAATTAAACAAAATTTAATTGCTCAACTAACCTCTCCTGTGCGTTGGACCTATTGCGTTCAAAATATGATAGCAGATGGTGCAACCGAGTTTACCGAACTTGGACCCGGTGCAGTATTGCAAGGACTTATTGGCAAGATTAACAAAGAAGTATCAGTTTCATCTAAAGATACGCTTTAACTCGAAGTACGAGATTGGGAAAGGTCGCAAGTTAGCTTGCGACCTTTTGTTTTTAGAGGGTTTTGCTTATGGGTTATTAAAAATATTAGTCGAATTATTTGTACTTTTTCAAAAATATTATTAAATTCGCATAACAATAACCCGAAAACTATGACTTCACTCAAAGATTTCTTCAATAAACACGAAGACGATATCCAAAAGGGTATAACTCATAAAAATAATATTATCAAGCGCAATATTGTCGCCTATATGGCGGTTAATGGTTGCTCTACCCTTGCCGAACTTACACAAAAACTACATGTCAGCGTACCGACAATGACCAAGTTGGTGCACGAATTGGTCGAGGAAAAGTTGGTTGTCGAGAATGGTAAAATTGAGACAACAGGAGGTCGCCGTCCCAATGTGTTCGGTTTGACTAATTCGGCCATATATTTTGCAGGTGTTAATATTGGTCGTGATTCGATTCAGTTCGTATTGACCGATGTGCAAAATAATACCATCGTTGAGTTGGATAATCACGAATTTGTGCTGAATGATAGCGATAAGTGTCTGCGCCAGATTTGCGAGATGATTGACAACTTCTTGAATACTTGTGGAATTGAGCGTAGTAAAATCCTTGGTATTGGCGTTTGTATTGCGGGCCGAGTTAATCCCGATACGGGTCGTAGCTATATGTATTTTACATCGAGCGACAAATCTTTGCGCGAGACTATCGAGGAATATACATCGGTTCGTACTCTTGTGGAAAATGACACCCGTGCTCGTTGCTATGCCGAGTATTGCAATGATAATCAACAAGGTGGACACAATTTGCTCTATCTGCACCTGGGACGAGGTGTTGCGATTGGTATTGTAACCAACGGTAAGTTGTACTATGGTAAATCGGGTTTTGCAGGAGAGTTTGGTCACACGCCTTTCTTTGATAATGAGATTATATGTGCTTGTGGTAAGAAGGGTTGTTTGGAGACCGAGGTTTCGGGTATGGCTATCGAGCAGAAGATTGTTCATCGTATAGAGCAGGGTGTGAATACAATTTTGCGCGAAAAGTACGACGCAGGACAGATGATTCACATTGACGATGTGGTTAATGCTGCCAAGAAAGATGATACTCTGTCGATTGAACTTATTGAGGAGGCTGGTGAAAAGGTTGGTAAAAGTATCGCTTTCCTAATCAATATCTTTAACCCCGAAACCGTAATTATCGGAGGAAATCTTTCGAAAGCGGGAGAATTCTTGATGTTGCCATTGAAATCTGCGACCAACAAATTTTCACTAAACCTTGTGTATAAGGATACCAAATTTCGTTTCTCGCAGATGAGCGAGAATGCGGGTGCGTTGGGAGCTGCAATGCTTATTCGTAACCGAATCATCGGAGTACAATAATGGTTGCCACCCACCCTACTCACATCGTGTTGCGTGATGCGTGTTTGGAAGACGCACCGATGTTACTGGCGTGGGAGTTGCAACCCGAATTACAAAATGTGACGAGAGCAGAGTCGAGTGTGACGCTCGATTTTATCTGTCGTCACATTTTGTCGTCTATGGACCTCCTTGAAGACAGCCAAAAACGTTTTATAATAGAGAAAGATGGGCAGAGCATCGGTGTTGTCGATTTATACGATTACGCCGATTGCACAGCCTCTATTGGAATATTCGTGGAGAGAGCTTTTCGCCAGAAAGGTTATGCGTCGGAGGCTTTGCTATTGGTTGTTGTGTACGCCCGTAACTTGGGGATAAAGACACTCTGCGCCGAGGTGCAAAGCCACAATACGGCAAGTCTGCATCTTTTTCGAAAGGCAGGGTTTCGACATCTCTCCGATGCGCAAAATGGGGATATGCAAATTTTGCGTCTTAATCTTTAATACCCTTCGATTGGAATAGTTTTTGAAATCGAGCATACCCAAAAGCGTCTTGGGTATGGATACAGTATTAGTAATAGGTGGTGCGGGGGTTATCGGCTCGCAATTGTGCAGCACTCTGTATGCGGCAGGATACGAGGTGTTGTGTATGGATATAGTGGACCCCAATAATGCCTATGGCATTAAGCATCTGATTGATAAACCGCGATTTAAGTATGTGCGTCATAGTGCGACGCATCAGTTTCGGGCCAACTGCAAATATATCTACAACTTTGCTTCATTAACCGACTCGGTATATGCCAATCAGGAACACCCTGTCGAGGTAATGAAAACCGAGTGGTTGGGTATGATGAATACATTGGAGGTCGCGCGACAAAATGGAGCTACGGTGGTCTATGGCTCGTCATCAAGTTTTTACGCCTTTCAGAGTGGCCGTTACGATGTGGCATTTCCCGGCTCGCATGTCAAAACAGCAACCGAATCGCTGTGCTACTCCTATCTGCGAGAGTATGATGTCGATGTGAGGGTTGCTCGTCTGTTTGAGATGTATGGACCCGGAATGAATCTCGATGACCAACGTATAATCCCCCGTATGGTTGTTGCTGCGTTGCAGAATAGTGATATAGTTATTCGGGATTCTCGTAGTATATTGCGTACATTCTGTTGGACAGGTGATGCTGTCAGAGGTATTGTCGCTTTGGCCGAGAGTAATCGTTACGGCAAAGGATTGGATGTGGTTAATTTTGGTGGTAATGAACCCATTACACTCGAAGAGTTGGCGCGCAAAATTGTGTCAATGACCCATAGTCGTTCACGTATTATACCAGAGCCTCGCCCCAATCGCTATGTATGGTCCAAGATTGCCGATATTGAGTTGGCAGAGCGTCGTTTTGGTTGGCAACCCGAAGTGACTTTGGATGAGGGTTTGAGCCGAATGATAGAACTTCTGGATAAACGTCTGAAAATCGAAGCGAGTATCTATAAGTGCGAATCGTGGATAGAGTTCTACTAATGGCCTACAATGAGTTTAATGCTCGAATTGCGAGTGAAGAATTGGTCATTGTGGAGTTTTATGCTGAATGGAATGGCGATTGTGATGTTACGAGGGTTGCTATCGAGGAGCTGTCGTCGCAAATGCCAAATAGGGTTAAACATCTGCGAATAGATATAGATTTACCCCGTAACTATCCGATAACCAAAGCATACAATATCTATTCCGTTCCAACAGTTTTGCTATTCTGTAATGGTCGAATTGAGTGGCGTGCGCGAGGTGTGGGTAGCGCACGCCAACTCCATAAAATAGTAGTGCGATTGCTCGCTCAAACAATCGCACTATGATTTACTCGTTAAACTCCTTGAAAATATCCTCGTCGTAGTATAGTTTCTCGCTGGGTGAGTGATTGGCGTACCACACTTGCGCAAAGAAGGGATTAACACGCGCTATCTCGCTATAATTCCAAGGTGTAGGCTCACATTCGGGACACCAGTGACCTCCGTGCAGGATAAGACGTGGCGAAGCGGTAAATTTATGACCGAAATGGCACTCCCATTCAAGCGGAGTGTACATGTCGCCCGTAGTCATACTCTCTGATAGGCATTTGCCACCTCGGTATTCTGCTGCTTGTTGCATATCTTCAAGCGTCAGCTCACTCTCGGGCTTGTTCTCGTCGTAACCGTGATTTAGCAGAGTTGGTGTCTCGCTTGGTCGGCTTTTGTCAATCTTATCCCAATCGGGTATGGCCTTCCACTCCTCGATTGAGCCGAAATATGCCGATATGCGATTTTGGTTGCCGCTTTTAATCCAATCCATTGCACCCATACGCTTCTTGTACGCCATAGCGCGCATTGCAATTTTCAGGATACAAGGTGGAACGATTTTGGCGAGTGAGTAGTACCACGCAACCTTACGTTTCATTTGACGGAAATACTCCTCGCAAGAAGTGTTGGCGCGGAAATGGAATAACTCTTCGAGGCGCTCACCATCGGTGTACCATTGCCCGTGGAAGTTTTTGAGTGTAAACCAATTGGAGTTGAAAATCTTCTCGGGAGCAGGGCATGAAATGGTGTCCAATAACAAGCACTCAAATTCGTAGTTTGTCAAACGATACGAAGGTCCGCTACTTATGTTGTAGAAACGGCGCCAAAACTCATCTCCCACCTCGCTATCGCATATACGCAACATCAATCGGCCTGAATCCTCGACAGTTGCCCACTCCAAAACGCCCTGAATCGGAACATGAAACATAATTGGGTCGTAGTTTTTGAGAATTCCCGGATAGAGTATTCCGCTTTGGCGAAGGCTGACCCAGTGGCGCAGACCCGACTCTGCAAAGATTCTCTCGGCTGCAACCTTCGAGATTGCATAGTGGTCATAGGTGCTGATGTATATCGGGTCGCCGCAACGTCCCCAATGAATAGGCGCATTACGGTCGCCAGTTTGAGCAACGGAGCCGATATAAACAACTTTGACTGCATCGGGATTGGGTTGTGCTTTGACGGCACGTACAATGTTTTGTGCAGCAGTAATATTTACTTGGCGTGTTTTGTTGGGATAATAGTCTGCTTTGGGCGAAACCATTCCGCCAAGGTGCAGAACATAATCTTGTTCGTTCACGCTTCTTAGAACATCATCGTAGTTGCGCAAATCGCCCCAAACGATATTAACCTTGTCGGCAATAGGTGCAAGTTTCTTGCGGTTTTTGCGTGAGGGTTGAACTAAAAGGGTTAGTTCGAAGCGGTCGCTACTATTGAGAAACTCTTGCACGGTGGCCCAGCCCATAGTTCCTGTTCCTCCCGTGAGCAATACTCTTTTTTTACTCATCTATGAAAATTTCTTCATTAAGTTGTTGAAGTGAGCCGCAGGCACTACTACGAATGTATTGTAGTGCTTGGGTTATGTGTGTGTCTTGATGGTGCCTGGATATTATTGTAGCCAATACGCGTTGCTGCTGAATGTCGAAATCGTTACGTCTGACAACATATTCCGAGGTGGCTTGCAGCGCAGTCGCCGAAGCGTTTTTGGCGGTAGTTAGCAGTGCACAATATTGTAGAAGCGGATTGTCGGTTGCGAGCCATTTTTGAACAAACAGAGCGCTGTCGTGACTTTTGGCAAGTAGCGATGAGAGCTGCTCTGCCATCTCGCCCGTGCTTATGCCTTGTCGCCAAAAGGCCTCGTCGCTAATCGAAATATCATTGGGATTGGCAATGTAGCACGCCATAATTTGCAGGTCGCGCACTTGCTGTTGATATAACAGTCGAGCAAAGTTGGTGTCAGGCGCATAATCTCGAGCTAACTCTTTGAGTGTGTGGATTGCTACGCCATAGTTGAGTGCATAATCCACACCATGTGCCGACATTCGTTCAGCCACCTCGCCATTCATGTTTTTGCGTAGGCGACCGAGTACCTCAATCATTTTAGCTGTGCTCATCGTTTAATCGGCAGAGTGATGGTTTGGCCTTGTTGGAAAACAGGAATAATCAACTCGGTAAGCACATCTTTATCCACAATAACCGAAGTCAGCATAGGTTCGGCTACAATGAACGTTTGAGTTGCTCCTTTGAGTTTCTCGGGAGTGGGTTCTGCTGCTGTTTCCTCGGCAATAGGGCTGAATTTTACTACAATTGGAGCACCACTCATATTGTCCGATTGTAGGATACCATGATTTTGGTCGAAACGGCACAATATAGCCATTTTACGCGAGGCATCAACCTCGTATCGGATTGTGGTAGTTTGCGTTGCGGTTTTACCTGTGAACATTTCCAGCAAAGCATCTTCCATCTGCTTTAATTCGTCGAGAGCGGCGCTTAAACCGGCACCTAATGTGGGCTCGCCGAGTTCGCCCGTAATCATATCGTAACGATATTTGCGAATCTCGAAGATGCGTTCGGCAGCTTGGCGTGCCATCTCCTCGGTTGATAAAAGCTCTGATGATAAACGGTCAATACCTAACTTGTCGAATCCTTTGGCGCAATTCATATCGGGCGTGTCTGTTGCCAATTGTGGAGCTTTCTGCGGAAACGTGGGGCAGATTTTGAAATTCAATTCTGCTCCAATGACTTCCCATTTGCTCTTGTTGACCATTGGTACGGTAATTCCGAGGAATTTTTGGGCGTATCGGGCGTAGGGGCCTGCAATAGTTTGTGTTTGTACGACATGCAAATCAACCCATACTGTTGTTGTCGGATTGTAAATATCGTATCCATTTTCGGTATGAATCTCTCCTACGGGATATGTGATTCTCTCTTGTGCTTGTGCTTGAATGGCGAGCAGGCAGAGTGAGGCGAATAGTAAAAATCGTTTCATAGCAATGACAATTTAAGCAAAAATACACATTATTGTCTATATCTCAAAATCTCAAATAGAAATCGTGCGTCAAATCGCGATACTCCTCGGAGTAATCTCCCCCATTATGTATGAGTAACTCTTGTCGAGAACACTCTATAAATTGGGTTGTTTTTGTCAGTTCTACCATTCGGCGTATATCTCGTTTTTTGGCAGATGAGCCGACTGTGCAAATCCTGCTGGGTGCCAATCCAAAAACAACAGCCATCTGTACTAATCGTTCAGCTTCAATCGTGGGTAGAATAACCGATAATTTTCCACCATCTACAAGTAGTTTGGAACAGCATCTCAATAGCTCTTCGTGAGAGAGTGTGTCGCAATGACGACTATTGTTGCGGGCAGTGTCGGGTGCCTTCAATGAATTAACAAAGAAGGGCGGATTTGATACGATTAAATCAAATTTGCCTATGTGCGATTTGCAAAAATCCTGCAACGATACGTGCTCCACCGATACTCTATCGTGCCATTCCGATTGCTCAACATTCTCGATAGCTTGTAGATAACTATCATTATCAATATCAATGGCCGTAATTGTCGATTTTGTAACTTCGGTGCGTTGAGCAAGTATCAGGGCTATCACTCCGCTGCCACAACCGACATCGAGCACTTGTCTTGTACTATCATCAACTCCACACCAACAACCAATCAATACGCCGTCCGTACCGACTTTCATCGCACTGTTTTTGTGACAGATACGAAATCTTTTGAATTGGAAATAGTCGTTACTCATTGTTTTTCAGAAAACCATCAATACCCGCACCAAATAGAGCGAAATCGTATTTCACAGGGTCTTCGGGGTCGAATTGTCGAAGCGTCTGGGTAATCTCCTCGACAGCTTTCCAGTCCGATTGTTTGCGTTTGAGTAAGCCTAATGCCCGTCCCATATTGCCACTATGTACATCTAATGGCAGGTAGAGTGCCGACATAGGTATTTTTTGCCATAAACCAAAATCAACACCATATTCATCTCGGCGCACCATCCAGCGCAGATACATATTCAGTCGCTTGCAGGCTGCGCCTTTGTCGATGCTTGAAATATGTTTTCGGCAGTGTGGCGTATGTTCCGCCATGAAAAACTCGCGATAGAACTCCGATAGCACAACTCGCATATCCTCGGATTGTGTGTAATGCCTCTCGAAAAAGCTACCCAAGCTACCCCACTTTTCGATAATATGTCGCAGAGCTCGCACAAACGAGATGAAATCTTCGCCATTGAAAGTGCGATGTACATAACTGCGAAGATGGTTTAACTCCTCTTCGGAAGCTTCTTTGACAAAGCGACCGGGCTCGCGCCCCATATAATCCATCATACGATTGGCACTCTTGACAATGGCCTTTCGATTGCCCCACGCAATGGTTGAGGCCATAAAGCCACTAATTTCAATGTCGAGTGGTTCCTCGAAAGAGTGAGGTATCGAAATCGGGTCGTTCTCGATGAACTCCACGCAGTTGTACTTATAGTATAAGTAGTCAAGTGTATCTTTCAGTGAATCAATCATTACTACCTTACTATTTGTCCGTCTTTCATAACTATTTTTCGGTCGGCCAAAGCGGCCAAAGACTCATCGTGAGTTACTATAATAAATGTTTGACCAAAGCGCTCTCGTAACTCAAAAAACAGGTTGTGAATGTCGAGTTTTGTTGCACTGTCCAAATTTCCCGAGGGCTCATCAGCCAGCACCACAGCAGGTGAATTTATAAGAGCGCGAGCTATCGCAACTCGTTGTTGCTCGCCACCCGAAAGTTCGGTTGGTTTATGTTCCATTCGGTGCTCCATACCCACTGCGCGAAGTAGTTCGACCGCTTGTTTTTCAACCTCTGACTTATCTCGTCCTGCGATATAGCCAGGCAGGGCAACATTCTCCAATGCCGAGAACTCTGCCAGCAAGTGATGAAATTGAAATACAAAACCAATCTTTGTGTTTCGCAGAGCCGAAAGCTCCTTATCGTTCAAACCTGATATATTGCGCTTATCTACAATTACTTCGCCCGAATCGCAAGCCGACAATGTGCCTATTATTTGCAGGAGGGTTGTTTTGCCTGCACCACTTGCACCGACAATAGCCACTACCTCGCCCGCATTAACTTCGAGCGAAACGTTTTTGAGGACTTCGAGGTTGCCAAAACTCTTTTTGACGTTACTTACTTTGACGATTGGCTTCATAAATTTCGAAAAGTTTTATGGTTTGCACTGCGGGTTGGGTGTCGTGTACGCGTAAAATCTTGCATCCTCCACGCAAACACTCCCAATTAAGGGCAATGGTTCCTGTGAGCGATTCATTGGGGGTGATGTTTAGCGCATTGTATATCATGGATTTGCGTGATATACCAGCCAAAACAGGATAGCCGATGGCGGTTAGCTCGGGTAAAGCGCCGAGCAGTTGATAATTTTGTTCAAGCGTCTTGGCAAAACCGAAACCAGGGTCGAGAATGATTTGCTCAATACCCGCATCTGTAAGCAACTCTGCCTTATGTTTTAGGTGTTTTACCACGCTATTGCCTATATTGCTATAATTTGTAAGGTTTTGCATATTTTGAGGGTTGCCTCGCATGTGCATTGCGATATACGGTAGATGTAGGTCTGCTACGGTTTGTACCATTTGGTTGTCCAACTCACCTGCCGAGATGTCGTTGATAATAATATCACCTATCTCATCATAAACAGCTTTGATAACAGAGCTGCGGAATGTATCAATTGATATTGGAATTTCGGGCGCTATCTTTCGTGCTATGACAGCTCCTCGCAAAACGCGTTCTATCTCCTCTTGCTCTGATACTTCGGCGGCGCCGGGGCGTGATGAGTAACCTCCGATGTCGAGAATGTCAGCCCCCTCCTCTACCGCTTTACTAATCGCGCCTTCGAGCGCAGTGTTATCCAAACAGCGAGAACTCTCGAAAAAAGAATCGGGAGTTACGTTGATGATAGACATCACCTGTGGGTGGTCAAAGGAGAGTTTCATTGTTGTGTCAAATCTGTATAGAGTTTCTCGACTTGTTGTCGTAGGTGCTCCATTGTATCGTTTATGATGATGTAATCTGCACTGTTTTGTGCCAGTGTGCTATTTTGGTTAGCAATTCGCGCCTCTACCTCCTTGCGGGTTCGGCCATCTCGTGCCATCGTTCTTGCAATACGGACCTCCAATGGAGCATCAACAAAGATGGTTATATCTACCCTTTTATCAAATCCGCTTTCGAAGAGAATGGCACTTTCGAGAACTACCATTGGGGTTGTTTGCTCGTTGCACCATTGTTCAAAATCTTCGGCGACGGCGGGGTGTACTATGTTATTGAGTTGAGATAGAAGCGACGGGTTGGTAAACGCCTCCGAGGCGATATATTGGCGATTAAGAGCGCCATTGATGTATGCTTCGGGGCCAAAGAGTTGTTCGATTGCGGGTCGCAAATTCGAAGACATTAGTACTTTGGCTCTGGCGTCGGAATCGTATATGGCAACTCCGTATTGCGACAAGGCGTTACACACCGTCGATTTGCCGCTACCGATACCACCGGTAATGCCTACTCGTTTCATTATTCCGAAGCTAATTCAACCGAAGGAACCTCAATAACTTTGAGGATTTTGAGCGTACTCGTACGCTGCATAATCGCGTCGCCAAGTTTATCGGCATTGATGGTAGTATCCTTTCGATTGATGATTTCGTCAAGGGGGATATTTACTTTGCTACCCAACGACAAGCGTTGCGCCCACAGTTCGGTACCACGCGCCTCCACGAGGCATTGGACTTTGTATCTTTCGCCCTCGATTGTAACCTTAACAGGAACCTCGGCAGTATAGATATGGCTCAACTTAATTCCGTACCACAAAAAGAACGAAATAACAAGCATTGTCAGGAATACTGGCGAACGCAGTGGTTGCAGTATGCGGCGAAAAAAATCAAGAAACTTTCCCATAATATCAAATTATACACGCAAATATACAAAATGCTCGCTCAACTCCCAAAGAAAACTCTCAAATCTTCGTTCGGCTGTATTTAAAAGCAAAAAATGGGGTTGCCCGTCGGACAACCCCACAAACTCAAATTTCGCGAAAATTACTCTTGGCTCTCCTCGCCATCGACTACAACAGCCTCCTCAGCCTCTACTTGGTTGGGAAGAACTTGCTCGGTAGCCGAATTTTTAACTTGCTCCGAAAGAGCGTCGCTCTCGTTCGAGCCGGCAGTAGGCATAGCCATAGTAGCGCAGAAGCTCAATACAAGGATTGCGATAGCCAATGTCCAAGTCGATTTTTCGAGGAAATCGGCGGTTTGACGAACGCCCATTACTTGGTTAGAAGCGCCAAAGTTGGCAGCCATACCGCTTTTGGGGTTTTGTGCCAAAACGGCAAGGATGAGCAGAATGCTCGCGATGATGATAAGTACAATGCAAAGAATATACATCTTTCTGAATATTTAATAGTTTATAATTTTTTCTCGTCAAGTCGCGAAATAATTTCGGCAAAATAAACACTTTTTTTCGGATATAACAAACCTAATTTGACATAAATCTTACGCGCCTCATCAAAAAGTCCCTGTTTTTCATAGATTTGGGCTAATTCTTCGGTGTAAAATTCGTCATCATCTTCGGCATCTGAAAGGTCGCTAATGAGTGATTCGGCACCTCCGTCCTCTTCGGAATGTGATATTGCATAGTTGCCAAGCGAGAGAAAGCGATCGACAACTTTATTCTCAATCTCCTCGCGCAAAGAGGCGTCATCGTTGGATTGCGTTGTGTAAATCGGAAATAGTTGAGTCAAATACACCCTCTCGTCTTCGTAGTCGTATTGCGAGGCACGAATGATACGTGCAGTTGTAAACCAAGGGTATTTGCGAATAGCGCGACGTAGTTTGAAGCGTCCTACTTTGGGGCGCTCTCCTGCTGGCGTTTCGCCACTCGATGCGATATACTCCTTGATGTTTGCCATACTACCAGTTCGAAACACAAGCGTTGAAAATATCATCTACGAGGTCGTTTACAATCTCTTGAATAAGAGAGCCTTCGACTTGTTGCAACAACTCGCTGGCATTGTAGTCACGATAGCCAGAGAATTGTTTATTGTAGTTCCATTGAGGTTCTATAGCGTTGGTAAAGCGAACCTGAACGGTGATTGTCAAACGGTTCAATTCGGCGGTACCACCATCGGCACTTGAATATGACGAAGGTGCACTTACGTAGTTGATAATCTCACCCTCGATAGCAAGGTCACCGCCTTCGCTTTGTTGCGATAGACGTGTTTGGCGCTCAAAGCGCTCGCGCAACGCGTCGGTCAGTGTCGAACTCAAAATCGGAGCGACCATTGTTGCGTTGTTGGGAAAGTATGCTACGCTGAAAGTCTTCGCATTATCCGAAATAGAGGCGCCTGTAAAGGTGTAGCCGAAGCTCATTCGTCCAAGTCGAATAGTGCAGCCCGCCAATAGTAATAATGTGGCGAATAAAACTATGCGCGATATGAATTTAGTCTTTTTCATAGTACTTGTTATGACAAATCTTTTTCGTCTATTCCGAACTCCTTGATTCGGCGGTAGAGCGTTCTCTCCGACATAAATAGCAGTTGAGCAGCCTCTTTGCGTTTACCGTTAGAACGCTTTAATGCCGAAACTATTGCCTCGCGCAACATCTCATCTTTGGTTTGAGGCGTGTTTCGCATAATCTCGGTTACATCTTCGGATTCGGTGTCGGTTACCGTTTCATCAATAGTGGTTGAGCCGGGCAACAGGCCGTAAACTTCGTTCAGGCCTCGTGAATGGGATACATTGGGCTTGATGTTGCCGTTTGATAACTCTGTAACCATGCGTTTCAACTCGCTGATGTCGTTTCGCATATCGAATAAGATGCGGTACAAAATCTCGCGCTCATCGCCGTAGTTGTGCCCTCCACCAAAGCCACTCTCTGTGATAATTGGCGAACGGTGCATTGCAGGGAGATACTTTGCAACAATATCGGCAGTAATTGTGCGTTGCTCCTCGATAGCCGAGATTTGTTCGGCTACATTTTTAAGCTGGCGCACATTACCCGGCCAAGGGTATTGTTCAATAGCCATTCGAGCCGAAGGATCGAGTGTGATTGCCGGCATTCTGTATTGATTTGCAATATCCGAAGCGAACTTACGGAACAGCATATAGATATCCTCTACCCTCTCGCGCAATGGCGGGACGACAATGGGTACGGTGTTCAAACGATAGTATAAGTCTTCGCGAAAACGGCCCGAAGCAACAGCCTCTTGTAATCTTACATTGGTGGCTGCAACAACTCTGACATTGGTCTTTTGTACCTTTGCCGAGCCGACTCTGATAAATTCACCGGTTTGCAAGACACGCAACAATCGAACTTGTGTCGAGAGTGGAAGTTCTGCAACCTCGTCCAAGAAGATAGTTCCTCCGTCAGCCTCTTCGAAATAACCTTTGCGTGAGTCAATGGCTCCTGTAAATGCGCCCTTCTCGTGTCCGAACAGCTCTGAATCAATGGTGCCTTCGGGTATTGCTCCGCAGTTTACGGCTATGTATTTATTGTGCTTGCGAGGACTGTATGAGTGGATTATCTGAGGGAAAAACTCCTTTCCGACACCACTTTCGCCAGTTATTAGTACCGACAAATCGGTCGAGGCAACGCGCAACGCAATCTCCAAAGCGCGCTCCATGGCCTCGCTTGTGCCAATAATGCCGAATCTCTGTTTTACGCTCAAAAGTTCCATCGTTATTCCAAAATTAAAGATGTAACATTGCCTTCGAATATTCCGAATGCCATGCACGCCAAAGCGATGCATGCTGCGATAATTGCCGAAATGAGCACCCAGTCACGTTTCGGTTTTGCGGGAGCGGAAGCTCTCTTGGGTATCCTTGTGATGGGCTTGCTTGATGCCGAGTTGTCTTTCGTCGTCGCCTTTTGTGGTGTTGGTGTAGTTGTGTCACGAGGTGGCTTTGAGGGCGAATTAGTTTCGGCGTTGGGAGTCGTTTCGGTTTGAATAACCGTCTTGGGCATTTGATTTGGCGCGGGCTCAATCGAACTCTGTGGGGTCGAAGCGTCCGCTGCGTCTTTCGAGATAAAGACGATTTTACCTTGTGCGTTTCGGGTAAGAAGTCCTAAATCCGACAACTCTGCAACGCCCCTTTCGCGAAGGTTGCGATTAACTTGCTCTGTAAACTTGGAGATGTCTTCCTGTGCCTCCTTTGTGGAAACGAACATTTGGGCCGCCACGTGACGAGCCAAAACACCGTCGTCGTCTTTTAGCATATCCGTAAAGACGATGACACCGTCATTGCGCTTCATAAATGAGCCCAGAGCGGGAATAGTGATGCGCTTCTCGGTTTTGAGTAATTTATTTACAATGCGACTAATCATATCTCTTCTTTCGGCCTCAAAGTTACTATTTTTATGGGAATTTATAAAATATATGGTATGAATTTGCGCAAATAATTGATATTTCAAAAAAGAATTATCATATTTGCATCGTGGAATGAAGTTAAATCTGGCCGAGCTACATTGTATGATTTTTGTCAATCCGGCAGAGTTAGATTGTTAAATAAATTACTATCCGATGAAAAATAAGTACGTAGATCTTATTGAACAAACCTTCGAGTTTCCACAAGAAGGGTTTAGTGTTAATGACAATGAATTGAGTTTCTATGACGTGCCTTTGATGGATGTAATCAAGCAGTATGGTACGCCACTCAAAATTACCTATCTGCCCAAGATCTCGTCGCAAATCAATCGCGCAAAGCGTATGTTCAATGTCGCTATGGCGAAGGTCGATTACGAGGGAGATTATCATTATTGCTACTGTACGAAGAGTTCGCACTTTTCATTCGTATTGGAAGAGGCTATGAAAAACGATATTCATTTGGAAACCTCTTCGGCGTATGATATTCACATTATCAATGCGTTGCACGACTCACGAATCATTGACAAGGATAGATATATCATTTGCAACGGCTACAAACGCCCGCAATACATCGAGAATATTGCTCAACTCGTAAATTCGGGATTCTCGAATACCATTCCCGTTATTGATAACAAGCAGGAGATTGATTTGCTGTCCGATGCGATTGATCGTAAATGTTTGCTCGGTATCCGTATTGCCTCGGAGGAGGAGCCTAAATTCGACTTCTATACTTCGCGTTTGGGTATCCGTTATGCCGATATTCTCGATTTCTACAAAGCCAAAATCAAGAACAATAAGAAGTTCAAACTCAAAATGTTGCACTTCTTTATCAATACCGGTATCAAGGATACGGCATACTATTGGAATGAGTTGAATAAGTGTATCAGCGTCTATATTGAGTTGAAGAAAATATGTCCTGATTTGGACTCGCTCAACATTGGTGGAGGTCTGCCTATTCGTACTTCGCTCGATTTCCAATACGACTACGAGTATATGATTGAGGAGATTGTGGCTCAAATCAAGCACAACTGTAATATGAATGATGTGCCTGAGCCTAATATCTTTACCGAGTTTGGCTCGTTTACAGTTGGTGAGAGTGGCGCTGCATTGTATTCGATTGTCAATCAAAAGCAACAAAACGACCGTGAGTTGTGGTATATGATTGATAGCTCGTTTATTACCACTTTGCCCGACACTTGGGGAATCAACCAGCGCTTTATGATGCTTGCTGTTAATAACTGGGATAAGGAGTATCAACGTGTATTCTTGGGTGGATTGACTTGCGATAGCGAGGATTATTATAGTGGTGAGTCGCATATGAATGCCATCTTCCTTCCGAAGTTAGACCCGAATGTGCCTCAATATATTGGTTTCTTCCATACGGGTGCATATCAAGAGGCTATTGCAGGTTTTGGCGGTATTCAACACTGCCTCACCCCTGCCCCCAAACACATTATCATCGACCGCGAGAAAGGCGATACCGAGTATTATACACGCCTATTTGCCAAGGAACAGAGCTATCGCTCGATGATGCGTGTGTTGGGTTACTAATCAGTTAAGATAGTTACAATGAATAGAGTGCGAAACATAGGATATTGGTGTCTGCGTTTCGCACTTTTGTTTTGTGTGGGTTGTGTCGAAATAATAGACCCAATAGATTACGAAACGGTTAGCATCAGCTTTCTTGAATCCGAATATTATCGTCATCCCCGTCCTGTCATTTGGCCTTGGCGTATTCAGGGAACAGTAACAAGCTCTGATGAGTTTGGAAATTTCTATAAGTGTCTGATGATAGAAGATGAGACAGCTGCCATAGAGTTGCGTTTGGATCAAGAGCGACTATATGAGAAATATCCGCTCGGAAGCCGCGTCGAGGTTATGGTTAGTTTTATGTGGCTCGATGTCTATGGTTACAATGCGGTGTTGGGCGCAGAACCAGATGAACGGGATTTTCTCACTCATATCCCCTATCGTAATGTAGATAAAACGATACTCATTATAGCGCGCGATTCTACAAAGGAGCCGGCGCCAAAAGAGATTGGTACATTGAAACAAGCGGATAATCAGCTATGGGTTATCTTTGATAGCGTGCAATTTATTGAAGAGGAGATTGGCAGTAATTGGACTGATCGCGATTCGCTCCGCACTTATCGCCATTTGATTGATACTCGTGGCGATACATTGCCTGTTCGGACATCGGGGTATGCTACCTATGGCGATACAAAAATACCATCGGGTAGCGGAACTATCGATGGTATTCTTTATAGTAGTCGCAAGGGTGTGGAATTGTGCCCAATATCTGCTACAAGGGCCAAATTTACCGAGCCTCGCTTTTAGTATTGCTCGTGTTCGTTAGGGAAATCTTTACTTTTAACGTCTTCTATGTAGTGCTTGAACGCTTCGCTCATAATATCTCCGACCGATGCATAACGGCGAAGGAATCGTGGCGAGAACTCCTGATTGATACCAAGCATGTCGTGACTAACCAATACCTGACCATCAACACCGCCACCTGCGCCAATGCCAATAATAGGTACAGTAAGTTGTTGTGCAACCTCACTTGCGAGTGATGCAGGAATCTTCTCCAATACAATGGCAAAACAACCCGCGTCTTGTAGCGCACGTGCGTCCGAAATCAATTTTTGGGCCTCAGCCTCTTCTTTGGCGCGAACGGTATAAGTGCCAAATTTATGAATTGACTGCGGGGTCAAACCCAGGTGACCCATAACCGGAATACCCGCACAAAGAATACGCTCTACCGATTCAATAATCTCGACGCCACCCTCCAACTTAACTGCATCTGCCTCGGTCTCTTTCATTATGCGGATAGCCGAAGCCAAAGCCTGTTTGGAGTCGCCTTGATAGGTGCCAAACGGCAAATCAACCACGACGAGAGCACGTTTAACGCCACGCACAACCGAACGGCCGTGATATATCATATTGTCGAGGGTCATAGGAACGGTAGTCTCGTGTCCGGCCATAACATTGGCGGCCGAGTCGCCTACCAAAATCACATCAATACCTGCTGCATCAAGAATACGGGCCATCGAGTAGTCATAGGCCGTAAGCATGGCGATTTTCTCGCCGCGTTGTTTCATTTCGAGCAGACGATGAGTGGTTACTGCTCTTAAAGTACTTTCTGTTGACATTTGGGTTTATTTTAGAGCAAAGTTACAACTGTTTTCGATAATCGCAAAATAAAGACCACAATACAACGCCACCACTGACCGAAACGTTGATAGAGTGCTTGGTACCGCATTGGGGTATCTCGATAGCTCCATCGCAAGCATCGACAACCTTCTGATCAACTCCCATAACCTCGTTGCCAAAAACAACTGCGTACCTCTTGCCTGGTTGCATCGTAAAGTCTTGCAACATAATACTATTCTCGACTTGCTCGACAGCCCACACCTCATATCCTTGCTCTTTGAGGTGTTTGACTGCATCAAGTGTCGATTTCTCGTAACTCCAATCAACAGTCTCCTCGGCACCGAGAGCTGTTTTGTGAATCTCTCGATTTGGGGGAGTTGCAGTTATGCCACACAGAATGATGTGTTCGATGGCAAAAGCGTCGGCAGTGCGGAAGAATGCACCTATATTATTCATACTACGCACATTGTCCAAAACTACCGTTACGGGTGTCTTGGCCGTTGCTTTATACTCTTCGGGGGTAAGCCTTCCGAGTTCTTGGTTGGTTATTTTTCTCATTTTGCGAAATCTTTGCCGCAAAGGTAACTATTTTGCCCGAAAAAGCCGTCATAAACCTACATGAAAGGGCTTTTTCTAAATTTAATCGAAAAAATGTCTTAAAAATTTGCAGATACGGAATTTTGTTGTACCTTTGCATCGCAATTCTGCAAGGGAGCATAGCTCAGTTGGTTTAGAGCATCTGCCTTACAAGCAGAGGGTCAGGGGTTCGACTCCCTTTGCTCCCACTAAAAAGAACGACTCGAAATGAGCCGTTCTTTTTTTTGTGGTATATATCCTATCTATGTTTGCGTATTATTTCTTTCCTAAAAGATAGAGGTCTGCAAGGGCGATAGCAACTGCACTTTCTACCACTACTCCTGCGCGCATAGCAATACATGCATCGTGACGGCCTCCAATTTCGAGCGGTTCAACCTTGTTGGTTGCGAAATTATAGGTTTGTTGCTCCATAGCAATACTTGCAGTCGGTTTGATAGCGGCTCTAACAACAAGCTGATTACCATTGGTAATGCCGCCAACGATACCGCCGGCATTATTTGTCAAAGTTACTCCCTCTTTATTGATGATGGGGTCGTTGTGTTCGGAACCTCGCATACGGGCGCACTCGAAACCAGCACCAAACTCAACTCCTTTGACAGCAGGAACAGCAAATAGGGCGTGAGCCACAACGCTCTCGACCGAATCGAAGAAAGGCTCTCCCATACCAACGGGTAAACCATCTACACGGCACTCAATTACTCCGCCAACCGAATCACCTGCGGCTACGGCCGACAGCACAATCTCCTCGAACTCTTCGGCATTATGACTACCTCCAAGTTCTACGATGTTGGTTTGGAATGTCGCTTTATTAAGTATCTTTTTTGCAATGACGCCGGCTGCGACAAGTCCAAGGGTAAGGCGGCCCGAAAAGTGTCCACCACCGCGAGGGTCGTTCCAGCCATTAAACTTTGTCATGCTGGTAAAATCAGCGTGAGATGGGCGTGGTTGCGCTTTTAGTTTGGCATAATCTCCCGAACGGGTGTTGGTGTTCGAGAATAAAATAGTCAAGGGAGCACCAGTTGTATGTCCTTTGAACAGACCCGAAATAATGTTGGGTTGATCGGCCTCTACGCGTGGCGTTGTACCTACTGCCCCACTCTTTCGGCGAGCCAAATCAGCCATCATTTCTTGTTCCGAAAGTTCAATACCTGCAGGAACACCATCAACAACAATTCCTACGCTATTGCCGTGCGACTCGCCCCAGATTGACACTCTGAAAATGCGTCCAAAACTATTCATAACTTACAATTTTTTCGTAATCTTCCCAAAAGTCCTTGTATGACTTGCTGACGCACTCTGCGCCCGTGATAATTACCTCGTCGGTAGCACGAAGGGCGAGCACAGCCAAAGTCATTGCAATTCTATGGTCGCCATGACTATCGACCATTCCACCCGTAGGCGTGCCGCCTTCGATTTTCATAATATTATCCTCCGATATATCGATATTTATGCCAAGTTTGCTGAACTCCGAAGCAATGGTCTCGGCTCGATTGCTCTCTTTTGCCAGCAATCTGTCGGTGCCAATGATTGTCGATACACCATCGCAACAAGCTGCCAATGTTGCCAACGCAGGGAAAAGGTCGGGGCAATCGGTTGCGTTAAATGTAAACGCTTTCAAAGGCTTATGGGCAACACTTACCGAATTGCCGGTTGTTGTGATTTCGGCTCCGGCGTCCATTAACGCATTCAAAATCTCCTTGTCGGCTTGCAACGAAAGCGGGTTTAGGTTGTTGAGAGTGACCTCGCCTGCGATAGCCCCAGCCACGAGCAGGCATGAAGCGCCACTCCAATCGCCTTCGATGCGATAGTCCTGCGCTTTGTATTTTTGTCCTCCACTTATGAAAAACTCCTCGTAGTTGCGATGTACGATATCGACACCGAAACTCTCGGCTGTGGAGATTGTCATATCGATATATGGCTTGCTATTAAGCGTATTGACTTTTATTATGGTATCCTCTTGTGCGCAAGGAAGCGCTGTGAGTAGGCCTGTGATAAATTGCGAACTGATGGAGCCATCTACCTCGACCTCTCCTCCATGTAGCGGGCCTTTAACGGTAATGGGTAATAGTCCCTCTTTGCAATGTACCTCGATGCCGAGTTTTTCGAGCGGAGCTATCATCATATCGACAGGGCGTCGCATGATAGAACCGTGTCCTGTAATGGTTATAGGCTCGTCGCAAAGAGCAGCAATCGGAGTGAATAGTCGTGTCGAAAGTCCCGATTCACCAATGTTGAGCAGATTGGATATGGGGGATAATCCACCTTTTATCTTATAGGTATGTTCGTCAATTACCTCAACCGATGCACCGAGGGTCTGTATTACATCGAGTGCTGCTTCGGTATCGTCGCACATCTCCACGCCACGCAGTGTGGTTATTCCGTCTGCGAGCAGTGCTGCGGCAATGGCGCGCTGGGCGTAACTTTTTGAACTTGGCGGTGTGACACTTCCTATCACCCGCCCACTACTGACACTTTTGTCCATTTGGGCTAATAGGTTTATTTCAATTTGAAATCCTTACCGAGATACACCTCACGAACTCGTTCATCGTTTACGAGCTCTTCGGCAGTTCCGACTTTGAGGATTTTACCCTCGAAAAGGAGGTATGAGCGGTCGGTAATCGACAGAGTCTCATCGACGTTGTGGTCGGTGATGATAACACCGATATTGATACTCTTCAATTTGCGTACGATGCTTTGAATGTCCTCGACAGCAATCGGGTCTACACCAGCAAAAGGCTCATCAAGCAGGATAAACTTGGGGTTGATGGCAACGGCGCGAGCAATCTCGGTACGACGACGCTCACCTCCCGAAAGTTGGTTACCCAAACTTTTGCGAACCTTTTCCAAACCGAACTCCGAAATCAACTCTTCGAGTCGTTGCTTTTGGTACTCCTTCGAGAAATTGGTCATCTCCAATACCGCTTTAATATTATCCTCTACGCTCAAACGGCGGAATACCGAAGCTTCTTGTGCGAGATAACCTACACCCATTTGTGCACGGCGATATACGGGTTGTGTGCTCAAATCCGTAATTACGCCATCGTCGCTTTCGAGGTATATTTTACCCTCATTGGGATTGATAAGTCCCACAATCATATAGAACGAGGTTGTCTTGCCGGCTCCGTTTGGACCAAGCAGACCTACGATTTCGCCCTGTTTAACCTCGATGGAGACTTTGTTCACAACGGTACGCGACTTGTATTTCTTGACCAGATCTCGGGTGTATAATCTCATTTCTGAAAAAAAATTTTTACAAAGTTAGCGTTTTTTAGAAAAAAAGCACTATCTTTATTCTGCAAAATCGAAGATTGTTTTTATGGCAACGACGAATATTTCGGATAAAATGTTGTATGACAAACTGAAAGAGTATTTCGGTTTCACGTCATTCAAGGGTAATCAGGAGGCCGTCATCAAAAATTTGTTGGCCGGCAAGGACACATTTGTACTAATGCCTACGGGTGGAGGTAAATCTTTGTGCTACCAATTGCCTGCAATGATTATGGACGGTGTGGCTATTGTTATATCGCCACTTATCGCCTTGATGAAAAACCAAGTCGATGCAATGCGCGCATTCAGTACTGATGAAGGCGTTGCTCACTTCCTGAACTCGTCGTTGAACAAAACTGCCGTTAATCAAGTTCGCGAAGATGTCTTGGCCGGTAAAACAAAACTTCTGTATTTTGCACCCGAATCGCTTACCAAGGAGGATAATATCGCATTCCTCCGTAAAATCAAGATTTCGTTTTTTGCCATAGACGAAGCGCACTGTATCTCGGAGTGGGGTCACGATTTCCGTCCGGAGTATCGCCGTATTCGCCCTATCATTAACGATATAGGTAATGCTCCGCTGATTGCGCTGACAGCGACAGCTACACCCAAAGTGCAGCTCGATATACAGAAAAACCTCGGAATGAACGATGCAATGGTGTTTAAGTCGTCGTTCAACCGTCCGAACTTGTACTACGAGCTGCGTCCGAAGCATGATGCCGAGAAGGAGATAATCCGATACATCAAGACAAATGAAGGTAAGTCGGGTATTATATACTGTTTGAGCCGCAAAAAGGTTGAAGAGTTGGCAGAGTTACTTCGTGCTAATCATATCAGAGCTCACGCCTATCACGCAGGTATGGATGCTGCTACACGCGCTCAAAATCAGGACGATTTCTTGATGGAAAAAGTCGATGTTATCGTAGCTACAATCGCTTTCGGTATGGGTATCGACAAACCCGATGTGAGATACGTTATTCACTACGATATCCCCAAAAGTCTCGAAGGATATTATCAAGAGACGGGCCGCGCAGGCCGTGATGGCGGCGAGGGTAAGTGTATAACTTTTTATAGCTATAAGGATATCCAAAAGCTTGAAAAGTTTATGCAGGGTAAGCCTGTTGCCGAGCAAGAAATCGGTAAGCTGCTTTTGCTTGAAACGGTATCTTATGCCGAGTCTTCGATGTGTCGCCGTCGTACCTTGTTACACTATTTTGGTGAGGAGTACACCGAACCTAATTGCGGTAGCTGTGATAACTGTATGCACCCTAAACCAAAAGTTGATGTAACCAAAGATATGGTGCTGATGCTTGGCGTTTTGGAGAAGCTTGGTGATAAGTTCAAAATCGACTACCTTATCAACGTTATGTTGGGTAAGGTGACCGCTATGATTAAGAGTTACGGTCACAATAAATGCGACTTCTTTGGCTGTGGTGAAAAAGGGCACGACAACAAATTCTGGGGTGCCGTTATTCGTCAGGCTCTGATTCAGGGCATGATTGATAAGAATATCGAGAACTACGGACTTATATCGGTCAATGATAAAGGTCGTGCATATATGACAAAACCTCACAAGGTTGAGATTACGCTCGATCACAACTACGATGCCGAACCGAAGGAAGAGAGTGCTATCCCCGGTATGGGCAAAGGTGGCTCGGTCGCAGATGAAGAGCTGTATGCAATGTTGAAGGATTTGCGCAAGAAGGTGGCTCGCGACCATTCGCTGCCTCCGTTTGTGGTATTCCAAGACCCCTCGTTGGAGGATATGTCGATTCACTACCCTATCACAATTGAGGAGTTGCAGAATATCCAGGGTGTTGGAGCCGGTAAGGCGCAAAAATTTGGTGCACCTTTTATCAAGCTCATCAAGGACTATGTCGAGGAGAAGGATATTATCCGCCCGCAAGATATGGTCGTTAAGAGCGTGGGTGGCAAGAGCGCGAATAAGATATTCATCATTCAGAGCATTGACCGCAAGATGGACTTCGAGGATATTGCGCGCGCCAAAGATCTTGATTTCGATGAGTTGCTGACAGAGATTGAAACTATCGTAAATTCGGGTACCAAACTCAATATCTCGTACTATATCAATGAATATATGGACGAGGATAAGGCCGAGGATATATACCTATACTTCAAAGAGGATGCGGAGTCCGATTCATTGGCCGAAGCCGTAAATGAGTTGGGTCGTGAATACACCGAGGAGGAGATTCGATTGGTACGCATCAAATTTATCTGCGAGCAAGGAAACTAATCTATGATATGTGCAAAAAGAAAGAGCGTTCACACGAACGCTCTTTCTTTTTATGTGTTGGTGTTGATTAGATAAGGCCGTTAGAGCCGAGGATAATCAACATTCCATATCCGAGCGACAAGCCAATTGCACCGATAATCAAACCTGTCTTAATCATATCTTTTTGCTCAATCATACCGGTTGCGTGAGCCATTGCATTAGGAGGTGTACTGATAGGCAAAATCATCGCCAACGAAGAACCGAGGGCTACGCCAATCAGCAATGTCGAAATACCACCAACGGGTTGCAAAATTTCGAGAATACCACCATCTGCAACCGAAGCACCCAGAAGTGCAAGAATGGGAACCAAAAGGTTTGCAGTTGCAGTGTGCGAAATAAAGTTTGCCATAACATAGCAAATCAAGCCCGAGCCAATGATTACGATTACGGGAGGCCATGTTCCGAAAGGAATTGAGCTTACCAATGCGCTACCAAGACCTGTCTCTTTGAGGGCAACACCAAGGGCAAAACCACCGGCAACCATCCAAAGTACCGACCAACTGATTTGCTCCAAGTCGCGACGAGTGATAACACCAATGGCACAGAATACACCGACGGGCAACATTGCAACAACATTCGAGTTTACGCCTGTAACTTTATCGAGCATCCACAACAGAATGGTCACACCAAAAGTAATATAAACTACAATCGAACGCCAGTCTTTCTTGAACTCGCCATCAATTTGCAACTCGATAGTCTTTTGTTTGAAGGGGAACATCTTTTTGAGCAACATCCAAGCGATGAACAGAAGAACCAAAGTGAAAGGCATCATGAAGGCCATCCATTGACCGAAACCGATACCCATATTCAATCCCTCGGGGTCGTTCAAGAATTTCAGAGCAATAGCATTGGGAGGTGTTCCGATAGGAGTACCAATACCACCAACATTTGCTGCGATAGGAATAGCGAGTGCCAAAGCAATCTTACCTTTACCGTCGGCGGGCAAAGCACGCAATACGGGGGTAAGGAATGCCAACATCATAGCGGCGGTTGCTGTGTTGCTCAAAAACATCGAGAAGATACCGGTAACAACCAAGAAACCGAGCAATACATTCTCCGATTTGGTACCGAAGGGTTTGAGCATTACGCGAGCCAATACCGAGTCAAGACCTGTTTTGGTTGCTGCGATAGCGAGGATAAAACCACCGATAAACAGCATGATAATCGGGTCTGCAAAGCAGTGCATAATGGATTTGTAGTTAATCCAAGTACCCAACTCGTTCCATTTGAGGCTTGTGCCCTCTTTGGTAACCAAGTCGCCCTCGCCTGTAAGGAAAGCCAAACTGCTGTCCGAGCAAGTGAACAACAAGAGAACTACAACAACCATCGAAGTTGACCACGAAGGAATACCCTCCATAATCCACATGAAGATAGCAAATACGAAGATTGCCATCACGCGTTGTTGTGTTACGGTCAAATCTGCAATTCCGAACGAAGTTGCAGGAAGAAACCATACGATAAGTGCAACGATAATCGGAATGACGATTTTCAGCACTTTACCAAGGCTAATACCCTCAGCCTCTTTCTTTTCGCGTTTCGCCTTTTGATACTTCTCAACAAGGTTTGCGCCTTTGAAAATAGTAAACATACCTCAATAAATTTATATTTAATTTTTAGATGTTTTACTGTGCCGTGAATCGGCCTTGCACCGATGTCTTGTGGCAAAATACTCCAAAACGGCGACAAAGATAACCCTTTTTTGTTATTTACTAAAAATTTTTAATATATTTTTAGGTATAAAGACGATATAACTCACTAATGCGGGGACGGTTGGATAAAAACGCTTTTTATTTCAGTGCATTTTGTTGCCATGTCCTTTGGTTCGTTTTTTCTTGTGCCAAAACAATGTCCCTGTGGGTGTTGTTCGTTTGCGAAACATTTTTTAATTTTGTGGTGTCGGGCAGATAGTCCGACGATTACATACGAAAGTGTTTTCGCACTTCCTTGTTGAAAATGTGGCAATTTTCTTTGAATCTAAGGATGACGAATAGCACTCATTTCTTGTGTAGCTATGTGGCTATGCACTATTTGTGCATATACCCCATACTATCCAAGTGTGGGGCATTGTATCGTTTATTTAGATTCGGGTTCGCCACAACCTTCAACAGATAGACGAAAATCATCTCCACACTTTCTTTTTTAATAGCCCCACCATAGCGGAGATGATATGGTAATTTGATTTGGAAACAAAATTAGCTCAAAATTATAATTACTATGAAAAAACTATTTCTTTTATTGGCAGCGGTAGGAGTGCTTTTTACCTCTTGCGAAACGGGCGTTGAAGAACCACCAAAACCGAATGACACCCCTAATACCGAACAACCCAATGAAATCTTTTTCGAGGTCAATAAGCAGGAGATCTCGATATTGCCTTATGGTGGCAGTGTAGATGTTATCGTATATAGCAACTATGCTTGGGTGATTTCGGGTACAAGTGATTGGTGTACACCTTCCGTAACAAGTGGCGAGGCAAATGAAGATGGACTAAAGGTGACCTTCTCGGCAGATGTAACTTACGATGACCGCGAGGCTACTTTCTGGCTCCGTTGTGCAGACAAAACTATTAAGTTAGTGGTGAAGCAAAATCTTATGGATTATGTTATACGTTACACCACCACTGATGGCAAAGTCGTAGATCCCCAAAACTTATCCTATACTTCTAATACCTATGAAAACGGGCAAGGTATGTTGGTTATTCACGGAAGTATTATAGAGATTGGAAGGTCTGTATTTAGTTCGTGCAGCAACCTAACAAGAATTATCATTCCCGAGGGTGTTGTTTCGATTGGAAGTTATGCATTCGCATATTGCACCTCGCTGACAAGCATCACTATTCCCGATAGCGTTACTTCGATTGGAGATTGGGCATTCCATCATTGCAGCTCGCTGACAAGCATCACTATTCCCGAGGGCGTTACTGAGATTGGAAATTATGCATTCTATGATTGCCGCTCGCTGACAAATATAACTATTCCAGATGGCGTTACGAAGATTGGATGGTATGCATTCGGGGGTTGCACCTCGCTGACAAATGTAACCATTGGCAATGGCGTTACTGAGATTGGAGAATCTGCATTCGAGGGTTGCTCCTCGCTGACAAATGTAACCATTGGCAATAGCGTTACTGAGATTGGAGAGTCTGCATTCTCTGGTTGTAGCAGCCTGAAAGCGTTTTATGGTGAGTTTGCATCAGAGGATGGTAGATGTCTTATTATAGATGGCACACTTAACTCATTTGCTATCGGTTGTGGAGCTACAGAATATACTATTCCCGAAGGCGTTACTGAGATTGGAGGTTATGCATTCGATGGTTGCACCTCGCTGACAAATGTAACCATTGGTAATGGCGTTACTGAGATTGGAGAGTCTGCATTCTCTGGTTGTAGCAGCCTGAAAGCGTTTTATGGTGAGTTTGCATCAGAGGATGGTAGATGTCTTATTATAGATGGCACACTTAACTCATTTGCTATCGGTTGTGGAGCTACAGAATATACTATTCCCGAAGGCGTTACTGAGATTGGAAGTTATGCATTCGATGGTTGCCGCTCGCTGACAAGCATCACTATTCCCGAGAGCGTTACGAAGATTGGAATTTCGGCATTCGATAACTGTAGTTATTTGGAAAGTATATATTGTAAGCCTACGACACCTCCTGCAATACACTCTACATTTTATTTAGGAAGCTATTATGTAGTATGTGTCTATGTACCTCGTTCCTCGTATGAAGAATATATAAAATATAATTCAACGACTGATGGTTACAATCAGCAGAATTGGTATAAGTATGAATCACGCATTAGACCTTATGATTTTGAATAAAAAAATAGAAGATGAAAGAACAGATTATAAATATCATGGAGCTTTATAACGTCATAGATAGGTGGTATGACAACGAGGAATTTATAAATAATATTGAAGTTGTGATGAATGATGGCAACATTTATAAAGGAGTTGTATTACCAGAAAAGGTTTTGGTACTATTTAATATGAAGAATGCTCGTCCAACACACTTTTTCATAACTTGCGATGATGGAAGGCGCGAAGTGAATATACAGAAAATAAAAGAGTTAGAGTTTGGAAATCATCGCTATATTGTACAATAAACAATCCAATCCTATGAATGTTAAAAGTTTATTAGAGTCTTTTTGTTCCGATAAATTCGGTGCGAATGGATGTATCCCACAAGATATCCAACAGAAGTGGGTCGAAATTATTGATAAGCACAAGGTTGAACTGGCCCAATGTGATAATAGTTTTAATGAGATAGCAGAATTATTAGAGCATTGGAGTTTTGATGGCATAGATGCTGATGTAATAACTCAAACGGCATCAATCATCGCAAATGCTACAGATGCAGATATGGCTGTAGATAAAGGTAGTGCTGTTTGTTTTATGAGTGTGGCTAAAAAAGTGAAATAACTTAAACTTTTATTCAAAAGGGAGGCTTCGGCCTCCTTTTTTGTTTGAGCATAAATGTTTGAAAAAAAACAAAGCGAGGAAAGTTTTGCAACTTTCCTCGCTTCAGTACCCAGAGCCGGGATCGAACCGGCACGGATCGCTCCATTGGTGTTTGAGACCAACGCGTCTACCAATTCCGCCATCTGGGCTCAATCGCAAAAGTAAAACCCTTTCGCTTTCGGGGTGCAAATATAAGAACATTTATTCGACACTTCCAAATTTTTTGGATTTTTTTTTCAATAAATGATGTTTTTCAATTTTTTAACGAATATTTTGAGTTTTATACCTATATTTGTGGACTTTGAACTAAATATGATTTATTGTTAATATCCAAACTTATATGGCAGACAAACTTTTTATATTCGACACTACTCTTCGTGATGGAGAACAAGTCCCTGGTTGTCAGTTGAATACCACCGAGAAAATCGAGGTGGCAAAACTCCTTGAAGCATTGGGAGTGGACATTATTGAGGCAGGATTCCCCATTTCGAGCCCCGGAGATTTCAACTCCGTACGCGAAATTTCAAAAGCTGTGTCGCGCCCCACTATCTGCGCACTGACTCGTGCCGTGCAGAAAGATATTGATGTGGCGGCCGATGCACTCGCGCTTGCAAAACATAAACGCATTCACACCGGTATTGGTGTTTCGCCCCAACACATCTACGACAAATTGCGCTCAACTCCCGAGGAGATTATCGAGAGAGCGGTTGCTGCGGTTAAGCACGCCAAGAAATATGTCGAGGATGTTGAGTTCTACGCCGAGGACGCTGGTCGCGCCGACAATGAGTATTTGGCTCGTGTGGTAGAGGCAGTAATTAAGGCGGGTGCTACCGTTGTCAATATTCCCGATACTACGGGTTATTGCTTCCCTGGCGAGTATGGTGCCAAAATCAAATATCTGGTTGATAATGTATCGAACATCGACAAGGCGATTATCTCGACACACTGTCATAACGATCTCGGAATGGCAACTGCGAACACGCTGGCTGGTGTGCTGAACGGAGCTCGTCAGGCAGAGGTTACAATCAACGGTATCGGCGAGCGCGCGGGTAACACCTCGCTCGAAGAGGTTGTTATGGCACTTCGTTGTCACAAGGAGGTTGATATCGACACAGGTATCAACTCGCAACTTATCACCAAAGCGTCGCACACCGTATCGAGCTTGATGAATATGCCCGTACAACCCAACAAGGCGATTGTCGGCAGCAATGCTTTTGCACACTCGTCGGGTATTCACCAAGACGGCGTGCTCAAACAACGCGAGACATACGAGATTATCGACCCCAAAGATGTCGGTATCAACGAGTCGGTTATTGCCCTTACGGCTCGCAGTGGTCGTGCAGCATTGGCACACCGCTTGGAGTTGCTCGGCTACGACCTTACCAAAGAGGAGGTTGATGACATCTATCAAAAGTTCCTCGACTTGGCCGACAAGAAGAAAGAGGTACATGACTACGATTTGCTCTACCTTGTAGGCGATGTTGACCGTCTTAAAAAGCAAACAATTTCGCTTAAATTCTTGCAGGTTACAACCGGTACACTTGTGCCGACTGCTACCGTTGTGTTGAAATTTGGCGACCACGAGCGTTTGGCAACTGCCACCGGAAATGGTCCGGTAGATGCAGTGGTGACCGCTATTAAATCGCTCATCAACGAGCAAGTTCAAATTACCGAGTTCTTGACACAGGCTATGACTCGCGGTTGTAATGACGTTGGGCGTGTTCATATTCACGTTCAATGCGACAATAAAATTGTGCACGGTTTTGCAGCGCACACAGACACTACACGTGCCGCAGCAGAGGCATTCCTTGATGCGTTGCGAATCTTGAATGTAACCGAGAAAGTAGAACAATAAAAATAACAAAAAGATATGGAACTGAAAATTGCTTTGCTCCCGGGCGATGGTATCGGACCCGAGATTATCGACCAAGCCGTAGGCGTATTGAATGCCGTTGAAGCGAAGTTTGGCCACAAATTCACATATACCAAAGCGTTGGTAGGTGCTTGCGCTATTGATGCAACAGGTAACCCCTACCCCGATGAGACTCACGAGATTTGCTTGGCAAATGATGTAGTTTTGTTCGGTGCCATTGGCGACCCCAAATATGATAATAACCCCACATCGAAGGTGCGCCCCGAGCAAGGCTTGTTGGCTATGCGTAAGAAATTGGGCTTGTTCGCAAATTTGCGCCCCATTCAACTGTTCGCATCGTTGGCAGACCGCTCGCCACTTAAAAAGGAGGTTGTTGATGGAGCCGATTTCGTATGCGTGCGCGAATTGACCAGCGGTATGTATTTTGGCGAGCCGCAAGGTCGTGACGAGGCTAACACCTACGCTGTTGATACTTGTAAATATACTCGCGAGGAGATTGACCGCATTGTTCGTTTGGCTTTTGACTTGGCAGGCAAACGTCGTGGTCACTTGACCGTTGTGGATAAAGCAAACGTATTGGAGACTTCGCGTTTGTGGAGAGAGGTTGCACAAGGTATTGCCCCCGAGTACCCCAATATCAAACTCGACTATATGTTCGTTGATAATGCTGCGATGCAAATCATTCGCCAACCGACATATTTCGATGTGGTTGTTACCGAGAATATGTTTGGCGATATTTTGACCGACGAGGCAAGTGTAATCAGTGGCTCGCTTGGTATGCTTCCTTCGGCAAGTATCGGCTCGAAAGTTGCTTTGTTTGAGCCTATTCACGGTTCGTATCCCCAAGCAGCAGGCAAGAACATTGCAAACCCGATGGCGACAATCCTTTCGGCAGCTATGTTGCTCGAACACGTAGGTCTCACAGAGGAGGGTGCAGCTGTTCGTAAAGCGGTGGATAAGGCTTTGACTGAGGGTGTCGTGACCGAGGACCTTGCTCAAAAGGGCGAGAAGTGCTACTCAACTTCGGAGGTTGGCGAGTACATCGCAAGCCAAATCTAAACGCGCAAAACACTTTTTGTGGCTGATGGAGCCTGTTTTGAGAGTTGAACATATCTGCAAACACTTCGGTGACCAAACGGTACTGAATGATGTTTCGGCAGAGATAAAACGAGGAGAGATTTATGGTCTGCTCGGGCCTAATGGTGCGGGCAAGACCACTCTGCTTCGGATTATCAACAGAATAACGACTCCCGATAGTGGCTCTGTCTTTTTTTATGGCCGCCCCCTATCCCCGGCAGATGTTGCCCGAATCGGATATATGCCCGAGGAGCGAGGTCTGTATAAGGGAATGAAAGTAGCCGAGCAGGCGATTTACTTTGCGCGATTGAAAGGAATGTCGCGTAACGATGCTACTCGTGAACTTAAAATGTGGTTTGCAAAGTTCGGTATCGAGGGCTGGTGGAATAAGTCTGTCGCAGAGTTGAGCAAAGGTATGGCGCAAAAGGTGCAGTTCATTACAACTGTTTTGCACAAACCTGAATTACTGATTTTTGACGAGCCATTTAGTGGTTTTGACCCCGTGAATGCCGATTTGTTCAAGCAGGAGATTCAGAGATTAAGCGAGGAGGGTACTACAATTATTCTGTCGACACACGATATGACGTCAGTCGAGGAGATGTGTGAGCATATCACCTTACTTGACAAGTCACGTGTGGTGATGTCGGGGCGAATAGAGGATATTCGTCATCAACACGGAACAGATGTTTATGAACTGCGATTTAAAGGAAATGAACGCAGACTCTTGACAGCCATGACTCCTTGGGCTACCGTACTGCAATGTGAAGAGGGCTTTGGCGAATCAAAACTTCGCTTCCGTTTGTCCGACAAAAATGCATTGCGCCCAGTGATTACACGCATAAACGACGAGGTTGATATAGTGTCGTTGTCAGAGGTTGTTCCAAATATGAACGATATATTTATAAGCGCCGTAACAGAGCAGCAGAATGGGTAAAATCGGAATCATAGCAGGCCGCGAGTGGCGTGAGAGAGTGCGTAAACGCAGTTTCGTTATTACGACTATCCTCACCCCTATCCTATTGTTGGGCATAACTCTGCTTGCTTGTTGGCTGGTGGAACATAAACCCGATGGTACGAAACAGATTACCGTAATCGACCAAAGTGGTGTCGTCGCACCCAATTTGCAAAGCCACTCCAATATTATATATAAGCAGAGCAAGAAGCAAAATATTGACGAACTAAAATATCATCATAGCGAGGAGGATTGGGGCATTTTGTTGATAGGCTCAAATATTCTCAATGATGGTAGCGATGTACAATTGTATTCATTTTCGCCCCTTACGATAGATGTCGAACATATTATTTCGCACGATATCAAAAGGATTGTCGAAAACGAAAAACTGAAAGGTTACAACATTGAAAACCTCGATGAAATACTCGCCAATGTCGAGAGTAAAATACAGATTGGAAGTTTTGTCATAGACGACTATGGCGTCGAAACAAGTACTTCAAGTATTGTTGCATATATACTTGCTTATCTGTTTGGTTTTGTGATGTATATCCTTGTGCTGAAATATGGTGCACAGGTGATGTATGGCGTCATCGAGGAGAAGAGTAACCGAGTGCTCGAAGTGATGGTTTCAAGCGTTAAGCCATTCGAGTTGATGATGGGTAAAATCATAGGTGTCGCCTATGTCGCCCTAACACAAATTGCAATATGGATAGTTGTGATTGGAGTCTTGGGTGGTGCAATTATGAATGGGTTGATGCCGAGAGAGGTCTGGGATTCGGCAGAATTGGTTTCGGCAAGCAATATGCTTATGATGGGCGATGTGGCAAATTCGTCACAAGCAATCGGAATGATTATGAATCCGATATATTCGCTTGGTTTGGCGGCTTGTTTCGTTTTGCTCTTTGTCGGTGGCTATTTGCTATATGCGGCGATGTTTGCAGCGGTTGGTAGCGCTTGTGATGATGCACATAGTTCCAATCAGTTGGAGGCATTAGTTACTATGCCGATTATCGCGGGATTGATAGTTATGTTTATCGCTATGAGCGACCCCGAAGGCTCTATTGCGTTGTGGGGAAGTTTGATACCGTTTACCTCCCCTATTGTAATGATTGCCCGTATTCCTTATGGCGTTCCTATGTGGGAGATTGTATTGTCCTTGGCACTGTTGTATGCTACATTTGTAGTCGTGGTGCAATTAGCGGGACGTATCTATAAGACGGGAATCCTTACCTATGGTAAGAGAGTTGGTTTTGGCGAACTTTACAAATGGATTAAATACAAAAACTAAAATATTTTCAATTATGAGTAAATGTGTATTGGTTACCGGAGGTGCGGGATATATTGGCTCGCATACCACAGTCGAACTGACAGCTGCCGGTTATGATGTAGTAATTGCAGACGACCTTTCTAACTCCGATATGAGCGGTGTCGAGGGTGTTCGTGCCATCACAGGCAAAGAGATTCCTTTTGTAGAGATGAACTGCCTTGATCGTGAGGCTATGGAAAAACTGTTCAGCGACTACAAGATTGACGCAGTCATTCACTTTGCCGCTTTCAAAGCCGTAGGTGAGTCGGTTGCAGAGCCTCTTAAATACTACTCAAATAACGTTGAGACCTTTGTAACTTTGTTGCAAACTGCTGCAAAGTTTGGTGTGGATAACATCGTATTCTCGTCGTCGGCAACGGTTTATGGCCAACCTGATGTATTGCCAGCAACAGAGCAAACGCCCCGTAAACCTGCAACATCGCCTTATGGTAATACCAAACAGATGTGCGAAGATATTTTGCGTGATACCGTTGCCGCATCGGCTTCGCTTAAAGGTATTGCATTGCGTTACTTCAACCCCATCGGAGCACACCCCTCGGCGCTCATTGGTGAGTTGCCCAAAGGTGTACCCAACAACCTTGTGCCTTTTATTACTCAAACTGCCGCAGGTGTGCGTGAGTGTTTGAGCGTATTTGGTGACGATTATAATACTCCTGACGGTTCGTGCTTGCGTGACTATATCGATGTTGTGGACTTGGCAAAGGCACACGTTACAGCTGTTAGCCGTATGCTTGATGGTAAGAATAAGGAGCGTTACGAGATTTTCAATATTGGTACGGGTCGCGCTGTTTCGGTATTGGAGTTGGTTAATACATTCGAGAAGGTTAATAATCTGAAACTTAATTACAAGATTGTTGGTCGTCGTCCCGGTGATGTTGAGTCGGTGTGGGCAGATACCACTTTGGCCGAGACGGAACTCGGTTGGAAAGCAGAGCGTTCGCTCGATGATACTCTCAAATGTGCTTGGGAGTGGGAAAAACGAGTTCGCGGTTTGTAGTTAAGCACATATAGTATTTTTGAAGGCCCTGCGTTTTTAGGCGAACGCAGGGCTTTCTACATACATACGAACATCTTCGGCTGTAATCTGTTCGCCACTTAATATTATAAGTCGTTCTATAACATTGCGCAACTCCCGAATATTGCCTCGCCAAGGCATCTGTTTAAGTAACGCGATCGCCTCTGTGTCGATACGCTTAACAGGTATGGCATACTCCTCACAAATTTTGTCGGCGAAATATGCTACAAGTTGTGGAATATCGTCAAGACGCTCTTTGAGTGGCGGAACGGAGATGACGATTACACTCAAACGATGATAGAGATCCTCGCGAAAATGCCCCTGTTGAATCTCTTCGGGAAGATTTTTGTTGGTTGCAGCGATAATTCTCACATCAACGTCCAAATCCTTGTCGCTTCCAACTCGGCTTATTTTACGCTCTTGAAGTGCTCGTAACACTTTGGCTTGTGCCGAAAGGCTCATATCGCCAATCTCGTCCATAAAAAGCGTTCCGCCATTGGCCTGCTCAAACTTACCCCGACGTTGTTTGATGGCCGAAGTAAAAGCACCCTTTTCGTGCCCGAATAGTTCGCTTTCGATCAATTCCGAAGGAATGGCAGCGCAGTTTACCTCGACAAATGGACCTCCGCTGCGGCTACTCTTCTCGTGCAACCAACGAGCAACCAACTCTTTTCCTGTTCCGTTTGGCCCCACCACCAACACCCGTGCTTCGGAGGGCGCAACTCGGTCAATAAGGTATTTGACTCGTCGTATCGGAGTGGAGTCGCCAACAATCGGATCCACACTAAATGTATGTTTGCATCTAACGGCGCGAACGGGCTCTGGTATGCGTTGTTCGATTTGTGTAGCAAGTCGTCGCAATGCGTCCAAAATAATATTCATATCGACGGGCATAGGGACAACATCGTAGGCGCCTCGGCGGAAGGCCGTGATAATCGTATCGACCGACGAATTGTGTGCAACCACAATAAATGGGATACCTAACCGTTGCCCAACTTCGGCCGAGTCGCACAATGTCACATCATAACGAGATTCGGCACCAAACTTGGAACACTCTTCAATACTTTCGACAGTATCGATTGTATATCCCTCGAAAGATAATCTTTCACTCAATTGATTCCGAACGGCACGAAGGCCATCAACGATTAAAACTCTCAACATTTACTTGACAATTTAAAAAATAGCATTAACTTTGTCCAAAGTTAGACAAACAAATCTTATTCAAAGAAATTAAGCACAACGGCCTGTAATGGGTTTCTGATATCCCAAACTAAACCGTTGTCATTATTGTAGAGGGCTAATTGCATCAAGAAACAGCTCTTTTGTGCAAAGCCTCTCACACCAACCTATACAACACTCTTATATGTTGAAAAAACACACTTTTGAAAGGCAAAAATTGCGCCTGCCCGAGTATGGTCGTCATATCCACGATATGGTAGATTACCTGCTCACCATTGAGGATCGCGCTCAACGCACACAACAAGCATACATCGTAGTCGGTGTGATGGGAAATGTCAATCCCACGTTGCGCGACTCGGCTGATTTTAACCGCAAATTATGGGACCACTTATTTATTATGTCTGACTATCAGTTAGATGTGGATTCGCCATACCCTATGCCTGCGGCCGATTCGTTCAATCCGGCTCCCAAACCGTTGAAATATCCGAGCAAGCAGATTAAACTCAAACACTATGGCAAATACATTCAACGTATAATTTGTCAGATTGAGCAGTCGAAGGATACACAAGCGCGAGATGTCGCAATCGGAAATGTCGCTCGATATATGCGTGCCAAGAGCTATGAGTATAATCAGGAGCACCCCAATAACGAACTTATCATTAAAGATATAAAGCGACTGTCCAAAAATGATATTGAGGTTGATGAGGTTGCTATAAATAACCTCAAAAGCGACTACAAACAGCGCAATACGGGCTATGTCAAACGCAATGGTGCCAAGAAAAACGGTGCAAAAAACTTCAAGAAACAACAACGACAATCACCTCGACATTAGTAGCACTACCCCGAAATATACTTTGATAGGTGAATAGTACGTTTATTTATACAAAAAAACGTATATTTGCATACATTTAACTTGAACTATGAAGCGTAACCATATTGCAATATTGGCGATGACGACATTGCTTTTTGCTTGTAATAACCAAAAGGCAAATATCGAAGGTGCGTTCGCCGACAAAACCAATACAACAATCTACCTCGAAAGTATAATGCCCGGCGCGATGACAATCATCGACTCGACCAAGACCGATGATAAAGGCGCATTTGAGTTCGATATTAAACTTGCCGACAAGCAGACATCGATTTATAACATTCGTTGTGGTGAGGAGTTTATTCCGGTGATTGTATCTCCCGGTGAGGACATTGTCCTTACATCAATGGGACGTTTGGCACAAAACTATCGTATCGAGGGCTCGGCTGAATCCGAGGCTGTACAACAAGTTAGTGCGCTTTTGGCCGAAGGTGCTACTGCGCTTGCCGATTTGTCGAAACAGTATATGGAGGAGAAAGAAGAGGCAAAACGTCAGACATTAACCGAAAGCTATATCAAGAAATATTACGAAATTAAACGCGAGCATATAGGTTTCATCGTGCGTAATGCTTCGTCGTTGGCGGGACTTTATGCCTTGTATCAACGCCTGCCCGGAGATGACATTCTCTTCAATGGCGAGGGCGATATTGTTTATTATCGTATGGTGGCAGATTCTGTAAGTGTCAACTACCCTTCTTCGCGATATCTGACCGCATTACAACGTGATATTAAACGTATGGAGGAGCAAAGAAAGCTGCAAACAGAGTTGTCGGAACAATTGGCAAATCCGGTTGGATTCCCTCCCGTATCACTTCCCAATATATATGGTCAGAAGATTGATTTGGCCGACATCGTAGCCAAAAATAAAGCAACACTTGTTTATTTCTGGCGTGCAGATATGCCTGATTCGGCAACAAGTAATGCCGAACTTAAAGCCATATACGAAGAGTATAAAAAGTTGGGCTTCGAGGTTTATCAAATATCGCTTGACACCTCGAAACCTACATGGGTAAATGCTGTGCAGAATCAAAAATTGCCTTGGTATAGTCTGTGTGACTTCCGAGGCGCATCGTGTCCGGCATACAATGCCTATAATATTACATCTCTTCCGTCGAATTTCATGATTGATGGCGAGGGTAATATGGTTGCCAAAAACTTGTTCGGTCAGGAACTTGTCACCCAACTTTACGAAATGCTGCAATAGTACCGATGATTTATTTCGCATCAGATACGCATTTAGGTCTTACATTGGACCAGGATAATCACGCTCGCGAGAGGGTCTTTACGGCGTGGTTGGAATCTATCCGTCACGATGCCAAAGAGGTCTATTTGGTTGGTGACATCTTCGATTTTTGGTTTGAATATAGTCAGGTTGTACCTCGCGGCTTTACTCGTACACTCGGTAAAATTGCCGAGATGACTGATGCGGGTATAAAGGTGCATTTCTTTACGGGTAACCACGATATGTGGGTACGTGACTATTTTGCGAAGGAGTGTGGTATGATTATGCACTATCGAGGCGAGCTTGTCAAGCACGCCGGCAAAACCATAATGGTTGCTCACGGAGATAATATCAAGACACAGGGCCAACCTATGTTGCGTCTTATGAATGGTGTTTTTCGCTCAAATTTGGCGCGCTTTCTATTCCGTAATCTGGTGCCGACCGGTTGGGCAATGCGTTTTGGCCATTGGTGGAGCGGACATAGCCGCAAATCCAAAGCTATTAAAATGGAGTTCCGAGGTGAGGACGAATTGTTGGTGCAATATGCGCGTGAATGGGCCGACACAGGTTTGCCGATAGACTATTATGTCTTTGGACATATACATACGGCTGTCGATTATCCTCTCAACGAGCGTAGTCGCGTATTATTCCTCGGAGAGTGGATTGAGGAGCCGCATTACGCTGTGCTTGATGCCGAAGGTAATATGAAATTAGTAAAACTATAATAGAATGAAACAGTATCTCGATTTGCTCAACCGAATAATGAGCGAAGGTACCATAAAAGGCGATCGTACGGGTACGGGAACGAAGAGTGTCTTCGGTCATCAGATGCGATTTGATTTGAGCGAAGGTTTTCCGTTGCTAACAACCAAGAAGCTTCACCTGCGTTCGATTATTCACGAGTTGTTGTGGTTCTTGGCTGGCGATACCAACGTTGGTTATCTGCATGATAATAAGGTAACTATTTGGGACGAGTGGGCTGATGAGAATGGTGATCTCGGCCACATCTACGGTTACCAATGGCGTAGCTGGCCCACCCCCGATGGCGGTCATATTGACCAAATTGCACAACTTGTGGAGCAGATTCGCAATAATCCCAACTCTCGTCGTTTGGTGGTTAGCGCTTGGAATGTTGCTGATATCGATAATATGGCTCTGCCTCCGTGTCACGCGCTATTCCAATTCTATGTTGCTGACGGTAAATTATCGTGCCAACTCTATCAACGTAGTGCCGATGTATTCCTCGGAGTGCCGTTTAACATCGCAAGTTACGCCTTGCTGACAATGATGATTGCGCAAGTTACAGGATTGCAACCCGGCGAATTTGTGCATACATTAGGCGATACACATATCTACCTTAACCATATGGAGCAAGTGGCAACACAGTTGGAGCGTACACCGCGCAAGTTGCCCCGTATGAAGTTGAATCCCGAGGTGAAATCGTTATTTGATTTCCGTTACGAGGATTTTACTTTGGAAGAGTATGACCCCTATCCTACCATTAAAGCACCTATCGCCGTATGATTTCGATAATTGTAGCAGTCGCCCAAGGTGGCGTGATTGGTGGCGGTGGTGATCTGTTGTGGCACATCTCGGAGGATTTGCGTCATTTCAAACAGATAACTTCGGGCCATACCGTTATAATGGGCCGTAAAACATTTGACTCTATCGGTAGAGCTCTACCCAATCGTAAGAATATCGTTATTACACGTAATGCCGAATGGAGCGCCGAGGGTTGTCTTCGAGCAGAGTCACTGCAAGCGGCTTTGGCAATGTGCGCCGACGAAGATGAGGCATTTGTGATTGGTGGCGGCGAGATTTATCGTCAAGCGATGCCGTTGGCCGATAAGTTATATATCACTTATGTTGATGCCGAATACAAGGGCGACACCTATTTCCCCGAGATTGGCGCAGAGTGGAAAGAGATATCTTCCGAAACGTTTAAGCGAGGAGAGAAATTTGAACACCCATTTAGGTTTGTAAATTACACGAGGAAATAAAAAAAGCGACGAAAACTCGTCGCTTTTTTATTACATAAGCACCAACAACTGTGCTACCAAAACCCGCAGGAACATCGCAAACGGATAGACCGTAGAGTAACTTACCGACGAAGCATCGTTGCTGCTCAGCGAGTTGGCATAGGCCAAGGCAATGGGGTTACAGTTGCTACCTGCTAACATACCGATAATCGAGTAGTAGTTGAGTTTCAACACCCAACGGGATAGTACGCCCACAATTATAACGGGAATCATAGTAATCAATACGCCATAAAGTACCCACCAATAACCGCCTGCTACAATCGATTCAACAAATGTTTCGCCTGCACCCAAGCCAACGGAGGCAAGGAATAACGAAATGCCAATCTCGCGCAACATAAGGTTTGCACTAACAGTTGTATAGGTGCGCACTCGGAAATGGGGACCAAAGCGGCTCATTACGATTGCTACGATAAGCGGTCCACCAGCCAAACCAAGTTTAACAGGTTGGCTCAAACCGGGGAATGCAATAGGAATTGAGCCCAAGATAACGCCCAACACAACACCCACAAAAATCGCTACCAAGTTAGGTTCTCGGAGCTGTTTAGTCGAGTTACCCATAAGCTCGCCCACTGATGCACACGCTGCTTCGGTACCGACAACAACCAAGCGGTCGCCAAATTGCAATTCGAGGTCAGGTGAAGCAATCAAATCCACTCCGGCACGATAGACACGCGTAACATTGACACCATAATTATTACGCAAGTGCAATGAGCCAATGGTATGACCATTAAACTTGCTTTTGGTAATCATAACTTTGCGAGATACAAGTTGGCTGTCGAGTTTAACCCAATCTCCTGCTTTCATATCTTTGGCAGGTTTACCAAGCAGTGTTGTAATAGCCTCTTGGTCTGCCTCGCTGGTTGTTACAAACAGTTTGTCGCCAATAGTCAGGCGTGACTCTCCCGATGCAATTTGAATAGTATTGTCGGCGTGACGAATACGCGAAATGATAAACGAACGATTGATGAATTTGCCAATCTCCGATACTTTGAGCCCATTGAAATTAGGGTTGGTAAACTCAATCGAAAGGCGTGCTGTATGCTCCGCAGGAGATGATGTCGAGGTGGCTCTATCCTCTTTGTCGAGTTTGATTTTAAATATGCCACGAATGATAATCATCGACAAGATAACACCGACAACACCCATGGGATATGCAACTGCATAACCACTCGCAATAGATGGGTCGTTGTAGCCCATTGTATCACTAAAAACGGTTTGTGCGGCACCAAGACCCGGGGTGTTGGTTACAGCACCTGACATTACACCCGTCATTGTGGACATCGGCTCTTTGGTTATGTAGTGTATTGCAATGGTAACAAGTACGGCAAACAGCACATTGAGCGCGCCAAGTCCGACAAGTGTCATTCCGCCCTTTTTGAACGACGAAAAGAAACTAGGTCCTACTTGCAAACCGATAGAATATACGAATAGGATAAGTCCAAACTCTTTGGCAAAAGTGAGAAGCGTTGAGTCGATACGCATTCCGAAATGCGAGGCGACGATTCCCATAAATAGTATCCAAGTGATACCAAGTGAAATGCCCTTGAATTTGATGTGTTTTCCAAGAAAGGTTCCGATAGCAATCACCAACGCGATTGTCAATACGGAGTGTGCTATACCCTCTCCTATGAATAGTGTAGAAAGCCAATCCATAACTGTCAGTGCTTAAACAACACCGCAAAAGTATGGCCTTTTGTTGTGTAAACAAAATTTAACGACACTTTTTTATGAGTAGGGTTGCGAAACATTTCATTTCGCAACCCTACATTTTCTCTTTTAGTTCTTTGGCATACGCTTTTCGATGCACCCCCAATCTATCCTATCCCACAACGCCCCTATGGAGTCTGCTCGTCGATTGCGATAGTCTATATAATAGGCGTGTTCCCAAACATCAACAGCCAATAGCGGGGTCATACCGTGAGTGAGAGGATTACCCGCATTTTGCATCGGAAGGACTGCTAATCTGTCGCGTTTGTCACAAGCCAGCCACACCCAACCGGAGCCAAAAAGCGCGGTAGCAGTTCTTATAATCTCGTTTTTAAGGTTTTCGAGCGAACCGAAATCTCGTACTATGGCTTCGGCCAAAACACCCATTGGGACATCTTGCGGAAATGGAGATAACTGCTCGAAATAGAATGTGTGATTCCAAACCTGCGCCGCATTGTTGAAAATAGAGCCTTCGGAACGCAGAACAATCTCTTCGAGTGAGTAGTTCTCGTAGGGCGTGTTGTGAATCAGTGTATTCAGATTATTGACATAGGCTTGGTGGTGTTTGCCATAGTGATAACGCATTGTCTCCTCGCTGATTTGAGGATAAAGAGCATCGAGAGCATAGGGTAATTCGGGCAAAGTGAATTTGTCCACTTCTTTGACTGAGCTATTCATAATGGTTGCATTTTTAGGTTTGTTCCCAAAAAAAACAAAATTTATACCATAAAATATGGCTTGATGGTGACAATATTCCGCAAAAAATCGTATTTTTGAGCGATTTTTTATAAACCTCTATAAAATGAACGTTTCTTACAAGTGGCTGAAAGAGTATCTGTCGTGTGATTTGTCGGCAGAGAAAATGGCCGAAATACTTACCGATATAGGTCTGGAAGTTGAAGATTTCGAGAAGATTGAAACCATTAAAGGCGGTTTGGCCGGCGTGGTTGTAGGCGAAGTATTAACCTGCACCGAACACCCGGACTCCGACCACCTTCACATCACAACAGTAAATGTTGGAGAGTCTGAGCCATTGAACATCGTCTGCGGTGCGCCTAATGTAGCTGCCGGACAGAAAGTGATGTGTGCAACCATTGGAGCGGTGCTGTACCCCATTGGCGAGACCGAAGGTTTTAAAATCAAGAAGAGTAAAATTCGTGGAGTCGAGTCTTTTGGTATGTTGTGTGCCGAAGATGAACTCGGTATCGGAACAGGTCACGATGGTATTATGGTTTTGGACGCATCGGCTGTTCCTGGAACTCCTGCCAAAGAGTACCTTAATATTCAAGAGGATTATTCAATCGGTATCGGACTTACGCCCAACCGTGCAGATGCGATGTCGCACTATGGCGTGGCTCGTGACTTGGCTGCTTACCTCAAAGCCAATGGCGTTGAGTGCACTTTGCAAGCACCTTCGGTTGATGAGTTCGCTATTGATAACCATAATCTCAATATCCCCGTAAGTGTCGAGGATACCGATGGCGCACCTCGCTATGCAGGTGTAACCATTACAGGTGCCAAAATCGCTCCTTCGCCCGAGTGGATGCAGAACTATCTGCGCGCAATAGGCCTTAACCCGCACAATAACTTGGTCGATATTACCAATTTTATTTTGCACGAGATGGGTCAGCCTTTGCATGCTTTCGATGCAGATAAGATTGCAGGTGGTAAAATTGTAGTTCGCACCTGCCCCGAGGGTACTCCTTTCAAAACATTGGACGGCGTTGAGCGCAAACTCTCGGCCGAGGATTTGATGATTTGCGACGCCGAGAAGCCGATGTGTATTGCGGGCGTATTTGGTGGCGAGTTTAGCGGAGTTAGCGACACTACCACCAACTTGTTCATCGAGAGTGCATACTTCAACCCTGTGCGTATTCGTAAGACGGCAAAGCGTCACGGACTTAACACCGACGCCTCGTTCCGTTTCGAGCGTGGTATCGACCCCAATATTACAGTATATGCACTGAAACGCGCCGCTATGCTTTTCAAAGAGTTGGCCGGTGGTGAGATTTCGAGCGATATTATCGATATCCAAAGCGTTGAGTTTGAGCCCTTCCGTTTCGAGTTGTCACTCGACCGCACACGCAAACTTATTGGTAAAGATATTGACGATACAACAATCAAAAGCATTATCACTGCACTTGATGTTGCAATTGAGGATGAGAATGATGGTGTATTGAGTGTAGCAGTTCCTCAATATCGTGTTGATGTACGTCGTGAGGCCGACCTAATCGAAGATATCCTCCGTATCTATGGTTACAATAATATCGAGATTCCGGAGCATGTAAACTCGACATTGGCATACGCACCCAAACCCAATAGAACATCGCTTATCAACAAAGCAGCCGACTTTATGGCCGCTAACGGTTATAGCGAAATTATGAGTAACTCGCTGACCAAATCGTCGTACTACGAGGGTTTGTCGAGTTACCCCGCAGCGAATTGCGTTAAAATCCTCAATCCGTTGAGTGCAGATCTTAATGTTTTGCGTCAAACCCTGCTTTTCAACGCTCTCGAAGCTGTTGCGCTGAATGCTAACCGCAAAAACGGTAACCTCAAATTATTTGAGTTTGGCAACTGCTATTTCTACGACGCAAGCAAACAAGAGCAACAAGCCGAAAATAGCCTTGCTCCCTACTCCGAGATTTACCGTTTGGGTATTGCCGTAACAGGTATGGATAAGACAACTTTGTGGAATAGTAAAGCCGAGCAATCGACCTATTTCACTCTGAAAGCTATTGTTGAGCGTTTATTGGGCGGTTTCGGCATAGATTTGAATACACTCCGCAACGAGGCATCGTCGTCGGATTTGTTCGATCAAGCAATCAGCTATCAACTCAATGGCAAGCCATTTATTGAGATGGGTGTTGTTTCGGGCAAGATTACAGCCAGTTGTGACGTTCGCAATGAGGTTTTCTTTGCAGAGATTGATTTTGACGCACTGATTAAATCGACCAAGAAGAGCAAAGTCACTGCTGAGGAGTTGTCTAAATTCCCCGAGGTTAAGCGAGACTTGGCATTGGTAGTCGATAAGAGTATCAGTTTCGACAAACTTCGCTCTATTGCATTTGCAACCGAGCGCAAACTCCTCAAACGAGTTTCGTTGTTCGATGTATATGAAGGCGGCAAACTTCCCGAGGGCAAGAAGTCTTATGCATTGAGCTTCATTTTGGAGGATAAAACCCAAACTCTCAACGATAAGATTATCGACAATGTAATGTCGAAACTGATCGCCTCGTTTGAGAAACAAGCCGGAGCAACAATCCGCGCATAATAAAGAAAATACTTTACTTTAAATTTATAGTCGAATATGAAACAAGACATGATTGTCATTCTTGACTTGGGTAGTCACGAGAACACCGTATTGGCACGCGCAATCCGTGCACTTGGTGTATATAGTGAAATTTACCCTCACGACATTACTGTCGAGGAGCTCAAAGCTCTGCCTAATGTGAAAGGCGTAATTATCAATGGCGGCCCCAACAATGTTATTGATGGCGTTGCTATTGATGTTGATGCTGCTATCTACCAAACCGGTATTCCTGTTATGGCCGCTGGTCACGACAAAGCACTGTGTGAGGTTAAACTCCCTCAATTCAATGATGATATCGAAGCCATTAAAGAGGCTGTTCGTGGATTTGTTTTCGACACTTGTAAAGCAGAGGCCAACTGGAATATGACCAACTTTGTAGCTGACCAAATAGAGTTGGTTCGTCGTCAAGTTGGTGATAAGAAGGTATTGCTTGCCCTTTCTGGTGGCGTTGATTCGTCGGTTGTTGCGGCACTATTGCTCAAAGCAATTGGCGATAACTTGGTGTGTGTGCACGTTAATCATGGCTTGATGCGTAAAGGCGAGTCGGAGGACGTTGTCGAGATTTTCCGCAATCAACTCAATGCCAACCTTATCTATGTTGATGCAACCGAGCGTTTTTTGAGCAAATTGGAGAATGTAGCTGACCCCGAGCAAAAACGTAAAATTATCGGTGGTGAGTTTATCCGTGTATTCGAAGAGGAGGCACGCAAACTCGACGGTATCGACTTCCTTGGTCAAGGTACTATCTACCCCGACATCGTAGAGAGTGGTACCAAAACTGCCAAAATGGTAAAATCTCACCACAACGTAGGTGGTCTTCCCGAAGACTTGCAATTCGAGTTGGTAGAGCCTCTTCGTCAGTTGTTTAAAGATGAGGTTCGTGAGTGTGGCGTGGAACTTGGCTTGCCTTACGATATGGTTTATCGCCAACCCTTCCCCGGTCCCGGTTTGGGCGTTCGTTGCTTGGGCGCAATCACTCGTGATCGTTTGGAAGCTGTTCGTGAGTCGGACGCTATTTTGCGTGAGGAGTTCAAGAAAGCAGGCTTGGATAAGAAAGTTTGGCAATATTTCACCATCGTTCCAGATTTCAAATCGGTAGGTGTTCGTGATAATGCTCGTTCGTACGATTGGCCCGTTATCATCCGTGCGGTCAATACCATCGACGCAATGACTGCAACTATTGAGCCTATTGAGTGGCCTATCCTGATGAAGATTACCGAGCGTATTTTGGCAGAGGTTAAGACAGTCAATCGTGTATGCTACGATATGTCGCCGAAACCAAGCGCAACTATTGAGTGGGAGTAATCCACATCTCAAAATATCTCAAAATAGCCTCAGTCTTAATGGCTGAGGCTATTTATATCAAAATGAGAAAACCAATGACACACCCAGCTAACAAAAGAATCATATTTATAGATTTGGTCAAGGCCATTGCTATCATATTGGTAGTTTTGGGACATTGTATCCAATATGGCTCGGGTAATGTGTATTTACGAACAGAGGCTTTCTTTGATAATATACTGTTCAAAACCATATACAGCTTCCATATGCCGCTGTTTATGTTGATAAGTGGTTACCTATTCGCATACGGAGTAGATCGAAAAGCGGCAAAGGATATCGTTGCATCGAAATTCAGAGGTCTGATTATTCCCATCTTCCTTTGGGCTGTCATACCTTTAATATTATACATACTGCACACAGATAATTTGTCGATATTATCGACCATAGAGTATTATTTAACTGCAAGTTTCAAATCGCTGTGGTTCTTGTGGGCAGTATTCTGGATTTCACTAATAGTTGTCGCTGTAAACAGACTATTCAAGGATAATATATTTATATATGTGCTTCTATTTATGATTATGTTCGTAGTTCCGGATAACTACAACCTGCACCTATATAAATATATGTACCCATTCTTTGTGATGGGGTACTTCTTCAATAAGAGCGGAGTACAACAGAGGGCTAAAAAGATTTATACAAATAAATACATTGTGCTTGCAGCCGGAGTACTATTCTTTCTAATGCTCTATTTCAGCAATAACGACATTTATATCTACAAAACGGGACACACCATTCTCAATAAACCGATAATGGAGCAACTTTCCATTAACGTTTATCGCTATACAATTGGCTTTGTAGGTAGCGTCTTTGTGCTGCTTTCGCTCTATAAGTTATACAACCTTTCTAAAATTAACGATAACGTTCTATTGACTGTCGGTCAAAAATCAATGGGTATTTATATAATATCCACCATGCTGCTCAATGGTATTGTACTCGACATAACGCGCCACCTATCTGCACCCAATTACTTATTTATCGTAATCGAGAGTCTGTGTGTTATCTTCACATCACTGCTTATCATCAGATTGATAGGCAAGCACAACGTCGCGAATAGGCTCTTATTGGGTGCAAAGTAGTCGTTTCGTTGCAAATAAATCGAATCAAAAGTTCGATAATGAACTTATTTTCTTAACTTTGTAATCAATTGATATAAACGCTTAAATCAAATAACAATGAAAAAGATTCTATCAACAATTCTGGCGGTCACTTTGTCTGTAAGCGCATTCGCACAAGCACCTGTTAAGGATTTTGCAAAATGCTATCGCTATGCCGCTGCCAATGAGGCTATTACTACTGCACCTCGTGTGGTATTTATGGGTGATTCTATTACCGAAGGCTGGGTCGAGAAACACGCTGATTGGTTCACCGAGAACAATTTTGCTGGTCGTGGTATCAGTGGACAGACCTCGTATGAGATGTTGTTGCGCTTCCGTGCCGACGTTATCAACCTCAATCCCAAAGCAGTCGTGATTTTGGCTGGTACTAATGACGTAGCACAAAACAAAGGCCCGATGACCTACCAACAAACCCTCGACAATATTATTTCGATGGTTGAGTTGGCCAAAGTCAATAAAATCAAGGTTATTTTGTGCGCTATTCTCCCCGCAGACCGCGTAGGTTGGCGTCCCGACATTAAACCTGCCGAGCACGTTATCGCAATCAATAAAATGATTAAAGAGTATGCTGATGCCAATAAGATTCCTTTTGTTGATTACCACGCTGCTTTGGATAATGGCAATGGCGGTATGTCGAAAGAGCACGCCCCCGACGGTATTCACCCCGTAATTGGTGCTTACCACATTATGGAGGACTTGGTGATGACAACCATCAACAAATACGTTAAAAAATAGTGCTATTACGCAATACAAAAAAGAGTTGCTCCGACGAGCAACTCTTTTTTATTGTATAGGTTGTGTTAAATCCTTCTGCATAAATATTCGAGGAAGGTTGCAACCGATATAGTTACCAATCATCGCATAGACCCAAGGACGCAACATCCACCACTCAAACATTCCGTTTACGGCGTATACCGAATAGTAGAACGAATCGGCGACACAGTGAGGTAAGCCACACATAATAAAGACAGGAACACCAAACAACAACGGCAAATAGTTCTTATTCAATGCGCCATAGACAGCCAAAGTCATAATGATACCTGTTCCTATCGAAGTCAGAATCAATCCGTGCCAACTTGCCGCTGCACGGCTTGCAACAATCGCCCCTACTCCCTCCATAACTTTGGGATTTTTGGTGTATAGCGTCAATACCGCAATCAGAGCGCAACCCACAACATTACCCAACATAATAGTCATCACTTTGGGGAATTGACGATACGGCAAAAAGCCCGCTTTGCCTGTGTAGAGTTGTGCTTTACATAAAACAACGCTCAAAAGTCCAAATGCAAATAACACAGCACCAATAATACCGCCTACATTAAGGTATGTCAATCCACCAATTCCGATTAACATTCCGGCAAAAATGGCAAGTCTAATAATCTCTTTCATTGTTCAGGGGTTATATTTGGGCGCAAAAGTAACGATTATTTTCGACAAGACCAATAACGCCCATATAAAGCAAACGAATCCGCCAAGATTGACGGATTCGTTATGGCGTATAACCGTAGTTATACTGTTGCACAAAGTTGATGACTATTTTTTAGCCTCTTCAACCGATACTTTGCGGAACTCTTTGAGGAGTTTACCCAACTCAAGAGCTGCTTTACGTGCGCGAGTACCAGCAGCTTTGTTGCCTTTAACTACTTGGAGCTCGGCGTTCTCTTGAAAAGCTGCGATTTGTGCGTTGATGCTTTCTACTAATGCTTTCATAATGTCAATATTATTTGAACTTTATAGTGCAAATTTGATGAAAGTTTTTATAATTACCAAACTTTTATTCATTTTTTTTCTTTCAACTATAAGTTTTTCAGCAACTTTCGTTTTTAAGCGCCTCGAAACATCAGGAAAAGTGATAAAAACGAAACTATATCATATTTTTTACGAAACATATATAACTAACGATTTTAATGGTTATCTTTGCATATAGAAACTATACATATTTATATATTATGAAACGTACAATTCTTTCTGCTTTTGCAGCTCTTTTGATGTTGGCAGGCTGTACCGAAACACCTGCACCTCGTCAAGTAACTCTTCTTCCGGAAACCGATTTCCAAACAGCAATTGATCGCGAAGAGACAAACATCTACACTATTAGCGATCCCAAGGGTCTGACTTTACAGGTTACAAACTTTGGTGCTCGTATTGTAGCATTGTGGGCTCCAGACCGTGATGGCAATATGACTGACGTCGTACTTGGCTATCCCACTATTGCCGAGTATCAGACCGGTGATGGATATGCTGGTCCTATTGTAGGCCGTTATGGCAACCGCATTGATGAGGGTAAATTTACTCTTGATGGCAAAGAGTATCAAGTGACTATCAATGACGGCATTAATCATCTTCACGGAGGCGTAGGCGGTTGGTCCACAAAGGTTTGGGTCGTTAGCAATCAGACCGAGAACTCGATTACATTGGGTTATTACTCGCCTGATGGAGAGGAGGGCTATCCTGGTAACGTAAGTGTCATTGTGACCTATCTTATTCAAGGCAACGACCTCTTTATTGAGTACACTGCTGTAACAGACGCACCCACCGTACTCAACCCCACAAGTCACTGCTATTTCAACTTGCATGGCGATACCGAGAAATCGACAAACAGCCACTTGTTGAAAATCAATGCTCCGTTCTACACTCCTACCGACGATGGTCTTATCCCTACTGGCGAGGTTGCATCGTTGGACGGTACTCCGCTTGATTTCCGTACAGCAACCGCTATTGGCGAGCGTATTGATGCAGATTTCGAGGCTATTACATTCGGCAAAGGTTATGACCACAACTTCGTTTTGGACAAAGCAATGCCTACAAATGATTGGGGTATGACCGAGGCAGCGGTTCTCTATGAGCCCGAGAATGGTATCGAGATGACTATCTGGACAGACCGCCCTGCTTTGCAATTTTATAGTGGCAACTTCTTTGATGGAACAAGCGTAGGTAAGAATGGCAAAGCGTTTGGTTACCGTACGGGTATCGCACTCGAAACCCAAGACTACCCTGACGCTCCCAACCACGACAACTTCCCTTCGACTGTATTGCGTCCCGGCGAGGAGTACAAACACAACACTATCTACTCGTTCTCGGTTAAGTAATTCCTAACCACCAATAAGAAAAGCCCGTCAAATAGACGGGCTTTTCTTGTTTATGATAACTATCTTAACGTTTCATTACTTGTTCCACCTCTTCGACGGTAATAGGCAGACGAGTACCCAGCATACGATTACCTGTATCGGTAATCAGCATATCATCTTCGAGTCGAATGCCTCCGAAATCCTTGTATCCTTCGAGCACATCAAAGTTGATAAACTCTTTGCAGGTACCCTCGGCGCGCCATTTGTCAATCAGCGCAGGGATAAAGTAAATTCCAGGTTCAACACTTACAACCATACCCGGCTGCAAACGACGAGCCATACGGCAGGCTTTGCACGAGGGGTGTTCGCTGCGTTGAATTTCCGCATCGTAACCAACATACATCTCGCCTAACTCGTCCATATCGTGATCGTCAAGACCCATCATATGACCCAAACCGTGAGGCATAAACAGATAAGCAGCTCCCGCTTGAAGCGCATCATCTACATTGCCTTTAACGGCACCGATAGATTTCATACCTTCGAGTATAATGCGGGTTGCAGCCAAGTGTGCATCACGATACGGCATTCCGGGTTTAGAGATGTCGAAAACGTGATTATTGGCAGCCAAAACTACATTATATACATCTTTCTGCTTTTGTGTAAAAGTTCCGCTCACAGGCATTGTTCGAGTAAAGTCGCTTGTGTAGTTCGACAACGCCTCGGCTCCTGCATCAACCAACAGCAGGCGACCATTTTGAAGCACACCGTCGCAATTACGGTTATGAAGAGTCTCGCCGTGTTGCGAAACAATCGAGAGGAACGAAACGCCCCAACCCTCTTGCAACGCAATACCCTCGATGGCTCCTACAATGCGACGCTCGTTTTCGCCCTCACGACACATTTCAAAAGCCTTCATATGCATTTTATAACCGATGTCGCATGCGACCTCCATCTCGGCAATCTCCTCGGCACTCTTGATACTGCGCATAGCAACCGATGCACGCACCAACTCCTCCGATGGATATTCCGTAATGTTCAAAGCGAGCAAAGTAGCGACTGTCTCGGCTCGATACGGCTGTGTGACGTGTATTTTACGACCAAGCGATTGTGCTTTGGCAATGTATTCGGGGAGTTCCGAAAGAGGCTTTGTAATCTTCACACCTACGCGTGCAGCCAACTCCGCCATAGTAGGTTGCGGGCCTGTCCAGATAAGGTCTGATATGGTCAAATCGTTACCGAAGATAATATCCTCGCCTGACTCCACATCGACAGCAGCCACCAAATCGGGCATATCAAGGCCGAAGTAGTAAAGGAAATTGCTATTTTGACGAAAACGGAATGTATTTGAAAGTGCATTTGCCGGCGCATCAACATTGCCGACAAAGAGTGCGACACCACCCGACAACATTGTACGAAGGGTTTCGCGTCGCTGAATGTAGGTATTAGGACTAAACATATCACAAAAGTTTTTTAGTGAGTCAAAGTTAGTTTTTTCTTCGCTTTTTTCCAAACCTTATCCCCTTTTCGTATCTTTGCTACGATGATAAATGCAAACAACATACCCATTGAGCAACATCCACTCGAACCCTTTCTGCCGTCTGGTGCCAGAATTTTGATGTTGGGTAGTTTCCCGCCGCAGCACAAACGCTGGTCGATGGAGTTCTTCTATCCCAATCGCCAAAACGATATGTGGCGACTTATGGGGCTTATCTTCTATGGCAACCGCGAGTACTTTTTGACTACTAATGGCAACTTCGACAAAGAGCGCATCGTGCGCTTCTGCATCGAGAAAGGTATTGCACTATACGACACAGCCTCGGCCGTGCGACGCCTCAAAGACAACGCCTCGGATAAGTTTCTGGAAGTTGTTACACCGACCGACATTGCTGCTCTGCTCAAACAGATACCACAATGCAGCGCGATTGTTACAACGGGACAACGTGCAACGGAAGTCATAGTTGAAAAGTTTGGCTGCGAGATGCCCAAAGTGGGTGGCGTAACCGATGTGGTTATCGAAGGTCGTACATTACAGTTTTGGCGTATGCCCTCCTCGTCACGAGCCTACCCTCTTGCTCTGGAAAAGAAGGCCGAGGCGTACAAAGAGATGCTGTTGGCGCAAGGCGTATTGCAAATTTGATACAAAAGTAGTATCTTGCAATAGGTTTAACTCAAAATGATGTATGAAACGGATATTTGTATTGTTATGTGTAGGCTTTGTACTCAACATAGGCTTGTTGCGTGCAGAGGGTCCCGCGTTGCGCCCCGAATATCTTACACAAATGGAGATGCCCAATGCAATAAGTGTAAATGTGGGATATTATAGCGTTGAGAATATATTAACTTCACTTAGTGGTGTTTTGTTCGCCTTTGACCCGGATACTCACGAGACAAGCACATTTACCGCACCAACGGTTGGAGTGCGTTATATGCGAACAATAAGCCCCGTAATTATGGCAGGTTGTGCGCTACACTACTCCGCTTTTATTCGCAATGCCGTTCGTGAAGCTGACAATGCTACCATTAAACAGAATTGTAATAATATTGCGCTGTCGGCCGAAATCCGCTTTACCTATTTGCGTCGTGGTATCTTGAAAATGTATGGCTCGGTTGGCCTTGGAGTGTCGTATTGGAATATTGTGGAGAAAAATGTGGAGCCGCAACATGGCCCATTCTTTAATTTTAATATATCGCCGCTGGGCTTGCGCATAGGCCGACAAGTTGGAGGTTTTGTCGAACTTGGTTTGGGTTATCGTGGTCTTGTGGCAGCAGGTATTGATATTAGATTCTGATGGAAAAATGTTACACATATCGCCCACAAGGCGTTTGCTCACAACAGATTGAGATAGTTGTTGATGGTGATGTGATTCGTCGCGTTACTTTTTATGGTGGTTGTCACGGCAATACACAAGGTCTTGCTGCGCTTCTCCAAGATATGCCTATTGCGGAGGCCATACGACGCCTGCGCGGCATTGATTGCCACGGCAAAGGTACATCTTGCCCCGACCAACTCGCCCGCGCCCTCGAACAAATAAAATAAAAGAAGTCACAATCTCTTGTGACTTCTTTTATTTTAATACTCTTCTTCGTTAAAGAAGAAATCATCTTTTGAAGGATAGTCGGGCCAGATGTCCTCGATACTCTCGTATATATCGCCTTCGTCTTCTATCTCTTCAAGGTTCTCGATAACTTCAAGCGGAGCTCCCGAACGACCTGCGTAGTCAATCAGCTCCTCTTTAGTTGCGGGCCAGGGCGCATCTTCCAACTTCGATGCAAGTTCCAATGTCCAATACATAACTTTATTTTTTATATGATTCCTTGCTGTTAATTCCGCAAAAGTATATAAAAATATCTATAAAGCAAGAGAATATCTATTTTTTTACGGAATCCATAATTTTTCATCAACGCCCAAGGTCACAAAAAGATAACGGGCGAAACTATATAGCCAATCCGACAAACGATTCAGATAGACCAATGCCGTTTCATCGACCTCGTACTGCGAGGCCGCATAAACGGCACAGCGCTCGGCTCTGCGACACACCGTACGGGCAACATGACATTGCGAGGCGACCAAACAGCCTCCCGGCACGGTAAACTTATTTATGCGAGGCAGTCTTTCGGTCATCCGGTCAATTTGAGCCTCCAATCGAGCAACTTTATCCTCGGCGAGAGGTTGGATATATTTTATCCCCTCCCCTTGCGCAAGCAGGCTTTCAACTGTCATCAGTTCGTTAATAATTGCCGATAACCACTCCTGCATCTCGGCATCACAACCTCGTTCCGACAGCATATCGGCAAGCAGAGCGAGGTGTGCTTGCAGTTCATCGACTGCGCCATAAGCCTCGACCCTCGCATCGAATTTATCGACACGAGCGCCACCTATAAGGCTTGTTTTGCCACCATCACCTGTCTTGGTATAGATTGCCATCTTCTTTCTTAGAGTTTGAAGTGTTGTTTAGGGTGGCGAGGATTGAAGAATATCAACAGATAGCCACGATTATCGACGCTCGTATTGCGATGGATTTTTATCAACGCCTTGCACGCTTTGGAACGGGTACGCGACTCATAGGGCGAGAGCAGGCATACCACGCCACCTTTACCTTCGGACTTTGTACAAACTTCGGGCAATTTCTCCAATGGATACGAAGGCAGAACGAAATACACTGTATGTTCGTCCATTTCGCCGAGCTCGCTATCTGCGTCGATTAGGAAGAAATATTTGGTATAGCCCGCCCAATTGCACATATTTTGCAATTGAACCGCTCGTTTTTGAGCAACCTTCAACTCTACAAGTTTGTCAAACACCGCACACTCCTCTCCGATAATATTTTTCTTCATCATTACCGAGTGACGCACAAGTCCATATACAAACGGAGAGTGCACACCGAATCCGCGATAGTGCTTAACTCTCATCATATTGCGCAGGTAGTAATAACTACGCATCACATTGCGGCTCATGTTTTTGGGTCGTTTCATAATTTAGAGTTTTTTAAGTTGTCCGGCAAGATATCCTGTCGAGAAAGCTATTTGAAGGTTAAAACCTCCTGTGTTGCCATCAAGGTCAAGCACCTCGCCGGCAAAATACAATCCTTTGATTTTGCGAGATTGCATAGTTTGAGGATCAACCTCGTCCAATGACACACCTCCGGCAGTAACAATAGCCTCGGCCATAGGGCGAAAATCCGAAATCGGAATTACAACGCATTTCAAGGTATCAATCAGTGCTGCAATCTGCTTATCAGTTATCTTCGAGAGGAATGTTGTTGTCGGTATAGCTAATTGGCTTGCAATATACAATACGAGTTGCGGAGGAGCCAGACGTCGCAGCAAATCACCCCAATATGCGTCGGTTGGCAAATCACCACGCTCACGCTCGATACGAGCAGCGATGGTTTCGGGTGTAAGTGCAGGTTTAAGGTCGATTTTAAGAGCGACACTCTTCTCCTCACACAAGGCATCAACAGCATCGCGGCTCAGGCGCAAAGCAACGGCACCTTCGATACCGCGAGCCGAGAAACTCATCTCACCAAACTCCGATACAGTCGGTTTGCCGTTAATCATCAATGTAACATTGACATTTTTGAGTTTCAAACCTACCAAAACGTCCAAATCTTTAACTCCTGCAACCAATGGCACCAACGAAGGGCGCAATGGTTCAATCGAGTGCCCCATGCGATAGGCGAAATCGTATCCATCGCCCGTAGAGCCGGTTAATGGATATGTCACACCACCTGTTGTGATTATCACATTGGCCGCATCTGCGCGACGCTTAAAACCTCGTTTATTGACAAACTCAACGCCATTAACGACACCGGCAGCCGTAGTAATATCGGTAACTTTGGTATTAAGCATTATCTCAACGCCATTGTCGCGGCACCAATACATCAACGCATCGGCCACGTCCCAAGCATTGCCGCTTTTAGGGAAGATACGTCCTCCCTGCTCCTCGATAGTTTTAACACCCATACGCTCAAAGAAGCGCACGGTTTGACGATTGTTGAATTGGCTGAATGCTGTGCGGAAAAACTCATTTCCCGTACGCAATCTACCCAAAAACTCCTCGGGTGTACAACTATTGGTAATATTACAGCGTCCTTTACCCGATATACGCACTTTGCGACCGAGTTTTTCCATTTTCTCGATTAGCAACACCTTTGAGCCGTTCTTCGCAGCCCAACCAGCAGCCATCATACCGGCAGCTCCGCCACCTATTACTACAACATCATACATTGGCTTACAATCTCTTTCAAACTACAAATATATAATTTCTTTCGAGAATTACCAATTCCGGAACAAAAAACAAGAGGAGCGTCAGCCCCTCTTGCATATATTACATCGGTCTTCTACCGCCAAAACCTCCGGGAGGTGGTCCCATTGGCGCCCTGCCTCCGCCATCACGCAGGCTCTCGAAATTGGGTACATCTTTCGGTCCCTTCATCTTACCGCCATAATTACGCAGATTGTAAGTCATACTGATACCGACATAGCGACCAATCGAGGTATTGGTTACGTTTTCGAGATAGAGCGCAGACCAGCGGCGTTGGAAACTGCGATTTTGGTCAAGAATATCATTTACAAACAAGTTTATCTCGCCACGGTTATTGCGGAACAATTTCTTACCAATACTGAAATTCCACAACGTATAAGCCACATTGAAATCACTTCCCGACAATCCAAAGTTTTGGGTATAAGACACATCCGAAGCGATTGTAAAGCCGAGTGGTAGTACAACTTTCACATTACCCCAAGCCGAGTGTGCCAAATAGTCGTTATTGTTCGCCAGGTTGAATGTGTTGCGGACATTGTTGTAATTGACACGATAGCCGACCGAGAAATCCACATTCTCGCTAATATTACTACCAATGGTCAGCATACCGCCCGGGCTTAATCTCTTCGATATATTTTTGGTATATTGCACCTCTCCATTGCTTTGCAAGACACCCGTAACCGTTGGGCTTTGTTCGTAACCGATATTGGCTCCGATATTCAGATTACATTTCATAAATGACAACGGCATACCGAAGTTTACCATTCCGTGCACATTCCATTTGCCATTCATATTTATAGGCATCGAGAACGAAGCAGTAGATGTCAGTGTTGTGAGAGGTGCGCCTGTGACGGGATCAGTAACCACATATCCGGGCGAATTTCGGATAACTCTGTTTACAATGCTGTTCTGCGACAAACTTGCACCTCCACCAATCATAAAAGTCCTACCCTTCTCTATATTTGAACGGATATAGTGAATATATGCAACATGGGTGTATTCGGGTTGCAAGTTAGCATTACCGCGACTGATTGCTTGCACATTTGACAAATTAACCACATCTTGCAAATTGGTAATTGATGGGTTTACGGTCGAAGAATTCAATCGGATTCTAAAACTATTCTGCTTATCAATTTTGTAGCGGAAGTTTGCCGAATAGGTAACATTATTAAACGAGCGCGAGCCAAGATTCATCGCTTGCGGGAATTGTCGCTGACCTGTCAATATCGCATTTTGATAGAAAACGCGCACATTCAATCGTGTACCATCTTTTGAGTAGTTGTATCCAGGACCTACTCGATTTATCAAATAGCCACTATTCTGCGTATTAGAATATTCAGGACTGAAATTGACACTATATAACCATGTTGAATCACTCGGATTCCATTCGCCGAGATATGTGCGTCGGTCAGCATCCGAATAGCGATAATTAACCTCGTAATTAAGGCTCAGCTGCATCGCGTTAGTCAATGGCTCGGAATAGGTCACTGTTCCTCGCAGATTGTAGTTATAGGAGTTTTGCAGCCATTTTTGGTTTTTAAAGAAGTCGCCATATTCCGACGAGTTCATACCAATAGAGTCCGGCAAATTTTTGGTTTGCGACAACGAGTAGCCATCTCCATTGTTTTTCGAATAGTACCCACCCAGACTTATAGTCAGCGCACGACCCGGCTTATCGGTTATCTTCTGATTGTAGTTAATGTCAAGACCGGCGTTCCAACCATCATTCAAACGATTACTATGGCTTTGGAGAATCTCTTTTGCCAAATCGTCAATACTATTGGTTGGTGTATAAGTTGTGGTCGATGCTCCTTGTGATGTATTATATTGGTAACTAAATGAGGGACGAATACGCAGTTGAACTTTATCCCATTTAGCCTTAATGTTTGCGCTGAAATTGTGATTGTAATTAAGCATATTGCTTGTGGCAATCTTATCCAGACGGCTATAAAGGTTTTGTGTAATCGAATCCGAGAAGTAATCACGCTCGGTTATTTGCTCATTGCGCGAGTTACTGATATTAAATCCATAGTTTCCCGAGAAAGAGATATTATCCTTCTTACCCCAAGTATCGTTGTAGTTCAGGCCAAAATTTCCTACATGACGAATACCTCCACTACCACCACTTGCTGCAATAGCACCCAACAAATCGTTTTCGGTAAAACGAGAGAGGTTCATATTATTGACCATGGTATTGATACCGATACGAGCGTCGTTGTTGTGAATATTGATATAGCCTCCCAGCATCGCATAACTTTCAAGACGGTTTTGCACTCCCAGACCAAGACCATACAAACCGGAGAATTGGCCATACTGACCCTTGCGAACATTTACCTTTGTAACGATATTGATTGCTTTATAACCTTCACCATCGTCCATTTTGGTAAACTCGGCATTATCGCTCATCTTGTCGAACACCTCAATACTCTTAACCGCATCGGCCGGCAGGGTCGAAATTGCACTTGACACATTTTCGCCATAGAACTCCTTGCCATCGACAAGCACTTTCTTAATGGATTCGCCTTGTGCCTTAACCTCACCACCCGACACCTCTACTCCGGGCATTTTTTTGAGCAAGCCCTCGACAGTGGCATCAGCAGCGACCTTGTAGGCGTCGGCATTATATATAAGGGTGTCGCCATTTTGTGTTGTGCGCAGTGCTTCAACCTCCTTGACTACGGTTTCGATTGCGATACCAGCTTTCAGTTTCACATCACCCAAATCCGTCTTTCCTCGACCAACCTTGATTGCTAAATCGGGTGATTCATAGCCCAAGTAACGGACACGAAGAATATAGTCGCCGGCTTTTATACCCGACGAGGAAAAAGCGCCCTCGTTGCCCGATGCAACTGCTTTTACCGATGTGGAATCTTTGGCGGTTAGAAATTCGACAACCGCGCCAAGTATAGCTTCGTTTGTTGCTGAATCAATGATTCGTCCAACAACGCTACCTGTTTGTGCCGATAAGATTGAGGACGATAATACAAAAATAAATGATAGTACGAGTTTTCTCATCTCTATATTTACCTACCTTTGTGTTTTTTTTCAAAAAAAGAGGAGCCAACCAACTCTAATTGGCTCCTCGACCAACAAATAATAACTGACCGCGAGACATCATTCCGAAAACTGGGGATAATTAAAAAAAAGAGTGATATCCACGCGGTCAGATTGTTACAAAGCAAAGTTATCTACGGTCGCCCTTATTGAGGCCTTTACCTTGTGGTTTTCCGCAACACGCTTTGTGACAGCAGTTGTCACTTTTAGGGCAAAAGTTAGGGCCTTTCTTGTCGTGAGGTTTTTGGCAGTTCGGCACCATCGGACACTTACCCATTGCGGATTTGCTGTCTTTGGGACCTCGTTGCAACTCACGACGATCGCGCATACGATTTGCTTCGTATTTCATCATATTCTCTCTGCCTACAATTTTCAGCATAGCCGCATTATATTTATCGGCCTCTTTGCGACTTTTCTGCATCTGTTTTTGCATACTTTTCGCTGCTTTAAGATTGAGTGCATAGAGTTTTTCACGTTGGGTTTTATTCAAGTTCATAACCTTGGCTTGTTGAGCCGAGCGTTTTTGGGCGATTTGCTCTACCGAAAGAGCTTCTCTTCCTGCATGCTGACGCGGTTGAGCTTCAACCGAAGCAGAGAACACCAACAACGATGCTACTACTGCCAACATAATCTTTTTCATAACTTCTTTCGTTTAATGGTTAAACCTTGATTTATTTGTTTGTTGCAAATATACTAAATTAAAACCCGACGGCAATTCGCCTATCGGGTCAAACGGAATGATATAGGGGTGAATCGCCCAAAATGGGCGGTAAACACATAACTATTCTTCGGCAAGCCACCTTTTAAACTCTCCGGAGCGCTCTTTACTCACAACTATTCGCTCGGGCGATTCGGGCATTACATTGATTGCAACACGACTTCCGAACCATACCGATACATCGCGCACGGCTGTTCGCGCAACGATAAATTGACGATTGGCCCTATAAAAGTCCGATGCGGATAACATCTTCATCAATTTGTCAAGTGGTTTGCCCATCACATAGGTCTTCCCGTCAAAGGTGTATGCCCACACCTTCTCGTCAGCAGTATAAAAATATGCAATATCCTCGATTTTAAGCGGAATAATTTTGTCCTTTACCTGCACCAAGAACGTACGAGGTTTCTCGGTCTCTACTATACGCTCAATACTCTGCTTAACTTCACTGCGTTCTTGTGGCGTTTGACGTCGTAATTTGGCCAAAGCTCTGGCAAGCTCGCTTTGTTCGATTGGTTTGAGCAGATAATCGACGCTATTAACGCTAAATGCTTTGAGTGCATATTGGTCGTAAGCGGTGGTGAATATTATCGGACATTCAACCTCAATCAAATCGAAAATTCGAAAAGAGTCGCCATCGGCCAAGTGAATATCCATAAATATCACATCGGGACTTTGGTTGGCCTTCAACCACGCAACACTATCGGCAATACTTTCGAGCATTGCACACACCTCAATATCTGGTGCCTCTTCGCGCAACATCGCGTTCAGATTGCGAGCTGCCGCTGTCTCATCTTCAACAATTACCGCTCTCATTTCGCTCTATTTACCAAAGGTAAGACCACCTTAAATTCTCCATCGTTATTCTGAATACGGACACTGCGGCCAACCAACATCGAATAACGACTTTCCAAATTTCGCAATCCGATACCTGTACTATCCTCCGCCTCTAATTTCGGATGAATAGGATTGCTGACAATAAGTTCGTCGCCCTCGACCATAATAGTTATGGTCATCGGCTGGGCAAGGGTTATTGTATTATGCTTTACGACATTCTCGACCAATGGTTGCAACGATAGTGCGGGCAACAGAAGTTCACGTTTTGCCGCATCTACCTTGATGTCGAAAAAGAGTTTATCGGCATAGCGCACCTCCAACAGATAGCGATACGCATTAAGAAATCCGAGTTCATCATCTAATGACACAAGTTTGCGTCCCTCTGCACCTATTATATAACGAAAGGTATAGGACAATCGGTCAATATAGCCCAATGAATCTTTGGTATTACCCTCACGCACAAGCATCGACAGCGAATTGAGTGAGTTGAACAAGAAGTGTGGATTGATTTGATTTACCAACACCGCATATTGTGCCTCCAATGCCTCGGTTTTCAGATGCTCCATCTCTACTCGAATAGCGCTTCGTTGTTCCAATAGCACCCAAGTCAGACCATACAATGCACATACAACAAGCGAGAAAGTACATTGCAGCAATACCATTGCATTTAATTGTTGGTGCGACATGAAGTTAAATATAAATTCGCCTCGACGCCAGTCAAATACGGGTGCAAACGAATATGCCGCCATCGCAACCACCAGGCAGATACACAAACGATACACATACCCCAACATAACGGAACGAGCTACCTTGTGCGAGCTTGTAAATATAAAGCACATTATCAGCGCAAACAGCAGATAATATCCCACTTGAATTACCGCCAACACATTGTCATCGGGTCTGTTAAACATTGCGGCATAGTCTATCTCTTTGCCATTTATCGCATCAACCCTGACCAATGAAGGGTTGGCATTTGGGCGACGACTAATCTCGGCGGCACCACGCACGACCACGCCATTGCGCAGCCCGAAACGATATGCTCGGGAACTCGATACATAAACAGAGTCGATATTCGATATGGAATCTGCGACAATGATATAACCATAGCCATCTGCGCAAAGTTTGAGTGTACCCTCGATTTGTATCTCGGGTCGAGTCTCCTGTGAGACGTAGTTATCGCCATTGATTACCCAAATAGAGAGCAGGTAGGCAAAGTTTACAATCACACTTACGCCAATGGCTACAATGAGATTTAGTAGAAATTTATTCTGTTTCATACTCCATTTATATTACTCCCCATTTTCACAAATATACGAATAATTTGGATATAACAAAAAAAGGAGCATTCATCAGAACGCTCCTTTTTACTATATTATGCCTACGTCCTATTGGTTTAGGATTTCGAGCATCTTGATTGCTGCATCGGCAATCGGAGTACCCGGGCCAAAGATTGCAGCAGCACCGTCTTTGTAGAGTTGCTCGTAGTCTTGTGCTGGAATCACACCACCCACAACTACCACAATATCCTCACGGCCAAGTTTTGCCAACTCGGCAATGATTTGAGGTACGAGGGTCAAGTGACCTGCCGCCAACGACGACACACCAACCACATGCACATCATTCTCAACAGCCTGTTTAGCGGCCTCGGCGGGAGTTTGGAACAACGGGCCCATATCCACATCAAAGCCTATATCGGCATAACCCGTAGCAACAACTTTGGCACCACGGTCGTGACCGTCTTGGCCAAGTTTTGCAATCATAATACGGGGCTGACGGCCTTCGCGTTTTGCGAACTCTTCGGCCATCTGTTTTGCTTCTTCGAATTTCTTATCTGCTTTCACTTCCGACGAATATACACCAGAGATTGAACGAATAACTGCTTCATAACGACCTACGACAACCTCGCAAGCGTCCGAAATCTCACCAAGCGATGCGCGAACTTTTGCAGCCTCGACAGCCAACTCCAACAAGTTACCTTGTTTAGTTCGTACGCACTCGGTAATTGCATCAAGGGCCTTCTTAACAGCCGCCTCGTCACGATTAGCACGCAACTCTTTGAGGCGTTTGATTTGGGCCTCACGCACTGCGGTATTATCCACTGCAAGGATATCGATAGGATCCTCTTTTTCGAGACGGTACTCATTCAAACCGATAATCTTCTCGTTACCCGAGTCGATGCGAGCCTGTTTACGAGCCGAAGCCTCCTCGATACGCATCTTGGGAATACCTGTCTCGATTGCTTTGGCCATACCTCCGAGCTTTTCAATCTCCTCGATATGCTCCCAAGCCTTGTGCGCAATCTCATTGGTAAGACTCTCAACATAATATGAGCCGGCCCAAGGATCAACCTCACGACAAACGTTAGTCTCCTCCTGGATATAGATTTGGGTATTGCGAGCAATACGAGCCGAGAAATCGGTAGGCAACGCAATAGCCTCGTCCAAAGCATTGGTATGCAACGACTGGGTGTGACCCAAAGCAGCACCCATAGCCTCGATAGCGGTACGACCTACGTTATTGAAGGGGTCTTGCTCGGTAAGCGACCAACCCGAAGTTTGGCTGTGTGTACGCAATGCCAATGATTTGGGGTTCTTGGGGTCGAATTGTTTAACAATCTTCGCCCACAGCATACGTGCAGCACGCATCTTGGCAATCTCCATAAAGTGGTTCATACCAATCGCCCAGAAGAACGACAAGCGGGGTGCAAATGCATCAATACTCATACCGGCGTTGATACCTGCACGCAGATATTCAAGACCATCGGCCAACGTATAAGCCAATTCGAGGTCAGCGGTAGCACCTGCCTCCTGCATGTGGTAACCCGAAATCGAAATCGAGTTGAATTTAGGCATATTCTTCGAGGTGTACTCAAAGATATCGGCAATGATTCGCATCGAGAACTCAGGCGGATAAATATAGGTGTTACGCACCATGAACTCTTTGAGAATGTCGTTTTGGATTGTACCGCTCAATTGTTCGAGTGTACAGCCTTGCTCCAAACCTGTTACGATATAGAATGCAAGGATAGGAAGTACGGCACCGTTCATTGTCATCGAAACCGACATCTTATCCAAAGGAATACCGTCAAACAGCACTTTCATATCCTCTACCGAGCAGATAGACACACCTGCCTTACCTACGTCACCCACAACGCGCTCGTGGTCTGCATCATAGCCTCGGTGGGTAGCCAAGTCAAATGCAACCGACAAACCTTTTTGTCCCGAAGCGAGGTTACGACGATAGAATGCGTTTGACTCCTCGGCGGTCGAGAAACCTGCGTATTGACGAATAGTCCAAGGACGCATCACATACATTGTCGAATACGGACCACGCAAAAATGGTGCAATACCTGCTGCATAGTTCAAGTGCTCCATACCTTCGAGGTCTGCTGCCGAATATGCACCTTTAACCGGTATCCTTTCGGCTGTCATCCAAACGTTCTCCTCGCTGGATGCTTTTGCGGCACAGCAACTCTTTTGTTTGCCGGCCTCGTATGAAATTTCAGAAAATTTAGCTCTCATAGTCTTAACCTTATTTAGATACCAAGTTGTTTCAAATACGATTTAAGTGTTTCGAGTACATTGCTCTTAACCGAGATGAAGTTAGTAATGCCTTGTGCCTCCAACTCTGCTTGACAAGCAGGAGCACCTGCAACTACAACGATTGCTTTACCATCAATCAATTTATTGATTTCGGGAGCAACGGTTGCGTAGTCGTCGTCCGATGCACAAATTACAACAATGTCGGCTTTCGAATCAAGTGCAGCCTTAACGCCCTCCTCTACACTATGGAAGAAGGTATTGTCTTGAACTCGGATACCCGCACAAGCGAAGAAGTTGCACGAGAATTGAGCGCGAGCACGAGCCATCGAAAGTGAGCCGCAAGTCAGCATAAATGCTTTGGGCTCTTTACCACTTCTATCAACGCCCAAACGCATAGCCTCGAATGCCATAGCTCCACGATAGGGTTTGAGAACTCGTTTGTCGCTTGTCGCGCGTGTTACGCACTCCTCCGAAACGGCGCTATCAGCCACCTCGTTGAAGTTGGGGTATTGATTTGCACCCAACAACACTTGGCGACGAGTCATAACGGCCTTATCTTTGGCAGCGGCACTTGCCTCTATTGCATCGGTGATGAATCCCGATTTGAACGCCTCGACATATCCACCCTTATCCTCTACCTCGACAAATAGTTTCCATGCTTGCTCGGCAATGTTTTGAGTAAGGTTCTCGATATAGTACGAGCCACCGGCAGGGTCGCTTACTTGGTCGAAGTGCGACTCGTGTTTCAACAAAAGCTGAACGTTACGAGCGATACGACGGCTGAAATCTGTCGGTTTTTGGAACGATGCATTGAACGGAGTTGTCTCCAACGAGTGAACACCTGCAATAGCAGCACTCATCGACTCGGTTGTTCCGCGCAACATATTTACATAGGGGTCGTAAACAGTTTGATTCCATTTCGAGGTAACGGCGTGAGTAAACATTTTACAACTACACTCGCGCTCGGGGTTGTACGCCTTCACGATATTGGCCCACAATAGACGACCGGCACGGAATTTTGCAATCTCCATAAAGTAGTTGGAACTTACAGCCAACGAGAAACGGATTGTACGAGCCGCTTGGTCAGCAGTAAGACCAGCCTCCATCAAACGAACCAGATACTCGTGACCTGCTGCCAACGAGAAAGCCAACTCTTGAACGATAGTCGAGCCGCTGTTGTGGAACTCTGCACCATTCACGGTCACGGTACGCACGTGTTTGTAATCTGCGGTCATCTTAACCAACTCGGCGCAATACTCAAAACACTCGGTACCGTCCTCGCAACACCACTCGCCCTTCATCGAGAAATCTTTGATGATGGGGTCGATTGCAAAGTTTAATCTAACTTTCTCGGGAGCGGCACCGCTTGCTTTGACAACTGCCAAAACAGCCTCGGCAATCTCACAAGCCTCGCAACCGCAAATAGTTACTTCGGTTTGTTCGAAATCGATGCCCGAAAGAAGAGTTGTAACGTCAGCCTCGGTCAAAGGCTTGCAGACACACAAGCCAAGCGAATTAACGCCCGAAGCAATGATTTTCAGAGCGGCAGCGTTAGCCTCAGCGGGACATTCAACGCCTACGGTCTGATGAATTCTCCAGTGATTGTTTTTGCATACACCACGAACATACGGGAATTGACCACTTGCTGTTCCCAAGAATTGAAGGCCTTCGAGGTTCTCGGCACGGTAGTAAGGACGAACATTAAAACCTTCGTCAGTACGCCACACCAATTTACGCTCATAGTCGGCACCTTTAAGGTCAGCAGTAATGACGCTCTCCCATTGCTCTGTTGATACCGCAGGGAATTCGCCAAACAGCTTTTGATTAGTGTTATTTGCCATAACTTTTTAAATATGTTAGAATAGTTTTAGTCTCAAACTTTACAAAGTTAAATATTATTTTGTGAAATCGCTAACACTTTTTCGAAAAATAATCTGCTTTCCTTTGGAATCATCTCTTTGAAGCATATAAAAACCCGCTTGACGTAAGGCCAAACGGGTCGCTAAATTCAATGTATTTATTGGCGCGATGTGCTTATTTCATCACAACAACCTCACTCGCAGGTCGGTATTCGTGGGGCACATAGGTCATAATTTGGCAGATTGACAAGCCACTCTTTGGGGCGTTGTAGCAAACCAATTTGACATTAGAAGCATCAACCGTTTTGAGTTTACCCAATGCTGCACTGTCCGCACGCGAGATGCAGGCTTGAAGCTCCGACAAAGACTCGTAAGCATAATATTTCTCTATACGACGGAATCGTTCGCCTCCTGTAACATAAAAGGGAACATTATTACCGCCAAACAGACGAACCAAAACTACACCTGCCGAAATCAACATAACGAGCACACCCCACATTAAAAGACCAAAATAAAGATTGGGATCGGAGCACAAGAAAGCGCAGCCAAAAAAGGCGCAACCCAATGCCAAAGAAATGAGGGGCAACAATAGAGGTTTTTTACGTCGCTCAACTTCGGTGCCAAGAATGTCATAGATTTTATTATCAATAGTTTCCATAGTTTTATTAAAGTATTTGTTTAGTTTGTTTTATATGTATAATGAGAACAAGCCGACTGCGTTATTCACAATCGACCATACCGAATAAAAATCGGCAACAAATACTCTAAATCATAGTCGGAATTTCTGATGCAGGATATGGCAAGGGATATGCATTAGTGCACTTGCCACAACGCCACCATAGGCATACACCTTACTCGATGGAATAGAGAGCGTATGACGTGCATCTTGCGCCATTGAATCACCTCCACGACTTACAATCGTGCGACAACTCTCGACTGATTGCAATGATTGAGGTGTACGAAAAAGACTATTGGCGCGATGTACAATATCCAATTCTTCGGAGTCATCACTCACTTCGAATGACGCCACCATATCATATACTGTACTTACTACACTCTCATTTTTAACCTCTTCTCCGGTAGAAAAAGAGAGAGCGAATAAAGCGCATACGAATAGTAATATGTATCTTAATCTCGCCATAAATCTTCCACAAAGATACTTTTTTCTCAATAAAAACACGCACTTTCACTCTATTTTTATACTTTTGTCGTACTATGTACAACTCACTGCGTAAATTCATCGAACAACTGGCCTCCGAGGGAGAGTTGGCGGTCATTGATACGAAAGTCAATAGCGACTTTGAGATTTGGGAAATTGCCGACCGAGTAAGCAAAAGCGAAGGTGGCGGCAAGGCTCTCCTATTCAACAATACAGGTAGTTTTCCTGTGCTTATCAATATGTTTGGCTCGGACAAACGTATGGCTATGGCCTTGGGCGCACAATCGCTCGACGATATTCCATCACGCATAGACAATGTGGTTAAAAGTGTACTATCTCCCAAGGTCGGACTTTGGCAAAAGGCCAAAACGGCACTTCAAGCCTCTCGTTGGCTACCTCGCAAAAGCCGACGCCGAGGTGAGTGTCAGCAAGTAGTATGGCAGGGCGATGATATCAATCTCGGCAAACTACCAATACTCTATTGCGCCCCACACGATGGCGGTCGTTTTGTAACACTACCTATGGTCAATACAATCGACCCTGTTACGGGTGTTCGCAACGTCGGAATGTATCGCATGCAGGTAATTGACGAGCGAACAACAGCCATGCATTGGCAAGTACACAAAACCGGAGAACGCCATTACAGAGCCTACAAAGATGCAGGTATAGATAAAATGCCTGTTTCGGTATGCCTTGGTGGTGACCCCGCATACACCTTTGCTGCAACAGCACCTATGCCCGACGGAATGGACGAATATCTGTTGGCCGGATTTCTGCGAGGCAAGCCCGTGCATCTTATAAAATGCTTAACAAATGATATTTACGTTCCTTCGGATTGTGATTTCGTAATCGAAGGTTGGGTCGATACCACCGAGCAGAAAATTATCGAAGGCCCCTTTGGCGACCATACAGGTTTCTACTCATTGGAAGACAAGTATCCTCTATTCCATATCACAGCAATCACACATCGCAAAGACGCTGTATATCCCGCAACCATTGTCGGTGTTCCGCCTATGGAGGACGCCTATATAGCCAAAGCAAGCGAGCGAATTTTCCTTGCTCCAATTCGCTTGGTTATGCAGCCCGAAATATCGGATATGAGAATGCCCGAGCCAGGTGTGGCTCACAACCTTGCCATTGTTTCCATTAAAGAGAGTTATGAGGGGCAAGCACGCAAGGTTGGTTTCTCGCTTTTGGGTGCAGGACAGATGATGTTTACCAAATACTTGGCCGTTACGCCTGCTGATTGCGATGTTCACAACAACGATGCAATAGCACAGCTATTACGTAAATTCGACGTTACCGCCGATTTGGAGCGCGCAAACGGAATATATGATGCGCTTGACCATGCCACCGCCACGTCAGGCACAGGCGGAAAGTTAATTTTCGACCTTACGTCCCAACGAGAGGAGCGTACTATATCACTACCCGAGCAATTCGAGTTATGCGGAGGCATTACAGCTGTCGACTCGTCTTTGGTTAAAAAATGGAGCTGCCTGATTGTGCGAGCAGACTACAAGACCAAAGTCGATATTGCAGAGTTCATCAATCGCAACAACATCGAGATAAACTTTATTGCGCTATTCGACTCGACTACTGCCAGCCTTACTCCTTACGAGTTATTGTGGCTCGGCTGCGGTAATAGTGAGCCCAATCGTGATGCAAAAATAGTAAGTCGCACGCTTGTTATTGATTGTCGCACAAAATACAAAGTTGAAGGTGCCCCCAAACGCTTCCCGAATGTGGTAACTTCGGACAAGGCGACGCGCAGATTGGTCGATTCTCGATGGGCGGAGTATGGTTTGGGAGAGCTACTACCCTCACCCTCTGACCATTTCGAACCTTTGGTGCATAATGCAGGAGCTTCCGTAGAATGAAACTTCTGACAAATAGAGAGTTAAGAGCCGTATTGTGGCTTGTGCCGATACTTGCAGTCGGCTGCTACGTTGCGTGGCGCGCATCATACCCGCCAATCGATGTAGCGCCTATTGTCGTTGAAAATAGCGACACCACTGCTACGCAAACGCCACAAGACTCCATCGTCGCTCTATTTGAGTTTGATCCGAATACAATCGAATTCTTTGATTTGTGTCGTATGGGATTTTCGCGCAATCAGGCACTGTCGATTATCAAATACCGTGAGCGTGGCAAAGTTTTCGAGATACCCGAGGATTTTGCATCGTGCTATGCGGTTAATGAGAGCACCTACAATGCGCTTCGCCCCTACATTAAGATTGGTAAGAAATACGCCCTAAAACCTTTTGAGAAGAAACCGTCATACTCGACTCCGAAGCAAGCAAAGCCCGAGGTTGAATATTTCGAGTTCATGCCCGACACGGCCAGCATAACAACATTTCAGCAACTTGGACTTTCGCAGCGCCAGGCCGAAGTGGTAATCAAATACAGAGCTATGATTGGCGGCTTCCACGCTGTCGAAGAGTTTGAGAAATGTTATGTGATTTCCGAGGAGCTTGCAGAGGCGTTACGCCCATACGCTCACTACGAAGAGGCTAAAATCGAAGATATATTCCCAATTGATATAAATTCGGCTGATTCAGCCCAACTCTGCAAGGTTGTCGGCATTGGCGCAAAGAGCGCAGAGGCTATAATTCAACGTCGCAAGGCGCTTGGCGGATTCTACTCTGTGCAGCAACTTGCCGAGATTGCGCAGATTACAGAACGCAATTATGAAAGAATTTTATCACAAATTTGGGTAGATACTTGTAAAATTACCAAAATAAATATTAACTTTGCGCCCGCAAAGGAGTTGATGGCACATCCGTACTTCACTCCGCTGCAAGTAAGAAAACTATTTAAGGAAAGACAATTGAAAGGAGGTTGGTGCTCTTTACAGGATTTTTTGAATAACAAAATTTTAACTGAACAAGAGAAGGCGAAAGTCGCCCCGTACCTCATTTTCAGGTGCGAAAACCAATAAACCAATCGAATTTTAATTAACTTTATAAAAAATTACAACTATGATTATCATGCCTATCAAAGAGGGCGAGAACATCGAGCGCGCTCTTAAAAAATTCAAACGTAAATACGAGCGTACCGGCGTTCTTAAAGAGCTCCGTCGCCGTCAATACTTCACCAAACCGTCGATTGCTAAACGTGACGCAATGATGCACGCTGTTTACGTAGAGCACATGCACCGCGACGAGGAGTAGTTTTACGGAACATACCTAACAAAAGGCTGTCTGACCCAATGTCTGGACAGCCTTTTTTGTTTGCACACATATTGCGTGAATACTTTTTTATTTGTATATTTGTAGGTAGTTATCAAATTATATCCACTATGAGCACTAAACGCACAACACTACCAATGGTAGAGAGAGATGAGTGGCTCGCCCCCGTCGAAGATGTAATCAATCGCCGTTACGACAACTACCAAGCTGCATTAAAACGCCTTACGGGTGGAAGTGGACGCTTGACCGATATGGCCAACGGTTATAACTATTTCGGTTGGCACTACGATACGACTCTCAAAGGTTGGTGGTTTCGCGAGTGGTTACCCAAGGCACAAGACGTCTATCTGTTCGGCGACTTCAATAATTGGCAACGAACCGAATTGCGCCTACAAAAGGGCGATGGCGGCGTTTGGAGCATTTTTCTACCAGACGCGATGTATAGTTATCGCCTGACGCACGGCTCACTATATAAAATTCACGTTCACGGACATAATGGTTGGTACGATCGAATTCCGGCATACGCGACTCGCGTAGTGCAAGATGAAAACACCAAGAACTTCACCGCTCAATTCTGGAATCCCGAAAAGCCTTTTAATTGGCGTGGAGATAAGTTTGATATGAGCAAACAAGGCTCATTGCTCATCTACGAAAGTCACGTAGGTATGGCGCAAGAGAAAGAGGGTGTTGGTACATTCAAAGAGTTCACCAAGAAGATTCTTCCGCATATCAAAGAGTTGGGTTACAACACCATTCAACTTATGGCTGTTGCCGAACACCCCTACTATGGTAGCTTTGGTTATCACGTCGCCAACTTCTTTGCTGTATCGTCGAGATTTGGTACGCCCGAGGAACTCAAAGAGCTCATTCGCACGGCTCACAAGATGGGTATAGGTGTGATTATGGACTTGGTACACGCTCACTTTGTCAAGAACTTTAATGAGGGACTTAATGAGCTTGATGGCTCCAATGACCAATATTCGAAACCCGGAGATGAGGGATATCAACAATATTGGGATAGCCGCATTTTTGACTACGGCAAGCACGAGGTTATTCACTTCTTGTTGTCGAATATCAAATATTGGATTGAGGAGTTCCATTTCGACGGATTCCGTTTCGATGGTGTGACTTCGATGGTTTACAAACACCGAGGATATACCGAGTTTGACTGCCGCGAAAAGTTCTTCAATGACGAGGTTGATGAGGAGGCTATTTGCTACCTCACACTCGCCAACAAACTCACACACGAGTTGCGCCCCGATGCTGTCAATATTGCCGAGGATGTGAGTGGTATGCCCGGTATGGTATGCCCTATTGAGGACGGAGGTGTAGGCTTCAACTATCGTCTGGGTATGGCTATCCCCGACCATTGGATTAAGATTCTCAAAGAGCAGAGCGACGACGAGTGGGATATTTGGGAGATGTGGAACTTACTAACCAATCGTCTGCCGGGCGTTTACACCGTTGCTTATGCCGAGAGCCACGACCAAGCAATGGTGGGCGACCAAACTATTGCATTCCGTCTGATGGACAAAGAGATGTACACCGCAATGGACGTCGATAGCGAGAATATGATTATCGACCGAGGTATGGCTCTGCATAAGATGATTAGATTGATAACCCTGACCGCAGGCGGCGATGCATACCTAACCTTCATGGGCAACGAATTCGGCCACCCCGAATGGATCGATTTCCCGCGCGAAGGCAATAATTGGAGTTATGCTCACGCCAGACGTCAATGGTCGTTGGCCAAAGACAAAAAGTTGCGTTTCCACTTCTTGGAGGCTTTTGATAAGGCTATGATTGCGCTCCAAAACGAGTATAACCTGCTGGCTGACGGCTACCCCTATCGCCTGCAAATGGACGAGGGTTGCAAAACTATTGTGTTTAGCCATAGAGATTTGATTTTTGTATTCAACTGGCACCATTCGACCTCTGTCAATGACTATATTATAAAGGTACGCGAGCCGGGCAAATACAAACTTATTCTCTCGACAGACGATAAGGAGTTTGGTGGTTTTGGACGAATGGACCACAATGCCGAACACTTCACATCCCCCGTCGAAGACGAACATTTTATGCAGGTGTACAATGTTTGCCGTACCGCTTGCGTTTATAAGAAAATCGAAGAGTAAACAGCCATGTCACGACGTTCGGCGCTACTATCCAAATACAACCTCAAAGAGGAACCAACACTCAATCGGCTTGCAATAGCCGAAGGACAGCGCTTGATACGCGTACACGTCGAGGGGTATGACGATGTGGCGTTTTGGCGTGATATTTTCGATGAATTCGAGTCCGATAAACTTACATTCGAAATAAGTGTAGCCCCGCGCAAAGACCTTGCAAAGGGCAAAAAAGTTCTGCTCGATATGCTATCGCAAACCTCCGAAGAGCGTATTGTATGCGTGGATAGCGATTTCGACTATCTGCTTGACGGACAGACAACTCAATCACATAAGGTACTCCATTCGCCCTATGTTTTTCATAGTTACTCCTACTCTATCGAAAACCTATTGTGCTATGCTCCGGGACTACGGAGCATCTGCACCAAAGCGACCAAGAACGACACCCCCGTACTCGATTTTGAGGAGTGGTTTGAGCAGTACTCTCGAATTATATACCCCGTCTTTTTGTGGTACGTGTATTCGGCAAAACTCGATGATTTGACACTATACAAACTCGACTCATTCAAGAACGATGTGCGTGTGCTCTATATTGATTTGGAAACGCAGGGTAAATCGACGCTCGAATGGGTTGAACGCAAGGTGGCTCGACGTTTGGAGTTTTTGGAGAGGACATATCCCCAATTCATAAAATTGGTTGCAGCCGAGGGCGAGCGTATGAAAACCCGCGACCTATTCCCCGAGAACACCTATCTGTTTATGCAGGGACACACCCTGTTTGAGAATGTTACAATCCCTATTTTGGAGAGTATTTGTAGTAAACTTCGACACCTCGAAAAGGGTCGTATCAATGCCTCGACTGCAAGTGGCACTCCCCTACTTAATGCCTTTGAGAATTATCATAATTCAACCCAGCTCGGTGTTCGCAATCTACTGCTGACCAATACCAATTACAAAGATTGTTTCTTGTACAAACGCCTGCGTGACGACATCTTGCTATACATCAATCGCATTACGGGTGACATAAATCCCATTGGATAAAAGCAACATTCCCTATTTATACCAAAATCAAATACGCCTCCACCGGGGCGTATTTTTTATTTATACAACACTGCAACTAAGGAACAGGACTTTTTATTATGTTTATCTGTTAGAGTTTATCGTTTTGAGAGAGTCTGCACCACTTCTCGCCATTGCGCAAGATTAAAGCCCCAAGACAATGCAATATAAACAACAACGCCGACAACGATTTTGAGCGCAAGGCGCGCACCTACCGACCATTGCAGTAGCGCACAATCCACACTCCAAACCGCCATATACATCAGCAATACAACTGCCAAAACGGGCAGTACATCTGCAACAAACGTCTTCCACCCATAGCCCGAATAGCAACGATTAGCCCCAAAGTTGATACACATATCAAACAGCGCAACAGCCACTTGTCCGCAAGCGATAGTCATCGCACCAAAAGGTATAGTTAGCGCCAATACGGCTGTGACTACCAACTTTTTAGCCACTTCGATACGTACTATCACCGAGCCGTCACTACGCGCTTTCATCGAGTTATTAAACAGCACAGCCAATGGCGAAAACATCCCCATTACACACAGCACCTGAAACAGTGGAATTGCGGGGTGCCAAATCGGCTTGATAAGTAGTTCGAAAATATCGTTTGCCGTTGCAATCAGCCCCACCATGACGGGCCAAATGGCAAATGACAACATCTGTGTCAGTTTACGCAGACCCTCGGTATATTTTTCGCTCGACAAATTAGACAATGCGGGCAAACCAACACTATTAACAGTATTGGTAATTGCTACAACGGGCGTATCTTTCAACTTTTGAGCCTGATTATAAAAACCCAAGTCGGCTTGAAAGAGTTTACCCATAAACAACGTTGGAAGGTTATTATAGGTATTGTTTATTAAATCGGTCACAAATAATTTACTACTAAAACGATACATTCCCGAAATAGATGCCTTCGAGAACTCTCTGATGCGAGGTCGCCAGCCCGTCGAAAACCACAAGACCGCAGCCTTAACACATAATGTCACCAACCGTTGAGCCACAAGAGCCCAAACACCCCAACCAGCCACAGCCATAGCCACTGCGGTCAAACCTCCCGCCACATTGGAGCCAAGGTTTACTCCCGAAGTACGACGAAAATCAAAACGACGATAGAGAATTACTTGCTGAATGATACACAACGCATTTATTGGTATCAGCAAAAACATCACGGGACATATCTCGGCCAACATCGGCACTTCGTAAAGTCGAGCTATCGGTCCACTCAACAATACCAGCACAACATATAACACAAGCGCAATGCTCATATTGAAGAAAAAGACCGATGAAAAGTCCCTCTCGGTTGCTTCAAGTTTTCGTATAAGTGTCTGCGAAAATCCGCTATCTACAAATGTATTAAGAACTGCGATTATAGCCGCGACAATAGCCACCATCATCGTATCATCGGGTACGATGTGATTGATGACAATAATCGAAACGACTATCTGAAAAAGAGCAGAACTCAATTTCTCGACAGCCGTCCAACCAAAGCCGCTTATGACCTTTCCGCGCAGTTCCACACTCTACCCTATTTGAGCAACGCCTCGACTCCCAAACGATAAGAGTCCATTCCAAAGCCCATAATTGCACCGACACAAACAGGTGTCAAGTATGATGTATGACGAAACTCCTCGCGTTTGCACACATTCGAGATATGCACCTCCACCACAGGCAGACCAATCGCCTTGATAGCGTCAGCCAACGCAACCGAAGTGTGTGTATATGCGCCCGCATTGATTACGATACCATCGTATTGGCCAATAGCACCATGCAGAGCATTGATAAGTTCGCCCTCTACATTAGACTGATAGTAATCCAACGTACAACGGCCATCACTCCACGGGCGTAGCACATTTTCGAGATACCCCTCAAACGATGTATCTCCATAAATCGAAGGCTCACGCAGACCCAACAAATTCAGATTTGGGCCATTCACAATCAGAATTTTCATAAGTATTATGATTCTATTATGCACAAAAATACAACGCTTCTCGGATTTTTTCGTATTTTTGTACAAAAAGTTTCAGTTCAATGGGCGAATTTGATTTCATCGAGGCCATAAAAACATCGTTTGAAGGCATTGGCGACACCACTATCGAAGGTATCGGCGACGATTGCGCCATTATACCCATCTCTGGCGAACAGTCTTTGGTTATCACGACCGATATGCTGATTGAGGACGTACACTTTCTTCGCCAAAGTTGCACGCCCGAGGAGTTGGGATATAAATCGCTGGCCGTTAATTTGAGCGATGTAGCCTCAATGGGAGTTCGCCCAATAGCAACCCTACTCTCGATTTCGTTACCCCAGGAGTGCACAGGCGAATGGGCACAACGCTTTATGGAGGGATATCGCGCACTCTCGGAGCAATATGGCGTTGCGTTGATTGGTGGCGACACCACAGCCTCAAAATCGGGCATCGCCATAAATGTAACGGCCATAGGCCAAGGCGCAAACGCCAATATAAAACGCCGTTGTGCAGCACAAGAGGGCGACATCATCGCCGTAAGCGGCCAACTCGGTATCTCGACACAAGGACTCCGCGACATACTCAATAGCAATACCACCTCCGATGCGGCAATATTACACAAACGCCCTACTCCGCGCATCAATGAGGGTGCTTGGCTTGGTACACACTGCGAGGTGCACGCGATGATGGATTTGAGTGACGGTCTTGCATCGGATTTGTGCCATATATTGCGAGCCTCCGAGGTTGCTGCCGAAATTGAGGTTGAGCGTATTCCCGCACCTTATGGCGTCGAGAATGCGGTCTGCGGTGGCGAGGACTACGAACTGCTGATGACAATAAGCGCTGAGGCTTTCGAGAGTATTCGTAAAGAGTTTGTCGATAAGTTTTCCACACCACTAACCGCTGTCGGCCGTATTGTCCGCGCCGAAACGGGCACTATCGCTTGGTACGAAAATGGAGTTCCTATCACTCCGTCGTGGCGTGGATTTACTCATTTTTAGCATTAAATTTGAAAAATCGCAAAAAAGCCCTATATTTGCAACTCCTAACGATGCGGATATGGTGTAATTGGTAGCCACGTCAGACTTAGGATCTGATGCCGAGAGGCGTGGGGGTTCGAGTCCCTTTATCCGCACAAATTTACCGAAGAGGAATTTTCGAAAGAATTTTCCTCTTTTTTTTATTTTTGTAATTCCCTGATAATCTATCAATTATAACCAAGGCCTTATTTTCATCAAAGGTTCGATAATTGCCTTTTTCTTTATCCCACAAAATTCCGCTCGGGAAGAGTAAATTTTGGATTTTCTCGGTAAACTCTGCCACCACCTCATACTCCATTTTGCGAGCATATTCCCTCAATTCCACCAACTACCTGTCATAGTCTTGAGTTTTGGTACTCACCCTTGCGTATATCACTACCTTTGTCATGGTTTTAATATTTTAACTTATTTTCTTAATGCAAAGATAGCGATATATTTTAATTTGAGCAAATTTAATTAGTGTTTTAATTTTAATATATTTGAATTTATTTATGGCTTTGATATTAAATGCATGACAATAAACAAGAAGTATACACTTCCCTTTTAGAATGTGTTAGATATTTGTTAAAACTGTTTGTCATATCCTATATTGTTTTGAATAGTATTATGGTATTTATTTTAATACTCCATACTTATACTGTCGATAATTCATAAGAAGTCTATCATACAAATATGGATATTTGTTAAGATAATAATATACTTTATTATATGTCAATGTTATACCAAAGTTTTTTTTCACCGAATCTACTATTTCAGGAATGGTCATATATCTGTTATTTAAAGACATGACTTGATAAATGTAATTATTCATAATCTATTTATGTATTGGATAATTGTCGTTTTTTTCTAACTTTGTAATTATAATGTTTCACTCTATGAGTTGGTATAACAAAATTATAGAATTTTTTGTAAAAGATTCTGCAGAACGGCGGCGTTTTATTTCGGAATTTAATATGCTAGCATCGCGTAGTTTTCAGAATTTGACCATAGGTGCGTTATTCGAAGCAGAAACATGCATCGGAAAGTCTGAATATCGTCACGAATTATCGGCTCCTATCATTGCGAGTGGGTTAGTTATCAAAATACAAGCTGGTTGCGAAGTTCCATTGGATGCGGTGTTGATGCTTGGACGAGTTATCCTCTATGATAAGGCCTTGGTAAGACGAATGTTTGTACTTCATTGGGATACACTAATAATAGAGGATAGTAGAAGCGGATGTCGTGTTGATTGGCGCATTCGTGATTTTATGGAATTTGGAGGAGTGCTTAATTGATAACAGTTTGATTTATGATATGTAAGAAATGCTATAGGGAATTTGGCAATGGTGATTTTTGCCAATATTGTAAAATTGATAAAGTAGTGGGCTTGGGTAACTATACGGGCTATGATGTCAGTGATGCAAAAAGCACCATCGAATCCGTACCCAACAACGCTCCTCGTGCATTGTCTACAAATAATACCCAACCCAATGAGGCTACTCCGCCCAGCTCAGGTTTTGTTATTTGCTATAAATGTGCTAATGCCATTCCTTCGGAATCGAAATTCTGCCCTTCATGTGGATTAAAACTTTATACAGAATGTCCCAAATGCCATAACAAATACTCTTCTCAATACTCCTTTTGTAATAGCTGTGGAGTTAATGCGGATGAATATATAGCCGAGCAGCAAAAAAAAGCGGAAGAAGAACGTATTAAAGCTGAGCAAATTCGCATTGAGAAGGAGCGCGCAGAGCGTGCCAGAAAAGCGGAGGAAGAACGCATACAATTGGAGCAAAGACGCCAAAAGGAAGCAGAAGAGGAGCGTGCCAGAAAAGCAGAGGAGGAACGTCGAAGAAAAATCGAAGCCGAGGAATATTGCAAAAAATTGTTGGAAGAATTAAGACGACTGGATGCTTTACGCAATCAATTTGAGGAAGATGGAAATACTGGAGCGTTGGAGCAAGTAGAAAGAGAAATGGAGGATGTATTCCAAAAAATGGAGGAGAATGGTTGGAATTGGGAGGAAGAAACAAGGAAATTAAAGGAAAAAGACAAGAAAATAAAGGAGGAAACAAGAGAATTGATGCGAGAAGAAATTAGGCAAGAGACAAATACTCTCCGCGGGCAATTATTGGAAGAAATAATGAAATTGGATGATGAAGCAGAACTAATGGATGATGCAGTCGAACTATTGAATGAAGAGGCAGAACAATTGAAAGAAGAACGCCAATTGTTGGAGGAAGAAATAGAAAAATTAGCTCAACAAGGATATGACAATGAATATATAATACAATTGGTTGGCGAAAAATGGGACGAGTACATAAGCAAATGTGAAGATTATAATAGGAAATGTGAAGATTATAACAAGTGGTATGATGAGTATAACAGAAAATGTGATGAGTATAACAGAAAATGTGAGGGAATAGCGGAGGAGGAGCCTATAAGGAAAACTAGGCAGTGGGTGATAATAATAATCATAATAATCCTTCTTCTTATTGTTCTACTACCACAATTATGATATAGTGTAACGATGCACTAAGAAAACTGGTGGAGTTCTCTTAGTATAGAGATTACATCCGTTTTTGCGTAATGATTTTCTTTGGAGTGGGGGGCGATTGGGGGTCTGAATTATTATCGATTTTCATATGGGAGAGCTCGTTGCTTGCCTAATAGGCCAAATGTGTAGCATTTGTAGTAATGAAAGTTGAAGATTAAGGCAGTATGCAGGGATAATATATGCACGTCTTTATGGCGAAACCAATATACAACTATTTATACAGAAATATCCCACCACAGCATCAACACACAGAACAGTAAGTAATTTTATGGCCATATATAGAAAACGCTATATGAATGATACTACGTCTTATATTTCAGATACTTTTGAAAATATACTTATAAACCTAGAAGCAAAATAAACTTGTAAATAAAAATAAATAGAGAAAAGACCTAAACTTATAATCCTAAGAATATAAAGATGCGTTGTGCGTATCTATAAATTGGATATTATGGCTACATTGAGAGTTAAACAGATTGCAAAAGAACGAGGGCTGACATTGGCTAAGGTTGCGGAGTTGTTGGGAGTTCATCCTGTAAACTTGTCAACGGCATTAAATGGCAATCCCACACTAACAACACTCACCAAAATTGCAGATGCATTGGGTGTTGAGGTTGTGGAGTTGTTTGAACAAACGAACAAGCCCAATGTTAGTGGTTTTGTTAAGGTTGGTAATAAAGTTTGGGAAATAAATTCGGTTTCAGACCTTGAAAAAGCACTCAGCAAGGCCAAAGAGTTATAACAAGAGAGGTATAAATAATCTTTTAGATTAAGACGATACAATGAATGGATATTGAAACCTCCCTTTGAAAGATTAAAAAGTACGATATTTAGATTGATACAGGCCTATGGTTTATTTAACATCAGTAGATATATCTGGGAAATGCTCATGTAGCCAATCTATAAACTCTGCAAATTTTACTAAATCATTAAAGCAAGTTCGATAGTCTGGCACGATGTGGCACACAAAAAGCAGTCGCGTGACTGCTTTTTTTTTATTTTAGTGATACCACTTTCGTAAATTAAAGGTACCTTTGCAGTACAACACATCTAAAACTGCAAAGCTCTATGAAAAAACTACTAAACATTGCTCTGTGTCTGGCGGTGGCACTCGTAATCGCATCGTGTGGCAAAACCGAAATCAAAGTAATCTCCTACAATGTTCGCGTGGACGTTAGCGAAGATGGCGAAAACTGCTGGGACAATCGCAAACAAGCAAGTATCAATATGATCAACGCCGAGAAGCCCACCATTTTCGGACTACAAGAGGCGCAACTACACCAATACCAATACCTCAAAGAGAATCTGCCTCAATACGGCAGTTACGGCCTCGGACGCGAGGACGGAGCGTCGTATGGCGAGCATATGGCTATTTTCTACGATACCGAGAGTGTCGAGATGCTTGATTGCGGCACCTTCTGGTTGTCGGAAACTCCCGAAGTCCCTTCGCGAGGTTGGGACGCAATGTGCAAACGCAGTTGTACTTGGGCGCGATTGAAGATGAAGGCCAACAACCAAGAGTTTATATATATGAACACCCACCTCGACCACTATGGCCCCGAGGCGCGCCGCCAAAGCCTTATGCTTATAGCGCAACGAATAGAAGAGATTGCGGCTAATGGCGAACCCGTATTCCTGACTGCCGATTTCAACAGCACCACCGACCTGCCAATTTACGAGTCTATCAAAGCGATGTTGATTGATTCTAGGCAGGCGGCCCCCGATACAGACCATCGTGCAACGCTGAACTGTTGGGAGCGCACCCATTTCGACGACGCAAGTTGGGTTATCGACCATATCTTTGTTCGCGGTGTAGAGCCCAAATCATTCCGAGTATTAGATGGCGATTATGGTGCTCCGTTTATTTCGGACCACTACCCCGTCATACTCGAAGCGGAGTTTTAATTTCGAATAAATAAAAATCACCTCTCGCATATTGCAAGAGGTGATTTACGTATCGAGTTTTGCCTACTCCTATCGTTTGGGTATGTCGACTTGGGTTTGGCGACCATCGATAAGGTAATCGGTAAAGTAATCGACCAATCGCCAATAGAAGTACTCATTCATATCGCCAAAGGCGTGACGCTGGGTTGGCAGGTAGAGCATATCGAAGCGTTTGCCCGCACGAATCAGAGCATCAACAACACGCGAGGTATTTCCCGGGTGAACATTATTATCAATCTCTCCGTGAACGAGCATTAAGTGTCCTTTCAGTTGTTTGGCAATCTCGGGGTTACTGCTAATGCGATACTCGAACGACACCTCGCCCTTATCATTGGTTTTCTCCTTAACGCCATGGTGTGTTTCGCTCCACCAGCGATTATAGATTCGGTTGTCGTGGTTTCCTGCGCACGACACAGCAACCTTGAAGAAGTCGGGGTATTGCAGAATGGCAGCCGTTGACATAAAGCCTCCGCCCGAGTGACCGTGAATTCCGACACGATTGATATCAATAAAGCTATGGCGGGCTGCAAGTTGCTCAATAGCCGCTTTCTGATCAGCCAAGCCATAATCACGCAGGTTACCATAGCCATAGTTATGATACCATTTTGAGCGATCGGGGTGACCTCCACGGTTACCCACCGAGATTACAATAAAACCTGCTTGTGCCAATCGGTCGGTACGCACACTCATACGGGTAAAGGGGTGACGAACAGCATCAGTTTGAGGGCCCGGATAGACATAATCCACAATCGGATAACTCTTTTCGGGGTCAAAATCAAAAGGTTTGTACATCACGCCATAGAGGTCGGTTACGCCATCTGCGGCCTTTACCGTAAATGTTTCGGGGAATTGATAGCCATTGGCAAGCAGCTGCGAGAAATCACTAACTTCGAGCGTCATAATCTTCTTACCTTTGGTATCATACAGTGCCGTCTCGGGAATGGTATCTACACGCGAGAAGTTATCAACAAAGTAACGGCAAGCGTCATCAACGATAGGCTCATGATAAAAATTACCCTCATTGAGCAGCGTTACCTCACCACCATCAAGGCTAACCGAATAGAGGTGTTGATAGAAGGGATTTTCGCCCTCCTCGCGACCCATTGCAGTAAAATAGACCTTACGAGCTTTCTCATCAACTTTGAGGATATTGTGCACATGCCAAGGGCCTTCGGTCAAGCGACGCACCAATGTTCCGTCTTCGGAATAGAGATATAAGTGTGCCCAACCATCGCGCTCGCTCCATTGAATAAGCTCCTTACCTTGATTTACAATCGACAATGGACGCACCTCGATATAGGTATTCATACGCTCCTCAATCAGTGTGCACAACGAGTCGCTACCGATGGTATAAGAGCAAATGTCAATACGGTGCAAATCTCGGCTCGAACAAGTTACATAGAATCTGTCGTTACTACCCAGCCACACTCTCGGTTGATCGTATTTGTGTCGTTGATTGTGTTGGCGCGGTTGTACAGCAACCGAGATTGTTTGACTTGGGAAACGCTCGATATTAATCTCTTTGCGAGAATTGTCGCTCATATCGAACAAATAGAGGTGAGGAATAGGGCCCTCTTTCTCGCCTGGCATTTGATATTTGTATGTTTCAAGTGTAGGACGAGGATTTGCCAACGCATTGATAACCCACAACTCTTTAACCTCTCGTTTATCCTCGACTTGCGTCAGGAAGTAGCGCGAGTCTGGCGACCATACACCATACGCAGCACGACGCGTATCATCGCACAATTTACTGGTATTAAGTCGGCTATACGACTGACCATAACCAAAGTGCTCTACGCCATCTGTCGTTATTTGATGCTCGACAATAGTGGTATCCTTATCGTCTTTTTTGAGTTTTTCATAGTCCTCACGCGACATACGATAGAGGTTAAGATTTTTGGCATACACCACCGTTTTGCCATCGGGCGACACCGAAGCCCAGCCCAACTGCTTGGTCTCTTTTTCCTTATCTTTGAGATGGGTAAGTTCGCCATTGCGGCTGTCGTACGAGAAATAGAATACTTCGCGACCACTCACTTTTTGGGGCTTCTTGCCTGCCAACGAATCCTCTTTCGACAAAGGTTTAGGTTTGGCATCCTGCGAAGAGGTTACCTCGAATGTGAATGTATATCCATCTTCATCTACTTCCAAATTGCGAATGGGAAGATGCGAAGCGACATACGGGTCACGAACAATCTCGGTCAGTTGTGCCGCAAGTTTAACATTGTCAAACAGCGGTTTACGGCTACGTTTGGCAGGATCAACCACATACCAACTTGTACCTTTGCTTGTTTTGTACGAGTACCAAAACTTCTCGCCCGAGTGAAACCAATGCGGATCCACGCTTGTCGAAAAAAGCATATTCTGCAACTTCGACGCAGTAAAGCGCTCGGCCAATTCATAGCGGTTTACAGACGTCGGGGCTTCTGTTTCCGCCAATGCAATATTGGCGGCCAAGAGTGGCAATGCGATAATTAGTAATATTTTTCTCATAGTTTTGTTGTAAATATCTGTTTACTTGCAAAGATACAAAAAACCTCTCGAAAGAGCAATCTCAATCAAGAGGTTTTAAATACGAAACCAAGTTATTCTTACTTTTACTCGATTACGGCTTCAAGAATACCGACAGTCGCATCGCTTTTCGGCACAATGGTTAGGCGCAACGCTTCGGCCTCAATAGGCATATCGGGGTGCACCATATTGAATTGGTCGGCCAAAACACCAAAACGGTCTGTCACATAAGGCATATAATCGCGCCACTCTCCATCGCACAAATACTGCATACTCCACGAAACGGGCAGTTGAACACCACCATTATCGTCATACCAATATACTTGCACACATTCAATAGGTTGGCGTTTTTTGAGAGTAATTTCCACCTCTTGGGTTTTACCTTTTTGAGGCCAGCTTGTCCAGCGAGGAATATTATTGTCGCGCGAGTGTTTGGGCCGCAAACCATCTACAATCGCATTCACATCGTCATTGCCATAGGTGTCGGTAGCTTTCACCGACGCTACATTACTTACCAAGCGAGGAGCGCCCTCTCTTGCCGTTTGCCAGCTACGTGCAAACCATACGTTCATTGCTGCGTTTCCTCGGTTATTCCACGCATAATAGGGCAAAAGGCGCAATGTAGCAGACGTCGAGCCCTCTTCGGTGGCGACATCAGCATCTATATCGACATACGGAATACCCTCCACTACTCCTTCGGTATAACGAGCTACATTGCCTTGTTTACCTATATTTTCGATAAAATAGCCAACAACGGGGTACTCGTTATCTGCCGCTTCGGCGCAAAGTACAAGCGGACCGCGAGTAAGACAGACTCTATCACTATCTGCCTCTACCCTCTCGTCTGCTACCGAATATCGCAACGGCATATCCATATCCAGCGTAACGACATCGCCCGAACGCCAACTACGGCGCACAGGAACAAAACCATCAATAGCATCAAAACGCACTTTACGACCATTTACCGACACAACCGCTTTCGAGCCAACCTTATCGGCATAACTATACAATTCACCCGGCACAAAGCGGTCACCGGCACACCAAGTCGGCACACGAACCCAAAGCGTAAATTCAGCACCTTCATTCTCGGGAGCGACCTCAATTGAAACTTTACCTGCAAACGGATAATCTGTTGTTTGTTTGAGTGCTACGTTACCACTCTCTAATACTACCGAAGTTGAGCTACCCGCATAAAAACCGCAAAATATTTCATTGTCTGTATGCGAATATATCATACCCGGAACTTGTGGTATCAAGCGTGCAAGATTCGACGGACAACAAGCGGTCGCAAACCAAGGAGCACGACCTGCGTGACCATGATTGAATGTTTTACGACCATCGGCCTCCAATGGATTGACATAGAAGAAACGATTGCCTTCGAGATTTGTCCCTGCAAGCACATTATTAAATAGAGCCACCTCGGCAACATCAATATATTTTGCGTTGCGCGACATCAGAAACATTCGATAGTTAAACATTACATTACCAACAGCCGAGCAGGTCTCGTCATAGGTATCTTTGTTAGGCAGAACATAGGCCGGACCAAATCCCTCAATGCCCGATACTGCACCAAGACCGCCCGTAATGTGCATTTTACGATTAACAATATCACCCCAAACCGCTTCAAGTGCAGGCACAAGTGTCGTATCTCCAAGTTGTGCAACAACATCAGCCATACCCGAATATAGATATGTAGCACGCACTGCGTGACCGACAGCCTCGCGCTGTTCACGCACAGGGAGGTGCTGTTGTGCATATTCGGGTGTAGTAATTTTCACGCCACGTGGAACGTATGTAACACCACGAATATCAATGAATTTAGCCGCCATTTCAAGATAGAGAGAATCACCCGTCACCTCAAACATCTTAACCAGCGCCAACTCTATCTCTTGATGGCCGGGGGCCTGGTTTACGGGCTTACCACCATTATACGCAGAATCCCCCTCGAAGAAAACCTTATTGATATGGCGGGCACTCTTCTCGGCAACATCAAGCCATTTGCGCTTACCCGTCGCACGATAATAAGCAATAGCCGCCTCGTACATATGACCCATATTATAAAGCTCGTGGCTGAACAATACATTACTATAAGGCGTGCGGCCTGAGCCCCAATAGTTATTTTGATAACGACACTCTTCGGGTACAGTATGATGCTCATACAGATATCCATCAGGCTTTTGCGCCGAGGCTATCACATCAATAATTTCGTCCATCTTCGCCTCCAATTCGGCATCGGGCTCTATTGTGAGCAGATAGGCAGCGCCCTCCATGACCTTGAAGAGGTCTGACGCAACATAAAACGGCCAACGTAGCAGCGGTTCTATCTTCTCGCCACGCAGATATGCTCCTGTACGACGCAGGTTCTCCACGGCTGGCTCGGTTTTTTCGAGCGCAAATGGGACAAGAGTTCGTTTTTGCGTCAGCAGACGTGGACGCCAGAAATCATCTTCCAGAGTTACTTGCTGAAAAGGCACTCCAATAGGCGTCTTACCACTCGGTTCGGCAGGCAAACAATCTGCACTGCACGATACCAACATAGCACCCAAAGCCAATGCAACGGCACAATGAAAAAGCTTACTCATAGTAGTTGTATTTATTGATTAGATAACACATCGTATTATTTTATTATTCGGACTTTTTATTATATTCAATAATGGCCGCCGAGCGAGGGTTGGCCAAATATATTTCATAGCCCGACATCAGCGATGCTCCCGTTGCTTCCAACGTCTGATTCAAGTCCAAATTACGCAACTCATAAGTTGCAGCAGGATCCAAGCCACACAATTTAACAATCAACGAAGGCTCCGTATTCTTCGGACGGCGGAATGCGGCCACGATACCACTTCCCGACTCCGACATATTGCATTGATAAGCAATCCAAGTATCCTCTTCCGTTAAGTCTTCATCACCTGTAAGCGGATAGAAGTCGCCCAAGAAATAGTGGCGCAGTTTGCGATACTCGGCCATAGCATTTTGAATCACGGTCAAATTGCTGGTACGGCCAAACACTTCACCAAACCACGCATAGGCACTACTCAAACTCGAACGAGTGCAATACACGTCCGCATGGAAAGTTCCCGTTCCAGAGAGTGGGAGGAATTGGCTTAAACCATACATATGACACTGTTGACAATTTGGTTCGCCATAATGGCAGTCTGTTCGCCACAAGGGCATTGAACGGTCAATCATCTCCAAATCAAAACGACGACCGCCACTTGCACAATTATCAATCAACATATCGGGGAAACGCTCTCGCAATGCATCAAGATAGGCATACAGACCCTCCACATATCGGATTTGGGTCATACCCTTTCGTTTGGGTTCATCTGCCGCTGCCCAAAATGGTGACGGACCGATATTAAAGTCTTGTCGATAGTGGTCTATCCCATTCTGTTCGAAGAAATTACACATATAATTGATAAGCCAAGCACAAGCCCGTTTATCTCCAAGATTCAGCAAGTAGTGCGGAGAGTCACCATCACGCAACAACCATTCGGGGTGTTCGTTATATATTTTAGAATCCTTATACACTCGTTCAGGCTCAAACCACACCATAAAATCGGCGCCGTGTTTATGCACATCATCGGCAATCGCACGCAGACCATTCGGGAAACGCGCTTTATCAGCCTCCCAAGTACCCACCGAACGATACCAACTTCTTCCGCCATTGAACGTTCCTGCACCCTCGTACCAGGCCGCGTCTAACCAAAAGACCTCGGGAATAATTTTAAATTGCGCTTGACGCTCGACAACTGCACGAGCCAATAATTCCGTAAAACAGCTATACTCATTGCACGGGTCGGGGTCGTCATAATCAAATCCGCTACACAATGGCGGCTGAATCATCTCACCCTTGCTATCTCGCGGTGAATGGTGTGCCAAAACAAAACGACGGAAGAGATTATTTCCATCCATACGATTACTACCCTGCCACCAAAGCAGTGAAATTTTAGGTGTACGGATTTGCTCTTCGGGTAAGAGATACAAATCAACTTCGGGCATACCTGACTCAACGCTCAAATTACCGACTGCACTTTGTTGAAAATCAGCAAACCAGCTACCTGTCCAACCAATCGAAAACATCACACCAGATGTTTCATTCGAGATATTATAAAATGGGAAGGCTGTTTTTGAAGAAGGACGGCCCAAATAAGGCTCGTGGTGATATATAGAATCGCTTTCGATGACAATTTTACGGAGTTGGAAATCACTACTTTGGGCGTGACTACCTTTCAGTGTATAAAGCGTATATTGCGAGCCTTTTTTATTACATAACTCATAGTCCGCTGCCAACAACTCGGTAATTTGTGGTGAGTTCTTGGTCGAGGAGTTATTTTTCAGGTGCAAAGTCCACTCTATTGCATTGAAATCGACATACGAAAGCACATCACAAACGACAGAGAATGAACCATCAGGCGCAGTATATACAACCTCATATTTCAAAACATTTACACTCTCCGAATCCTTCTGACGTAATTCACGACGCCACGAGCGAATGAACTCCGACGACGACACTCCATCAAGTTTGAAGGAAAAAGGAGGAGTTTTACCCTTTGCAAAAAGAGCGGCAACATGCTTTTCGGCAGGGACAACCTTACCATCAACATCTATCATTCGTTGTGCAGATAGCATTGATGCACACAACATTACCACGCTCAATAATAGCAACTTTTTCATAATATGCTTGGTTTGATTTTCGATTGCAAGATAGGTATAAATTCCGAAATTTTGAATAAAACTCTTTTTTTAGTTATCTTTGGAATGGTTAAAACAAAGGAATTTATGGCAGACGATTTTATCGGAAAGAAAATGGAAGACTATTTGGCGCGCAAAAATTCACCAGCCACAAAACGCAAGTCAAGCGCAAGCCTATCTTCACTACTGCTAAAAAATCGCAGTTATCGCTCCTACGACAAATCATTCACAGTAAGAGCCGACCAACTACGAAGCATTATCGAGGTTAATACCAAGATTGCATCGGCACGAAACGGACAAACTCTGCGTTTTCGTCCTGTTCTCGCCAATGAAGCTATTAAAGTTTTACCTCACATTCGTTTAGGTGCTGCCCTACCCGACTTAGAACTTCCACCAAAGGGCTATGAACCACAATCTTTTATCGTAGTTTGTTCGACAAAAACTCCAACACCATACACCTACATAGATTTGGGTATTTCAGCCCAAAGTATGCTATTGCGAGCTGTCGAAATCGGACTTAACGGCATTTGTATAGCCGCATTTGATAAATCCATAATTAAGAAAGAGTTGCAACTGCCATTTGAGCCTTTGCTCATATTAGCAATTGGCAAAGGCGCAGAACAAATTCAACTTACCGAAGCTACTGACAAAAGCAGGCTTGATTACTATCGAAATGACAATACGCACTATGTTCCGAAGTTAGGAATTGACGACATAATTATCCCTGCCGATGATCAAGATTAAAAAAAATAAAAAAAAGTGGCGCAAAAGCAGGGATTTTCGCCCAAAAGAGATTATCTTTGTACGATTTTAGTCAGGTCGAAGCAAACTACACTCCACGTCGAGTAATTTGCCGACCAGAAACAACGAGAAGCAACAAAACCTTAAATATATGGCAAATCAAACTAACACAAAGAAGAAAGTTGTTGTGCTCGGTTCAGGAGCGCTGAAAATCGGACAAGCTGGAGAGTTTGACTACTCTGGTTCACAAGCCCTTAAAGCGCTACGTGAAGAGGGAATCAGCACAGTCCTCATCAACCCTAACATTGCCACAATTCAAACCTCGGAGGGTATTGCTGACAGCGTTTACTTCCTACCTGTGACACCCCACTTTGTCGAGGAGATTATCAAAAAAGAGCAACCCGTTGGTATCTTGCTCGCATTTGGT
>SUZD01000017.1 GCA_015060105.1 Rikenellaceae bacterium | reverse complement strand
AAAACCGCATCAGTGAGTGCAGAGTGAGTCTGAAAAAGTGCCCTCTGTGCGCGTCTGGCGCAGAAACCGACCATCCCACCGGAATCACGAGCGCAATGCGCAACAAGAAAGCCACTCAGAGAGTGGCTTTTGTTGTTGCTGTGCATTGTCGGGCTTGCACGAAACAATGCACAGAAATAACAAAAGGTGCCGTACTTTGTACGGCTTTCTTGTTGCTCATTGCCGAGGAGCCCAAGGGAAAGACGCAGTAAAGCGAAGCGGCTGCGTCAATCCCGTACAAACCACAGCCTCCTTGTTTTGTTATTGCCGAGCCGACGCAGTGAAAGACTTTGCGAAGCGAAATCAATCACGTTTTTTCACAAAAAGGCTTAATGGCGCTTTTAGCTTATTTCAGATTGTTGGCCATAAAGTCAGCCACCACAGCAGCAATTTGCTCCTTATTCTTGCGCAAGAAGTGGCCCTCATCTTCAAGCATGTGCAATGTGCTATTGCGATATCCGGCGTGGTAGCGTTCGGCGTAGGCTGTCGGCACAATCTTATCCTTCCTGCCATGAATTATACACACATTGCCCGTATATTTACACGAGATCTCGTATATCGGCAGTTTCTGCGCCGCAAGGATAAACTTTCGGCCCAGTTTATGGAACATCACGTTCACATACTCCGGCGGATTTGAAGCATCGTACTTACTACCCATACATTGACCCGCAATAGCGTCATCTTTCAGCACCGCAGCAGGGGCCAACAGTGCGACGCACTTGGGTTTCAACGGGCTATCTTCCAACTCGCCCGCCAGCATACCGGCAATCACGCCACCCTGCGAATGACCCACAAAGCCAATATCGGTAACGTACTCCAAGCCTTTGACATACTCCAACACCGCGCGTGCATCGGCTATCTCGTTTGCGATAGTCATATCCACAAATCGGCCTTCGCTTTTCCCATGAGCGTTAAAATCGAAACTGATTGAGGCGATACCCTTTTGGGCAAGCGTTTTGGCCAACATGGGTACGGGGTACATACCCTTACTCGACATAAAGCCGTGCATCAGGATTGCCATCGGGCATTTATCTTTTGTGGTATCAAAATTCTTTGGCAGAGTGATGGTTGTAGCAATGCCACCCTGCTCGCCATATACCGAGTACTCTTGTTTCGAGCCGAACAGGCTCATCAACTTCTTTACAATGCCCATGTTATTATTTTTTGTAGAATTTTCTATCCAATTTTCCGTTGTAGGTGCGTTGTATCGAGGGCACGGCCTCGTAATAGGTAGGCACCTTGTAGGGCTCCAATTTGGACTTTATGTGCAGAGCCAGCGAACGTTTATCAAGAGCCACGCCCTCCTCCATAACGACCAAAAGTTTCAAAACGGTTCCTATGACGGGGTGTGTATCTGCCACACATATCGAATCCCTCACTGAGGGGTGTGATGCAATAGCACCCTCGACCTCCGAGGGATCGACCTTGAAGCCGCCCACGTTGATAACATCGCCCTGACGACCTTTCAAGTGGATTAGTCCGTCCTCGTCGATATATCCAAGGTCGGAGCCATATATCTTACCGTCCTTCAAAACTCGATTGGTACTCTCTTCGTCAGCCACATAGCCGCTCATAATCGTAAGGCCCGAAACAATGATGTTTCCCTCGGGCGTAACTTCAACCGTCGAGTTCTTCATGGGCCGACCGATACAACCCTCCATATAGCGGCCATCGTTGAAATTGTAGGTGCACACAGCGCCAATCTCGGTACCGCCAAGAGTGTTATAAAGGCGGGCGTTGGGCAGAGCCTCACTCAACTGTTTCATATCGTGATGGGTAATAGGTGCTGCACCCGTCTCGATAAAATCAATCTTGTCGCTCACCGCGCACAGCTTATCATAGGCAAGCTGCATAACGAGGCGAATACTTGCAGGCACAAGGAATGTGGCGAATTTACGGAAAGGCAACTCGAAAACCTCGAAGAACGCATTTATATCTTTGAGTCCGTCAAGCACACATATTGCGCCGCCAATGGTCAGCGTGGGGTGTATCTTAAACAGCGAGGCGATGTGGTTAAGCGGGCCGCTGATGATAAACAGCAACTCCGATGTAAAGCCGAGGTCTGCAATGAAGTTGTCGGCACACGACACAAGAGCCCTCTCGGACAACATCACGCCCTTCGAACGTCCCGTTGTTCCCGTCGTATATAGGATATCGACAATATCGTCATCGTACACGCACGACTTCACCTCTTGCGATATAGCCTCAAATCGGTCTGCGGGTGCTTGCGCTTCAAGTGGCACGGCGATAGCACCAATAGCGTGAACGGCGCAATAGGTTACCAGGAAATCGGTATCTTGCGAGCCTCGGAATACATACGGACGATGCGGCTCGACCCCCTCTTGGCGCAACTCTTCGCAACGTTGCTCGATTTTCGCCCACAACTCCTTGTAGGTCGTCTGTTGCGTGCCACACACGACAGCAACATTGTCGGGGGCAACCGACGCATAGTGTTTTATACTCTGCTCTAATGTCATGGGTATTAGTTATTTTGAAGTTTTGCTTCGACCATCTTCACCAACGAGTCAAGCGTTTTGAAGTTCTTGGGTGTTACATCTTGTGCGTCGAGCGGAATGTCATACTCTTTGGACAAAACCACAAGTATAATCATGACGCTCAAAGAGTCAAGTTCACTAAACAAAAAGTCAGATTCAAGGTCCACTGCCGGCAGAGCCTCTGACAATAATGCCTGTATTCTATCTCTCATATCTACTCGATAAATTTTACGTTGCTAACAAACTCTTCGGCCGCGATTTGGGCTACACGGCGGCGCTCCTCGTCGGCTATATGCACAACTATCGTCACCTTGGGGTGGGTCAATGCCATAAGTATCGCTCGTTCGCCATATCCATCACTATCGCAGCACTCATAGCTATCGCCCTGTATTGCCTCTATGCGATAGTTTCGCAGGTTGGCATTGACACTCTTCATAATAGACGCCCCCTTGTAAATGTATCGCCCTTTGACCTGCTCCACGGGGCTCTTCGGCGAGCCCAGCAACAGGGTTTTAAGCGTTATCGGGTGGCGGCGATATTTGCCATTCTTGGTAGTCAGCCATTTGAACAACATTGGCGGTATCATATAGGCCATAAGCACCACACAGAACATACCCACAATGGTAACCTCGGCCAGCGAGCGCATTGCCGGATGTTGCGATATAATCAGCGTTCCAATGCCCACAAACATAATAAGTGCCGACTGCAAGATACTGCTTTTGTAGGACGACAACACCTTGCGACGGTATGTGTACTCGCTCTGGCAACCCTCGGTGATGAAGATTGTATAGTCGTCGCCTTGACCAAAGATAAAGGTTGCCAAAATGATATTCACAATATTGAACTTAATGCCAAGCAGAGCCATCAAGCCCAAAATCCATATCCAACTGACTGCCATCGGCAGGAACGAGATAATAGCCAACTCCAAACGGCCAAACGAGAACCACAAGAAGATAAAGACGATTACCGAGCAGGCGATGCCGATATAGTTAAAATTCTCCGACAGGTTGTTCGACAGCGCACTGTTCATTCCCTGCACATCGAAACTACCCTCGAAAGTCGCCTTAACCTCCTCGACCCTCTCATTGGCAACATTCAACACATTGACAATATGGCACCGGCCGTCGGAGTCGGTGCGTGTGATATTTTGTGCAAGCACAAGGTCGGTAATAGGGCCAAACGATTCGACATCACGCACACAGAGCGGTGTAGTATCACCGACAAGTGTTGTAAAGGCGTCGAAAGCCTCGGCCGAGAAGCCATATTTTGCACCCTTTTGCGACAACTCTTCGGTCAGGGCGACACGATATTTGGCTGTAAACTCCTTCCAACGTTGCAATCGGTTGTTCTGCTCTTTCGGCGACACCAGGAATTGCGAAACACTGGCATAGCTATCGACCACTCCGCACTCGACCAAGCTATCAATTGTCGGCACCAACGAGCCATTCTGCTCCAACGCCTCATCGAATGTCGCACCCGAAGCCAGCACATAGACCTTGCGACTCTTCTCGCTCGAACTTTGAGAGATCAAATCGTTGAAGTATCGCATATCCTCGCGCTGCTGGTCGGTCATATAGTTGCAGTTGGCAAGGTTGGAGTCAAACTCCGTCTGTCCGCTATAAAAGGCAAACACCATAGTCGCTATCACAACCGCGCCTACCACTATCCTACTACGTTCGGGCGAAACAGCAGCTACGCGGTCCAGCAGTTTGCTATCAGTAGTAACTTGACCACCATGCGCAACCATATGTGGCATATATATCAACACGAATACGATTGTGCCGACCAACAACAACGAAGCAAACAGGCCCAAATCGCGCAAAGCAACCGACTGCAAAGGAGTCAGCGTCAGAAACGCTCCAACGGTTGTCACATTACCGACAATCAACGGGAGCATTATTTGTCGTATGGTTCGCTTAATGTCGCGTTCGTGAGATAGGTGAACAATGAAATGCAACGGGTAATTGACAGCTATACCCAAAATGACGCTCGATATGCCGATTACGATTATCGACACCTCGTCGCAGAGCAGCGCAATACCGCCCATTGCAAACAACCAGCCCCAGCCAATCGAAAGAAAAATCAGCAGGATATTGCGGAATGAGCGTATGGCGTATGTCGCCAGCAGGACTATCAGCACAACCGAAAGTGCTATGGCTATAACGCTGTCTTTCTTGATTCTCGTAGCATTGCCGACCGCAATGTCGGGACCTCCGACAACGTGAGCCTCAACACCCTGATACTTGGCCTCCATCTGCTCGATAGCGCCATTGATAATCGCAAGCAGTTTTGCATTATTTTCAGTTTCGCTACCACCAAATGGCGAGGACAACATTACCACTGCACGGCTCATATCCGGAGTGAAAATATAACCGTCATACATCTCGAACACCATCTGTTGATTGGCAGATTGGAGCTTCGACAACACAGGACCAAACAGAGCCAATGGGTCACGCGAGATGTTGTGTGTCATCATACCTCCCGTTGGGAACATCAGCATTTCGAGGTTGCGACGGAGTTGATTATCAATATAATCGGGTTGTTCGAGCAGCTCCTCCATTCGTTGATAATCCTCCTCGGCGAGGAAGTATGGGATATTGTCATAGACGTACTCGGTCAGCTCTCGCACCTGGCTCATATCCATCTGTGCGGTCAGTTTGTCGCACCACCCCTCGGTATCTCGCTCTCGCACCAGTTCCACGAAGTACTCAATAGCCTCGACGGTCAGTTCGGCGTCATCGGGGTTAGCGAAAAGAACGACCAACCTATTGGCTCCCGAAACATTTTGATAGACCTCCATTGCGGTCTGCTCGTTGGTGTTGAGTGGCAAGAAGTCGTTGATATTCTCGCTGTAATCGAGTGTAGCCACCAATGTCACCAACAGCGCCACAAAGCCCGCCAACGAGCCCCACAACAGCCGTTTGTGCGTATTAAAATATTCGTATATCTTGACAAGAAACCTCATGTGCTACATAAACATATTGCGGCTATCCACCGGATTTGCATATATATCGAGTAGAATATCTCTCAGTGCCGGACTATTGTCAAACTCTTCGGTTTTGGACAGGTGTTTTTCAAAACTCTTTCGCTGCTCGTCGGTGTACTCCGAGGCGTACTCCGAGCTATTTGCGCGAATATCGTGTGCGATATAGTTATTGGGCATTAAACGATAGTTTGTGCAGATTCTTTGGTCAATCAACGAGGCCACATATCTGTTAAACTCGTTCGAAGACATCTCCTCGCACGGGCTTAACTCCTCGATTGTGATTGGTTTGCATATCTCGATATGCACCCTACCCTTGGGCTGCAAAATACCCGTAAGAATACTATTCAAATCCTCGCCCTCGCGTTTAACATACGGCCCTTGGGTGGTAGCATACAATTCCAATGCTTTCAGCAGGTCGCAAGGCTCCCACTCATACGATACGGCAATGGGCAATATATTCAGGTCGGCAATCGAGCCCAGCTTATCCTTGCCGCTCATGCGGAACATATTGATAATACCCTGGTCCGTACGGTCTATGCCATCTTTGGTTCGTCCGTTGCGTTGCGCAATCCACACCGACTCTCCCCTCTCGCATATCGCTGCTCGGATATACTCGGACAGGTGCTTCGAGTCGTGATAGAACTTTCTCAAATCGCAACTCGGGCGCTCCACACGGAACATCTTGTTCGATTTGCCAAGGTCGATAACCAACTGTCCCTGCATCAGGTTTGCGCCGAATGTAATCTCGGTTGTTTCGCGGTTGTTGTCTATCAGGATATTCTGCACCAGAGCCGCATCAAGCATAATATCTCGATGATTCGACACATAGAGATAGTGTTTATCTTCGGATACGTTTTCAAGGCCTCGATAGGAGAACTCCGACATACTCTGCTCGATGATTCTGTGATTGCCTTTGTTCATGACCTCCCTCTGGAAGTCCCAAATATTGTCTATCGAACGAACCATCTCGCGCACATCATCGGCACTCCTATCGGGAAAGACATAGGAGGCTAAAACCTGAAAGTGTTCGCTATCGGCTATGCGTTGCATAGCGGCAGGTATCTCGGCGTCGTAGTATGGGCGAATATCGTCAAACATATTACCGTTCGGATTCGTTAATCTTATCAATTATATAGTTTCTTCCCAGAATGGCTTCGCAGGTATTGATTGCGGTCAGTGGCACGCCACAAAAGCCGTGAATGTTGCAATTCTGTCCTGTCAATAGCAGATTCTTTATCTTGGTTACTATGGGCACCTGCGACAACACCATATTGTTGCAATCTTTGGAGTAGCCGCACATGGCACCCTCTTTGACCGCATAGTAATCACGAATGGTGAGCGGAGAAGCCGTATTTATATTCTCGATATAATCACGGAAATCGGGATAAAGTTCCTCCATACAGCATAGCAGTTTCTCGGTGCACTCCTCCTTCCACGCTTGATACTCTTTGGTGCGGTGGCCGAAGGTTGTGTCCTCCCACTCTTTCACTCTATCCCAAGTCATTGGCGCCGTTACAATCATCTTGGTCGAGAACTCTCCCTGCTCAATTTCGGGAGGCGTCATATAGAGAAATCCCAGAGGCCAAGGTCTGTCGCTGCGGTCAAAGCTCCACACATCATCATAGCGCGTCATATAGTAACGCGAATGGTTCAGATATCGGAATGTATTGGGTTTCAACTTTATGTTCAGCGTGAAAGCCGAGTACGAGTTCGGAATATCTTCGAGTCGTGTTCGATACGCTTTGGGCAGGGCCGATTTATCGTCCAACAGTTTCACAAGCGAGCAAGGGTGAATTGCGCCGATATAGTAGTCCGCCGTGAAGGTACGTCCTTTGCGGGTTGTGACACTCACAATCTCGCGTTCCGAGGTGGCAATATGCTCGACGCCATCGCCAACAACAACCTCGCCTCCACACTCTATAATCAAATCACGCAACAAGTTTGCAAACAGCTGACTACCACCAGCAAAACGGCTCGGCCCGTCGATGTACAACACCGAGATAAGAGCGTGAATGTAGGCGGGAGTCATATTCTTACGGCCTGCATACAGCGGGTTCATATAGGCCAGCACGCTACGCAGACGTTCATTGCTGATATACTTGGCTATAAACTCATTAGCGGCAATGATAAAGTCGTCGCCATGTGCCTGAATATAGTCGGTCGAGGGTTTTAGGAAGAACATATCGAGTTCGCCGACAATGCCGTACAGAGCATCGACATAGCGTTTCAGATTTTCGCGTTGGTCGGGGAAAGACTCGGCCAGCGAATCCACAAAACGTTGTTTGCCTTGCGAGATACGATAGGTCTGTTTGTCCTCGGCAAAGTAGAGTAGGTCGATTACCTCGTCATCGACATCTTTTATTTGTACCTTGTCGAATATTCCGAGATACTCGCAGATACGGCGAATATTGCCGCCCTCGCGCATACCTCCGATGACGTGCATACCGGTATCGAACACCTCGCCAAAGCGGGTGAAACTTTGCAAACCTCCGCCAACCGTTGCATTCTTCTCGATTACAGTCACTTCGAAGCCCTCCTTTGCAAGAATAGCTCCTGTAAACAGCCCTCCGAGGCCTCCACCGATAATTACTGCACTCCTTGTCATACTATCTGTTTGCTTCGTTTATCTGGTTATAAATCAGTTTGGGATCAACCAACTCGCTACAAGTCACAATCGAGCCTACAATAACGCCCAAAAATCCGTGAGAGTTCACACTCTGACCCGCCAGCAGAAGGTTTGGCACCTTGGTACGATATGGCACCCTGCCTGCTGCACCCAATGTAATGTCTTTGGCTACGCCATACAACGAGCCCGCCTCGGTACCCGTATAGTCTTGGTATGTGAGAGGTGTGGAGGTGTAATAACACTCTATCGAGTCAGCAAAGCCCGGACACATTCTATCAACCTCGGCGATGAGTTTTTCGGCATGCGACCGTTTGAACGCCTCATACTCGGCGCCTCTTCGACCAATCTTGGTACCCTGCCACTCGGCCACATCTGCCATCTTCATATACGATATAACCACACCACTCTCGGCCCACTCGGCATCGGCCTTGTGACACATGTGCATATACAGAAAACCTTTGGGCCAGCTTTCGGCGGTGTAATCCTCGCAACCCCAAGGTGTAGTGCCACGATAACCAAAGTAGTTGGTATTCATATACGGCATTGTCTGCGGTTTGAACTTAACGTACACAACAAAGCCCGAGGTTGTTTGAGGAATGTTCGTTATACGGTTGCGGAAAGCGGGGCGAATAAGTTTTGTATCCAACAATTCGAGCAGGCGTGTAGGGTGAATCGTGCTTATCACATAATCGGCGGGATACAGTTCGCCACTATCGGTTTCGACGGCTGTGGCTTTTGTGTCGTCGCAACAAATCTTCACAACTCGCTTATTTGCAAGTACTTGACCACCTTTCACCTTGATACTTTCGGCAAGCGAGAGAGCTATCGAGTCGCTACCTCCAACTATACGGAAGGCGCTCTTATTGTAGAAATTCATAATGAATGCGTGCTGCGAAAAGGGCGTTTTTCCACGCTCGCCCGCATAGAGGGGAATATCTCCTGCAAGCACACTCTTCAACTCGTCACTCTCGAACAGTTCGTCGAGTACGCTATCCATCGAACGGGTGAAGTAGTCCGACTCGATGGCGACATCTCGTCCCTCCGAGGTCAAAGAGCCAAGAGTTGATGCAGAAGCGATACCCTCGATGATGTCCATATACCTCACAAGGGCCTCGTGCTCATGTGGGAAGTACGACGAAAACTGCTCGATGAAAGCCTCCCTGCCATTCGGGAAACGATATTCACGACCGGCCAAGTTCACGGTATTATATGCCGAGCTATCCAATGCGCTAAGCGTCACACTCCTATCGAGTTCGAGGTAGTGCATCATTCTATCAATGGTCTGCCCATCGGCTGCCGAGCCGATATAGTGCATACCCGTCTCGAACTTTGCACCACGACGCTTAAAGCACTGCAAACAACCACCTATCTGCCAACCTTGTTCAAGAATGGTTACATCATAACCATTGCGTTGAAGAATATAGCCACAAGATAGGCCTCCCAAACCTGACCCTATGATAACGACCTTAGACATCTTGTTCAACTCTGTTTGCAATCTCGGTATATCTTCTCTTGTAATACTTTCGCATCGACGAAGCCTGCTCTTGCAGCGTCTGCCCAAAGCTCTTCATCTGCGCGGGGGTTATCCTTGCATCAATTTCCAGATGTGCCGGCCATTTATTGAGCAGGCGACCGTGTTTGGGCAGAGCTTTGCCCGTGCCATACAGGACAAGGGGGAGAATATCAACTCCCAGCTCTTGGGCTACATAGAATGCGCCTTTATGGAAACGGCCAATGCTGCAATCGAGCGAGCGCGTTCCCTCCGGATATATCGCAATGCTATATCCACGCTCCACAAGCGAGCGGAGTTGTGGCATAATCACCTCCACACCTCTTGATGCAGGCAGAAACTCCGCATTGCGAATGGTAAATCGGTACAAAGGGTTGTTCCACACCCAATCGGCCGTAAGTATTATTATCTTCTCGGTCTGCGCCAGAAGGGGCATTAAATCGAGGTGCGATTGGTGGTTGCAGATAATAACCGCCGGACGTTTATAATCCTCGCTATGCGGGTTGCTCTCGGTGTAGCGCATACCGGGTATTTTGTGGTACAGCAGTATAAATCGCGAGGCGAAGTTCAACATTCGGTGAAGGTTCAGTTTCTTGCGCTCCGTAATCTTGCCAATGAGCAAGTAGATGTGCACCAATGGCGTCATAATAAACATCGTGAAGATGATAAATATGGAGAGCGAATATACGCTTCGCAGCACCTTCAACAAGAATCGGCATACACCCAAAGGCAGACCATACACAACCGCCAGCAGACACAATACCATATTGAGCAGCGTGATACGTGCAAAATCTTTTGTCGGTCGGAAGTGCGAAACCCGCTCCTCGCGCGGAGGATAGAATACGTTCACAGGCTCACTCACCAGCTTTACGCCATGCCACGAGGCGAAAACCATCAATTCGAGTTCGGCCTCATAGCGCGATGTCAGCAACGACAAGCCCTTCAACTTCTTCAACGGATAAAGACGATAGCCTGTTTGCGTATCTCGGAGATATTGTCCCGTCTGCACCGCAAACCAGAAGTTGCTAAAAGCGTTAGCGAACTTACTGCCGCGACTGCGTTCCACCCCTTCAAGTCCCTTGCGTTCACCAACAATCAAGGCACCCGGGTGGCGCTGATTTGCTTTCAGCAATACGCCTATATCCTCGGGATAGTGTTGGCCATCGCCGTCCAAGGTTATGGCATAGGCAAAACCCTCTCGCAGAGCGTAACGAAAACCTTCACGCAGAGCGGCACCCTTGCCTCTATTCTTGTCGTATGCCACGATAGCGGGTTGCTTCGGCATTGCGCCCAGCAGCTCCAAGGTTTGGTCGGTACAGCCATCACACACAACAATCACATCGGCGCACTGCTCCATCGCCCGCTCAACGACACCGACAATAGTGCCTGCGTTGTTGTATGTTGGGATTACAACGCAGATGCCCCTGTCGCGTAGCGTTTGGCGCTGTACTTCGAGTCTGTTATTTAGGCACAAATCCGACATACCAAAGAGAGCTTTGCAAATGTTTCGTTATTCGCCGATACGGTAACTTGCGCCTTAACGACCGCCTCCTCACAACTGATTCGATGCAGTGTGTAGTCCACAATCGGAGTTTCGTCGGGTGTTATGATGCGCAAAAACTTGATATTCTTCACATTATCAATCACAAGTTCTCGGTCCAAATGGCGCTCCAACAACTCTTGCGCAATCTGCATAATGCACACTCCGGGAGTGATAGGCTCGCCGGGGAAATGCGCTTTATATATGAAATGCTCTGCGTCAAATTTTATCGTATAGCAATGCTCCGCATCGTTCTTAATCTCCTCGATTATAGAATAAAGACTATCTTGTAACTTCATCTTAAACGGGTTTTTATATTTGGGCCTGCAAGGCAAATGTATATTCTATCTTATGTCTCTCGTTACAATACCTGCAACCTATGGGATTATCCTCTCCCGTGAGTTGCGGCACTATCTCTTTGAGGTCTTTTTTTAACACTCTTTTGATGTAGCACTTATCGAGTTGCGAAATGGCGTCTATAATTTTCACACTCCGGCGCTTTGCATCATATCGAAAGCTCAACACCGAGATTCCGAACTCGTTTATTATCGCACCAAGCACCTCCTCGGCCCTCTCTTGCAAGATACACACACCACTTACTCCGGCGCGATTGATACCAATCTGAACGTTATATCTGCGACTGCGCTCCGACGCCTGCGCCTCTGCCGACACCACATTGGGCACCAGCAAAAACAATGTGAGGAGTATGTACAGACTGCGGTTCATTAGTTAATGCGGAACACCTCTTGTGGCACCTCTACATTTTGACGTATATTTTTCAGCTCGATGGTAGTATAATCGCCCGAAGGCTCGTGCATCTCCACCTTCGTTACGCTTCTCTTTGCCGTATCAAAATGGAGTACCAATCGGGCCCACATCTGCTTCATATCCCGCGCAATGGGCACCAATGTTGCAACCCACTCGTTGGACACGGGCTTAATCTCCACATCAAAAGTCGTATCATCGGTCAAGCAACTACCCACCACACTGCTCATCATCAGGCGGGCAATCTCTTTGAACATCTTGTTTTTGTTCACATCGACAACATCTTCGCGTTGTGTGTTTTTCAGCAGCACTCTGTTCGCATTGAGTATAAATGTATAAGTATATGGCGTCACATACTCCCAGCGCAACATATTGGGTTGGCTATAATACATTTTGCCGTGCGAAATCATCTTATCGTTGAGCAATTTGATGTGTTTGGTCTGCACGAAATCGCACTCCAAACTCTTTATCTCGGAACAAGCGCTATCAATCTGTCGAATAATCTCCGCCTCACTTTGCGCCATAGCCATTGTAGCGAGGAGTGTTGCCCAAAGTACAAATATCAACTTTTTCATCATCTATTTAGCGATAAAATAACAGCCCAACATTATCAGCAAAACGCCAATCCACTTCATCAAATTTACCGGCTCATGGAAGAACACAATGGCGGCAATCATTCCGAACACATAGCTCAACGACACCAACGGATAGGCCATGCTGAATGGGTGGTTTTTGATGATATAAAACCATAATATACTTCCCGCACCATAGCACAGACCGCAAGCTGCAAATTGCCAATTCATAAAGACCGAACGCCAGAAATCAAGCGTCCAAGCGAATGGCAACATCTTGGCAAGGGCGAATTTCAGCAACACCTGACCGCCCGCCAACAACGCACTCTGCAATATGGCTAATAAAAGTAACGGCATAGGACTTCTAAACTCTCTTTAATATGACACTTCGTGCAAACAGTTCCTTCGGCTCGGCGAGGTTGCTTTTGCGCATAGCCTCCGACAGAGCCGGGGTCGCCTCGTCAAACTCCACAACCAACACCGTTGCTGCCTTGCCCGTAGCAATCAATCGCTCGGCATCACGCATCGCCCACTTCATAGAGTCGCTACCCTGCGAATATGTGATATTGTATCCGTGGCATTTATTACGGATTGCGATAGCCGAACTGATTGTATTGTGGGTGCTCTGCATAAACAGCGTAGGTTTCAACAGCTCCTCGTCATTCGAGATAATATCCTCCAAGAACTGCATACTTATTTCGAGCATTCCGCGCGAGGTTGCCGTGATAATTGCATCGGGGCAAGTGACCTCGGCCTTCTGCATTGCGCGCAAAGCCGATAGGTGCGCTGCCCTCATCAATTTACCCATACGGCGAGCTTCCAGCGGCGAGATAAACTCGCGCAATGCTGCCAACTCCTCGGCCTGCTCGACACACTCGTCGGCTACGACCTCAAAGGCGTACTCCGTAGCGGGTGTATGGTAGGCAATCGGGTGTTTGCTCAACACAATAGACGAGTCGTTTCCGCCAAAACCAAACGAGTTGCAGATAACATTCTCCAATTCGACATTACTGCGACCCATAGTCGGTGTGATAGCTCCCTCGTCTTGATTTTTCCAACCCAAGTTCGACGGAGTAAAACCATTCTGCATCGCCAGCACACAGATAACGCACTCGATAGAGCCGGAAGCGGAGGTTGTATGACCCGTATATGACTTTGTACTCGAAACCTCGGGGATACTATCTCCGAAGATGCGCTTTATACCCTGACTCTCCGACATATCGTTATTGGGCGTTCCCGTTCCGTGTGCATTGATGTATGCGATGTCTTGCGGAGCAAGTCCCGCCATATCGAGTGCATCTTTCATTGCAAGGTATGCTCCCTCGCCACTCTCCGAGGAGGCTGTTTGGTGGAATGCATCGCAACGGTTGCCATATCCTGCGACATAGGCCTGTGCATCACTCTTTCCTCTCTCCAACACAACAAACGCTGCGCCCTCTCCCAAGTTAAGGCCTGCGCGAGTAGCATCAAACGGACGGCATTGCTCCCTATCGAGAATCATCAACGTATTGAAGCCGTTGAGATGGAATCGGCTTAACGCCTCAGAGCCTCCTGCAATAACGACATCTACCTCGCCGCGGCGAAGCATCTCCGAGCCGAGGATAATCGAGTTTAGCGCAGACGAGCAAGCCGTCGAGATGGTACACACCTCCACCCCGTCGAGTCCGAGCAACTCGGCCATCTCCTCGGTGCTCTTGCCACACTCGTTGCCCTGCGGAAGATAGTTCAACGAGACGTCACTTCTCATCTGCTCGAAATGGAGTTCGCTGATGTCCATTCCGCCAACGGTTGTGCCCGATATAAGCGCAACACGCCTACCTTTCAGGCTGGTAATTCCTGCGCTGTCAAGAGCCTGACGAATGGCAATAGCGCCCATAAGTGATGTTCGGCTGATTGTTTGAGCAACATCGACACCCAACATCTGCTTCATCTGGTCGTTCGACAGTTTTACCTCGCCAACCGGCAGCTCCTTGTGCTTGGATTTGAGATACCTCATAGTGCCGATACCCGACTCACCACGACGGAGTGAATCGAGTACAGACGGGGCATCATTTCCAATCGCGCATATAATGCCAAGGCCCGTTATGGAGATTGTATTGTTCATTATTTTGTTCGGTTCTCTGCAACGTAGGCAGCGATGGTATTTATGCTCTTAAAAATCTCTTTACCCTCTGCCGGATTGGCCAACTTGATGCCGTAGTAACGGTCCAATATTACAATCAGTTCGAGTGCATCAATCGAGTCAAGGCTCAAACCATCTCCGAAAAGAGGTGCATCATTATCGATATCCTCGGGGGTAATCTCCTCCAAGTTCAAAGCCTCGATAATCTGTTCTTTCAGTTGCAAAATCAACTCTTCCATCTCTGAAAATCTATTTTGTTATTATTTGTATATCTGCTTCAAAATTATCCTCATCATCGCAATTTATCCAACCGGTAATCATTCGCGCAATATTGGACTGTGCCATTATGCTCTCTATTGCGAGGCGCATCGTCTGCTCGTTGCGACGTTCGAGGATATAGAGCGACGTTTCGCCTATGCAGCGGTGTTTGATAGCCACCTCTCCCAACGCGATATTGGGCAGGGTGTACAAAAAGAGCGAAGGACTTGGATAAAAATTCGCCTCGTCCTGAATCGATGCGATATGTTTTCGGTCGGCGACAATCGACGACGAACTGTTAAACAACACTATCGAGCACTCCTCGGAGCTTTCCTCTTGTTGTTGCACCAGCAGCTCCGTAGCAACGAGTGCCAAACGGCTCAACGTATCCATTTTGTAGAACTTCGGATAGTCGCCTACCCTCTGTTTGTATATCTCGGTCAGCAAAGCCGAGCCTGTCGCCTCAAAAGGCTCCTTGCGACCATTCACCACGACCTCGTGATTTGTTAGGACCACTCGGCCTGTCGCCTTTGGGGTCGTTTGGTTGGATTGGCGATGGTCTTTGCCCGATTGCGAGAATAGCAGTGCGCCATTACACCCACCAAAACCCGAAATCATCTTCAAGAACATTTCACCCTTTACGTTGCGCTCCACGGCCGACAGATTAACCTTGCCACTAACTCCAATCTCCTCGAAGCCCCTAACGCCCAAGGCCACTCCGTCATTAAGCGCACGCATAGTGATAATGCTTTCCAACACGCCTGCTGCGCCAAGCGTATGTCCATAGTACCCTTTAAGCGCCGACACAGGCACATCACAAAGTCCTGCTCGTTCAATCGCCTTCGACTCCATCTGGTCGTTAAACATCGTTGCAGTACCATGCACGCTCAACAGTGCCAAATCGGCCGTATCCACACCCGCCAAAACCTCGTTTATGGCCCTATACGAGCCATCGCCTTTGGGCGAGGGTGCGCTGACGTGGTAGGCGTCATTGCTCATCGCACCTGCGCATAGTTGCCAAGTGCCCTCGGTTGCAGCTTTACGACCGAAAACGATTGTTGCCGCCGCCTCACCAAGGTTTAGGCCCGTGCGTTCGATGTCAAATGGTCTGCACGGCGCGAGTGCAAGTGATTTAAAAGACAAAAAGCCCGCAACGACAAATGGTGTCACGACATCGACGCCACACACGACAGCATTGTCGTACGCTCCATTTGACAGAAGTCGCAATGCGAGCAGTTGCGCATCAGCGCCCGATATGCAGGCATTACACACAACTATCGGGTCATTCACAAACCCAAAATATTGAGCTATCTTTCGAGCCGAGTCTCCGGGCGACAGGTATTTTTCACCACCCAGCTCATCAACATTTGCCTTTGTGGTGCTGAGGATAAAGATTGTGTTAGGCGATGCGACACTCACCGCACACCTGCCGACGGCGTCCTCTACCGAGCGTATTGCCACCGACTCAAAGAGTGTATATCCATCGATCGCAAGTTCGGCTCTCTGGTCGTCGCTGAACATTGATGCAACAAAAGGCTCGGGGACACCGCGCCATGAGTCATATCGCAACAGCTCGGAGCGACCCTCACGCACTGCACGATAATTCTCCTCCGTAGTAAAGCCCAGAGGCGAAACTACATTTGTTGCAAGCACCGAAATCATAACAAGCCTACGTCTTTCTTCCACTCGGTATAAAACTCGGGGCTATACCACATCAGGTTGTAATCTCTATCCATAAAGACCTGAACGCTATACGCTGTGAGGTACACCTCTTTGCTGTTCGGGTCGTATATTTCGTAGTCAAAAATTATCTTGGCCGATTCGGTCGGGCGATAGGTAATCTTGATTATAGGCTTCATACCGAAGCGCAGCGGTCGTTTATAGTTGATTTTCAGCTCAACGACGGGGACAAAAATATTCTCGCTGATGTATTTGTGGTACGAGAGTCCATACTTATCGCCAAAAGCCTCACGTGCGTCCTCCAAATAGAGCGGATACGACCCGTGCCACACGACATTCATCATATCCACCTCGCTAAAACGCACCTCAAACTGCTTCTCAACGGACAAAACCAAATCCTGCTTCATACCTTCAAAACACATTATTCAACAGACCTTACAGCCAGTTTTATCTCGGCCGTCGCCATCACTCTGCCCTCGCATACAACCTCGGCAACAGCCAGCGTCATTCCGAACACCTCTTCGAGTATATCGACCTTTGTCGAGATTGTCGAGCCCGCCTGTGGCAACTCATTGATTACATAGTTGCGCACAGCTCCGATGAAGCCAACCTGCACCTCTTTTTTGAGAATATATTTATTATAGAAACCGATACGGGCGGCACACGTTTGCGCGATATTCTCCATCATACCGGCAGCCGAGAAAACGCCATTATCAACAAATATGTTAGAGTCCGCAATCTTGGTCTCTGTTGTTGATGTCGTCATCTCGAAGTGCGTAAGGTTGCCCACCATAACAAACGGTTCTTGTTGGGGCAGAACCGTGTGTACATCTATCGAACGGAGGTACTCCTCTGTCAAATTTATCGTATCCATAACGCTAATTCCAAAAGTCATATAGGTTGAACCATTGGGTCGGGTACTCCTTAACCCGTTTTTCGAGTTCAGCGGCAAATGCATCGGCCAGCTGTTTTATCTGTTCACGTCGCGGGGCGTTTTTGTCATACTGCAACGGTGTGACATAGGCCTTGTATTTTCGGCGGCTCACCTTCATAACATTTACAGCAAGCACGTCCAAGCTTCGCATTGTCGCTACGCTGAACGGGCCCATCGGGAACTTGGTCTTATGTCCCAAAAACATCGCCTCGACGCACTTTGTTGCGCCAGCCGAGCGGTCTGTCGGGAAACTGACAATATCGCCATTGCACAACGCTTTGTCAATCTCGTAGAGATGGCTCATATCCTCCTTAATGCTAATCATACCGATATTTGTTTTGTCAAACATACCTGTACGATTTTGCATTACCGACTGTTTTTCGAAGCCATAGACGACAGCGTGTATCCTTTTTCGCTCCGAGACAAGGGTGTAGCCCGCTATCTCGTAATTGCCCACGTGTGCGCTGAAATGCAAGAAGCCCTCTTCGCCATTTGCGCGCTTGGTGAACTCCTCCATGTGGTCCACCTCAACCTCGAAACGCTTGCCGGCGTACATCGCAAACTTGTCGATAACAGATTGTGCGAAGTGGTAGTGGTTGAGATAGGTTAGCCACGCCGAACGCCAGCGACCAAAGCCGTGTATTTTGCGGAAATAGTTATATGACGACTTCCGACTGCTATTTATAATCAGACATACGGGGACTATAAAGACAGCGGAAACAGCGTAGAGAAACCTCACATCGACATAGCGCAAAAAGCCTATAAGCCAACGATGCATTCGGCCACTGCCATACGTCTTTCCCGACCACAGCTTCTCTGCCATAGGGAGTTTAGTTTACTTTGCCCTCGATATAGTCGCAGAATTTGGCGAAAGTATCAACGCCAACCATCTCCTCGGCTTTAATCTTAAATCCGAAGTTGCGCTCCACGATAACCACGATATCGACAAAGTCAAGGCTATCGATACCCATATCGTCTTTCAACTTCGCCTCGGGGAAGATGTTTTCTTCTTCGATTTCGAGCTCCTCAATAAGGAAGTTCTTTACTTTTTCTTCAATTTCTGTACGATTCATATTATTTCTAACTTTGAGTTGTGTGTATTCCTTTCGATGTTATCTGATGATACCCAGCAGCGCATCTGCCAAGTATCTGTAAACGCTGATTGCGCGACCATTAAATACGGGGGACCTCATTCCCTTGATGCCGTTAAACTCGATTTCGCACTGCACTTCGTTTGTGGCATTATCCACCAATGTCATTGTGCCATTGATAAGTGCGCCTCCCGATTTGTGGGATAGACCGAAAACCGAAGCACCCGCATTACCCACATTCATACTCGTAACATTGATTTGCAACGTGTATGGATAATCGCTTGACTCTCCAACAGTCGATTTCAGGCTACCCTTTTCGGCATTGTAGTACGAGATAAAGCTCTTATGCGCCCTTATCAAATCCGAGCAAAAGTCGGTATAAGCGCTACCGCCCTTGACTGTATAATACTCTTTGGCAGATTTATTGGGGCCATCTATAATGGCATTATAGTCATCTACCTCGACATTGATATTGACCTCCTCGCGGAACAAGTCCAACGAGCCGCTCTTGACATTCATCAATGGGTTTTGGGCATAAGCGCCCGCACACAGAAGAATACCTGCGATTAAAACCAGCAATCTTTTCATAGCCTTTTCGATTTACATTTTCTTTATAACCAAAGCACTATTTGTTCCGCCAAAGCCAAACGAGTTGCTCAAAACGGTATCAACGGTGGTATCCACAGTTGTTCTGGCCAAGTTTAGTTGCTCGGAGTACTCGTCGCAGTTTTCGAGGTTGATATTGGGAGCGACAAAGTTGTTCTGCATCATGATAAGCGAATACACCAATTCGCTTGCGCCCGCCATCCAACACTCGTGACCTGTCATACTCTTGGTACTGCTCACAAGGGCACGCTCGCCTTTGAAGAGTTTACCGATAGCCATCGCCTCGAACATATCACCCTGACGAGTGCTTGTTGCGTGGGCGTTAATATAGTCGATATCCGAGGGCTTCACATTCGCATCAGCCAGGGCGCGCTCCATAGCACGCAAGCAACCCTCGTCACTCGGTTGGCTGATAACCGACGTACCATTCGACGAGAATCCGTAACCCAAAACCTCGGCAATGATATTCGCACCTCTCGCTACGGCGTGGTCGTAATCCTCCAAAATCAGAGCAGCCGCGCCACCACTTGGCACAAGGCCATCGCGGTCACGGTCAAACGGACGGCTCGCTTTGGTCGGCTCGTCCATATTCTTCGAGAAGGCTCCGAGTGCATCGAACGACGCCATCGAGTAGAAGTTTGTCTCTTGCGCACCACCACACAACACCATCTCTTGCAGACCATTCTTGATGAGCAGATAGGCCAAACCGATAGAGTGGCTACCACTTGCACAAGCTGCACTAATGGTGAAGTTGGCTCCTTTGAGCTTGAAAATAGTGCTGATGTTCATCGTGACGGTCGAATTCATCGCCTGGAAAATAAACGACTGGCCGAGGAGCTCCGTATCGTGTTTCTCGTCCATAATATGCGCCGCCTCAATCACGGGTTTTGCAGACGAGTCATTGCCAAAGATGCAGCCCACCTCGTTATTTGTCAGATAGTCGTCATCAATAGCCGCCATTTCGAAAGCCTGCTTGCTCGCCATAAATGCGTACTCTGCCTCCTCGGACATACCTCGGCGAAGGTGGCGGTCAATAAGCCCTTTCAAAACGGGTTGCTTAACGATACCCGTCAATGCCGACTGATAGCCATACGTCAGACGTTCCGGCTCTACGCCGATTCCCGACTTGCCACTGTACAACGACTCCTTAACCTCTTCTATGCTTGTTCCCAGACACGACCAAATGCCCATGCCGGTAATTACTACACGACCCATATTCTTTTTCTCGCTTAATATAAACCTCCGTTAATACTTATCACCTCACCCGTGATATAGCTTGCGTCATCGGAGCACAGGAAGCCGACCAACGCAGCCACCTCCTCCGGTTTTCCGAAACGCTTCATCGGCACAAGATTCTTCAACTCGTCTTGCGGCAAATCCTTTGTCATATCGGTATCGATAAATCCGGGCGCAACGGCATTGACCGTAACACTACGGGCAGCGGCCTCTTGTGCCAAAGCCTTGGTCGCACCAATCAAAGCGGCCTTGGCGGCACTATAATTAACCTGACCGGCCATACCTTTCAGACCCGACAGCGATGTCATATTCACAATTCTACCGCCGCGTTTGCGCATCATCATCTTGGGCAAAAGGTGCTTGGTCACGTAGTAGAAACCATTCAGCGAGGTGCCAATGACAGCATGCCAATCCTCGGTCGGCATCATAAACATAAGATTATCTCGACGAATACCCGCATTGTTCACAAGGTAAGCGATATAGTCTTCGGGGTGTTCCTTCTCCCACGCATCAAGAGCCTCATTAACCTCCTGCTCGTTTGCAACGTCAAAACGAAGAGGCGAAGCACTGCCACCATTGTTGCGAATTTCCTCACAAACCTCCTCGGCAGCCTGCTGATTGGACTGATAGTTTACAATTACAGGTATTCCCATTTGAGCGAGTTTGTAACATACCGCTCTTCCCAATCCTCTGGAACCACCCGTAACCAATGCGTATTTCATATATTCACTAAATTTGGTTGTTTTTGACGGCAATCAAACGGTTATCGTCCAATATACCATATTAGTTTGCAAATATAATAAAAATGTTCAGAAAAAGCACAACAAAAGGTAAAAACGGACACATCACGTGTTCAATACTGCTTTTATCGGCTAATACAAAGGTGCAGAATAACAGAGAAGGAGTGCAACGCGTTGCACTCCTTTTCTGTGTAGATGTGTTAGCCAATCTGCTATTTAAAAATCATCTTGGCTTTCATACGTACTGTCAAAGGCAGAGGTTGGTCACCATAGCCCGAGTTCGAGGTTTGGAATTGAACACCCTCGGAGTAAATTTTGGCTTGGTCGGTGCTACTCATAAAGTATGTTCCCGAGCCATTGATAACGGCATAGAAGCCACAACCCTTAGTAATCTCAACGGGCTCGCCATTCGAGAAGGTTTGGAAGTCCTCAACAATGATTTCTACGCTTGTAGAATAAGGAGTAAACGAGCTCGAAGTTACCCAGAAGCCTTGTTGTTTTTCGGTAAATGTAATCTCGACATAGTCATTTGCAATATCCTTTATGGTTGCGCCCGACTTCTTCTCGGGATTCCAAACGAAATCGCTGGCTTTGAGGTATGCGCTCTCGGTCACAGGCGGCACCACTACGTCGCCACCACCTTCTTCCTCTTTCTCGGCTACCTCTTGGAGCGAGGTGTCGAGGCGATAGCGTCCGATAGGCAGATATTTACCTGCTTTGAGGTCGATACCGAGGATGTCGATATAGTTCTCGTAAACCTCAACGATAGCACCCTGAGAGCCTTCGAAGTTCTCCACACGCGACGAGCCATTCGAGGTGATAGGCACACCGCACGAAGGAACGTGAACACACCAGCCCGACGACGGGTTAATACCATCGTAAGTATGGTAGATATTTGCGCGGTCTTGATATTTTTGGAGCTCCCACTCCCAGTGCGAGTGACCGCTGAACCAGATGGTATTCACATAGTTGTCGCACATCGCTTCGAGTTCTTCCAACTGTTTACCACGCAGCCAGTTACCCGAAGGATAGATATCGTTCAGGTTACCTGCACGTTTGGGGAAGAACAGGTGAGTAAAAATAAAACATCTCTCGTTGCGATACTCTTCGAGTTTTTCTGCCAACCAATCCATCTCTGTTTGGCGATAAGCGGCACCGAAGTTCCAAACGTTCATACCGAAGAACAGATAGTGATCCACCTTGCCGTTATTCTCAACGGTTTGCTCGAATACGATAGGTTGGCCGGTGTATTTCTCCCAAAGTGTGTGGTTGAGTCCGCCGGTTGTACAGTCGTGGTTACCCGTGGTGGTATATACAGGTGTATTCGAAGTGAGAGTTACTGTTTGGTAGCCCTTATATTGAGCCTCATTACCGTCTTGTGTAATATCACCACAGATGCAGGTCATCTTCACGCCTTTGGCATTGAAGTGAGCCAATGCGGTCTCAAAGTCTTGATCGGAATTTGCACCCGAACGGCCAATGTGCACGTCCGACAACAGACCGAAGCTATACAGCGGCTCGGCAGAGTAGTCGGGGCGGAAGTTGGGGATATGAATTGTACCTTGACGCTCGCCCGAAGTGGTATAAACGCCAATGCTTTGAGCCTCACGAGGAGCAACATTCACGTCGATAAAGTCCTCGTAGTAAGCAATCTCCTTCACGGGCAGTTTACAGATGTCGGCATAGTCAGCCAAAGGCAGGCCATCACCACCCTCATATTTCAGGATATAGGTACCTGCATTGGCAGTCGAGATTTCGATGCTGTTTCCTTCGAGAACTTCGCCTGTAACCTTACCATCCTCTTGGATATTGATGCGAATGGTGTAGGACTTGCCGCTAATCCAGTCATAGACAGCCGAGCCGTTCACCTCTGCCAACTTGGCGCCGCTCAATTTGAGAGCAAGCTGTTCCTGGTCGTCATACTTGATGTTTACGTTCAGTGTCTGATTTTGGAATGCAAGGTCATTGCTCAAAGGCAATGCCATAGCGTATGCGGTGTAGATATCGCCTTGCGCCAACGAAGCCTCGGTGTTTACACCTATTTTGAAGTGAACGTCCTCGCCATAGGCAACCTTGGCCGTGCCATCAGCCCAATCGAAAACGACACCTATGGTTTTCGAGGCAATAGGCACATCATCGGAGATACTAACCGACACCTCTTGGAGTGCGATTTCGCTCGATTTCGAGTTCGAAACGATGAAGCGGAAGGTTGCGGGGATATGTTGGAAATCGAGAACGGTTTGGTCCTCTTTGTACGTTGTGCTCGCGTACATATACATATAGTCCTTCAAGAAGCTCGGGTCTTGACTTGCGGTCTGTGTAAATGTTGCGGGCATATTCATTTGGCAGAAGAAATGTCCCTCGGTTTCGTTTTCGGTAATCTCGGCATAGCCATTCAGTGCATAACAATATCTTGCACTATCCAGATAGGCTACATCGTAGAGATTCACGGTTTTGAAGAAAGCATGATAGGGGTTGCCCTCGTGGGGAGTGACAGCGAGTCCGCTATAAAGCTCATCAACCTCCGACACACCATCCTCCAACGGGAAGCGACCATAGACAGGTTTCTCACCGTCCGAAAGCAAGAGCGACATATCGCCTGTTTCGTAAGAGTCCATGGCAACATTCTCCCATTTGAGCGTGAGTGGACCACTACCATTAGCCTCGTCCCATACGGCGCGAGTAGCCTCGATGTCGTCAGTGGCAGCATCGTGACCGCAACCGCTGAACAGATTTAGACGCACATACTCGGTTGTTGGGGTTTCGGGTTCTTCACTTGGCGGGGTTTGGTCAGAACCTGGCTCAACTCCGGAGGTGCAACTTGTGGCAAACATAGCCACGCTCAACACCCAAAAAAGAAATTTATTGAATTTCATAATAACATTATTTTGATGTAACTATCTGCGAATTTAGCAACTTTTGTCCGATTTTCCAACTATTGCATTTTATTTTCTCTGACAAAGCGCCCCTTTCGGTCTATTTCTCGGTCTGTTCGGGCAACTTCTCGATAACGATTTCGAAGTTGTCGTAATCGGCTGTGCGCCACGCCAGATGGCTGGTGCGGGGCGACAGTGCAAACAGCGGCGAGAAGGTACGTACACCGATAGTTTTGCCGTCGGGACGAAATTCGAGGATGCGAATCCAGCCGTCGCCTCCATTTCCGAACCAACTGCCGTCGGCCTGTTGCGAGTTAAACATCATCTGCGGAATTGTTCGTCCGTCAGCCGCTTTGTCGGCCAAAAATTGACAAGTCTGGCGGTAATCCACCTCGCCACCACCCGGCTCAATCGTGGGTGGCAGTCCTGTGTGACCACACAATACCATACATATATTTCGGGACGGATAGACCAACTTCTTCCACATATCCTCGGCCCAATTACACGGGCGCACCTTGTAACCCTCTTTGCGCACTCGCTTGCCATTGTCGTCGAGCCACGAGTGAATCAAGATGATAACTCGGTGGTTGGCATAGCGTTTCGACTCGATAAGTTTGCGTGCCCACTCGATAGCCTCGTCGCGTGGCGCGAACTCAAAGGTCAGAAACAGCAGTTTTCCCCACGTCTCATCGACGAACTCATAGGCCGAGTTCTCCATTGTGTGCACGCCCTCGTAGTTGGCACAAGTCGATACCAACGTACGCTCGAAGCACACATTTCGCTCGGGGTAGATATACTCTGGTGCGAGGGTGTAGCGCGTTTCGGCCGACACATAACCAATGTCGTGATTGCCCTGCGCCACAACATAAGGGATACGATTATCAAGACGGGCAAGGGCTCTCGACACCGACTCCCATTGCTGACGGCCCGTTTGGTTACCGCTGTAAGCACTTGGGCGACCCTCGGCAATAAGTTTATTATTCTGCTCGACCATATCGCCCGTAAAGAGTGCCGCTTTGATGTTGAGTTTATCGATATTGTGCGCTATCCACGCCGTTTGCAGCTCGAACAGCGGTTGATTGACATCGAACTTATTGTAGGTCTGCGGGTCGGGCACCATAATCATCGAGAACGAGCCCTCGACCTGCATTGTGGGTTGGAGCACCGTCAGCGGAGTTCCCACCGGATTTCGTGCCACTGCGGCCGCCACCATCAACAGCGCCACCGCCAAAGTCCATACTTTTCTCATACTTTTATCTTTTTTTCTGATATTACTCCGAGTTATTGCAGAGGTGTTTTATTCGACCTCGTCATAAAGAGGTCGGGATAGTCGGTAATAATGCCGTCGATGTCCAGACAGGGCACTTTTTCGGGGGCATTGATGGTCCATAGACGCACGCGCTTACCCGCTTTATGCAGCCTATCGACATACAACTGCGTCACACCACCCGCAAAAAAGTTCATCGACTCGACATGAGCGTATTTTCGGAGTGTGCACACCCGCAAACCGCCATCGAAAAGCAACGGCAAACCAAGTATCTTGCAAAATGCCAACTTTTCGAGATGTATCGAGGGTTTTAAATCATATATCCTTTCGAGGACCTTGTCGTTGAAGGATTGAATGGTGATCCAACTCTCCGCATCGTAACGCTCCAACTGTTTGACAACGGCGCCCTCAATCTCGTCGGGAGTGTCGGCATAACGCTTTATTTCGAGCAACAGGTGCGCCCTGCCACCCATCGCCTCCAACACCTCGCCAAGCGTAGGAATGCCCTCACCAAGAGGTGTTCCGTCCTCGGCAACAAGTTGCAACGCTCGAATCTCGTCGAGTGTCATCTCCGAGATTTTGCCACTGCCGTTTGTTGTCCTATCGACCGTATTATCGTGACAGACTACAATGTGCCCGTCTTTGGTCTGCTGCACATCAATTTCGATTGATGAAACTCCCATATTGAGCGAACGCAAAACGGCCGTCAGACTATTCTCGGGGGCATATCCTGCACCGCCACGATGGGCCGTTATCGCAATATCGTCGCGCACTCGGTCGCTGCCCGAGAAAAGCTTTGCACTTACAAATGAAGCACCCAACCACACCGCGCACACCAGCACCACCGCTAATATCGACACTGCGCAACGCCACTTTTTCGCGCCAAAATTCTTTTGCATATTCGGTATCTCCTAAAAAAACTCTTCCCAAAGTTACACAAAAAATCGGAGTTCGCCTATTTTTTCTATATATTTGTCAAGATAACAAAAAGCACCATGAAAAAAATCATATTTACCACCCTTTTTACGGTCTTTATCGGCTTGTCGTTTGCTGCCAACCCTCTTTCGCCACAGGAGGCCGAGGCGTTCCGAGCAGCCGATGCTCTTCTCAAAAAGATGACCCTGGCCGAGAAAATCGGGCAGTTACAACAATTCTCGGCCTACAACACAACCGTCGTAGGACCCGAGGGCGAAAAACGCGACCTCGAAAGAGCCATACGCAATGGCGAGATAGGCTCACTTATCGCCGGTTACAGTCCCCAAGAGTCGCATCGTATCCAGAGGATTGCTGTCGAGGAGTCGCGTTTGGGTATTCCGCTTATCTTTGGCAGTGACATCATACACGGTTGCAGAATAACCTTCCCCGAAAACCTTGCAATGTCGTGTTCGTGGGACATTGACGCCATTGAGCGTTCGGCACGCATCGCCGCCGAGGAGAGTGCCGCTATGGGTCTGCATTGGACCTTCTCGCCGATGTGCGACATCTCGTCGGACCCTCGTTGGGGTCGTGTTTCGGAGGGCTCGGGCGAGGACCCATATCTCGCATCGAAGATTACCGCCGCAATGGTACGTGGTTATCAGGGCGACGATTTGAGTAGCGACAAGACCATTGCCGCCTGTGTCAAACACTTTGCCGCCTATGGCGCACCGCAGGCTGGCCGTGACTATCACACGGTCGATATGTCGGAGATGATGTTCCGTGACCGTTTTCTAGCGCCATATGCCTCGGCCATAAAGGCGGGTGCTGTTACGGTTATGTCGTCATTCAATGACCTGATGGGTGTTCCTGCTTCGAGCAATCGTTGGTTGCTATATACGCTGCTGCGCAAGGAGTTGGGATTCCGAGGTTTCGTGGTGTCGGACTACTCCTCGATACACGAGATGGTGGCACACGGCACTGCCGCCGATGATAAAGAGGCCGCCGAGCAAGCACTGAACGCCCACCTCAATATGAATATGGTCGATGGGGCCTATCTCACCTTTGCCGAGAGGCTTGTGCGCGAGAAGCGAATATCCGAAAAACTCATCAACGAACTTTGTCGTGAGGTTTTGGCGGTTAAATATCGTCTTGGACTCTTCGATGACCCGTTCAAATATGGCTCTCAAAATCAAGATGAGGCGTATTTCCGCCCCGAAAATCTGGCCGTTGCCCGAGAGGTGGCAGCCAAGTCGATGGTATTGCTCAAAAACGATGGCGCATTGCCCATTGCCGAGGGTACAAAGATAGCCCTCATAGGCCCCTTTGCCGACTCGCCGAGGGACCAACTTGGTGCGTGGTGCGCGGCTGGTAGTTCGCGTCATTCGGTGACTTTCCGCACGGCGTTGGAGGAGCGTTACGGCAAGGATAATGTGCTTTACGCCAAAGGTTGCGAGTGCGAGAAGGCAATAGAGGAAGGTATTGACGCTGCGGTCGAGATTGCCCGACAAGCCGACATCGTGCTATTATCAATGGGACTTTCGGGTTGGCATAGTGGCGAGTCGCGCTCACGCGCCGACATATCCGTTCCCGCACCGCAACAAGAGTTGCTCGATGCGCTTGTGCAGACGGGTCGCAAAATAGTTGTACTTCTCTCGACAGGTCGTGCAATGGATATTCGCAACGAGGTGGCAAAGGCCGATGCGGTGTTGGTTACTTGGCACGGCGGCACTATGGCGGGCCCAGCCCTTGCCGACATCATTTCGGGTGACAAAAACCCGTCGGGACACCTCACAGCCTCATTCCCCTACTGCGTTGGACAAGTGCCCGTACACTACAACTCCAAAACATCGGGCAGACCCACCAACGACAAGTATAAACCGCACAGCAACTTCACTTCGGCTTATATCGATATACCCAATGCTCCGCTATTCTCATTCGGCTATGGTTTGAGTTACACCGAGTTTGAGTACTCGGATTTGAAGGTACTCACACCCGAAGTCGCAAAGGGAGATACCATCAAGGTCAGTGTTAAGGTTAAGAATGTGGGCGCTTGTGCAGGCGACGATGTGGCGCAACTCTATGTGCGTGATGTTGTGGCCGAGACCACCCGCCCCCAGCGCGAACTGAAAGGTTTTGAGCGCGTATCACTCCAAGCGGGCGAAGAGCGCGAGGTGGTGTTCGAGATACCCACTTCGGATTTGGCGTATTGTCATATCGACCTCTCGACAAGGGAGGATTCGGGCGACTTCCGTGTGTGGGTTGGCGAGGACTCCAACGCCTCGTTGGAGGG
>SUZD01000006.1:105349-126438 GCA_015060105.1 Rikenellaceae bacterium | reverse complement strand
ATTTTACGGGATTTGTCTAATTTTGTCCGCCTTTTGTCTTCGGCGTTCTGCGGAGAGAGAGGGATTCGAACCCCCGGAACCTCTCAGTTCAACGGTTTTCAAGACCGCCGCAATCGACCACTCTGCCATCTCTCCGGGTGCAAAAGTAATGCTTTTTTTTAGTTCTCCAAAAAATAACCTCAATTTTGCCCTAAAATGTCGAGGGAACTATGACGCGCAAGGCAGCAGGAAGGACCTCAAACTCGGCACGGGTTGTTCCTACAAGTTCGCCATCAAGTTCAACAGGGCGCGGCTGAGGCGATGTGAACATCACTTGGCGACCTCGATAATTTTCCACCTCGGGAATATCATTGATGCGGCCTCCAAGAAGGCTTTTCAGAGCACGGGGCACCGCCTTCAAACGAAGATGACCAAGTATCATAACCTCGGCCAAGCCGTCGTCAGCCAACGCGGCGGGAAGTTGCTCCAAGCCGCCACCATTAAACCTATTATTACCTACCGCCGCACTAAACATTGCAGGATACTCAATACGTCGGCCATCTATCTCAACCTCATAGGGTTGCGACTTGTGTGTCAAGACCGTCTTTATCAAACACCATAGGTAGGTCCAGCGACCTTTACGGCCCCGTTTTTCGGCAGCATCAACAGCCTCAATAACCGATGCATCAAGGCCGATACCTGCGATATTGGCAACCACACGCTCTCCTACCCCTTTGGGAGTTTGGTAGCGGGCACGGATAATATCCTGATGAAAGATACGACCCTCCAAGATTACGTCTATGGCCGCTTGATAGTCGTGCGGGATACCGAAATGGCGCACCCAATCATTACCCGTACCAACAGGGATAACGCCTACCGTAATATCCGACATGGGCACCTCTTGCTGACGATACAGACCATTCAGCACCTCGTGCATCGTACCATCGCCACCGACCACCATAATCTTGCGGAAGCCCATTCGTACCGCACTATCGGCCAAGTCGATAGCCTCGTACTTCGACGACGAGAAATTGAACGTATAGTCAAATCCTGCCTTGACCAGCAACTTCTCGATACGAGGCCACTCACGAGCACCTCGGCCGTGGCCCGACACGGGATTGACTATTACAAACCACTCTTCCATACCAGTTTTCAGAAAAAAAGATGCGCCCGAAGCGACCCTCGGGCGCATAAAAAGATACTACTGCCCTACTTCAACGGCATATTTGCCAAAGTAGCGCAAAGGAACTCCCAGAATTTGGCAACACTTGCGATATTTACCTTCTCGTCGGGCGAGTGAGGGTAGCAGATTGTCGGGCCAAACGAAATCATATCCATACCGGGATATTTTCCGCCAATGATGCCACACTCCAAACCTGCGTGGATAGCCATAATTCGGGGTTTAACACCATACAACTTCTCGTAATTCTCGCTCATTGTATGGAGAATTGGCGAGGCCATATTGGGATTCCAACCCTCGTAGCTGCCTGTCAGTTCAACCTCGGCACCAGCCAACTCAAATGTCGAGCGAATCATCTCGGCAACCCACATCTTCTCGCTACGCATCGAACTACGGGTCAAAGCCTGCATCACAACACAACTGCCGTCGGTCACCACGCGCGCAAAGTTGGTCGAAGTTTGCACCAGGTTTTCCATTGCACGGCTCATATCAATCACGCCATTCGGACACGCCATAATAGCGCGAGCCAGCGTTACGGCACTCTCGGTAGCCATAACCTCGGCGGGAGTTTCGGTCGGAGTCAAGGTCAATGTAATATCATCATCAACACCTTTGAACTCCTCTTTGTACATTGCCAGATACTCGGCAGCCAACGCCTCGAAAGCCTCGGCATTAGCACTCGGAACGGTAACCACAGCCACCGCCTCACGAGGAATTGCATTACGCAAACCGCCACCATCGACACTTGCAATCTCCAACGAAAGCGACATCTGTGCCTCACGCAACAGACGGAACATCAACTTGTTGGCATTGGCGCGATTGAGTATAATCTCGATACCCGAGTGACCTCCCTTCAAGCCTTTTACCTCGACGGTATAGGCTTTCGATACGGCGGGCGTGGGCATTGTTTGATATTTGAGTGTGATGTTGGCATCGATACCGCCTGCACAACCCACATACAACTCTCCCTCGGCCTCGGAGTCGAGGTTGAGCAGTGTGCGACCTTGGAGCATACCCTCGCGCAAACCAAATGCGCCGTCCATACCTGTCTCCTCGGTTGCGGTGAATAATCCCTCGATGGGGCCGTGTACCAAGTCGGTCGATTCGAGCACCGCCAAAACAGCTGCAACACCGATACCGTTATCGGCACCGAGGGTTGTTCCGTTGGCCGTTACCCACTCGCCATCGACATAGGCCTCGATACCGTCTTTTTCGAAATCGAAAACTTTGTCATTGTTCTTTTGCGGCACCATGTCGAGGTGCGCTTGCAACACCGCACCCTCGCGGTTTTCCATTCCGGGAGTTGCAGGTTTGCGAATCATCACGTTGTTACCCTCGTCCACGATGTACTCCAAGCCTTGTGCTTTGGCAAAATTGACGATGTATTGACGAATCTTCTCCTCGGAGTGCGACGGACGCGGAATATGTGTAATAGCCTCGAAGTGACGCCACACGGCTTCGGGCTTCAAATCTGTAAGTTTCATTTGTCTTTCAATAGGTTATATGTTTACCATAACTCGTAAAGAGCTGTATTGTGGAGGAAATTTTGTATCACAAGGAAAGGGAGAAACCGCAGCATACCGAGCGTATGTGAGGATTTCGACCGACCGAAGTGATGCAAAATTTACCCGCAAGACACTCTTTACAAACGGGCGAGCATATTCTTAATATTCGCCTCCATCACCTCCAAGCGATTTGCATCGTCGCCTTTGACGAACTCCTCGCCTGCAATGTTCTCGTACAACTCAACATAGCGGTCGGTAACGCTTTGAACAAACTCGTCGGTCATCTCGGGAACAACCTCACCCTGACGACCTTGGAATCCGTTTGCCATCAACCACTCACGAACAAACTCTTTGGAGAGTTGGCGTTGTTGTTTGCCCTCGCGGAACAACTCCTCGTAGGTGTCGGCATAGAAATAGCGGCTCGAATCGGGGGTGTGAATCTCGTCCATCAGGGTAATCTCACCGTCAATCTTACCGAACTCGTATTTGGTATCAACCAAAATCAGACCACGCTCGGCTGCCATCTGGCTACCACGCTCGAAGAGTGCCAATGCATACTCCTCCAATTTGGCATACTCTTCGGCACTTACAATGCCTTGTGCTACGATGTCGGCACCCGAGATATTTTGGTCGTGCTCGCCAATCTCGGCTTTGGTTGTGGGGGTTACGATGGGTTTCTCAAATTTTTGGTGCTCACGCATACCCTCGGGCAGAGGCACACCGCAAATCTCGCGGGCGCCGGCCTTATAGTCACGCCATGCGCTACCCGAAAGGTAACCACGAACAATCATCTCGACGGCATAGGGCTCGCATTTGCGACCTACGGTAACCATCGGGTCGGGGCAAGCGATTTTCCAGTTGGGACAGATATCTGCTGTTGCGTCGAGGAATTTCGATGCGATTTGGTTCAGCACTTGGCCTTTATAGGGAATACCTTTGGGCAGAACGACATCGAAAGCCGAGATACGGTCGGTTGCCACCATAACCATATATTTGTCGGAAATAGTGTACACATCGCGCACCTTACCTACATAAAGCGAGGTTTGACCCTCGAACTGAAAGTTTGTTTTTGTGATTGCGTTGCTCATAATTTTATATTTTTTAAGGATTATTCTTTGAATGCATCTACTATCTGTTTGACCAACGGGTGACGAATGATGTCGCCCTTGCCAAACTTGATGATACCGATACCATCGACACTCGACAGACGGTCTATCGCCATACACAAACCCGAATCGCTACTCTTGGGCAAATCGACCTGTGTCAAGTCGCCCGTAACGATGAATTTGGCATTTCGGCCCATACGCGTAAGGAACATCTTGATTTGAGAGTGGGTGGTATTTTGCGCCTCGTCGAGAATAACGGCTGCATTGTCGAGTGTGCGACCACGCATATAGGCCAACGGTGCTATCTGAATGGTACCCTCCTCGATGAATTTCGACAACTTACCCGACGGAATCATATCTCCAAGCGCATCATACAGCGGTTGCAGATAGGGGTCTAATTTCTCTTTCATATCGCCGGGCAGAAAACCCAACTTCTCGCCCGCCTCAACCGCAGGGCGCGTCAGGATAATACGGCGAATGCGTTTCTCTTTGAGTTCGCGCACCGCCAAAGCGATTGCGGTGTAGGTTTTACCCGAGCCGGCAGGACCTACGGCAAAGATGAGGTCATTCTCCTCGAACATCTCGACCAATTTGCGTTGATTGGCGGTGCGGGCCTTAACCACATTGCCGTTATTGCCATAGAGGATAAGGTCTTTGTCGTCGCCCTTCTCGGTCGGTTGTGTGACATCTACGCCCACCGAGCCGAATGTTTGAGCCAACACCTCTTTGGACAGATGACCATACTTGGCAACATACTCCTCCAACGCACCGAAGCGACGCTCGAAATCGTTAATATCGGCCTCGGCACCCAGAACTCTGATTTTGGTACCGCGCACCACAAGTTTCACCTTCGGGCATAGGCGCGACAATGTTTCGATATTCACACCCGACGGGTCAAGCAACTCTCGCGGGTCTATCTTTGTTATCTCGATACTCTTCTCGTTCATTTGTCAGTAGTTTAGAATGCTACACCGAGGCAGATACTCCACCCCGCACAACGACCCGTAAGTGTTGTTGAACTTGTGCCGTTATTGATAGTCCAAGTGTCCTTCTTGAAGTTACCGCTATATCGACCATCAAGGGTCACTTTACCGAAATCGAAACCGATTCCCAACGAGTAGCCACACAACACTCGTGGCGAGTCAAATCCTATATTCGGGCTACCCTTTTTGAGGTCATACTTTGCAAAGGCGTGAAATACAGGGCCTGCGCTCAAACGCACAACGCTCGCTTTCAGACACAACATCAATGGCACATCAACCGTACGGGTTATGACCGTTGCCGACCACTTGTTAAGTTCGTCACCCTCGTTACCCGCCAACAGCACAAGGTTGTTTTGCGCATACAGACCATCGAGTTCCAACAACAGACTTGCACCCGTCATCTCGTTTTGAGATTTCCACAAGCGAACTCTGAAATTGACACCTGCCTCGAAGCCATATTTACTCTCGCTGGAAAACTGATTGTACGAGTTGGTCGCATTTCCCTTGGCATCGGTAAAAACGAGTGATTTTTGGTCGAAAGTATAGGTGCGGCTTAACAGACCTCCTCGAACACCCGCCGAGAATCGTCCTTGGGCTTGTAGCGCGCCTGCCATACAGCACAATGTCACAAGTAGTACTACTATTTTCTTCATAAAAAGGTTTAATCAAACTTCACCTAATCTCGACAAATATACAACTTTTTCGGCGCACTTCAACCTCAAAATCAACAATTTTGCAACATTATCACAACAAATGGTGCAGTGAGCTGCTCATTTTCTCGGAAAGTTTACGCCAGAAGGGTCTATGTGTCCACTCTTCGCGGGTCAGGCGGTGCGACTTTTGGCACATTTGTAAAAACTCATCAGCGAACTCGACAGACAGTTCGGGCGAGGTAACGGTCATCATCACTTCGAGGTTGCGCGACAGGCTGCGATAGTCGAAATTGGCCGAACCCACAACCGTTACATCATCAGCCACAATGAATTTGGCGTGGTTGAAACCGGCCCGATAGAGCCACACCGCAACTCCCGCCACAAGCAGTCGTTCAACATAGCTTTCGGAGGCTCGTTGCACCAATCGACTATCACTCTGCACGGGCAACATAACTGCAACATCAACACCTCGGCTCTGCGCAGCAAGCAACTCTTCGAGCAGCGTTGTCGGTGGCACAAAATAGGGCGTAACAACGATGATTCGGCGTTTGGCGCCTTGCAGCAAGTGTTCATACAGCGCAGGCAACTCACGCTCGGTAAACACATTTACACAGGCCGTCGTAGGATTATATCGGTAGGGTAAATTGTATCTGTCGGCCTCAAACAACTCGACCAATTCCGCCACTACCTCTCCACGAACAACAAGAGCCATATCATACCAACCGCGCACATAGCGACGCGCTATATTTGCACCACCCACAAATGCGACCGTTTCATCGACTATCAGCATTTTGCGGTGGTTACGTCTATCGGACAGCCCTCCCGACACTCGCACCTCGGCACCCTCCATTTGCAATCGGTGCAGCAAGGTCATACGACTCCAACGGCAGCCATAGCCGTCACACACTATCACCACACCCACGCCCCGTTTTAGGCATGCCGACAGCGCCCGTTCAAAACATCTACCCAGGCTGTCATCATCGAATATATACATTTCGAGGCGCACGCTATATTGCGCCCCTTCCAGCGCCCTCAACATTCGGGCGAACACGACATCACAACCCCACAACGGTTCACAATCGAGTCGTGATGCCTCCTTTTGCAAAGAAAAAAGGTCGAAACCACTCGGGTTTCGACCTTCACTCTGTCGTCGGTGTGGCAGCAGCGGCACCACTATCACAACCAACAGCAATATCAAAAATAACATTCCGTTTCGTTAGAAATATTTGACGGTTTTGCCCTCGATGGCTCCAATCAAATTATTTGCCAAAGAGCTGGCTCCGATACGGAACAACTCGGGAGTAAGCCACTCGGCACCCAGAATCTCCTCGACAATGGTATAGTAGTAAGCAGCCTCCTCGGCAGTACGGACACCACCGGCCGCCTTAAATCCAACCTTTTTGCCCGTCTTGGCGTAGTAATCACGAATTGCGGTACACATAACAACCGCAGCCTCGGGAGTTGCCGCAACATCAATCTTACCTGTCGAGGTCTTAACGAAATCGGCACCTGCAAACATCGCCAACATCGACGCCTTATAGATAAGTTCGGGGGTTTTGAGCGCACCCGATTCGATAATCACTTTCAGCACTACGTCCTCGCCCAGCTCATCGCGCAAAACCTCGATAGTGTTGGCCATACGGTCATAGTCGCGTTCGAGCATCTCGCCCACATTGATTACGATGTCAATCTCGTCGGCACCATTCTCGGCAGCCATAGCCACCTCCAACATCTTCACTTCGAGGAATGTTTGCGAAGCGGGAAAGCCACCTGCCACACTTGTAATAGCGATATTACTACTACCCAAGCCCACGCCTACGGTCTCGACAAACGAGGGGTAAACACAGATTGATGCAACATTGGGAATATCGGGATAGTGTGCTCCAAACTCAACGGCACGACGCACAAAATCGCTTACCGAACGCTCCGAGTCATTACACGACAAGGTGGTAAGGTCGATTGTGCTATAACACATCTTATACACCTCCGAGGTCTGATTACGGGCAGCCACACTTTTAATTCGTGCCACCTCGGCATCGACCTGCTCTACGGTCGGTATTTGAGGATAATCCTCGAGCATCTTTGCGTAATCCATAGTTATATCTTTTTTTGGTTTCGTACAATAACGGTGGTGCAATTTACAAATTTTAGACAAAGTTTGCAACTATCGCTCCATCAGTTCTCTATAATATTCACACATATCGCCCTCGGCCAGATACTTGCGCATCATCATTGCCGAGTCCAATCCAACCGAGCCATATCCGGGTGTAAATAGTTGAAAATCATCATCGGAAACAACCACACCATAGCCGCCATTATAGGTAAACGTCACACGTTTATCATCTGCACTCATCAAATCCTCGCCAAACGGCAAGCGAGATGCTCCAAGCTCCATTGCTCGCGCCACAGTTTGCGGCACGTCCATCTGTGAGCACATAGTCGAAACAACGCCAAAGCCATCAACCGCACCACCGACAACCATCAAAGGGACTCTCACGTCCTGACCATCGGAGTCACCCACAACAATCACAAGCATATTATCCCACGCACCGCTATATTTCAGGCGACGCACGGCAACACCAATCTGTTCGTCGATAAATGCTGCCGCATTGAGGCGCACATCTTCGTACAACGAGTAAGGCACCTTATCCACAGAGTTCATACTACGCAGCGTAGCCACGCAGAAGAACGGGCTCGGCATATCCACCACTCTGTCCGCCACCAACGGCAACAGCACTCCGTCATCGACACCACCAACCACGCCATAGAACGGCAATTTATGATGATCCACAACATTATCGAAGCCCGTACCATAGAGGAATGCCCTCATATTATTATGAAGGTAATCACCACCATACCACGCCTCGCAGTTATATTCCAGCGAGTCCAACATTCGGGGCAGTGTCACCATTCTTTCGCTCTTGAACGGGGCGTCTTGATTCGCAGCGCCGGGCAACGTCACACAGCCACTCGTAAGTGTTACGATGGCGGCATTCTCGACACCACGCGAATTGGCATAGAAGTTCTCGAACAGATAGCCCTCGCTACACAACTGATTGAGGTGCCACATAACATAGCGGCCATCGACCTGCACGTCAAATTCGTGGTGGGTCACGCCATTCATAATGAGCATCAGTATATTGGGGCGGGTATTACGCAACAGCGGGTTAAGCGGAGTCGGCTCCTCGACTTGCGGCAAGGTATCAACCACCAGCGTATCCGCCACCATCAGCGAGTCCTCGGCAAGAGTATCCGCCACCACCTTCGGAGCCTCAAAAACGGGTTTAACGCGTCGGGCATAGAGTTCCATTGGCGAATAGTCGGGGCGCACGCTTGATGACTCGACAAGCGACATCAACGGATTGACTGCCGCCTCGTTCATAAATCGGTTACTCGAAAAGTAAGCTGCACCATAACGAGGTAATTTTCCCGTACACCAACTTGCACCAAACAGCAAAATAGCCAACATTATACCGATTGACGGAATTGCCCGTTTCATTGTCAGTGGCGAGAACTTGCGACTCATACGCAATACCAGCCATAGTGACGCCGCACCAACTGCCCAAAACAGCAAACCGACACCGGCATAAGCCCACATCTCGCCCGTCGAAAACCACTCGGTCGTCATCGCACCCCAAGTGTCGTAGTCCAATCTATGGTGTGTTATGCCATAGGCGAGTGCATCTTTGGTAAAGATAACGGCAAAGGCCCCTGTAAGCACCACATAGTAGCCCAACATCACACCACGCCACCACTTTCGGGCACCCAACGGCACAGATACTGCTACCATTGCCAGCGGCAGCAACATCAGCAGCAGAGCGACACTCAAATCTATCGCACCACCATTGACCAACGTATATAATCCATCGGAAACCGACATATCAGCCGCCTCGCCCAGATTATCAAGCATAAACAGCCCGCGCGCCACCGTCATCAACAACAGCAGCACCACAAACGAGGTCAGCAAAAAATAGATTCGGCGTCGCATTTATTGCAGTTTAGAGTTTCTCGCCAAAAGCAAGGTCACCGGCATCTCCCAATCCGGGAATGATATAGGATTTCACGGTAAGCTCCTGATCGACCGATGCACACCACACCGACACACTCTTCTTGGGCATATTGGTACATACATAATCGACACCATCTTCGCTTGCGATAATCGAAGCAACGTGCGTATGTTTGGGTTGGCCGAATTTTGCAATCATCGCCTCGTAAGTCAGCACCAACGAGGTACCTGTCGCCAACATAGGATCGACCAGAAGCAGCACCTTATCGGTCAAATCACAGCACGACATATACTCGACCTTAACCTTAAACGAGCCATCTTTACTATACTTGCGGTACGCCGACACGAAGGCGTTTTGTGCATCATCAAAGTAGTTCAAAAAGCCTTGATGGAAGGGTAATCCTGCACGCAAAATGGTTGCAACAACCACCTTATCGTCATACAGAGCAACCTCGGCCTCGCCCAGCGGGGTCTCGACCACACGAGGCGAATAGTTCAGCGTTTTGCTTATCTCGTAAGCCATAATCTCGCCAACGCGCTCCAAGTTACGACGGAAACGCATACTATCGGTCTGTATCTTCGCATCACGAAGCTCCGACATAAATTTGTTGAGAATGGTATTATTCTCGCGGTCAAGTATTCTTACCATAGGTTTATAGTTTTAGATATTTCAAGCACACTAATACAGGAAGTTGTTAAACGGGTAGCGGCCGCTATGAATCTCACGCACCATTCCGTACAGGTCACTACGCAATTTGTCGATACCCACTTTATCACGAGCCGAGATGAAGATGCAGGGTGTATTCGCCTTGGCAATCCAGCTCTGTTTAAGCTCGTCAAGCGAGATATTCTCACGAGTTGCGGGGGTCAAGTCGTCCTCCTCTTTGGGAACATAGTGGTAGGCGTCAATCTTATTGAATATAAGGAATACCGGTTTATCCGCCGCACCAATATCCGCCAAAGTCTGTTTGACAACCGCCAACTGCTCCTCGAAGTTAGGGTGCGAAATATCGACAACGTGCAACAACAAATCAGCCTCACGTACCTCGTCAAGGGTCGATTTGAACGACTCAATAAGTTGGTGAGGCAACTTACGGATAAAACCTACGGTATCCGACAGCAAGAAAGGCAGGTTATCCAACACCACCTTACGCACCGTGGTATCGAGCGTTGCAAAAAGTTTATTCTCGGCAAAAACCTCACTCTTACTTACCAAGTTCATAATGGTTGATTTGCCGACATTGGTATATCCCACAAGGGCAACCCTCACCATCGAGCCTCGGTTGCTTCGTTGCACTGCCATCTGGCAATCAATCTTTTTGAGTTCGGCTTTGAGTTGCGAAATCTTGTTACGCACGATACGGCGGTCGGTCTCAATCTCGCGCTCTCCCGCTCCACCACGAGTACCCGTTCCACCACGCTGGCGCTCCAAGTGGGTCCACATACCTGCCAAACGGGGCAACATATACTCATAGTTGGCCAACTGCACCTGCGCTTTGGCATACGCCGTGCGGGCACGACTCATAAATATATCCAAAATCAAGCGGGTACGGTCAATAACGCGGCAAGGCAACTCCTTCTCGATATTGCGAATCTGCACGGGCGACAACTCGTCATCGAAGATTACAGTATCAACCTCATTCTCCTTACAATACAGAGCAACCTCCTCCAACTTACCCGGGCCGATATAGATACGCGAGTTGGGAGTTGCCATTCGTTGAGTAAAGCGTTTGACAGTCACATAGTCTGCCGTCAAAGCCAAAAACTCCAACTCATCGAGGTATTCGTTACACTGCTCGATTTTATCCTTATCGGTAATAATGGCAACCAAGACTGCGCGGGCAGGCTCATCGGCTCGTTGCACTGTTTGCTCTTTATTTTCGTTCTTATTCTCTGTCATATAATAGTAATGGTATCCGCCGTTGCTATATTACAAAGGCGTAATTGATACCCTCCGTTTTTCTCAAAAAAAGGGTATCCGAATCGTCTTCGGACACCCTCACATATTTCAAACCAAAAAGGGTTTAGTGTTGAATCTTGAACACTACCGGCAAGATATACTTAACACGCACGGGGCTGTTACGTTGTTTACCGGGTTTCCATTTCGGCGACATTGCCAATACACGAGCTGCCTCGTCACCCAACGAACGGTCGGGAGCTTGCAACACTTGAATACCGGTCAAACGACCATCACGCTCGATGACGAAAGTCATAACGGCTTGACCTTGCACATTGTTCTCCAATGCTACTTGCGGATATTTCAAGCGACTTTGTACCCAGTTACGGAAGGTGTTAAGGTCACCACCTTGGAACGAGGGCATCTCCTCGGCGATAAGCACGGGAGCATCGTCCTCTACAATCTCCTCCTCAACAATCTCTTGCTCAACAACCACGATATCCTCCGAGAACTCGGCAAAGTCGAACTCGGTCTCAATCTTTTGGTCATTTTGTACGACTTTGATAAAGTCCGACAAAACTTGAACTTGTTGTTGTTTGATGGGTTCGGGCGGCTTTTGGTCTTGACGAGTAACCTCGATAAGCTCCTCCTCAACAGCAATTACCTCGTTTTCAATCTTCTCAACTTTGCGCTCGCCTTGACTGTAACTGAAAGCTGCAATCAAAATTGCGAGAGAGATGTTAAGACCGATAAGGATAAACAGACCACGTTTGTTCTGCAAATCCGCTTTGGGTGTTTTCTTTACTTCCATATGGTTTTCTATTTTGTTAGCGTACAAATACACAATCGCACCCATCCCGACACGACAGCAACCCCCGCAAAACCCAGCACACCACCAATCCAACTAACGCCAAATCAGCAACATACAAGTATTTCACAAGAATCTGCACCCCGAGAGTGGTAACGCTTGCAAGCACAAATATAGAAAGAATTATTTTAAAAAAAGAGTTTGCACTCTCTTTTTTTCACTTTTTTTGCGCTACCTTTGTCTTAAACCCCGCAACCTATGAAGCAAACTCTATTCGGACAGACACTCGAACAACTCTCGCAAACGGTACTCGATTTGGGTATGCCGCGATTTGCCGCCAAGCAGATTGCAGGGTGGCTCTATGCACAAGGCGCAACCTCGTTTGAGGCGATGAGCAACATTTCGTTGAAACATCGTGCTGCGTTGGCCGAGGCTTTCGATTTCGGCCTGTCGGCACCCATACGCGAGTCTGTTTCGACGGACGGCACCAAAAAGTATCTGTTCCGCACCGCACAAGGGCACTTTATCGAGAGTGCATATATCCCCGATGGAGAGCGTGCCACACTTTGCGTCTCGTCGGAGGTGGGTTGCAAGATGGGTTGCAAGTTTTGTGCTACGGGCAAGCAGGGGTTTCAGCAAAAACTGACAACCGCCGAAATCCTCAATCAGATAGCCTCACTGCCCGAACGCAACAAACTCACGAATGTTGTCTATATGGGTATGGGCGAGCCACTCGACAACACCGACGAGGTACTTCGCTCGATTGATATTCTGACGGCTCCTTGGGGGTATGGTTGGAGCCCGACGCGCATCACTCTTTCGACGGTAGGTGTTATCCCGTCATTGGAGCGCTTTCTCGTCGAGAGCAAGGCGCATCTGGCTGTCAGTCTGCACAATCCGTTCCACGACGAGCGCGCCGAGATTATGCCCGTCGAGAAGACTTGGAGCATCGTGCAGGTGGTCGATTTGATTCGCCGGCACGACTTCTCGCACCAACGCCGAGTAAGTTTCGAATATATCATTTTGGAGGGTATGAACGACACTCCGCGCCATGTTGCCGGCTTGGCAAAATTGCTGAATGGTCTGCCTTGTCGTATCAATCTTATCCGCTTCCACAAAATCCCCGGCTCGCCATTCGTAAGCCCCGATATGCGTCGCGTCGAGCAGTTCCAAAACGCCCTGAAAGCCAAAGGTTTCACCGCCACCCTGCGTGCTTCGAGAGGCGAGGATATTGAGGCTGCTTGCGGACTGCTCTCGACCAAAGAGCTGATGGGACAATAGGCTCGAATTGGCATTTTGCGAAATATCACTATATTTGCCCTCGCAAATAATCCAAAACGAAATGAACAACAAAAAGACAATAACAACCGTAACGCTACTTATCGTACTGCTGCTCATCATCGACCAAGTGACCAAACTTCTGGTTAAGTGCAATATGTCGCTCGGCGAGAGCATCTACATCTTCGATTGGTTCCAAATTCACTTTATCGAGAATCCGGGTGCCGCCTTCGGTATGGCATTGGGTGGCGTATGGGGCAAGATTGTGCTGACCGTTTTTCGTATCGTTGCCTCGGGTGCTATCGGTTGGTATATCTGGCGATTGATTAAACAAGGTGCGCCCAAAGGGATTATTTTCAGCCTTGCGGTGATTTTGGCGGGTGCACTTGGAAACCTCATCGACAGCGTATTCTATGGCGTTATTTTCGACTACGCGCCGTTGTTACAGGGCAAGGTTGTCGATATGTTGTACTTCCCGTTGTTCACTATTCAGAATATGCCTTCGTGGCTCGATTGGATGTGCTCGGCAGATGGCTCGTGGACCTTTTTCAGCCCCGTATTCAACATCGCCGACTCCTATATCACTTGCGCTGTTATCTACATCATTCTGTTTGAGCGCAAATTCTTCGGATAGCCGTTTAACAATATTACGCTCGTACTTACACCTTCGCCATTGTGGCTTGCTTTTTGCGCGGAGGTGGGTAGCCTAATATTGTTATGTATGGAAAAAGTCACCGTTAAAATGAACCGAGAGGGCACATTCGAACCTGTCGGTTGCAAACTCAAAGAGTTGAATCCCAAAGCAATGTTGTTGTTTGCCACTGCGTCGTGCGCGGGCCTTACAGCAGTGTCGCTATTTCGCAAAATGCAGCTGAAACCCAAGAGTTTCGAGATTACGCTGTCGGGCACAACCTCAACCGAGACGACCGTTGCCGAGACGCTGTTCACGGCTTTCGACATTGTCTATAATTTGGAGTGCGGCACAATGGAGGAGCAGGCGCGTTTCAGCCACGCCCTCAACCTCACGAACGACAAATTGTGCGGAATGTTGATGATGATGCGACGCATCGCCCCCGTCACCTATAACATCTATATTCATAGCACCGAGGCGGTCGAAAACTAAACAACAATGGCTGTTCTGCATACCTGCAAAACAGCCATATTTATTTCTCTGACAAGCAACCGTAGCATACCGAGCGTATGTGAGGATTGCGAGGCGGAGGATAACGCAGAAAAAAAACCTTGTTATCCACAAAAAAGAAAAGGCGTATAACAAGCGGAAGTTTAAGGCTTGCGAAGCTCGAAAAAGCGGAGTTTACTCAGCGTAAATGAGCATTTTGAGAGCGAGCGTAACGCAAAAATCACCTTGTTATACGCCTTTTATTCCGGGGAGTTGGAAGAAGTAAGCCACTTCGTCACACTCTCGTTGTAAGTCTGCGAAATGGGAATGGCGGGAACACCCTCGATACCGAGGTCAAGCATAGCACCATCTTTCTCGCGACGAACAACTTTCACTTGGTCGATATTGACCATATAGGAGCGGTGACAACGAATGATACCCGAACCGTCGAGATGGCCCGACAATCGTTTGAGCGAGTTGCGCACCATAATCTTCTTGGGCTCGCCATTGCTCAAATACCAAACACAGACGTAGTTATCGGCAGCTTCGAGCAACAACAAGTGGTCGTGGCGCACCGACAAGCGAAGTTCGCCTCGCTCGTCATAAAACGACACGAGTCCTTGTGCCATAGCCCTCTCGGTACGAATACCGGCCAGACGCTTAATCTGCATATTTTTCTCCTGCAAGGCGAATACCACGATACAGAATGAATAGGGCAACAGCAATACAAGAGATGTATTTTTGAGTGAATTGGTTATCGCAAGCCAAGTGTCGTCCTGCATCTTGAACGCCATTGTAACGCCCGTAAAGGTCAGGCTCATAACGAGCACCTCGCCCAACACCCACAAGATGTAACCGCCTATGGTAATGGTGCGTTTTTTGAGCAGATAGTGCATCGTAATACGACTAACCGCGACAATCAAAAAACCAATTAGGACAACAATGCTCGAAAATACTACAAACAGAAAATTCGACGACGTTTCACTTATGTGCGCCTTGCGAATAAAATCCTCGCTCCACGCATCTATGCCGAATGGGTTGTAAATATTGATGAATACAAGCGCGAACAGAGCCGCAAACACAATCATCCAAATCTGATTGCTTTTGCGGTAGAGAAACGCCGGTATCGATTTATTCAAAAAATCCATCACACTCTGATTTTCAGCCGTTTGCAAATAAGCGGCCACTTATCAACCGATGCAAAGTTACTATTTTTTCGCAAAATGACAAATCCCCGTACTCCCATCAAACTGCCGAAAGTTTGGGTGGTGCTTTTTGCTATTAGCAAAAAAAAGAATAACTTTGCTTTTTACTAACGCATTAGATGATGAAAAATTTTGGATACATAAGAGTTGCCGCTGCTGTGCCAACAGTTAAGGTCGGTAACGTCAAAGCCAATCGCGCTCAAATCGAGGAGTTGATAGGAAGAGCAGCCGAGCAGGGTGCCGCTTGGGTTGTTTTTCCCGAGTTGTCGCTGTCGGGTTACACTTGCGGCGATTTATTCTTCCAACGCCAACTGCTCACGTCATGCGAGGCGGAGTTGAAGACTCTTATCGACAACACGGCACAGTTCAACACAATCGCAACCGTAGGAGTGCCCGTTCAGTCGGGTGGTGCGCTATACGACTGCGCTGTAACTTTTCATCGAGGCGAAATCATCTGCGTTAGTGTCAAGCAGAAACCCACGCGCGAGGAGGCTCGTTGGTTTGCAACGCCAAGCGGCAGGTGCGTAATTCCGTTGTGCGACAAGTGGTATGAGGCTCAAAATAAAATCGCGTGCGACGGTGCGACCATCGGTATTGAGATTGGCGAGTGTGTGGCGACGGGTGCCGACATCGTTCTGATGCCTTCGGCCGAGTGTGAGGTGGCTGCGGGATATGACTATCTGTGCGACTTTGTGCGTGTTCGCTCTGCTCACGAGCATTGCGCCTGCATCTACGCTTCGGCAGGCTTTGGCGAATCCTCAACCGATGAGGTTTTTGCGGGCAATATTATCTGCGCCGAGAATGGAGTAATGCTTGCGAGAGGCGAGCGTTTTGCCACCACTTCGCAACTGGTTGTGACCGACATTGACACCGAACTACTTGCCCACGAGCGCATTGCCTTCGATGCAAAGTGTGGCACCGAGGCGCAATACGCGCTTCCAACCTACACCGCCGAGCGTCCCATGCGTCCCATCGAGGCGCACCCCTTTATTCCTCGTAGCGAGGAGCGCAGTGGCGAGATTTTCGCAATTCAGCGCGCAGGATTGATGCAACGCCTATCGTCGTGCGGCATTAGCAAGTGCGTTATCGGTATCTCAGGCGGATTGGATTCGACCCTTGCTCTGTTGGTAACGGTTGATGCATTTGACCGCCTGAACTTATGTCGCAAGGATATTGTGGGTATCACAATGCCTGGTTTTGGAACAACCTCTCGCACACATCAAAACGCTGTAAACCTTATGCGCGCACTCGGCATTTCAACCTCCGAGATTTCGATACGCAGGGCGTGTGAGCAACACTTCGAGGATATAGGTCTTCCCGAAGGCGACCATAGCGTAACCTACGAAAATGCACAAGCGCGTGAACGCACACAGATACTTATGGATTACGCCAACCGCATCGGAGCCATTGTTGTCGGCACGGGCGATTTGAGCGAGATTGCATTGGGTTGGGCGACCTACAACGGTGACCATATGTCGATGTATGGTGTCAATGCCGGCGTTCCAAAAACTCTTGTTCAGCACCTCACTCGTTGGTATGCCGACCACTGCGGTTGCTCCATTATTTCGGATTTGTTGTGCGACATTGTGGCTACTCCCATAAGTCCCGAACTGTTGCCCGCCAACAACGAAGGCGACATAGCACAACAGACCGAGGATTTGGTAGGCCCCTACGAGTTGCACGACTTCTTCCTGTACAATATGGTGCGTCGAGGCTTTGCTCCCGATAAGATTTACGCCCTTGCCCGAGTGGCTTTCGAGGGTGTTTATGACGATATGACAATACTCCATTGGTTGCGCACCTTTGTTCGTCGCTTCTTCGGCCAGCAGTTCAAGCGTTCGGCCATGCCCGATGGAGTAAGAGTCGGTTCGGTTGCTCTCTCGCCGCGAGGAGCTTGGGCAATGCCGAGCGATGCGAGTGCTGCCGAGTGGTTGAGAGCCGTCGATGAATTATCGGAGTAGTGTTGCAAAATTGAATAATAAACGCTATCTTTGGAACGTTTCAGATTGTAAATTTTAACTAAAACTATAAGACTATGTTTTTACCTTGTGTAATGGGTTGGGGACAAATCGCAATCATCGCGTTGGTTGTCATTCTGCTTTTCGGTGGAGCCAAGATTCCCGAATTGATGCGCGGTATGGGTCGCGGTGTCAAAGAGTTCAAAGACGCCGTTAATAAAGACTACTCCGCTGCTAACGACACCAAAGAGGAGCCCAAGAAACCCGCCGACAATCAATAGGCGTATAACTACTCCGAATGGCGAACGGGCAACAACAGTCATCTTCAACGGAGATGACTTTTTTTGAGCATATCGACGCACTGCGACCACACCTTATTCGCGGAGTGTCGTCTATCCTCGTTATTGCCATCGTAGCATTCTTCTTCCGAGGATTTATCATCGACACAGTGCTGTTTGGCCCGCAGTCGCCCGACTTCCCGACAAACCGACTACTACGCTGGATTGCCGAGCATATCAACGACCTATATGGTTGGATTAACTCGTGGGCTGGCACCTCGCTCGCTTTTGATGTAGAGTCGCTCAACGCCCAAACGCAGTCGTTCAACACAATCAATACCTACATGGCAGGTCAGTTCAACCTGCATATGAAAATTTCGTTTATCGTGGGTCTGTCGTTAGCAATCCCCTATGTTGTGTGGGAGTTGTGGCGTTTTGTTAAACCTGCGCTGACCGAAAATGAGATACGCGGCACTCGTTGGCTTGTTTTCTGGGTGTCGGTATGTTTCTTTGCAGGTTTGGCTTTCGGCTACTTTATTATGGCTCCGTTGTCGGTAAATTTCTTTATAAACTATCAGGCAAGTGAGCATATTACCAATATGATTGATGTGGGCGACTACTTCTCGACCATATTGATTGCTTCGTTGGGTTGTGCGTTGATGTTCCAATTGCCATTGTTGGTCTATTTCCTCACACGAATCGGACTTATTTCGAGTACCTTCTTGAAAAAATATCGTCGTCACGCACTTGTTATATTGATGACCATTGCGGCTATTATCACACCGCCCGATATATTCTCGCTGTTCTTGGTAACCATTCCGCTGTACTTCCTCTACGAGTTAAGCATTTCGCTTTCGATGCGTGTCGAGCGTAAGATTGCAGCCGAGCAACAAGAGAGTGTCCCCGCCACAGTCGAATAATCGCACACATATATAATATAAATAGGCTATCCCGACGGGATAGCCTATTTCGTTGTCTGTAAAGAGTTTTAATTACTCCTCGTCTGCGGGCATTTTGAACTCGGTAACACCCGATGCAATCATAATGTTGTACCAAGCCAACACCTTACGCATATCGGACATATGCACCTTGCCACGTGAATAGTCGGGTACAGCCTCGGCAAACTTCGCCTCAACAGCCTCCTCGCTCTCTTTGTGCGAGATTGTAGGCTCCGAGTTCGACACCTTACGCAACGACTCGAACACCTCTACCAAAGGACGATCCTCGTTATCGGTGAAAATCGAAATATCACTCATTGCGCTGACACGTGCATTGGCTGCGATGTTCAAACGACGACCATCTACCAACGACTCAACAATAAAGCCGCGTTGCGAACGAGCGATGAATTTATACAAACCGGGTTGGCCCGAAACGGCCAATATTTCGTTCATCTCCATAGTTGAAAAGTTTAATTATTCTGCACAAAGATAGTTGTTTTCGTCGCACTGCCAAAACTTTTGGCCTTGAATCTATTTAAGATCATCAGTTGTTATCTCGAAAGTCCATGTACAATCATAAGATGGATTTCCTTGTAGTGTCCAATCTGATTCACGAAAGATGTGCTTTTGGTTGTCATCAACCTTGCCCGTTTCCAACTCGTTTAGAGTCCACTGTTTATGTAGGTTCTCATTCCAAATATCACATTTTACAAAACCATTGGCAATAAGTTCTTGCCATAATTCTCGAAAGCCATCAGTTTGCCCGAAATATATCATGCGTTGATATTCTATATCGCCATTACTGTATAGGTACTCATCTATCACAATCTCGGGTGTGGATAATACAATTCTATAATTTTGTTGAGTTTTGTTTATAATTTTCCAACGGTAAGTATACCAACCTTCATTGCCACACGTGAAACAGGATGCTAATAAGATTGTGCAAAGAAGAATGAATATAATCTTTCTCATATTTTTACGCTCTATTTTAAATCATCATCTGTAATCTCAAAAATCCATAGGCAGGGATTTTCATTCGGCACTCCTATGCGTTGCCAATCTGATTCTCGGAAAAAGTGCTTATGCTTGGCGTCAATGGAACCATTAATTAGTTCGTCTAATGTCCATCGTTTAAGTTCTACATCTCCTTGAACTAATTTACAAATGATTTCGTAATTTACACTTTTGCCACTTTCCCAAAGAGTATTAAAACCGTTGGCCGATTCAATAAGAACATCTTGCCCGAATCGAACTTCTTTGTTGGGTCGCATATAATTTTGAACTATAATTTCAGGCGTTTGAATTTTAATTCCAAACGTTTGTTGGGTGTGATTTATAACTTTCCAAGAGTAGCGTGACCAAGTGTACTCATCTGGTTTTGGACAACAAGCAACAATGGCGAATATCAAAAAAGTAAAGAGTATAAACTTTTTCATAATTTTAGTTGTTAGAAGATATGTTGAGGGAGAAATGGCAGCCTTTTTCAGAAGAGAAATTACGTTTATTAGTGATTTTTTTGTTGTAAAATTAAAGAAAAAAAGAATCCAAAGTAACTTTTATTTGTAATTAACCCCAAATAATTGGCCTTGAAATCCGCCGATAGACTCCAAGCGGGCACAGAGGCGGTTGATGACGTGGTGGCTTTTGACCCCTTGCCAACCCAATCCCTCGTGACGATAACGCGGAGGCACCTCACTCACGATGCGCTCAACAGCTGTCGTGGGGCGCAAGTGGCGAATGGCATTGGCAAGCAGCGCAACATACTCATCGAGCGAGTAGAGGTGATACTGTTCGGGGTGTTGCACAAAATCACGCTCCATGGCGGTACCTCGAAAAATTTGTAGTTGATGGAATTTGACCGTATCCAAACGCAGGTCATTGATACGGTTAATCGTCTGCATAAACATCTCGTCGCTCTCGCCCGGCAATCCCACAATGAAGTGTCCGCCACACGGAATCCCCCTTTGGTGGCACATCTCGACTGCGCGCACCGACTCCGCCCAGCCGTGACCTCGATTAACACGTCGCAAAGTTTCGTCAAACGATGACTCCATACCGAACTCGACCGCAATGTAGTGTCGCGCTCGCAACTCGGCTATCATATCCAAGCACTCCTCGCTTACGCAATCGGGGCGGGTACCGATAATAAGTCCTGCCACGTCGTCGGCAGCAAGTGCTTCGAGGTAGCGTTCACG
>SUZD01000006.1:16155-105339 GCA_015060105.1 Rikenellaceae bacterium | reverse complement strand
ACATCAACCGAGGCGTAGGTATTGGTATAGGATTGAAAATAGACAAGCCAGCGGCAATCGGGCGTAAAACTACGCGCATGGAACAATCGTCCCGCAGCCATCTGCTCGGCAACCGAAAAGTTGCGGTCGGCATATTTGGGCGAAAAGGCCTCATTATTGCAAAAAGTACAGCCACCCTGCCCCACTCTGCCGTCACGATTTGGGCAAGTAAAGCCGGCATCTATACTCAATTTGCGGATTTCGCAGTCGAATGTATTACGATAGTAGCGAGCAGAGCCATAGAATGGTCGCTCATCGCCCCAAGCATACATAACTGATTAGCCTCGGGTTTGGCGCAGAGCCTCAACAAAATCGGGGAACAGCTTCCAGAGGTGCTCGGTTTGCAACCACAACTCACGAGCCAAAGCACGACGCGATGGTTTTTCCTTCTCAATCTCGGTCAAGTAGAACTCGTCGATGGGGTGTTGGTCTGCCATAAACTCCTCGTAGAAGTGCGAGAAACGGGTTTTCAAGCGACGAAGGTAGCCCTCGCTCAACACGCCATTGCGGCGGAAATCGCACCACAACGCAAGTATGGTCTTATCGGCATAGCGGTCGCTTATGTCATTGATAATCTCATCATAGAGGTCGTACTCTTCCAACGCAAGATATGCATACGCCAAGCGAGTAGTCGCTTCCAAGTGGTCCTCGCTATCGAGTTCCAGCAACATCTCCAACATCGCAGCACACATCTCGAAATCGCCCACAAGGAAGTGGTCGATACTCGAAAAATTGATGAGCATCATCGCATCGCGGGTATGCTCGTCCTCCCACTCCAACTCCAATTCGGAGTGGTCCTCGGGCAACAAATCAACAAGGCGTTGAAATGCTTGGTAACGCAAATCACAAGCCTTCTCGACCTGACCTTGCGTTTCAAGGCGGCGCGACTCTTCGAGAATAGCAGCAAAATCGTAGTCACCCGACTTGTCATTGGGATTGGGTACGATGACAAAAGTCTGATGAATAGTGGGTTTAAGCTTGGGTTTTTGCATTTCGTGCTTCGGAGTTGAAAACGTAAATAAAATATAGAGTTATCAATAGTGTGAGTACACCCGCAAGGATATTACCAAGCACAGGGCTCAAATGCAACATCTGTTGGCCTGTGAACAAGAAACTACTACAAATGTAGGTCATCCAAATAGCCGGCAACATCGCAATAACAACGGGTTTGCCGCGACGAACAAGGAATATACATATCGCCCAAAGGGTAAATACACTCAAAGTCTGGTTAAACCAAGCGAAATAACGCCACAAGGTTTGCGAATCTGTTGCCAAGATGATAAACAAGGCCAAAGCGAAGATAGGCAAACACACCGCAACTCGTTTCCACAACGTGCGTTGTTCGATACCGAAGGCGTCAGCAATCATCAGACGAGCCGAACGGAAAGCGGTATCTCCCGAAGTGATGGCCGCACCCACAACTCCAAACATCACAAGGTAGGCAATCCATCTGCCAAGCGTCTCGTTGGCAATCACATCAACCAACACAGCCGCCGCCTTACCATTGGTGTAAAGTTCGGTATTGAGGCCCTCGACATCTCCAAAAAACGCCATAGCAATAGCGGCCCAAATAAGAGCAATGATACTCTCCGAAATCATCGCGCCATAGAACACAGGGCGACACTCCTTCTCGTTGGTCAGGCAGCGCGCCATAATGGGCGATTGTGTTGCATGGAAGCCCGAGATAGCACCACAAGCGATAGTGATAAACAGTGTGGGGAAAATCGGGAACTTCGACGGATCGGCAATATGATTCTCGAAATCCAACTCGGGAATGGTATATCGACCCGCAAAGAGCAACACTCCGAGGATTCCGACAGCCATAGCCACCAGAGCAAAGCCAAAAACGGGGTATATCTTACCGATAATCTTATCGACCGGGAAAAGCGTTGCGATAATATAGTACACCAAGATAATGGCCATCATACAGATAATCGGGGTCGAGAAGCCGTTGATAGTCGCTCCGCCCGTCATCTCGTTGAGCCACGCCGAAGCCGACTCGGGCAACCAGCCCGCCATCAGAGCCGCAGGTTGCGACATAAACACCGCACCCACCAACACCATAAGGCCTACCGTAAAGATAAGGTTAAACCAGCCCATACCGCGACCCAAGTAGCGTTTGATAATGTCGGGAAGACTCATACCGCCCTCGCGCAACGACATTACACCCGCCACAAAGTCGTGCATCGCGCCGAAAAGAATACCACCAAATGTAATCCACAAGAAAGCGACAGGGCCATAAGCAGCACCCGAAACGGCACCAAAAATCGGGCCCAAACCTGCGATATTGAGCAACTGGATGAAGAAGGTTTTCCACATCGGCATCGGCACATAGTCCACGCCATCAAATTTGCTCTCCGAGGGAACTTTGTGTACCATACTGATACCGCACACCTTTTCGAGATACTTGCCATACACGAAATAGGCTGCGACCAGAAGTGTCAAACAAATAAGAAATGTAATCATTTCGGGTGGGTATAATTTTAGGGCAAATTTATAAAAAAATGCGAGAAACACGCACAATATTCGCAAAATATAGCGTCGTGGAAAATAAAAACTATTATATTTGCGTGCTTTTTCGCTGTAAGAAGTTGCCGTAATAGCTCAGTCGGTAGAGCATTTCACTCGTAATGAAAAGGTCTCGAGTTCGAGTCTCGATTACGGCTCAACACCACAAGAGAGTGCCCTGGCACTCTCTTGTTATATTTTTAGGTTCTCGTCCACCAAACGCACAAAAGAACAGAGCGAAGGAAAAAATCCTTCGCTCTGTTCTTCGTAGCCCCAACAGGACTAACCAAATTGCATTTTGCAATTTGCTTTTCCTCCTCGCGACTCGGCAGAGCATACAAGCACGCTCTGCGCTCGTTCCGCAGCGTCGGTTCGAACCACGGTTCTCGTCCACCAAACGCACAAAAGAACAGAGCGAAGGAAAAAATCCTTCGCTCTGTTCTTCGTAGCCCCAACAGGACTCGAACCTGTATTTAAGGTTTAGGAAACCTTCGTTCTATCCCTTGAACTATAGAGCCCCAATATTACTTGAAAGCCTCACGCAAACGGTCCGTAAAGTTCGCACGAACAGTACTCTCGGTTTGCTTAATCATTGCGGCAATAGCCTTGGGCGACGAACAACCGTGACCGATAATGATAGGTGCATTTACACCCAGCACCGGCGTTCCTCCGAAAAACTCGTAATTGAGTTTGTCAAAGAATGGATTCGAGCCAACTCCCAATGCCTGACCAATGGGATAGAAACTCTCGGCGGCTTTCAGCAGGACATTGCCCACGAAACCGTCACAAACAATTACATCTGCTACGCGACCCGAGAAAACGTGCTTACCCTCGATGTTACCTACAAAGTTGTACGAAGAGTTCTTCATCAACTCATAGGCCTCACGGCTGGTAAGGTTTCCTTTGGTACTCTCCTCGCCAATGTTCAGAAGCGCAACGCGGGGATTCTCGATACCAAGCACCGTTTCGGCATAAACGCTACCCAACAGACCGTATTGTTGCAATACATCGGGGCGGCAATCAACATTCAAACCGACATCAAGCATCAACGCCGTACGTCCGTCCACAACGGGAATGGGCGACGAAATCGAAGGACGAATTACACCCTCGATGGCTTTGGTAACGAACATCGCACCCACCATCATCGCACCGGTGCTTCCGGCACTTGCAAATCCGTCAATCTTGCCGGCTTTCAGATAGCCGTAACCAACAACAATACTGCTGTTTTGTTTCTGTTTGAAGGCCTGAGCAGGGTGGTCACCCATCTCAATAACCTCGGTGGTCGGGACGATATCGAACTTATCGTGCGCGCAACCCTCGCGGTCCAAAATACCCTCAATAGCTGCTTTGTCGCCGAAAAGTACGATACGAACATCTTCTCCCACACAATCGAGTGCCTGAATAGCACCCATCACTGCCGCTTCGGGGGCGTAGTCGCCACCCATCGCATCAACTCCGAGCCTCAACATAGCGATAAAAATTGGTTGTTAAAATTACTCTGCCTTTTTCTCGATAGCGAGTTTGCCACGGTAGAAACCACACTCGGGGCATACACGGTGATAGAGAACGGCCGAACCGCAGTTAGAGCAGGTCGATACAGTAGGAACTTCTGCTTTGTAGTGAGTTCTTCTTTTGTCTCGGCGAGTTGACGAGACCTTGTGTTTAGGATGTGCCATCTTCTTTTTTTATTATTTAGTTATACTTCGTTTAATATTTAGTCCTCAAAATTGAGGTTTTTCAATTTCTGCAATTCGGGGTTTGAGCCCAATGTCTGCACCTCTTCGGCCTCGGTCATCTGGTCAAACTCCTCGCCCGTCACGATGCGGAAGCGCTCCAACATCGCAGGGTTGCACAACGGATTGCCGTGAACATCGCAAGGGTGAACGCGTTGATACGGCAGGCTCAAAATGATACTCTCGCGCAAGTATTGCTCCAAATCGAGTTCATCGTCGCCCGGATTAAGCCATATAACCTCGTCGTCATTCTCCATCTCCTCCTCGCTTACGCGCACAGCCACACGGCCGCTATACGATACGGAGAGTGTGCAATCTTCGAGGCAGCGGTCACACGGAGTGGTTACCGTTCCGTTCAACTCCAAATCGAGCGTCATACTTGCCGCCGACTTGGTCAAAGTTGCCACCACAGTAGCGTCTGCATCGGTTACACCACACTCGGGCCACTCTGCAAACATCGACGCATCGATACGAAACTCGCTCGTATGCACGCCTGTCGGGAGGGTTTTATAAGGTATGGTATATGCCTTGCTCATCAATATAAACACTACACAATGGGGTGCAAAGTTACATAAAAAACCAAAAATTGCAAAGTTTTCGATAAATGTTTATAACTTTGAGCAGTTTATAAGCCCCTAATGGGGCTACAAATGCGACAGAAAGATGGCTAAACAGGGTAAAATAACCGTTGATATAAAGAGTGGATTTGATGGGTGGTGGCGTTACAATGTCTATATCTCGGCGGCATCATTCCGCGACGAGCAGAGAGTTGATTACCGCAGCTTGACCGACACGGTGTATCCGTTAGGGCGAGGTGACGAGGTGCGCCCGTGTCCCGAAGATTACAACCCCAAGCGACCACTGCATCTCGAAGTCGAGGAGGGCGACTCATTGGAGTTGTTTATCTACGTGATACCCAACACAATGCCCTTTGCCGACGCCATTCGACAATCGCCCCCGTTCAAGATGCGCGTTGCCGTCAAAGGCTCGGTCATCTCACACAACGAGGATTTCTTTGTCAATCAGTGGGGAGGAGCCTCGATACATCTATCGTTATAATATCTCAACACAGAAGAAGGGCGTGTCCGATTTGGAACACGCCCTTCTTTTTTTTAGAAGTTGCATAACGCACAATATTAGACAACTTCGGGAGTTTCTGCTTTCGCCTTTGGTTTTCGGCGACGATATTTACGACGATTGGCTTTCGCCTTGGGTGCAGCCTCTGCCTCGGGTTTTGACACCTCCGCTACGGGCGTTGCAACCACCTCGGGAACGACCTCAATAGGCGCACTTTCGACGGGTATCGAAGGCGACTCCTGCTTGTTGGCTCTCTTGCGTTTACGACGGTTTTGAGCCTTCGGTTTGGCAGGTAGAGCCTGCTGTTCGGGCTGCGCCGAGGCTACCTCGACACCGCGCAGGTTACGAAATATCTCCTTTGCGCCCTCCCAAGCATTTTTGATACCTGCCGCTTTGCGAGCCAATCCATAGAGCATTGTATCGACATTGAACAGGCTCCAAGTTCCGTTCTCAAACTTATCCTCCAATATTTCGAGTCGCACGGCCACCTTGCGACGGGTTGCACGCAACTCCTTCATCGAGGAGATTTGCATCAGGCGTTCGTCCGAAAATCTATTCTTATTCATCGTCTGCGGCGTTTTTGTGGTTAGAGAAGAACATCTTGCTGAACATACGCACCATCGAGTTGGCTATCAGTCTGTCGCGCAGGGCGAACACCACCAGCGATGCGACCAGATAGACACCACCGACAATGGCAAATGCCAACGCGTGGCTCTCCAACAAATCGCCCAACCAGAGCGTAAAACCAAAGGTTAGCAGCACAACCGCTATCGAGAGCAACAACACAAAAACAAAGACTCCGAAACTCTTGCTCGTAAACGACGACAGGTTTTCGACGGCCGTCAATTTCAATGATTGTATTCGCAGCGACACATACTCTTTGACCTCGTCACTGATAAGTGATGTCTGTTTATCTTGGTTTTTGCTCATCGTTAGCAGGGGTTGATTTACTTCTTCTCAAATTCGTGGGCGACGCTGTTTTTCAGTTCGTCCATCTCGCCTTTGAATCGGTCTGTGATGCATCGGCATTTTGCTCGATACTTCTCGACTTCGTCATCAAAGAAATTTTTAATATCGGCTCTTGTGCGCTCGCCCGACTTGGGGGCAAACAGAAGAGCCACAGCACCTCCGAGGATAGCGCCTCCGAGGATAGCTCCCACACATTCAATACCTTTCATCGTTTTCAGGCTTAAAATGGTTCAACAAAAATAGTTATTATCTTCGGTTTTGCAAAATCGGCCGATGCGCGCACCTCGGCCGAGTGTTTTACTTACCGTCTTTGCCTTTGCTTTTATCCTTATGTTTATCGTCCTTGTGTTCCTTGCGATCCTTGTGGTGGTCACGAGGTTTGGCAAGTTCCGATGTTTCGACCATAAACGGAGCTGCGCAGTCGCGCTGAATGGTACCGACAACCGTTTGACTCACATTATTACTCATTGCATTCCACAGGAAGTTTTGCATCGACACATAGCCGCTGTTAATCTTGTCGGCCATACATTTGTAGAACTGTTTGAGTTGCTCGTGCGAGAGTCCTTCGGGCAGCACATTTTCGCGCACCAGGTGGCGATACGGGAACAGATAGCGCATATTGCGTGCATCGGTTGTGACATAGGTAGCCATTACACCCACGACGGTTGTTTTGAGCGAATCCTGCGAGCCAGGGGTTGCAACGAAATCGTTGAGATTGGCATAGTTCGACTCGACCAAAGCCGCCACATCATCGGCCAGCATTGCAAACTCGGCATCGTTCATATTGACAAGATAACGCCACTCACGATAGGCTCGAATTTGGTCGTGCAAACGTGCTCGTTGCTCGGGTGTCCAATGTTTGTTCTGACAAGCGGTTGCCACAACAAGCAACGCAAATCCAAGTAATAATCTTTTCATAACTGCTTTAATTGGTTGAAGTTGAAAATAAATTTATCGAACAACCGTTTATGCAAAGTATGTACCACGTTGCGAGTTTCAAAAAGTTTTGGTACATTTGCAATGTCCATTTTCACAGATTTAAGATGAGTAATAACGACTGGAAATCACGCCTCGGAGTTGTCTTTTCGACCTCGCCCGATTTTGCATACACAACCGCAGATGACGAGCCCGAAGTAGAGACTCTTGCTCCCGAGCGACAAAACCTCCGTATCCGCCTCGAACGCAAAGGTCGTGGTGGCAAGACAGCTTCTATTGTCGATGGCTTTGTCGGCTCCGACGACGACCTTGAAAGTTTGGCAAAAATGCTGAAAAGTAAGCTCGGAACGGGCGGCTCGGCCAAAGATGGCATAATTATTATACAGGGAGATGTACGCGACCGTCTTGTCGAGTTGTTGCTCAAAGCGGGCTATTCGCGCACCAAAAAAGGTTAATGAAAAAGGGGATTAAAATAGTTATTTGTGCCGCGATAGCTCTGTTATCGTTCACTTCGGCTCGCGCCCAATACTTCACTTGGGGAGCCTCCCCCTCCTCTATCAAATGGAGCAGACTGCGCTCCGACAGCATCAAACTCATATATCCGACCTATTGGGAGCAGAACGCTCGCAAAGCCCTCTTTTTGTTCGACACCATACGTCCGTACATATCGCACGGATACGACCGAGGACCTGCACGCACGCCCGTCATTATGCACACACAGAATATGCAATCGAATGGTGTGGTGTCGTATGTCCCCAAACGTATCGAACTCGTGACCTTCCCGGGCATTGATGGTTTTGCGGAGCCTTGGCTCAAACAACTCATTGCCCACGAGTATCGCCATAGCGTACAATTTCACAATATCAATCGCTCTACAATCAAAGCGTTGTCGGTACTCTTTGGCGAGCAGGGCTTTATGATTGGCTCGTTGGTATTGCCGACGTGGTATATGGAGGGCGATGCCGTTATGGCCGAGACGCAGATGACAACCTATGGCCGTGCCCTGCAACCCTCATTCACAATGGAATACCGTGCGCTCGGCAAACGCATTACCCGTACCCGAAATTGGCAACTCGACCGCTGGTTTTGCGGCTCCTATCGTCATCACATTCCCAACCACTACAAAATGGGCTATCAGATGACGCGTTGGATGTACGAAAACCTCGGCAGCGACATCTGGAATCGCATTTCGCGTTATAGCTCCAACTATCCGTTTTTTATCATACCGCGCACCATCTATCTGAAACACCATCACGATATGTGGGGCTCGGAGATTTTCCGCAACACCTTCAACGAGTTGGCCGAATATTGGGAGAGCCTGCCACAAGTCGATGACTCTGCCGAAAAGATAGCCACTCCTATCAAGTCCTACACCACATACGCTCACCCACAATGGCTCAACGACACCACAATCATCGCGCTCAAAGAGGACCTTGCCAACCATCAGGCGCTGGTGCAGGTTGATAGCCGTACGGGTGACGAAAAGGTGCTGTGTTACACGGGTTATATAAGTTCGCGTCCGACCTTGGGCCGTAACAGGATATATTGGACCGAGTATCGCAACTCGACCGTATGGGCCGAACGCGTAAACTCGGAGTTGTGTTACTACGACTTTGTGGAGGGTCGCAAACGACACGCTGCATCGAAACATCAGGTCTTTCTGCCAATCATCGACGGCGAGGGCGCATTGTGCTACGTTGCGTGGAGTTATGCGGGACAATTCTCGATTCGACAAGGCTTTGATTATGAGCGCAATCATTACGACTTTGAGCCCGACATCGAGATTCGCTCACTTGCTTGGGATAATGCCACCAATCGCCTATACTTCATTGCACTCGACGAGCGAGGTTCGTGGATAGGCGCACTCAACCGAGATTGGAGCGGTTACGAGGAGATTACCGAGCCTCGATTTATAACAATCAGTGATTTGCGAGCGCAGAACGGAACGCTCTATTTCGGCTCGATTGTGTCGGGCAAAGACGAGGCGCACTCGTTGGATTTGGCAACCTCGACCGAGTATCGCATTACCGAGTCGAACTACGGTTCATTCCAACCGGCACCCAATAAGGCAGACAATCAAGCCATTGTCACAACCTACGACAGTATGGGTTACAAATTGGCCGTTCAGTCACTCGACCAACCAACACCTCAACCCTACCGCAAACTGCCCGTCAATCTGGTCAATCCCCCTACGACATCGTGGGATTGCATCAATCTCGACGAGGTGCAGTTTACCACCTCCATCGACTCGGTGCAAAGGGCCAAAACACCCGCCAAAAAGTATCGCAAAGGTTTAACGGGATTCAATGTACATAGTTGGGCGCCGTGCGAAATGGACCCATTCCGTATCCTCGAAGATATGCCGCCCGATTTGAATTTGGGTGCTACGGTCATATCGCAAAACCTACTCTCGTCGATGGAGTGTTTTGCAAGTTGGGGCTGGTCGCGCACTATGGGCTCGCGCTATCGCATCGGTGTAAACTACACGGGTTGGGGACCGACAATCTCGTTCCGAGGCACCTATGGTGGCGGTATGCAGATGATTTACAACCGTCCCGACTCAGTACAAATGCCATCATTACGGAAAGCACTCAACCTCTCGTTGGGTGTGGCGCAACCGCTATGGCTTTCGACGGGTTATCACATGCGCCGAATAACACCCGCCATTGCGCTGAACTACACCAACGATGTGTTCTATCACGGCGCAACACCTCACACAGGTCTAATACACCTGACGGGGCAACTCAACTACTCCGAGCAGGTCCGTATGTCGCATCGTGATTTTGCTCCCAAATGGGGTTACAGCATCAATCTGTCGTGCGTTTCAAGCCCCGCCAACAAAGATTTCAATACAACACTTCTGGCCTCGGTCAAAGGTTACTTGCCTGGCGTTGCTGCGCACCATAGCACACAACTTCAAGTGGCGTTCCAAGCCGCTGTTGGCGATAGGGATTACACTTTCCGCATCAAAGAGTTGCTGCCCCGAGGAGCCGAGTATAACTTCACACCCCGACGCTACTTGGCAACCGCCATCGACTATCAACTGCCCGTAGCCTATCCCGATTGGGGTATCCCTTCGATTTTGTTCATTCGCCGTATCCGTGTGGGAGCCTTCTTCGACTATGCTCGCTACCAAACCTTCGACAATAAGCTCCACAATCTGACCTCGTATGGTGTGAGCGCCTATTTCGACGTTGTGCCTATCAGCCTACCCGAGTCGGCAAATACCACAATCTCGGTAACAATAGCAAAACCGTCGGACCGCAAGGGTGTTGTAGCATTCGCCTCTATCGGTATTCCGCTCTAAAAAACGGGCGAATATTGCAACATCGCCTATGGGATTGCCGTTATTACGAATAAAATTCGTACCTTTGTGCGATTAACCATACAATGCTATGTCGAAACCCGCAAATAACAAGACAACAACCCCCAAACGCAAACCCACAAAACGATGGACCAAGAAGCGTCTGATTAAGTGGATTTGGGGCCTTGTATATATCCCTATCGGAATGGTATGCCTCGTTGTTGCGCTGACTGCGCTCGGCGTTTTTGGCAAACTACCCACATTCGAAGAGCTCGAAAACCCCAAGAGCGCACTTGCAACCGAAATCTACTCGGAGGACGGCAAATTGCTCGGCTCTTTCTTTATCGAAAACCGCTCCAATGTAAGTTACGATGAGTTGTCACCCTCGTTGGTTGCTGCACTTGTCGCAACCGAAGATTCGCGTTACTATTCGCACTCGGGTATCGACTTCCGAGCCCTTGCGCGTGTGGTTGTCAAAACTTTGGCCGGTGGTAACGCCTCGCAGGGTGGCGGTAGTACCATCACACAACAGTTGGCAAAAAACCTATTCCCGCGCGGCATCAACTCGGCAGAGACCTCGATAGGTCGCAAAATCAAACTCGTATTCTCGAAGTTCAAAGAGTGGATTGTTGCCGTCAAACTCGAACACAACTACACCAAAGAGGAGATTGTGGCGATGTACTTCAACACGATGAACTATGGCAGCAACGCCGTAGGTATCAAGTCGGCTGCGCAAACTTTCTTCGGCAAGCACCCCTCGGAGTTGTCTATTCAGGAGTCGGCTGTATTGGTCGGCGTGCTCAATGCCACAACTCGTTACAGCCCTGTCCGCAACTATGACAACTCGCTCAAACGTCGTAACCTTGTGCTTGGCCGTATGAACAAGCAAGGTTTTATTTCGGACCACATGTACGACTCTATCTCGGCGCTACCCATCGAGTTGAACTATCGCCCCATTTCGCAAAACGAGGGTTTGGCTCCCTACTTCCGCAGTATGATTCGTCAGGTGATGAACGCACCCGAGCCCAAACGCAAAAACTATTGGAACGAGTACGACTACAACTACGAATTGGAGCGTTGGAACAGCAATCCTATTTATGGTTGGTGTCACAAAAATACCAAGCCCGACGGCTCGAAATACAACCTCGATGTCGATGGTCTGAAAATCTACACCACCGTAAACTCGACAATGCAGGCCTATGCCGAGGAGGCTCTCACCTCGGAGTTGCGCAAAACACAGGTTACAATGGACGCACAAGTGCGTGCAACCCGTACCCTGTTTGCCAACACCACCCCCGAACAACGCGAGAAAATCATCAACAACGCAATGCGTACCAGCGACCGCTGGCGCGAGATGCGCAACAGCGGATTCTCCAAAGAGGAGATTACCGCCTCGTTCTCGGTGCCTTGCAAGATGCGCATCTTTACCTATAAGGGCATTTGCGATACGGTGATGACTCCGCGCGACTCGATTCTCCACCACAAGCAAATTATGCGTGGCTCGTTTGTGGCAATAGACCCCCACACCGGACACGTCAAAGCCTATATCGGAGGCCCCAACTTCCGCTACTTCAAGTACGATATGGCAAAGCAAAGTAAGCGACAACCCGGCTCGACAATCAAGCCATTTATCTACACCTTTGCTATTGACCACTTGGGCTTCACTCCTTGCACTATGGTACCCAACCTGCCCGTAACAATCGAAACATACACGGGCGAGCCTTGGACTCCCAAAGAGGCGGGCAAGGTGGAATATACAGGCGAACTCAAACCGCTCAAATGGGGCTTGGCTAACAGCCGCAACAACTACTCGGCGTGGATTATGAAGCAGGCCAAACAACCCGAAGCCGTTGCCGACTTCATTCACAATATGGGCGTACACTCGTTTATCGACCCCGTATATGCTCTTTGCTTGGGTTCGAGCGAGGTTTCATTGTTCGAGATGACGAGTGCATTTGCCACCTTTGCCAATCACGGTGTAAACATTGACCCCATCTTTGTAACCCGTATCGAAGACCGTCAGGGTAATATGTTGGCTTCGTTCGTACCGACAAGCAACGATGCAATCAGCGAAGAGACCGCCAATATAATGCTCGGTATGTTGCAAAATGTTGTCAATGCCGGTACCGCAGGTCGTCTGCGCTGGATGTATGGATTCAAAGGCGAGATTGCTGGCAAGACGGGTACATCGCAAGAGAACCGCGATGCGTGGTTTATCGGTATCACGCCTAAACTCGTTGCGGGTGTATGGGTTGGTGCCGAAGACCAGAGTGTTCGTTTGGACCGCAATGGCGAAGGCTCGGCGCGTGCGTTGCCAATTTTTGGAGAGTTTATGAAACGCGTATATGCGACACCCCGTTTAGGTGTATATGAGAGCGATTCATTCGGTATCCCTTACAACCTGCTATACTCCAACTGCGAAGAGGAGTTGCAACAGGCACAACCCACAACCTCGATTGAGGAAGACGACGAATTTTTTGACTAATAATAACTAACACAATAAACAAATGAATGTAGCAATTGTTGGCGCAAGTGGTGCCGTAGGTCAAGAGTTCCTGCGAATCCTTGCACAGAGAGATTTCCCTATCGACACACTAACCCTTTTCGGCTCGGAGCGTAGCGCAGGTCGCACCTACGAGTTCAAAGGCAAATCCTACACCGTAAAACTTCTGCAACACAACGACGACTTCAAGGGTGTTGATGTCGCTTTTGTTAGCGCAGGAGGCGGCACTTCCAAAGAGTTCGAGAAGACAATCACCAAACACGGAGCTTTGATGATTGACAATTCGAGCGCATTCCGTATGGACGATGATGTACCTCTGGTTGTTCCTGAAGTCAATGGCGAAGATGCACGTAACACCCCTCGTGGTGTGATTGCAAACCCCAACTGCACAACTATCCAAATGGTTGTTGCACTCAAAGCTATCGAGGATTTGAGCCACATCAAACGCGTACATGTTTCGACCTACCAATCGGCAAGTGGCGCAGGAGCTGCTGCTATGGACGAGTTGGTTGAGCAATATGCACAAATGGGTCGCGGTGAGGAGCCTACCGTCAAGAAATTTGCTCACCGCTTGGCCTACAATGTCATTCCTCACATCGACTCGTTTGTCGATAACGGCTACACCAAAGAGGAGATGAAGATGTTCAACGAGACTCGCAAAATTATGCATAGCGACATCGCTGTAAGTGCTACTTGCGTGCGTGTTCCCGTTCTCCGTAACCACTCCGAGAGCATTTGGGTTGAGACCGAGCGTCCTATCTCGGTTAGCGAGGCGCAAGAGGCTTTCGCCAAAGCCAAAGGTGTAATCTTGTGGGATAAACCCGCCGAGAACCTCTACCCTATGCCGCTTAACTTGGAGTCGTGTGACGAGGTTTATGTTGGTCGTGTTCGCGAAGACCTCGCCAACCCCAATGGCCTTAACTTCTGGTGTGTGAGCGACCAAATCCGCAAGGGTGCTGCGCTGAACGCTGTACAAATTGCCGAGTATCTCTTCTGCCAAAAGTAGTCGAGAGCGCAATACTTTCAGGGGGCGTGTCCAAAAGCTTTTGGGACACGCCCTTTTTTGTTTAAATGTGTAGAACGGCAGACGAAGGCGATAACACTATCTTTGTCGTCTATGAAAAGAATAATACCTTTTTTGATATTGGCGGCTGCCGCGTGGGGCTTGGGGTTTCATTGCGCCAGGCACTCTGCGACTAACCACACAACCGATACCTTAATATTAACGCGCGTAGAGACTCTGCGCATAGACCGCCCCGTCGAGCGAGTTCGCACCATCGTACGACACGACACCGTTTGGCTACCAACCCTCGACACTACTCGCTCGGAGGCGGTACAGGTCGCACTACCCATAACGCAGACCGTCTATTCCGACAACACAAGTTATCGGGCCACCATCAGCGGTTATCATGCGCGGCTCGACACGTTGGTATTTCTTCGCCACGAGCGACAGACAACCATAACTCACAGCGCAAAACCCCGCTTTACATTTACGGCAGGCGTGCAAGCGGGTTACTATCTCACGCCACGAGGTTGGCAACCGGGCATTGGTGTCGGCATAGGCGCAGGCATAACCATAAACTTCGGCCAGAGCACAAAACAACGAAGGAGGCTATCAAAATGAGAGCCTCCTTCGTTTATACTCCGAGGCAGCGCGCCCCATATCAGACGAGGTTTAGTCCTCGACGAAGTGTTCGAGCGACTTCATAATGTTACGCGACTGCAACACCATAGTCTTGGTCTCGTTCAAGATATTGAAGTAGAGAATACTTGCCGAAGTGGACATATGCTCGGTACGCATACGACGCAACTGGCTCTTCATAATGTCGTCAATCTTGTCAAACAGGAGGTCACGCTTTTCGAGGATACTGCTCATATCACTGAAATCACGCGAACGCAACATAGTATTGATGCTCGAAAAAATCTCCTCAACGGCATCATTAACCTCTTTCAAATCGACAATCTGCTCCTTGGTAAAGCCTGTATGGTTGTTATCGATATGGTCGAATGCGGGGCGTGTGATGTGAATCAACGCTTTGGTGGTCTCCGACATATAATCGACAACCTGAACATAGAACGGAGCGGTAACAATATCTTGTTGTTCGAGTTTTTTCATCATACCCAGCAAGGCATACTTCTGCTCACGCGCGGCAAAGAACAAGTCGTTAGACTCCTTAACCATATCGCGCAACACCTTGCGGTTCTCCTTGAACACAGCCACAATGGTACGGCCATAGATACGGGTAACGCTCTCCATATCAACACACACATTCTCGATGTAACCGATAAGTGCTTCATTGGCGTTATGGCTCTTGTCGGTAATGTCGATGCTCTTCTTGCTATCCTCTTTGGCAGCCTCTTTATTCTCTTTCTTGGGGAAGAAGTTACCTTTGATAACCAAGAAAATACCCAACAGCGACAAAGCAACGGCAGCAATCCAACCACCCCACGCCAACAGCATAGTAACGACCATCGAAATCAAGAATCCTGCAAGTGCGGTAATAAACCAACCCGTAATTACGGTCATCACACCGGTAACACGATACACAGCACTCTCACGACCCCAAGCACGGTCAGCCAACGACGAAGCCATCGACACCATAAACACTACATAGGTAGTCGAAAGGGGCAATTTCAGCGCAGTACCAACGGCAATCAGCAACGATGCACAAGTGAGGTTTACGGTAGCACGGATACGGTCATACACCAAGCCACCACGCTCCTCAACGGGAAGCGGGATAAAGCGTTTCTCGATGGCAATCTGCACACGACGGGGTGTTACACGCTCATAGAAGTTATTGATACCAACAGCGCCACGAACAATAGCACGCGAGATAAAGTTCGACTCGAAGTTGCCGGCCGAATTCTCGTCTTGACCAGCCAACGACTGCTCGGTTTGGATAACCTTCTTGGTCTTATTGGAGAAGAACAGCGTCAGAATCATCACCAAGCCCGCACCCAGCATAATCAGGAAGTTTGCCGACACAGGTGTTTTAAGTTCCTCCATTGTGATATCAATCGAGCCCGCCTCTTTGGCAATTCCGAATGCATCGAACGCTGCATAGGGGGCACCGATAAAGTTCACAAGGTCATTACCCGCAAATGCCAACGCCAACGAGAAGGTTCCTGCCAAAATGGTAACTTTGAGTATATCAACCTTGCAGAGTTGCAAAAACAGCAACACAATCGAGCTTACTGCCCACATTGCAAGCAGAGCCAAAGCCACATTACCATTCACCCAATCTACAAACTCTTCGGGGATAAGACCCGATGTTTTAAGGCCCTTGAACATAGCAAAGTAGAGGATACCTGCCAACGATACACCGCACCACAACCAACCGATTTTGCCAAAAAGTTTTTGGTAGCGGAACGAGAACAGCACACGCGAGAGGTACATATAGATACCACCCACTATGAATGCAATTACAACCGACAGCAAGATACCCGACACAATGGCGAGTGCCTTACCCGAATTGATGAATTGGCCCATATTCGCCATTGTAAGCGTATCGGAGTCGCTGATTTTGAAGATAGCCAAAGCCATTGCCGAGCCGAGCAAACCGAACACCATCGATACGGTGGTCGAAGTAGGCAAACCCAGCGAGTTGAACACATCGAGCAAGATTACATTGCCGAGCATCATACCCAAGAACAGGAACATAATCTCGTGAAACGAGAACATCTCGGGGTGAAACACACCACTACGGGCAACCTCCATCATTCCGCTCGATGTGATTACACCAACCAGAATACCGACAGAGGCAACAAGCAAAATATTACGAAAAGAGGCTACCTTCGAGCCGATTGCCGAGTTCAGGAAGTTTACCGCATCATTCGACACTCCCACCACGATTCCCAGAACAGCCAAGATGGCCAACACGACAAGAATGAATGTGTAAAGTAAAGACATACTTTTACGATTTAGGTTTTATATTTATTTAGTTTATTATCAGTATTTTGCCGTTTTGTGCGACCAATTCACACAACACAAAGCAACTAAATTAGTGTTACAAACCTGTTACAAATGTGTTAAATTTAGTCCTTCTGACTATTTTTGGCTATTGAGAACAGGAATTGAAGGCCACCTTCGCGTCGATTGCGGGCTTCGATTTCGCCACCGTGAAACAACACAGCATTCTTGACAATGGCAAGTCCAAGACCCGTTCCACCCTCCTTGCGCGAGCGTCCTTTATCGACACGATAGAAACGCTCGAAAAGGTGTGCCAGATGCACATCCTCGACACCGATACCATTATCTGCCACTTGGAAGTGGTAGTGCGTTTCACTTTCGGCAGTCATTGAGATATAGATGTCGCGGCCACCCGAATAGGCGATAGCGTTGTCGGTAAGGTTACGGAAAACCGAGGTCAATAGCGATGCATTACCCACAACCACCACACTCTCGGGCATCGAGATATTGACCCTCATACGGCGATCAATCGGCAATAGAGCAATGTCGGCCGCCAAGTCATCAACTACACGACGCAGATTAACCTCCTCGCGCGAGAACATCTCACGCGCCTCGTCCATACGGGTAATAGTCGAAACATCGCGCAACAGTGTTTGCAATCGTTCACACTGTTTATAACTCTTCTGCAAGAACGACACACGGGTCTGTTCGTCCATTGTCGGATTTGCAAGGATTGTTTCGAGATAGCCTCGAATAGAACTTACAGGTGTTTTCAGTTCGTGATTGATATTATTGGTCAGTTGTCGTTTGATACGAATCTTCTCCTGCTCCTGATGCAGAGCCATTGCATGCTCCTGCTCCAAATCTTCGGTGGTCTTTTGCAGACGCAGATAGAGATTTACCATGTGGTGCGACATTTTACCCAACTCGTCATCGGCAAATTTGGGTAGTGCTTCGATTTGACGGCCCTCATCGACATCGCGCACAAAACGACGCAGATGTTTGATATTGCGATTGAGGCGTTGCAGAATAACGGCAAAAATAGCAAGCACCAACAACAAAGTAACGATAACGCCCCACAACAGAAAGCTATCGCCCATTTCGACAAAGTGCAATCGGTCGATGCGCATATCCACAACGACAAATATCGCAACCAGCACAGGCACTACCACCAGCAGTGCCCGAAGCAAAATACCGTATGTTCCTCTACTTTTCAAAACCGTAACCGTATCCTGTTCGTGTAACTATATTTGCACCATAGGTGCCTATTTTCTTACGCAATCGTGTAACATTGACATCAACCGTGCGTCCCAGCACGACGACCTCGCCACTCCAAACCTTATCCATAATCTCCTCACGCGAAAGAATGGTATTGGCATTTTCGAGCAGCAGAGCGAGAATCTGAAACTCCTTGCGGGTCAGTTGCACCTCGGCTCCATCAACCGTACAAATCTTCTTGGAAACATCGACCACAAGCCCCTCATACGAGAGCAGACCACGCGAGCGCGACGATGAGGTACGACGCAACACGCTCTGCACACGGGCCACAACCTCACGCACCGAAAACGGTTTTGCGATATAGTCGTCGGCACCTATACCGAAGCCTCGGATTGTATCGTCTTCGGTATCCCTTGCAGTACAAAAAATAATAGGTATATCGGCGGTCTGCGGACGTGCTTTGAGTATCTTGGCAAGTCCAAAGCCCCCGAGTTCGCCCATCATCACATCGAGCAGTATCAAGTCAAACTCTTCAATCGGGAGGGTCAATGCCTCCTCGGCACTATATGCAACCGAGCATTTATACCCGGCCGAGTCGAGATTGAACTTCAAAATCTCGCACAGCGACTCCTCGTCATCAACAATCAGTATGTGTGGCGTAGCCATATATTATTGTCCGAAATTAGCTTTTATGTAATCGAAAATGGTACGGGGCGGTTGTTTGGCAGGGTATGCCCTATCACGCATCTGGTCATACACCTGAAACTCGCGGCCGCCAAGCGCAATCTTGTCGATAAACCAATCAATCTGTTCGTGGTGTTGGAGGTATGGCGCACCCGCCACAACGTGATCGACATCAAGATAGACGCACATATAGTATGGTTTATCGCTCTTGCGAAGGAATTTGTCGTAGATATAGTCGCTACCCCACATACCGACCTTGCCGACCACCAACTTGCGATAGGGCACATTGCTATCGGCGTCGCCGTGATACAGCATCACAGGAGCGGCTTTCTCGACATTCCAACGGGGTGCACCCGACGAAGAATAGACCGCACCCGCAAACGAGATTACTCCCGCATAGGCAAATTCTTCGGGCAGTTCGGCGCGACCTTCCGAGCGACGCCACTCGGCTGTAAGCACCGAGATAGCACCCGCACTCGAACCGCAAGTGATAATTTTCGACGGAGCAATGCCAAGTTCGGCGTGGTTTGCCAATAGGTATCGTGTTGCGGAATAGAGGTCACTAACCGCCATATCGACCGAGTTGGTAAGCATTGTAACAAGTTCGCCCACCGATGGTTTCGAGGTCATTGAGCGCAGTTTCGCCAAGCCCAAACGATAGTCTATCGAGGCAACAGCATAGCCGCAACTATTGAGGTACTCAAAGAAGCGGGCATAGTCCTCACGATAGCGGTTGCCCTGAAAGAAACCTCCACCAAACATAAACACCACGCAAGGAGCATCACTCTGCGGCACCTCGTAGAAATCCAAACGCAGTGTATCGCTCTCCTTGATGTCGTAAATCATGGTGCGGGGAGCCACAGCCCTCATTTGTGCAGCAGCAAGCACACACAGCACTACAAGTACAAACTTTTTCATAGTACAAATTTTACATCGCAATATACAAAACTTTTTTGAGAAAGTGCACCCTGCCCATAAAAACAAAATGAGTGCCCCACCGGGACACTCATTTTTATATGACTTAGATAACGCAGAAATTACCTTACATCACTGCGGAAGTTGTATAACAAGAGGAATTTCAAGGCGGACGACTGACGAGCAACCGCAGCATACACGGAGTATGTGAGGATTGCGAGTCGGAGGACAACGCAGAAATTACCTTGTTAGACAGCTTTTACTTGCCGAAGGCTGCCAAACGCTCCTTGATAGCCTCAATCTTCGCCTCGGCATCACGCTTCTTGGCATACTCGGTCTCGACAACCTTCGCAGGTGCCGACGACATAAAGCGCTCGTTGCCAAGTTTCTTCATAACGCCTGCAAGGAAGCCCTCGAAATATGCCAAGTCTTTGGTCAATTTCTCAACCTCGGCCTCAACATCAATCTGCTCGCTCATAGGAACGAAGTATTGAGTTGTCTTAACCATAAAGCTCTCGGCAGCAGCGTCTTTCTCGCTCACATACTCAACGCCCGACAGACCCGCCATTTTGATAAGCAGGGGCTCAAACTCGGTGTGGTAGTTATCGTCGCAGATGACCTTCAAAGCCAGAGGCTCACGGTTAGGAATATTCTTTGCTTTGCGGATAGCACGAATTGAACTTACTGCCTCGCCAATGGGGCCGAAGTTCTCAATCAGGCTCGCCTCGTACGCCTCAACGGTGGGCATAGCGGCTACGCACAGGCTCTCCTCGCCACGAGGTGCAAGGTCTTGCCACAACTCCTCGGTGATGAAGGGCATAAAGGGCGACAGCAGACGCAACAATTTGTCGAAGAAACCTTTGGTTGCCGCGAGTGTTGCTGCATCAATCGGTGCTTGGTATGCGGGTTTAACCATTTCGAGATACCAACCCGAGAAGTCGTCCCAGAACAGACGATATACGGTTTTGAGCGCATCGGAGATACGGTATTGAGCAAAATGCTCATCCATCTCGCCAACGGCTTTTTTGAGTGTTGCATCAAACCATTTGATTGCAATGGCGTTACCCTCGCTTTGAGCAAGTGACTCATCAACCTTCCAGCCACCAACCAGACGATAAGCGTTCCAAATCTTGTTGGCGAAGTTACGACCTTGCTCACAGAGAGCCTCATCGAACATAAGGTCGTTACCTGCGCTTGTGCAGAGCAACATAGCGCAACGGACACCATCGGCACCATATTTGGCAATCAGGTCGAGCGGGTCGGGCGAGTTTCCGAGCGATTTACTCATCTTGCGACCGAGTTTATCACGCACGATACCCGTAAAGTAAACATTACGGAAAGGCATATCGCCATTATACTCATATCCGGCCATAATCATACGGGCAACCCAGAAGAAGATAATATCGGGGCCTGTAACCAAATCGCTAGTCGGATAGTAGTATTTGATTTCGTCGTTGTCGGGGTTGCGAATACCGTCGAACAACGACACGGGCCACAACCACGAGCTGAACCAAGTATCGAGTGCATCTTCGTCTTGACGCAACTCCTCGGCTGTGATGTTCTCGTAGCCCTCGATAGCGCGAGCCAACTCCAACGCTTTGTCGGCACTCTCGGCAACAACAAAACGCTCCTCGCCACCCTCGCCCACGGGCAAGAAGTAAGCAGGAATACGGTGGCCCCACCACAACTGACGGCTGATACACCAATCTTGGATATTCTCCAACCAGTTACGATAGGTTGTTTTGTATTTCGAGGGGTAGAATTTCAACTCGTCGTTCATCACAGGCGGCAATGCGATGTCGGCAAAGTGTTGCATCGACAAGAACCATTGCATACACAAACGGGGCTCAACAGCGGTCGAAGGGTTACGCTCCGAATATCCGACTTTGTTGATGTAGTTCTCGACCTTCTCCATAAGACCTGCGGCCTCCAAATCCTTGACGATTTGGGTACGCACCTCCATACGGTCCATACCGACATACATACCGGCAGCCTCGCTGATAGTCGCATCGGGATTGAAGATGTCGATTGTTTCGAGCGAGTGTGTTTTGCCGAGCATATAGTCATTGGTATCGTGTGCAGGGGTTACCTTCAAACAACCTGTACCGAACTCGATTTCGACATAGCGGTCCTCGATAACGGGGATTGAACGACCAACCAGAGGTACAATAACGCGTTTGCCTTTAAGCCAACTATTTTTGGGGTCTTTGGGGTTGATACACATTGCAGTATCACCCATAATGGTCTCGGGACGGGTGGTTGCCACAACAGCGTAACGACGACCCTCGGCGTCACGGTGCAGAATTTGGTGTTTGACTGCGGGGTCAAACGGAGCATCGGGGCTCAAAGTTACTGCATCAGCCTCCTCGCCATCGGTGCTGCCCGCAGGCTCATCAACATAGTAACGCAGATAGAAGAGTTTGCTTTGCTCCTCCTTGTAGATAACCTCCTCGTTGCTCAAAGCGGTTTGCGCCTTGGGGTCCCAGTTTACCATACGCAGGCCACGATAGATAAGGCCCTTGTTGTAGAGGTCAACAAATACTTTGATAACGCTTTGGCTACGCACCTCGTCCATAGTAAACGAAGTACGCTCCCAATCGCACGAAGCGCCCAATTTACGCAACTGTTTGAGAATGATACCGCCGTGTTCGCGGGTCCAATCCCAAGCGTGCTCCAAGAACTGCTCGCGGGTAAGGTCGCTTTTGCGAATACCCTGCTCGGCGAGTTTCTTTACAACCTTTGCCTCGGTTGCGATACTTGCGTGGTCGGTTCCGGGTACCCAGCAGGCATTCTTGCCCATCATACGGGCACGGCGCACCAACACATCTTGCAATGTGTTGTTAAGCATATGGCCCATGTGGAGCATACCTGTCACATTGGGTGGCGGAATGACTATTGTATATGGTTCTCTATTGTCGGGTGTCGAGTGGAAAATATTGCTGCTTTCCCAGCGCTCATACCACTTACTCTCAATGTCCCCGGGGACATACTTATCAGCTAATGACATACGTTTATATAGCGATTTGGTTTATTCACAATGTGCAAAGATAAGGGTTTTCGACGAGAAAGTGAGTATTTTCGAAGAAAAAATACTACCTTTGTGCGCTATACGGATAATGAATTTATGGATAAGAAGATAAAAATAGACATCGAAGACCTGTCGAGCATCTCGGATATGCTTGACGGACAACATCAGGTCATACCCATCACGGGTGGTGACGACGAGTTGCCCACCGACGTCGCAATACCCGACGTACTGCCCATTCTCACTCTGCGCAGTTCGGTACTCTTCCCCGGCTCTATCACCCCCATCACCGTTGGTCGTGAGAAGTCGATGAAGTTGGTACGCGACGTGGAACAAAATGGCGGTCTGCTGGGTGCCGTTCTCCAAAAAGAGAGCGACGTCGAAGTTCCCGGCCCGGGCGATATGTATCGCATCGGTACCTCGGCCAAGATTCTCAAAATTCTCGAAATGCCCAACGGCAACCTGACCGTCATTCTGCACGGCCTCGAAAAGATTGAGATTAAAGAGTTTATGTCGAGCGAGCCCTACTTCAAGGCAACCGTAACCACAATCAAGGATTGGACACCCGAGAAGGGCAATGTCGAGTTCGAGGCTCTGGTGGACTCGATTCGTGACGTTGCGCTCGGCATCATCAACATATCGGCACACATGCCCAAAGAGGCCGTATTTGCCATCAAAAATATCGACAGCCGACGAAGCCTCATCAACTTCATCTGTACCAACATGGAGTTTTCGGACGCCGACCGCCAACACTTGTTGGAGGCTCCCGGTTTGCTCATTCGCGCCCGTCGTCTGCTCGAAATTCTGATTCGTGAACAACAACTTGCCGAACTCAAAAACGAGATTCAAAACAAGGTTAAACAGGACCTCGACAAGCAACAACGCGACTACTTCCTCCAACAACAAATGCGTACCATTCAAGACGAGTTGGGAGGCGGTGCTGATGGTGACGACATCGAGCGTCTGCGCGAGAAGGCGAAGAGTAAGAAGTGGAGCACCGAGGTTGCCGAGCAGTTCGACAAAGAGCTCTCGAAGTTGGAGCGACTGAATCCTGCCATTGCCGAGTACTCGGTACAGATGACCTATTTGGAGTTGATGTTGGAGTTGCCTTGGAACGAGTACACCGAGGATAACCTCGATTTGAATCAGGCTCGTGAGCGTCTTGACCGCGACCACTACGGATTGGACGAGGTTAAGGATCGCATCTTGGAGCACTTGGCTGTAATCAAACTCAAAGGCGATTTGAAGTCGCCCATCTTGTGCCTTTACGGCCCTCCGGGAGTTGGTAAAACTTCGCTTGGCCGCAGTGTTGCCGAGGCTTTGGGCCGCAAGTTCGGTCGTATCTCGCTTGGTGGTTTGCACGACGAGGCCGAGATTCGCGGTCACCGACGCACCTACATCGGCGCAATGCCGGGTCGCATCATCAAGACCATTGCCAAGTGTGGCTCGTCGAACCCCGTCATCATTCTTGACGAGGTGGACAAGACAGGTCAAAGCAATCACGGCGACCCCTCTTCGGCTCTGTTGGAGGTACTTGACCCCGAACAAAACACCACTTTCCACGACAACTACCTCGACATGGAGTACGATTTGAGCAAAGTCCTATTCATTGCTACTGCCAACAACATTGGCAATGTACCGCCCGCTTTGCGCGACCGTATGGAGATGATTAACATTCCGGGATATGTACTCGAAGACAAGGTTAGCATTGCACGCAACCACCTCGTTACAAAGCAGTGCGAGGCTCACGGCGTTCCCACCGACAAGATGACCGTTGCCGATGATGTTATCGAGAAGATTATCTCGCAATACACTCGTGAGTCGGGTGTTCGTCTGCTGGATAAGTCGTTGGCGAAGATTGCCCGCTATCGTGCCAAACAGATTGGTATGGAGGAGAGTTTCGATGCCGCAATCTCGAAAGAGGACATCGAGAAGATTATGGGTATGCCCCGATTCAAAGAGGATAGTTACGAGGTAGCAGGTATGGTGGGTGTTGTTACGGGCTTGGCGTGGACCGAGGTCGGAGGCGACATTCTCTACATCGAGTCGTTGCTCACACCCGGCAAGGGCGAGTTGAACCTGACGGGTAATCTCGGTACCGTGATGAAGGAATCGGCAACCATCGCTTTTGAGTGGGTTAAGGCGCACTACGAGGAGTTGGGTATCGACAAGGAGCGTTTCCAACAATACGACATCAATATTCACGTCCCCGAAGGCGCAATACCCAAAGATGGCCCCAGCGCAGGTATCACAATGGTAACCTCTATCGCTTCGACCTACACGGGTCGCACCATTCGTGAGCGTCTTGCAATGACCGGCGAGACCACCTTGCGTGGTCGAGTAATGCCCGTCGGAGGTATCAAAGAGAAGATTTTGGCAGCCAAACGCGCAGGCATTACCGATGTCATTCTGTGCGAGGACAACCGCAAGGATATTGCCGAGATTAAAGAGAGTTATCTCGAAGGTGTAACATTCCACTATGTTCGCACCAACGACGAGGTTTTGGCTTTGGCACTCAACAAATAACGGGCAGAAGATGAGAAAACTTGCAGGTTTACTGACCGCTCTTTTGTTATGCGCCACACTCTCGGCCCAACAGCGAGCCACCATTCGCATCTCGGACCGTCCGCATCGCCCCATCGACACCCTTGATACTGACCGAGCTGGTGTTCGTTTGGTACTCTACACCGACAACTCGTTTGATTACATCAACAATCAAACAGAGGAGTGGTGTCGTTCGGATATCTATACTTCGCATTGGGACACGCTTCGCATCTTCGCCTACCGCGACATCGAGCTCAAACAGTTGCCCGAGGAGATGGAACTCAAACTAATCGAGAGTGTCGATGACTATCACTGCCCCGTTATGGGACACATTATTTCGCGTTATGGTCCTCGCGGACGACGCAACCACAATGGTATTGACCTCGGGTTGAAGACGGGCGAGCCTATCTATGCGACATTCTCGGGACGAGTACGCTATGCCACCTACAACACAGGAGGCTTCGGTAACCTTATAATTCTGCGCCACCCCAACGGCTTGGAGACATACTACGGACACCTTTCGAGAATCAATGTCAAAGTTAATGATTGGGTCGTGGCTGGACAAGTCATCGGTTACGGTGGAAGCACAGGCCGAAGTCGCGGACCTCACCTCCACTTCGAGGTACGCTACTGCGACCAGACTTTCGACCCACAGCGCATAATTGATTTCGCTACGGGCAACCTGCATTACAGCACCTTCGTCCTCGAACGCAAGTTCTTCAACATTCGCTCACGCGCAGTCGAAGGACTCGAAGATGACGACGAAGGACTTATCGACCCGTCGAAGATTGCCGCCAACACCGACAGCGCATCTATCTCGCAAGCAATCATCGACGAGGTGGAGCGCAAAGACAAGGAAGCAGCAGCAAAAGCAGCCGAAGAGGCAGCAGCAAAATATCACACCATTCGCTCGGGCGACACCCTCGGTGGACTTGCCGTAAAATACCATACAACAGTCTCGGCTATCTGCCGACTGAACGGCATAACAACCAAAACCACACTCCGCATCGGCCGCAAACTGCGAGTACGATAAGCAAGAGGGGACTGTTCTTTTAAGCGATTAAAAGAACCAAAAATCGGTCGCAAGCCGACAGGTCCAGCCAGAAGTATCAGAGAATCCACAACCCATTTACTCGGGCAGGCAATCTGATTGGGACAATTCCCCAAGTCGCAGGCCGACAGGTTTATTGATTAGCGTAAGAAGTACGCACAACCATAAATGGTTTACAAAAAAAATAGAGTAGCAGTCTGCAAATAAACTTGCGCCTGCTACTCTACTCTTTTTTCACGCAACCCCTTCGGGTTTGCTACGCCCCTTCTTACGAGGGCAAAACAATATTTCCATCTCCACATATAATTAAGACAAAATGTGTCCGTCGGATTTTTCGGGTAGTCTGGGCGGGTGGATTTGTGAGAGCCCGGAAGTGCCGTCCGATTCTATCGCGCGAATGTGGGCACTTCAACGAGCAAAGACACACGCCCCCCGAAAAAACGAAAGGACGAGCCTTTTTGGTTCTTTTTGGGCGGAGCAAAAAGAACAGAAAGTTGTATTAGAGAATTTAGGGAAAGGGGCTGCGGGGTGTCCGACGGCTCGGCGTTTACTTTGTATAGTCGCGATAGCCGAAGATGGTGCTACCGATGCGCACCATTGTCGCACCGCACTCAATAGCCTCGGTATAGTCCGAGGACATTCCCATCGACAGAGTATCGAAATCAGCCCCAAACACCTCGGCATAGCGGTCAAACAGGGTCTTCATACGACGGAAATCGTCGCGCACAACCGTCATATCGTCGGTATTTGTAGCCACGCACATCAGACCTCGCACGCACACCCCCGACAGTTCGCGCCACTCGCCACCCTCGACATAGGCGTCTAACTCGGCAGGCTCCCACCCCTCCTTGCTCTCGTCACTGCTGATATGCACCTCCAACAGCACATCAATAACTCGCCCTACGCGCTGTGCCTCGGCGTCGATAACGCGCAACAGACGGGCCGAGTCAGCAGAGTGAATAAGACTGACAAAGGGTGCTATCATTCTCACCTTGTTGGTTTGCAAATGGCCAATCATCTGCCACTCTATATCTTTGGGCATAGCCTCCCACTTGGCGCGCATCTCTTGCGGACGGCTCTCGCCAAATACGCGCTGACCTGCATCATACGCCTCGGCAACGGCACTGATGGGGTGTGTCTTGGACACCGCCACAAGCGTAACGCCACAAGGTAGTTCACTTTGCAAACGGGTAATTTCGGCTGCGATACTCATATTGAACTCTTTTTGTGGCTCAAAGTTACGATTTTTTTGGTATCTTTGTAGTCGGACTGAACAAAAAACTAACCTCGATATATGAAAAGATTTATCGCACTTGCAGTTGCCATCGTCGCAATCAACAGCGCAATGGCGTGCACAAACTTCATCATCACACGCGGCGCATCGGCCGACGGCAGCAACATCATCAGTTATTCGGCTGACTCGCATCAACTATTCGGAGCATTGTACAAGCACACGGGCGGCAAGCACCGCGCAGGCGAGATGGTTGATATTCACGAGTGGGACACAGGCCGCTATCTCGGACAAATTCCCCAAGTTGCCACAACCTATTCGACCGTTGGCAATATGAACGAGCACCAACTCATAATCGCCGAAACGACCTATGGCGGTCGTCCCGAACTTGAAACGGGCAAGGGCGTTATGGATTACGGCTCTCTTATATATATCGCGTTGCAACGCGCACGCACCGCGCGCGAGGCTATCGAGGTGATTGTCGATTTGGCAAACACCTATGGTTACGCTTCGAGTGGCGAGTCTTTCTCGATTGCCGACCCCAACGAGGCGTGGATTATGGAGCTTATCGGCAAGGGCGAGCGCGACCGAGGTATTGTGTGGGTTGCTTGTCGTATTCCCGACGGCACAGTGTGTGCTCACGCCAACCAAGCCCGCATCACAACATTCCCCAAGAATGACCCCGACAACTGCTTGTACGCGCCCGATGTAATCTCGTTTGCACGCGAGATGGGTTATTACAACGGTACCGACGAGGATTTCAGTTTCAGCGACACCTATGCTCCGCTCGATTTCAGCGGTATGCGTGCGTGCGAGGCTCGTGTTTGGAGTTTCTTCAACCGCGTGGCAACGGGTATGGACAAATATTTGGACTATGCGATGGGATACAACCCCGCAAACCGTATGCCTTTGTGGATTACTCCCGACAGCAAGGTTACTCTCAAAGCGGTTATGGACTATATGCGCGACCACTACGAGGGTACGCCTATGGATATGACCCGCGCCGAAGATGCAGGTACGGGTGGCACGGGATTGGCTTATCGTTGGCGTCCTATGAACTTTGAGGTTGATGGCGTCAAGTACCTCAACGAGCGTGCAACGGCAACCCAGCAGACCGGTTTCTGGTTTGTGGCACAATCGCGCAAATGGTTGCCCGACCCCGTTGGCGGTATTTTGTGGTTTGGCGTTGATGACGCAGCCACCTCGGCTCTGACCCCCATTTATTGCGCTACAAGCGAGGTTCCTGAGTGTTTCAGCCAAGAGAATGGCTCGATGTTGGAGTACTCCGACAAATCGGCATTCTGGCTGGTAAACCGCGTGGCCAACTTCGCATATCTGCGCTACAATCGCATTGCTGCCGACATTCGCAAGCAGATTGACAGATGGGAGAACAGCTGTATCGAGGAGGTTGCACAAATCGACAAGATTGCCACAGCCAAATACGAGCGTAGTCCCAAAGCAGCAATCAAATACACCACTCGTTACTCGACGGCCAAAGCGGCACAGATGTTTGAGAGTTGGAGCGAGTTGGACAAATATCTGCTCACGAAGTACATCGACGGCAACATCAAAGCCGAGGTTTCGGAGCGCAAATTCAAGGACAACGGACACGATGCAACCATTCCCGGCGACATCATTTTCGAGGGTTATGGCCAGGCGTGGAAGCGCGCCGTTGCTGCGAGCGACAACGGAACATTGCGTGTTCCCGACAACAAGTAAAAATTATTAAAAACTAACGAATATGAAATACGACATCATTGTTATCGGTAGCGGTCCCGGTGGATACGTTGCCGCAATCCGCGCAGCACAACTCGGTAAATCGGTTGCAGTTGTTGAGCGTGCAGAGTTGGGTGGTACCTGTTTGAATTGGGGTTGTATCCCGACCAAAGCGTTGCTCAAAAGTGCACAGGTATTGCACTATGCTCAAAGTGCAGCTTCGTATGGTATCGACATCGTGGGCGAGGTCAAGGCCGACCCCTCGAAGATTGTCGATCGCAGTCGCACCGTAGCCGAGACTATGAGCAAGGGTGTGAACTTCCTTATGGGCAAGAATAAAATCGAGATTATCAAGGGCGAGGGCTCGTTGGCTGGCGACGGCAAGGTTACCGTTCGCTCGGCAGAGGGCGAGCAGACCGTCGAAGCCGACAGCATTATCTTGGCAACAGGTGCTCGTCCGCGCGAAATGCCCTTTATGCCCATCGACGGCAAGTATGTAATCTCGTCGAAGGAGGCGTTGGTACTCAAAGAGTTGCCCGAAACGATGGTTGTTTGTGGCTCGGGTGCCATTGGTAGCGAGTTTGCCTATCTGTACGCTTCGTTGGGTGTCAAGGTTACCGTTGTGGAGATCGCTCCCAACCTTATGCCGCTCGAAGACGAAGATGTTTCGAAGGCTATGGAGCGCGCATTCCGCAAGATGCGTATCGGCGTGATGACATCGACCGCTGTCAAAGGTGTCAGCGTGGTTGATGGCAAGTGCGCTGTCGAGGTCGAGGGTAAGAAGGGTGCAGAGACCCTCTCGGCAGATGTCGTACTCTCGGCTGTGGGTATCAAGACCAACATCGAAGGTTTGGGCTTGGAGGCTCTCGGAATCGAGGTTGAGCGCGACAAAATCAAGGTTGATGGCTCATTCCAAACCGCAGCCAAAGGTGTCTATGCCATTGGCGATTTGATTGCCACACCCGCTTTGGCACACGTTGCTTCGGCCGAGGCTATTGCTTGTGTCGAGGGTATTTGCGGATTGAACCCCGACCCCGTAGATTACACCACCATTCCGTCGTGTGTATATACTTCGCCCGAAGTTGCATCGGTAGGTATGACCGAGAAGCAGGCGGTGGAGGCGGGCTACACCGTCAAGGTTGGCAAATTCCCCTATACCGCATCGGGCAAGGCTACCGCAGCAGGCGACCGTGACGGTTTTGTCAAGTTGGTATTCAATGCCGAAGACGACAAATTGCTGGGTGCTCACTTCGTAGGCGCAGGCGTAACCGAGATGATTGCCGAGCCGACAATCGCCAAAGCAATGGGTGCATCGGCTCACACCATAGCAAGAACTATCCACTCACACCCCACAATGAACGAGGCGGTTATGGAGGCTGCCGAGGCCGCTATGGGTTGTGCTATCCACATGTAGTATGCACAAATCCGGTTTTGTAAATATCATAGGCAATCCCAATGTCGGCAAATCGACATTGATGAATGCATTGGTTGGCGAGCGTATGTCGATTATCACATCGAAGGCACAGACCACGCGCCATCGCATTGTCGGCATTGTGAACACCGAGGAGTATCAGATTGTTTTCTCGGACACCCCCGGAATACTCCGTCCGAGTTACAAACTGCAAGAGTCGATGATGCGCTCGGTCAATGGTGCCGTTGCCGACGCCGATGTTATTCTCTATGTTACCGATGTGGTTGAACAACGCGCTGTGCGTGACGACAACCCTATGGAGCGTTCGGCAGAGGTATTGGCAAAGGTGGCAAAGGCGAAGGTGCCTACTATCGTGCTTATCAACAAAATCGACCTCTCGACTCCCGACGAGTTGGAGGGTATGGTGGCTCGTTGGAAGACACTGTTGCCCGACGCTGTTGTGTTGCCCATCAGTGCCAAGAACGCCTTTGGTACCGAAGCTCTGATGAGTATGATTGTCGAGCGACTGCCCGAGGGCGAGCCTTACTACGACAAAGATGCACTGACCGACCGTCCGATGCGTTTCTTCGCCTCGGAGATTATCCGCGAGAAGATTTTGTTGAACTACACCAAAGAGGTGCCCTATTCGGTAGAGGTGGCCATTGACGCCTATCGTGAATCTCCCGAGATTGACCGCATAAGTGCCACTATCTATGTGGCCCGCGCCTCGCAAAAGGGTATCATCATTGGTCGCGGAGGTGCAATGCTCAAAAAAGTAGGCACCGAGGCTCGCAAAGACTTGGAGCGTTTCCTCGACAAGAAGGTCTTTTTGGAACTCTTTGTCAAGGTCGATGAGGGGTGGCGAGATGACTCCCGCCAACTACGAAGATTTGGTTACGAAGATTTTGAATAAAAAAAGGCGTGTCCGATGGGACACGCCTTTTTAGTACTCTAAATTCGCCTATTTCAGCAACTCGGCAAGAATGGTTTGTGTTGCACCCTTATTCTCGACGATATAACGATGAGCAGCCTCGCCCGCTTTGCGACGGCTCTCGGTATCCGACATAATGCCGTCAAACCAAGCACTCAACTCCGTCGCCGATGAAACACTTCGAGCTGCACCGCAGGCAATCAACTCTTTGGCCTCGCGGAACTTCTTGTAGTTGGGGCCGAATGCCAATGGGATACCATAGGTCGCCGCTTCGAGCGTATTGTGGATACCTACACCAAAGCCACCTCCGATATAGGCTACGTCGGCATAGCGATAGATAGCCGACAGGATACCGATAGTGTCGATAATCATAACCTGACACTTATCGAAATCGACGCCATCGGATTGGGTATATCGCACTGCACCGCCCTTGATACGGCTCATCAACGAAGCGATACGGTTCTCGTCCATCTCGTGAGGTGCAATGACAAACTTTATCTCGGGATTGCGATTGATACTCTCCAAGAGCGCCTCCTCGTCGGGACCCCAAGTGCTACCTGCAACCATCATCTGGTGGTCGCCTTTGAACTGCTCGATAGTTGCAATATCGGTCATAGCCTCGCTCAACGCAGCCACTCGGTCGAAACGGGTATCTCCTGCCACAACCACATTCTCGACACCGATACCGCGCAACAACTCCTCCGACGCTTTGTTCTGCACAAAGATTGTACGATAAGCCGTCAATGCGCGACGGAAAGCACCACCCCACGGGCGGAAGAAGATAGAGTTGGGACGGAAAATAGCCGAGATAAGGAAGGTACGGCAACCCGCTTGGCGCAACGCCTCAATATGATTCAGCCAGAACTCATACTTGATGAACACCGCCATCTCGGGTTTTACGATGTCGATAAACGCCTTTGCCATTTCGGGCTTATCGAAAGGCATATAGAAGACATAATCGGCACCGCTATAATTCTTTCGAATCTCGTAACCAGAGGGCGAGAAGAATGTCAAAAGGATTTTTAAATCGGGGCGCGCAGCTCGCAGAGCCTCGATAACGGGGCGACCCTGCTCGAACTCGCCAAGCGATGCAGCGTGAAACCACACCACACGCTCACCCTCGGGAATAGCCTGACGAACACGCGACAACAAATCACGACGTCCCTCAACCCATTTCTGGATTTTGGGATTCCAATGTGCAGCCAGACGTGCTCCGCCGACCAAAACATTTATGCCGAAGTTATACCAAACCATTACTCTCGGTTTAAAAATCGCCCGCAAAGATATATCTTTTTTCGCAACAAAGCAACAACCGCGACTACCAACGAGATACAACCGCCTCGGGGATATATTCGAGCGTCACATCGCCCATCTCCGAAATGGTCACCGCCATAAGGTCTATTTGCGGATTCAAATCGACATCGTGTAGCGCAAGATAGGCTGCAACGGCACGTTTCAGCGAGCGTACTTTGGTGGGTGTAAGTGTCTGCTCGGGCGACAAAAAAGAGTTGTCGGCTCGACACTTAACCTCGACAAAGTGTATCACATCGAAACGCGTCGCTACGATATCCAACTCGTAGCGACCGCTTCGCCAATTTCGCTCACATATCTGATAGCCGTGCTGACGCAGCCACTCGGTAGCCGCCTCCTCGCCCATTCGGCCGTGCTCCTCGCTCAACATAACTCTACATCAGGAACGAAAGGTCGCCTCCGGGCTCAACCTCAAACGGCTTGTCGCCACGACGGAAAATACGCATAGGACGGGCTCCAATCAACTGCATTGTGTTGCCCTCGACCAACAACATACAACCCTCGCGAAGACCCGCTACCCCCATACCGTCATTAGCCTCGATATACTCCTCGATACGTTGCTCGCGTGTCTCGCCGGCGTGACCCTCGGGGTGGGTGTCGAGGTAGTGGGGATTGATTTGGAACTTAACGGCACCGATTGCAGCAAACGATTGGGGTTGCACGATGGGCATATCGTTGGTTGTGCAGATTGTAGGGCAGCACACATTGCTACCAGCACTCCAACCGACATAAGGTGTACCCTCGGCAATCTTCTCGCGAATGGCCTCGACTACGCCCAACTCCTGCATAGCGCGCAACAGAGCAAAGGTATTGCCACCACCTACGCACACCGCTTCGGCATTGCGAATAGCCTCGGCGGGATTCTCGGCGCGGTGAATAGAGCGTACTTTAACGCCTATCTCGTCGAAACGAGCCTGCACCTTCGCCTCGTACTCGTCGTACGAGAAAGTCACAGCCGCATAGGGCACAAAAGCGACCTCACTGACACCTTCGAGGAATTGCGCGATGTTACCAATGGGGTATTTGAGGTAGGGCTCGCCTGCCGTTGTCGAGTTGCTTATGAGCAACAATTTTCTACGATTTTCCATATCTGTTATTTTTGTTATAAATGATTCTATAATTTCGGGATAGTGTTTGTATTCAAGGGCATGAATTTTGCCCGCAAGTGTTTCGGGGGTGTCGTCCTCGGCAACAGGCGTCGTAAACTGCGCCAACACAACCCCTCTATCAACATGCTCGTCGATAGTGTGAATGGTAATACCCGACACGCTCTCGCCAGCCTCGATTACTGCACGATGAACATTGTCGCCATACATACCTTTGCCTCCGAACTTGGGCAAAAGCGAGGGGTGAATATTGATTATTCGACCGGGAAACGCTTCGAGCAAAACGCGCGGAATAATCGACAAAAAACCGGCCAAAACGACAACGTCAATGTTCCTTTTTCGCAACTCCGCCAACGGGCGAGTACCATCTCGGAAATCCCTGCGTGTAAGGCTGACCGTTTCGATATCAAGACGTTGCGCCCGAGTGAGGGCATAGGCCGAAGGATTATCCGATACTACAACGGAAATGTTCACTTTTTCGGAATTAACAAAATATCTGATAATATTCTCGGCATTTGTTCCTGCACCCGAAACCAAAATTGCTATGTTCTTCATTCTCAATACTTTGCGAGATTAAAATTCAATAAAGGGGCAAAAAATCCCTATTTTTTTACAAAGTTAATAGAAAAAGTGTTACTTTTGTGCTGATTTTTCGTGAGAAATAAAGTTTTATTTATAAACGAAATATTTTTTGTTCAACTAAAAATTGATTACTATGTCAGCAATTGAAGCAAAAGTAAAGGAGATCATTAAGAACAAGCTCGCAGTGAGCGCATCAGAGATTACTCCCGAAGCAAGCTTTACCAACGACCTCGGCGCAGATTCGCTCGATACCGTAGAGCTTATTATGGAATTCGAGAAGGAGTTTGGTGTAACCATTCCCGACGAGGATGCAGAGAAGATCGCTACCGTTGGCGACGCTATCTCGTACATCGAGGAGAAAAGCAAGTAGTAACTAATCAATCGACTTCGCGATATTATAATCATATAGGAGAGGAGAAGGAAATGAGCAGACGAGTTGTTGTCACCGGAATCGGTACGATTAACCCACTTGGTCATAATATTGACGAATATTTCGAGAACTTGGAGAAGGGAAAGAGCGGTGCTGCCGAGATTACCCTTTTTGATAATACCAAATTCCGTACAAAATTCGCTTGCGAAGTCAAGGACTATCGTCCGGAAGATTTTTTCGACGCTCGAACCATCAAACAAAACGACCGCTTCTCGCAATTTGCGCTTATCGCGGCCGATCAAGCTATTCAAGATTCGAATATCGACCTCGAAAAGGCCGATAGAGATATGATTGGCTGTATCTGGGGCTCGGGTATCGGAGGATTAGATACATTTCACAACGAAATCAAGGGCTTTGTCGAGGGGGATTATACTCCTCGATTCAGCCCTTTTTTCATTCCCCGTATGATTGCCGACATCGCCGCTGGCCAAATCGCAATCAAATACGGGCTCAAAGGCCCTAACTATTGTACGGTTTCGGCTTGCGCATCATCGACACACGCGATGATTGACGCTGCAATGTATATCAAATCCGGACTTGCCGATGTGATTGTTACCGGTGGTAGTGAGGCTCCTGTCACTGTCCCCGGAGTGGGTGGTTTCAACTCACTGAAAGCCCTTTCGACACGCAACGACAATCCCGAGGCTGCTTCGCGTCCCTTTGATAAGGACCGTGACGGTTTTGTGATTGGCGAGGGCGCTGGCGCGCTTGTGTTGGAGGAGTTGGAGCACGCTTTGGCTCGTGGAGCCAAGATTTATGCAGAGGTTGTCGGTGGGGGTATCGGTGCTGATGCCTATCACCTGACTGCTCCTCACCCCGAGGGCGAGGGCGCTGCAAGAGCAATGATGCTCGCAATCAAACAGGCCGGTATCGAGCCTTCCGAAATCGATTACATCAATGTACACGGCACATCAACACCTCTGGGTGACCTCCCCGAGTTGAAGGCTATTGCAAATGTTATGGGCGAGAGCGCATACAAGGTCAATATCTCTTCGACCAAATCTATGACAGGTCACCTGCTCGGTGCTGCCGGTGCTATCGAGGGATTAGCCTGCATTATGGCTATCCAAAAGGGCGTTATTCCGCCGACCATCAACCTCGATGAGTTGGACGAGCGTATCGACCCGAATCTCAATCTTACACCCAATGTTGCTCAAAAGCGCGAGGTGCGTTATGCAATGAGCAATACCTTTGGTTTCGGTGGACACAACTCCACTATCATCTTTGCCAAATACGAATAATCGTCGCCATTATGTTTGACTCGCTGCGTACGAAATACTATGTCCGTTTCTCGCAGGACGGTCACTACTACAAAATGGTTGATGAGTTGTTTGGTTTCTGCCCCAACAATATCGAGTTGTATAAACTTGCGTTGGTGCACCGTTCGGCATCTGTCATTCTGCCCAATGGCCAACACCTCAATAACGAGCGTTTAGAGTATCTGGGCGACGCTATCATCGAGAGTATCGTTTCGGACTATATCTTTGTCGAGTTTCCCGAGTACTCCGAGGGCGAGATGACAAAGTTCCGTACCCGCATTGTCAGTCGTGTTGCACTGAACCGCTTGGCCGAGCAAATCGGGCTCGACAAATGGGTTATTTGCCGCGATGCTGACGAACACCGCAAGAACATTGCAGGCGATGCACTCGAAGCGATGATGGGCGCAATCTATCTCGACCAAGGCTACGAATTTGCCAACCGATTGTTCATCAACAACCTGATTGCCAATCACGTAAACATCGACGAAATTTCGATTGAGGAGCGCGATTTCAAGAGTCGCCTTTTGGAGTGGTGTCAGAAGAGCCACCGCACTTTGCGTTTTGCCACAAGCCCCAATCGTAGCAACTCGGAGTTGCCCCGTTTCCACTCGGTTGTATATATCAATGGCGAGCAGATGGGCGAAGGCGATGGTGCGACCAAGAAGGAGGCCGAGCAAAATGCCGCTGGCGTAGTGTTGCCATTGGTACTTTCGGACGAGATTGGCGACTATATTTTGGACAGCATTGATAGTTTTTCCGAGACACACGACACTCCCGACGTCGATGGAGAACCAACTCAAAATAGTTAGAGAGAAGGCGTTAGTATGCGGCTTTGAGAGTTTGAGCGACGAGGAGTTGCTCACGCTTCTGTGTGAAGATGCCGAGGCCGCACACTCTTTGCTTGCGCGCTATGGTCGTTTCAGCGACGTTGTCGGTGCCGACATCAAGGAGTTGCGTCAGTGCGAAGAGTTGGGTATGCGCGGAGCTGTTCGTCTTTCGGCTGCAAAGGAGTTTGGCCGTCGTGCTGCGGCTCTCCGAAGCGAGGACGTTGAGTTTGTCGGCTCGTCGGACGACATCAAACGTATGTTTGCAGGCTTGGGCGCACTACATCACGAGGAGTTTTGGGTTGTTTGTCTAAACTCGGCAGGTCGTGTTTTGGACAAAGTTCGCATCAGTCAGGGCGGCGTAAATTGTACGCAAGTTGATTGCCGACTGATTTGTAAAAGGGCTTTGGAGTTATTGGCGTCGAGTGTGGTGTTGGTACACAATCACCCATCGGGCGTTGCCACAGCTTCGAACGACGATGTAGAATTGACCAACAAGGTCAGCGCGGCCCTTGCGTTCTTCAACATTCGCATCATCGACCACGTTATCCTCGCAGGCAACGGTTCATTCAGTTTTGTTGCCGAGGGGCTGACTCTTTAATATTTCTCTTTCCACAGATTTTTGATACGCTCGGCGATTCTCTCCTCGGTGGGATTCGACGTATTGGGCGTATAGAAACGATGTCCGTGCAGACCTTCGGGCATAAACTCCATCTCGGCAAAACCGCCAAAATCGTGCGCATATTTGTAATCACGGCCATAACCCTGCTCTCGCATCAGTTTTGTCACGCCATTGCGAATTTCGAGGGGTACAGGGCGATTAGTGGTGTCGTGCTCGACAAAGCGTAGAGCCTCGTTGATTGCAGTGTATGCCGAGTTGCTTTTGGGCGATGTGGCAAGATAGATTGTGGTCTCGGCCAGCGGAATACGGGCCTCGGGCATTCCGATACGATGCACCGTATCGAAACAGGCATTTGCCAACAACATCGCATTGGGATTTGCCAAACCTATATCCTCCGATGCCAAAATAGCCAAACGACGAGCGATGAACAGAGGGTCCTCGCCACCCGCCAACATTCGCGCCAAATAGTAGATGGCTGCATTGGGGTCGCTACCACGAACACTCTTGATAAAAGCCGAGATTACATCGTAGTGTTGTTCGCCATTCTTGTCATACAGCGCAAGATTTTGTTGCAAGCAATCGGTAATAGTCTGGTCGTCAATGACAATATCGCCATCGGTTGCACGAGCCACGATGTCGATAATATTGAGCAATTTGCGGGCATCGCCACCCGAGAAGCGGAACAGAGCCTCGGTCTGTTTCACTTGGGGATTGCGCGCCTTCAACTCTTCGTCTTGTGTAATGGCTCGCTGCAACAGCTCGCCAAGTTCGACATCATCAAGCGATTTGAGTGTATAGACCTGACAGCGCGACAACAGCGGAGTGATAACCTCGAACGAAGGGTTCTCGGTTGTAGCACCCACGAGTGTTACAACACCTTGCTCCACCGCACCGAGAAGCGAGTCTTGTTGGCTCTTATTAAAACGATGAATCTCGTCGATAAACAGTATTGGCGAGGGAGAGTTAAAAAAGGCCTGTTTTGATGCGCGGTCGATAACCTCGCGCACCTCTTTAACACCAGCCGTCACAGCCGACAGGGTGAAGAACGGGCGTTCGAGTTGAGCGGCAATCACTCGTGCCAAGGTCGTCTTGCCAACTCCGGGAGGGCCCCAAAGGATAAACGAAGGGATATTGCCCTGCTCGACAAAGCGACGCAACACACCACCCTCGCCGACCAGATGTTTCTGGCCGACCACATCATCAAGCGAGCGTGGTCGCAGGCGTTCGGCAAGTGGAATATTACTCATCGCTTCAACTTTTACTTTTGGCAAAGTTACTAAAACCTCGCCAAAACAGCAACAAAAAAAGAGAGCAGACCACTCTTTTGTCCACTCTCCTATTATAATGCCTCGGGGCTTGTGTTACTCTTCGTCCTCGACCTTAATCTCCTCGGGGATTTCACAACGCTGATATACGCACACCTCGCTCTCATCGTCAAGCGCAGTCCACACCATCTCGTCTTTATATAGAGTTACTTTGTAACGATGGTTCCAATCGCCCTCGCTGTTATCGTACTCGCCACGAATTACGGCACCATATTTAGCGTCCTCGTAAATATAGTAACGACCTGTGGTTACCGTGCCAAGAGCATTATCAATATTCTGGTACTCTGTAAACTCGCGGTTCTGACGACGAATATCCAAATAGACATAGCTACCTTCGGCTAGCTTTACACCACCGCCATACGTAACGAGTTCCCACTCGCCCGAGATGTTATGGGGAGTAACGTCCATCTTCTTGTTAGGGAACAAGTCGGGCTCGTTACAACCTACCATTGCAGTTGCACCAAGCGCAACGACCAACATTTTAAACCAATTTTTCATAATATCTGTTTTTACTCTTACTTCGCTTTTACTCGACTACTATGTCGATAGTTCTATTTCGAGGTGCAACCTCGACACCTCCGACATACACCTTACGCGATGTCGTAACCCTACTCTCGCACTCCACTATCAGCACCCCTTCGGCGCCGGCCTCCAACACTTCGGGTTCGAGGCGCAACTCAACGCCATCGGTTGGGAACATTGCATCGGTCGTAATTCTCAATGCTCTTGTTCCGGCATTACGCACAGGGATACCGACCTTTCCACCCTCTGCTTTGGCGAAAACGGCCCGTCTGCTACCCAGGCGCAAATCGCCCATAGCTTCGGGGTATGCCTCATTCTCGGGCGAGCTCTTCACTCTGCCCCTGATTGTCACAATCGCCGAGGGTGTTCTCTCCGAGAGGTTTGTATAGATATACACTCGTTGCACCACACCACCCACTCGACCTTGCGAGTTGAAAGTCACTTGCACACTTCCCGTCTGTTGCGGTGTCACCGTCGAGCGCGAATACTCGGCTTTGACACAACTACAACCCGTTGTTACGCGAGTCACCACCAAAGGCTCCGACGAGATATTCTGCCACTCTATTCTGGTGCTCCACTTCTCGCCCTCTTGCAACAAACCAAATTCTCGTTCCGCCCCCTCGATGATTCGAATTTTACCCTCGCCAACGGTTGCGGGTTTTGCTATGCTGTCGAGGCGGTTTTGAGGTACGATACGGATTTGTGCCGAGAGTTGTGCGGGTGTTATCCCCAACATCACCCCTCCCAAAACAGCCGCTATGGCAACACAAAACCTACGACACCACATAGAGTCCCCGTCGGTTAATACTATCGCAACCAGCCGTTGTTACCCGTTTGGTTACGAACAGTTATATTGAACGATTGTTTCTCGCCATTGCTTGCCGAGATAGTGGCAGTGGTGGTACCAACAGCCACACCCTTAAACACGAGTTTATCCTCGTCTTTGGAGCAAGTTGCGACACTCTCGTTGTCGATTGTCACGGTATAGGTCAGGTTCTCGCCCTGCTTGAAGTAGCGCGACGGAACAAATGCAGCACTTCCCTGTTTTGCCACATAGACATTGGGGAATTGCATATCACGACCGGCATCTTCGCCTGCTATCGCAGCCAAGAACTTATCGGCATTAACTTGACCCGAGCCCATCTTACCCTTATAGTCTGCAAGTCTAATCTGCATAGGACGCATCGGACCGAGGTCGGCAACATAACGGTGATAGGTTTTAGTGCCTTTCATATACTCCTCAATCGAGGTTACATTCTCGTGCATCAAATCTTGCAACTCTTGCGCTGTAAAATGTTTGCGCAGTTGTGTTGCGTACGAAATACCGAGTGCCATAACTGCCGAAACGTGAGGCGTTGCCATCGAAGTTCCCTCCATATAGCCATAACCCGACTCCGAGATGTGATAAGGCACGGTCGAAAGGATACAACCCAGTGCACCATAGTTGTCGTCGTGGGGGTTGCTATCATCTTTGTAATCCCAATAGTAGTCTTGGTCGCCACCGGGAGCCGAGATGGTTGTTCCGGGGCCATAGTTGGTATATACCGCAGGAGTAAAGTCAGCCGCTGTTGCTGCTACCGACACATACTCTTTGGCTGCACCCGGGAAACCTGCCGCAGCAGCACTCTCGTTACCACCAGCAAACACGGCTACACCACCCTCGATTGCGCCATTAGGCGAGCCGGCGTGGTGAGTAAAATAGTCCAAAACGTCTTTCTCCAAAGGCGAGCCTGCCTCCCATTGCTCTTGATTCGCAAAACCTTGCTCACCCCAATCATAGATGTTGGCAGCACCCGAAACATAACCCCAACTACATTGCAACACTACGGCACCATTATCGGCTGCATACTTGATTGCCTTGATAGTTGCGAGCAAACTCGAAGCGTAGTTACCTGAAAAGATTTGGCAAACCATAATGCGAACGCCATTCTTCGAGCCATCGCCACCAGCAATCGAGCTAACGCCGATTCCGTTGTTATTGATAGCCGAAATCACACCTGCAACGTGGGTACCGTGACCAGAGTCATAGAGGTCGTTCCAAGTAATTTTGCCCGAATTGTTCACAAAGTTATATCCGTGAATATCGCCTTTATATCCGTTACCATCGGCATCCTTATCCATATTGGTAGTCTCGTCCTCATTGACCCAGATGTGGTCTTTAAGGTCGGGGTGGTTGATATAGATACCCTCGTCCAAAACGGCTACAATAACCGAAGGATCACCCATCGAACGCTCCCAAGCACCCTCAACCTGCACATCAGCACCAGCAATCGACTTAACGCCGTTCTCGTTGATGAACATATCGCCTTGGTTGATAAGGTTCCATTGCAAAGGCAGACACTCGTCATTTGCCGCAGCGGTTGCGCGGGTTTTGGCCGCGCTCATAGCCTCCAAACGCTCCTTCGACAAGGGGATAACCTTGCCATCGTATGCGCGTTTGATGGTGCGGTTCAAATCGACGCTCTGCACCTCGCCAAGGTTCGACAGGCGGCGGGCTACATCTTCAACTTTCTGCTCGGCATCGAAACCGACAATATACCATTGATGAAGTCCCGACTCACGAGTACGAGCCTCGGTCTCGACATCGACGGGGAAGACACGCTCCAAACGATAACTGCCAATAACATCAAGCACCTCGTCCACAGTGACAATACCGCTACGGGTTGCGCCACTACGGGTCAAGCCTGTATTCTCAATAATATCGGCAACCTCGGGGGTAAACTTCACCATAAGTTCGCCTTGCACATAAGGAGCAATCTCCTCGCTATCTGCGCCTGTGCCCACACCCTCTTGCTCAATGTTTTGGCACGAAGTTGCGAAAAGCACCGAAGCGGCCATTAGTGCATATATATAAACTCTTTTCATCTTAATATTTTTGATGCGTATTATTCTATTTATGGACTACTCTTCCTCTTCGAAGACTACATTTTTCTTTTTGGTATAATGTTCGTAATAGTAGTTCAAGTTTGCGGGAGCGTTGCTGAAACCGGGGTAACTTCCGTCTTTGCAACGACCCTCTTGCGGGAATACAAGGCTGAACGGTACCCACAAGTCAAGCGCAGGGTGGAACAACAACCACTCGGGCAACTCGCCACTCAAACGGTTGAGGTTAATGGCAAACAACTTGGTGTTGGGCATAACCTTCTTGATTTGGCGATCCACCAAGATTTGGGGAAGAGTATCGACAGCGTCGATATCTGCTTGGGTATATACCTCGAAATCGGGGTCGTCTTTGAAATCGGGCACGTTACCGTGAAGGTAGTTCACCGACATAACCAAGGTATCCAAATCCCATTTGATAAGGTCGATAGGCAGACCCGGTTCATCAAGTAGTCCTCCCAACTCCTTTTTAGTGGTGTTACTCAAATCATAAACTGCATGACGCTGTTCTGCATTCATAATCAAGGTACGCAGTTTCGGGAAGTTCTCTTTTGTCAGCACCTCAGGCACTTTCTGGAAGTTGTTAGAGCCAATATTGAGATACTCCAAGTTTTTGAGTTTCGCGATATTCTCACTTAACTCGCTCAAACCATAAGCACCGATAGTCAATCGTTTAAGGTTCTCCGACAAGTACGAGATGCTCTCACCCTCGTCAAGGCTCAACAGGAATGAGTTGGCATTACCGAAAAACGACAACTCACGAGCTGCGGTCAGGAAACGCACCTCATAGGGCAGCGACTCTTTGGTAAAGAACACGAGGAAACTTGCGCTCTTCACGCGACCTACCATATCGGCGGTACAGCCGTTTTTGCCAACCTCATCCTCCTCCCAGAGCTCGATGCCCGACCAGTTATCCATACTTTGGGCACTATCCCACGCAGTCATAGCACGAAGAGTTCGATAGATTGCCAAAAGAGCCACAGAGTCGCCCTCGCGGGTATTCTCCTTGATAGGCTCGGCAGCCAACTGACGAACTTTCAACACATCTTGGCGCGACATATTGACATTCTGCTTGGGAATGAACTGAACATCGGCCAAACGGATAGTATCACGCGAGTTGATACCCCAATCAAAGCGGATATTCACCTCACGGGGACGCAATCCGCGATTAAGGTCGAGCTTATAGCTCTTATTGGTCAGCCAAGCGACATTATCGGGAATCTTGACATCGAAATCGACGTTCGATTTAACGGTAATCTCGAAATGGCGGTCGTCATACTCATCGTAGCACTCCAACTCGACATCGCTCTCGCTCAATGTAAGCATATAGGGGTAACCCTCTTGCGACACAGTGATACGGCGGGGGTCGTCGTTGATATTCATGGTCTGAATACGAATCTCGCCACTACGGGGTTCCGCCACCAGTGCCGAGTCAATCAGAATCTGGCAATCGGCCGTGCCTTTACCATTGGTAGGCGAAATTGTAATCCAAGGAGCATCGGTTGTCGCTGTCCAAGCATCACTCGACTCAACGCGAATGGTATGAACGCCACCAACGGCCTCCATCTCAATAGTGTTGACATCAACCGAGAAATCAACTTTCTCGGTTGTGTTTGTGCAGGCACCCAACATCAGTGCAACTGCAAGCACAATATATTTTGTCTGTTTCATATTCGTCCGTAACCTTTATTACTCCAACATATAGTCGCAATTTCGGATATCTTGTGTTTTGTCATACAGCAGATAGTATGCTCCCACCATCCACGCCGAACAGATGTCCGATGCGTCAAAGATGATACGGGGGTTGTCGCTGATGTCAAGGTAGTAAATCAAAGTCGAAATGGTATCGTCAATCTTACGAAGATCATTCGAGCCGATGTAGAAACCACGAAGTCCTGTGTGGTTATACAAGCCCGTAGGCCACTCCTTCAAACAACGCTCGCCTTTGTCATTACGTTGGCTGCGAACTGCAAACACTGTCAAAGAGCGCGCATCCAACGGCTCAAAGGGGAATTTGCTGAACGAGTTGAACGACAAATCGACACCATAGAGGTAAGGCATATTACCTGCGTGGAACTTGTCCGGCAACGAAGTCAGTTTGTTGTATGACAAATCGAACGATACCAAATTAGCAGAGTTCTTATATTCGAACGCCTCGTCAGGTAGCTCTGTCATATTGTTCGCACGCAAAATGATATATGCAACATACGAGTTTGACTTGGCAATAGCAGTCGGATAGGACGAGAACTTGTTTTGAGTCAAGGTAAGTGTCTCAACCTTCAAACCGTTGTAGCCTTCATCGCCTGTCTTCTCCTCGTCCTCGAATCCATCAATCTCGTTCGCCGAGAAATCGACGGTTGTCATAGTAAACTTACTCTTTGCCGAGAAGATATTGGGGACTTTTTTGAGTTTGTTGTAGGTTACCGAGAAGGTCTCGACATCATCGTACGCACAGAAATATCCCTCGGCATCACGAGGCAACTCCTCCAACTCGTTGTGGTCGAGGTAAAGTTGTACCAAGCCTACATTTTTGCCCAGCGGATGAATAGTACGAATCTTGTTGTACGACATATCCAACAGACTCAAACTATGCATATTGCTGAACGATGCAGGCACCTCCTCCAACGAGTTCTCGCGCGAGTACAACAGTTGGATTTGTTTCTTGGCTGGGCCTTGTGCAATAGCGTCCAAACCTTTATAAAGTTCCTCGGCGCTCCATTGCTTGTTGTTCGAGATGTTAATAGAAATCAACGCGGGCAACTTGGCCATAGCCATCGGGAACTTGGTCATATTGGGGCAGTTGTAAATCTCAATATCGGTCAAAGCGTGGCAATCTCCAAGTTCTTCGGGAAGCTCGGCGATGGTGCTGTTGGCAATCATCAGATATTGCATATTTTTCAACTTACCAATCTCTTTGGGCAACGAAGTAAGTCCATTACACAGAGTACCATAGTTGGTATCCATCGGGCGAATAGTGCGTTGTACGCCACTCTTGGTGTCGATAATTTCACTCTCGCTCATCGTTTTGTAAAGCATCATCGAGGGGGCCTCGATATTGTGCTCCATAAGTGCACGAGCACAAGGCTCCGACATCTGTGTTGCAGGGTGGATAATGCTCAAATATTTCTTGTGATTTTCGATACGGCGACGACCACGCTCGGTCAAATCCAAATCCATCGACAACGAAGGATCGTAAGTGATAAGGTTGCGGTCGTTGTGAGTACCCAAGTAGAGCTCTATCAACTCCGACAATTGACCAATTGCGGGCGACAAATCGCCTTTGAATGCAAAGTCGCTTATATCGATACGGGCTACACGACCGTTGGCATGCAGTTGTACTCCGGGTTGGTCACCCCACAAATCGACATCCTTATCGAAGTTCCAGTTTGCACCTCGGTTATAATCCTCGCCGACATAGTACCAATTCGGGCCATCGAGGCTCTTCCAAATCTCATACAATGCGCGATAATCTTTGATATACTCATATTCGCCATAGATAAGGACAGGCACTTCGACATCGGTCAATTTATTATCGGAAACCGAGAAAGTCGCATTCGATGCTTCGGGCGAGTTGCGGTCAATCACAAAGTCATTATCGTCAAAGCACTCATAGCGTACAATACGATACTCACCTGCTTCGAGCCACATCACCGAGTCACACTCCAAGTACGATGTGCGGTGGCTGATAGTGGCGCCGTTCTCCTCGACAAAGTCGAGATAGAACTTCATCTCCAACTCCTCGAAAGTGGTCTCGCGGTTGGTTGCCAAATTACGCACAGTGATATTGGCATAGTCAATCTCGTCGAAAGTATATTCACGCTCGGCAGCACGAGTTGCAACCGTTTGTGAGCTATCGGGAATCTCGCTCATATCCTTCACAAACGAGAAACGCACCTGACCACGAGCAACAACATTAACGGTCAAGTCACGAGTAGTCAAACCACCAACCTCGACAACAAACGAGTTGTCGGTAGCGGCAGGTGTTCCGAGATACAACTCACCGTCATACGCATCATAGAGCGTATAGGTAATAACCTTATACTCTCCTGCCAGCAGTTTGACCTTATCGCTACGCAATCCCCACTCTGCCGCCTCCGAGTTCGCGGAGTTTAACGGGAGGGTTACGGTGATGGTCTGCTGTGTTTCAGCATCGACATTATAGCTCAACATCACACGCACCTTATAGGCTTGCGACAACCAATCGAGTTGAGTGGTTATCGAGCGAGCCTGCGGGGTGTAAGAGGCCTCTTTGTAGAGTTTGAACTGAACATATCCGTAGTCTGTTTCGCGGTTGTCCACACCATTATCGTTGGTACAGCCACTCATCACTACCGACAAGGTTGTCAGCACTACGCATACGAAGAATCTGTAAAGTTTCATTGTGTATTGTATTCTATTTATCTTCAACTAATTATCCATTGTAGCCGAATACGCAAACCATACGCAATACGGCACGACTATTCTCGTCGTAGAAGGTGATTACTCCTCGTCCGCTGTTGCCCACCAAGTCCATCATACTTACGCAGGGCATACCGGCATTTTGAATAATTTTAAGCCACGGCTCTGTCGAACGCCAAGTCGAGTATGCGGGTAGTTTCATTCCGACATACGATGCCATAGCGTTACGGTGAGTGACTTTAACCTGAATAATACCCGGATACGATGCAGCAACTTGTGCATCATAATCGGGGTCGGTGGGTTTGAGGAAATCGATGGTTGCATCGAAAGTCTCCTCGCCCATAAATGCAACTGCAGATTGATCAACCTCGAACACGGGAGGTGCCACAAAACTGGGGTCAAGGATACATTGAACAACCGCATAAACTGCGCCCTCGGCATCATACAATGCGAGGTAACCTACATTCTCGCCATTAGGGCCGGGTTTCGTATTGAGTACGCCACCAACAACCTCGTCTTCGACAAGTTTACCGGCACGCATCTCAACGCGATAGATATTAACGGTGTCGGCTTTGGGCGTGAATTCCAACCAGCACTCCTCGCCTTCCTCGAATTTGGCCGATGCGCCATCGTAGCCAAAGAAGGCATAACTTGCAAAGGGAACATTGACGGTTAAGTAGTCGCCCGAGGTACTCTGCTTATATGTCAAACGATAAGCGTGCTCAACCGCAGCCCAATCGCCCGTAAGGAAATCAGCATTCTCAACCTCCTCAAAATCAGCTTCATAGCCACGCATGGTTGAAATATCTGTTGCATCAATCACTCCGGGCGGAACATAGGGTTCCTGTTCAAGTTCGGCAAAGATATATTGACGAAGGTCATAAGCGATTTCGGTACGATTCTCATCGGTATAGAGTTGGTTTGCAGGGTCGATAATAGTTGCTGCGACCTCCGCAGGAAGAGCCATAAAAATAGCCTCACGAGCCACCAACTCCGGGTTGGCATTAACCGTAATCGAGATGGGGCGATAGTGCAAACCTTTGCTCTCGGCCTCGGCGGGATAGTCACCTACTGTAAAGGTAATCCACGCTTTATAACGGTCGTGATAGAGTTTGCCGTCACGACGCACAAAGGTATAGAACTGAACACCACGAGGTGCGATGATTGTACCTGTGGCGGGTGCTGCAACGAAGTCCATTGCGTGCAACGGATCGTAGTAGTCGCCAATGGTGTTGTAGCGGAGCAGGTAGTTCAACTCCACCTTCTGCATATTTTTGCAACCCTCGAAGTTGATAGCGAATTTCTCCACTTCGGCAGGGTTCTCGGTATCACGATAGTCGCACAACGAGAACTCAACGGTCGTGGGCTCCAAAGGCAACTCCTCGGCAACGGTACGAACAACAACCTCGGTCGAACCCTTCTCGCCCGAAGTGGTCGAAAGCTCCAACCAAGCGGGAATCTCACCCACAAACGACCAACTGAAATTGGTCTTAACCAACACGCGTTGCATATATTGGTTGCTGCTTGTCCAGCGCATTTGGGCAGATGTTGCAGGCTCCTCCTCGTATGCAAAAGCGGTAGAGTCCATTGCAAAGTAGTTGTCTGTTTCGTTGTACTTGGCAACATAGACAGCGGCTTTACGCTCGGCAGAGCCAAGAGTCAATTCGGCAATAACCTCGGTTTTGCCATTCATAGTGAGCGACACATTGCACGAATAACTTTGTGCAAAATCCACAAGGTTCGACACACGAATAGTCACCGTTTGCTCGCCAGCAGAGCCGCGGAGTGAAAGAGCGGTATTGGCGCCATCAACGATACGGAAAACGGCTGCGCTCTCGGCAGGTACCGACACCTCCCAACGCACAGGGGCATTAAAGGTCAGTGTGAAATCATCTCCGGGCACAACCTCGGCTGTGACTTTCTCGGGGAAGGTCACGGGGCCACCGTCGCCTGTACCCTCAGGAGCATCGTCACACGACACTGCAAACACACCGACAAGCGCAAGAGCCAACAGGCTCAACATATATTTAATACTCTTTTTCATCGTCATTCTATTCTAAAAATCAAAACTCTCCCCAGTTTCGGTTTCTATCATCAGCCTACAAGCCCTCGCGTTGAATACGCTCGGCCTCAGCCTCGCTCACAAATTCGAGGACATTATAGAAATCGCCCACTGCGCCTACTGCTTGGCCGATATCCTCGACATAGATGTAGGTCCACAGCACTGCGAACTTTTGGCAAGTGTTGAAATACGAGTCGTTATAGGGACTCTCGCGTACCAAAATTTTGTCGTCACCGTGGAATTGTCCGAACACCGAGCCCTCGTCACTTACGATTTGACCCTCGTCCATAGTTACTTTCAACTCTTTGGGGTCCGACGGGTCGTAACCGATAGTAATATCGTAGCCATCGTAGAATGCGTTACGGATAATAACATGGTTAAGAAGTGTGGGGTGTTTGTCCACCTTCACAAGTTTTTGGAATGCGGTATTCTCGCCCGGGAAGTTATAAATCAACATCGACGAGAGCACAGCCCAGCCCGAGAAGTTATTGATATCCCACGGGCAAACCTTATAGAAGGTTGCTTTATGCTCGGTGTACTCGGGATAGAGGTCCCATTTCACACCCTCGGGGGCAATCAGGCGCAACACAACGCCAAGCGAGTCGGTATCCAGAATATTATCGTAGTAACCACGCAACTTCACATCTGCGACACTCTTACCCGCAGGGATTGTAACAACATTCGACACGAGCGAGAAGTGTTTACCTTCAACTGCGTTGCTACCGGCATCTACAATCTCGACACCGAAAACACGGTCATAGTCACAAGTAACGGTTGTTGCCACCTTAACTGCAAACTCCTCGTTTTGTTGCTCAATAACGCTGATCGATAGCGTATCGGCAAACATCACATACTCGGGGCCTTCGTATGTGGTGTACTCCTCGTGGCACGAGCTCAATGTCAGAGCCACCAACGCGGCCGACAATATGATATAAATACGTTTCATTATCTTATCCGAAAGGTTTACTAATTGTTACTCTTATTGGGCAATACTTGCGAGCCGGGAGCCTGAATCTCGTGATTCGGGATAGGCCATACGAAGCGTACATTGTCTGCCGAAATCTTCATCTTGCTACCCTCTGCCAGAGTGTTGCTTTGTGGTTTACGCTCGAAGCCGCCACCGTCCAACATTGTACCCCAACGTTTGAGGTCTTGCAGACGGAAACCCTCCATATAGAGCTCACGAACACGCTCTTCGGAGATGGTTTTCAGATAGTTCGCTTTGCTAACCGAGATTGTACCACCGCCATTTGCGAAACGAGCCTGACGAAGTTTAGTCAAGTCTTTCGATGCGCTACCAAAGTCGGGCACAGCCTTACGGCAATAAGCCTCGGCGCGAATCAAATATTGCTCTGCCAAACGGAAGGGTTTCGGCATATTAACATGGTAGATGTTATAGCTATTCATAAACTGCTCGTTACCGTAGTATTTGATAAGCAACGGCCAAGTGAGTTGGTGAGTATGTCCTGTTTGGAGGGTTGCGAAATATGCGTCATAGCGCAAATCCGACGATTGGTAGAGGTCCAATACCCATTGTGCAGGGACATAGTCGGGATAGTAATAGTAGTAGTCTTGTGTGAAGCCCAAGAAGCTCGAACCAAGAGCGCCACCCATCGAGGTCGGAGTAAAGCCAATCTCCCAGATAATCTCGGTAGCCAAGTCATTCGACCACATATATTGGAAGAAACTTTGGCCATTGGTGTAGATTGTGCTTGCGCTCGACAACGAGAAAACTTTGTTGGGGTGGTCGATAACCTTGCTCGAATACTCAATGGCAGCGTCCCAATCCTGCATATAGAGAGCAACACGGGCACGCAATGCGTGAGCAACAGCCTCGGTCATATAGTAACTGCTGTAATTGTCGTACTCGCCGTCCATCAACTCGATAGCCTTATCCAAGTCCTCGATAACGGCTTGATACGAGTTATAGAGGTTGTCACGTTTGGCAATACCGGGGTTCGAGAAACTCTTATTGATAACCACACCGAGTGTGTTTTGTGCCGTTGCAGGGTCATAAGCCTCGCAGAAGCACTTAATCAACTCCGAGTACATCAACGCACGAATGATATAGCACTCACCTTTATATATATTAAGGGCCTCAACATTGTCGTCAATAGTCTCCTTTGCAATAACGGCATCAATATTTTCGAGGAAGAAGTTACACTCGTTGATAACGCTGTAAAGTGTTCCATACACTGCGCCAATCTCCGAAGTTGTCGAACGGAAATCCCACAACCAGAATGAGCCCATGTTGTTGGAGTAGCCATCAACCGCATACACCAAGTCACATTGGATATCGGGCAACAGGGTCAGATAACCGCTATACAACGCACTGCTTTTGAGTTGTGCATAGATACCTGTAATATGTTGCTCTGCATCGTTGAAGGTTTGGATAGCCTTCTCGGTACGGATTGCCGCACCGGGCTCTTTATCCAAGCACGATGTCGCAACAAAGGCAGTCAGCAGGACTGCAAATATTTTGATATTCTTTAACATACTTTTCGGTCGCTGTTAGAAGGTTAAATCAAGTCCAAAGGTAAATTGACGAGCCATAGGATATTGGGCTGCGTAGATGTTTGCCGTTCCCTCCGGATCAAGACCCGAGAATTTGGTAAACGTAAAGAGGTTTTGACCTTGTGCATAGACGCGGATACCGCTGAACACCTTGCTCTTTTTGAGCAGGTTGCTGGGCAGCGAGTAGCTAAGCATCAAGTTCTTCAAGCGAAGGAACGAAGCGTCCTCCAACAAGCGGCTGTCAAACTCGGTATAGACGCCGTGACGGGGGATATCGGTAATATCTCCGGGCTCTTTCCAACGGTCAAGCATACGACGACTTTGGTTGTACGATGCAAAACGGCCGTTCGACTCATCGAAGTAGCGGTCGTTGTTCAACATCCAACGGTCAGCAACCCAAGTAAATTGTGCGCTCAACGAAAGACCCTTCCACGACAGTTGTGTTCCGAAACCACCTTGCCAAGGAGCAATGCAACTCTTACCGATAAGAACTTTGTCCTCGTCACGCAATTCGGTGGTAATATTGCCATTCTTGTCATACCACAGTGCATCACCATTTGCGGGGTTTACACCTGCGTAGCGGTTGATATAGAACTCGCCAACCGAGTGACCCACCACATATTTGGTATAGGCACCCGACGACTCATACTCCTGAACGCCATTGTACAACTCAACGATTTCGTTGTGGTTATACGAGAAGTTGGCATTAACGGTCCAAGAGAAATCTTTGACTGCCAGCAGAGTACCCGACACATTCAACTCGATACCTTTGTTGGTCATAACACCTACGTTATCCCAATAGTATCCGAATCCCGAAGTCGAGTAAGGCTGAGGCACCTCCATCAACATATCGCTTGTGCGTTTGTAGTACATCTCCAAATCGACATTCAGGCGATTCCAGAAACCGAAGTGCAAACCGAGGTTGCTTGTCCAAGGCTTCTCCCAACCGAGATTTTCGTTACCGGGTTGGAGCAAGCCGATACCTGCATCACCCACATAGTCAAGACCGCCACCTACAAGCGCAAGGTGCTCGTAGTTGGGGATACTCGAGTTACCCGAGGTACCTGTCGAAAGTTGAATTTGAGCGTTGGTCAGCCAGCGCGAAGCGTTCGACATAAACTCCTCGTTACGCATATTCCACATAAAACCGAGCGACCAGAAGCAACCCCAGCGATTCGATTTACCGAAACGCGACGAAGCGTCGGCACGCACAGCAGCCTCGGCGAAATAGCGGTTTTTGTAGTTATACTCACCACGAGCAAAGAACGACAAGAAGCCATAGTCCGAATCAACGGTATCGCCCCAACTTGTAGCACGAGTACCGGTCGATATGTTGGTCAGCGCGTCGTTATTCTGTCCCGCAGTCGAAACATCAAATGCCTCGTAGTGATAATTCACGCCCTCGTGACCCAAAAGGAAGTTGAACGAGTGGTCTTTTTCGATGTCAAACGCATAGTTGATGGTGTTGGTCATCGTCAGCGTGTAGTTATCAGTCGAACTACGCGATGCCGAGCCTTGTCCCTGATTGGGGTAGTAGCTGGGGAACGATTGAGCAAAACCTGTCGTGTGCGAATAATCGGCACCGAATTGTGAGCGAAGTGTCAAGCCCTTGATAGGTGTCGCCTCGGCGAAGATAGTCTCGATAAGTTTATACTTCTTGAAACTCAACGGGTTGTTTTTGAGCCACTCCAACGGGTTTTGTCCGTTACCCTTCCACGAGCCGTCGTTGATTGACGCCATCGAGCCGTCCTCACGATAGGGATTCCAATAAGGCAACATAAAACGTGCAGCCGAAATGGGAGTTACGAGGTTGTAAGAGCCCTCATCGGCTTGTTGGATATTTTGGAAGTTCAACATCGTGTTGCTACCGATTTTGAGCCAGCTTGCAGCTTGGCGTTCAAGGTTGGCACGCAACGAGTAACGCTCGAACATCGAGCCCTCGGCAGTACCGTCCTGATTGTAGTAGCCTCCCGACAGATAGTAGTTGGTCTTCTCGTCGGCACCCGACACCGCCAACTCATAACTTTGCAACAACGCGCGAGGATTGAACACTACGTCCATCCAGTTCACATCGGTCTGCGACAGAACGTCGTAGTTTTGACCCTCGGTCATACCAATCTCTTTCTCGTATTGGATACGCTCGGCGGTATTCATCAAATCCCACTTTTCGCGGTTAGCCTGCGAAAAACCGACTTGTGTTTGGAATTGGATTTTGGGGCGGTCCGCAATACGACCCTTCTTGGTGGTAATCACAATCACACCGTTCGCAGCACGCGCACCATAAATCGAAGTCGATGCAGCGTCCTTCAACACGTTAAGAGTTGCGATATCCGAAGGGTTGATGGTATTGAAATCGCTTGCCGAAATAGGCACACCGTCCAAGATATAAAGCGGTGCAACGCCCGAGTTAATCGAGTTCACACCACGAATGGTCATCTCGGCCGAGGCACTGGGCTCACCTGTGTTCGACATAACCGAAAGACCCGCAACCTGACCCTGCAACGCTTGGTCAAATGCGGCTGTCGGAGTATCCTCAATCTTGGCGGTATTGACGGTTGCAACCGAGCCCGCTACGGTGCCTTTCTTGCGGACACCATAGGCAATCACGACCACATCATCAACCAATTCGGCCTCCGTCTGCATCGCCAAATTATAGGTTACCTTGCTCTGACCTGTGGGGACCAGATATTCTACGGTTTTGAAACCGATATATTGGAACGTCAGTTTTGTTCCGGCCGGAGCTTGTACTGAGTATGAACCATCGAGTCCCGTACTCATTCCGCTGAGTGCTTCGGTCACCACCGTAACACCGATAAGCGGTTGATTATCTTCGGCCGAAGTCACTATACCACTGACAGTTACCCTCTCTTGTGCGAAGGCAACGCAGGGCACGATGAACATCAGTGCCAACAGTATTGCTTTTTTAGTTTTTTTGAGCATAAGCGCATTCTGGTTAATATATCGCCCGCAAAACTAAAAATTTTATACAAGAAAACCAAACAAACTATAAACTATAACCAGAAAAATTGTTTTTTGATAAAATTGAAACAAATGCCCTATGAAATGTGCCAAACGCTAATCTATTGATTTACACAGCCATCTATTCCGCCAAACAACATATCCGCTTCGAGAACTTTTTTGTTTAAAATTTCTCAAAGTAAAAAAATGTCGGAACAACAAAAAAAACAGAAAAAAGGGACGTTTTTACTCCTTTTCGAGCAGCACGACGGCCTCGGCTGCAACGCCCTCGCCACGACCCGTGAAACCGAGTCGTTCGGTGGTTGTTGCTTTGACCGAAACGGCGCCCATATCGAGGCCAAGACAATCGGCTATCTCGCGGCGCATCAAGTCGATATAGGGGCGCACTTTGGGTGCTTGGAGAATGATTGTACAATCGAGATTGGCAACACGCCACCCTGCCGAGGCGATAATCTCGGCGGTACGGCGCAACAAGATACGCGAGTCCATACCTTTGAACTCGCCCGCAGTGTCGGGAAAGTGCAGTCCGATGTCGCCCAGAGCCGCTGCTCCAAGCATCGCATCACACAGCGCGTGAAGCACTGCATCGCCGTCGGAGTGAGCCACACAACCCTTCTCGTAGGGGATTGTCACACCCCCCAAGCGCAACGTCAAACCCTCGGCAAGACGGTGCACATCGTATCCATGTCCTATCCTAAAAGTTGTCATCAAGTACAAAGTAAACAAATTTTTAGTATATTTACAAGCCTAAAACAGAAATTAAGGACAACATTAACGCTATGAACAAAGATATTCGCGCACTTACTCCCTCGCTTATTTGGGAGATTTTCGACGACATTACAACCATTCCACGACCCTCGAAACACGAAGAGCAGATTGGTGCCTGGCTGATTGATTTTGCACGCCACCACTCGCTCGACTTCCGCACCGACGAGGCGGGTAACATCACAATCCTGAAACCCGCGACAAAGGGTATGGAGAGCGCTCCGACCGTCATTCTGCAATCGCATATGGATATGGTTTGCGAGAAGAACTCCGACGTCGAACACGACTTTATGCACGACCCCATAAAGAGTTGTATTCGAGATGGTTGGGTATGTGCCGAGGGTACCACTTTGGGTGCCGATTGCGGTATCGGAATGGCAGCTGCGTTGGCGGTGCTTATCGACCCAACGGTCGAGCACGGACCTTTGGAGGCGCTGTTTACGGTCGATGAGGAGACAGGACTTACGGGCGCATTCGAGTTGGGCGAAGGTATGATTACGGGCAGTGTACTCATAAATCTCGACTCGGAGGACGAGGGCGAGCTCTTTATCGGTTGCGCCGGTGGTGTCGATACCGTTGCACGCTTTGCCTACACAACAGAACCTGCACCCGAAGGTTACCGCTTTGCGCGAGTTGATGTACGCGGCCTGAAAGGCGGACACAGCGGCGACAACATAAACGACGGCTTGGGCAACAGCAATCGTATCCTTGCCCGCCTGCTATGGACGGCAGAACGCACTATGGGACTGCGAGTTGCGGAGTTTGACGGTGGCAATCTGCGCAATGCCATTCCGCGCGAGGCTTGGGCAATGGTAGCACTCCCCGCCGACCAATACGACGCTTTTGCAGTGCTATTCAATAAATTCTCGACCGATGTTCGCGCCGAGTATGCCATTACCGACAGCGGTTTGGAGATGACACTACAAGAGTGCGCGCCAAGCCCCGTAATTGATGCTGACACCACCCACCGATTGTTGTCGGCTATTGTCGGCGTTCCCAATGGTGTACAAGCGATGAGTGCCTCGCTCAAAGGGCTTGTCGAGACCTCGACCAATCTCGCTTCGGTCAAGATGAAGGAGGGCGCAATTATCGTAACCACCTCGCAACGCTCGTCAGTTGATAGTGCCAAAGAGGCTGTGGCAGAGGCTGTTGAGAGCGTCTTTGAGCTGGCTGGAGCATCTGTAAGCCACTCCGACGGCTACCCGGGTTGGACGCCCAACACCGATTCGCGCGTGTTGCAGATTACCGCCGACGCCTATCGACGATTGTTCGCCACGGAGCCCATCGTACGAGCCATTCACGCAGGTTTGGAGTGTGGTCTATTCCTCGAAAAATATGCAGGTTTGGATATGGTCTCTTTCGGCCCCACCCTGCGCGGTGTTCACTCGCCCGACGAGCGATTGGAAATTGCCACCGTCGATAAGTTCTGGAAACTGCTTATCGAAGTGCTCAAAGAGTTGAAATAGTGCAGATTATGACACTAACCCTTACCATATGTGCCGCGACCTGTCTGCTACTTATTGCAGGCGTTTTGTGGTATCCCGAAATCCGCATCGGCAAGCGCGGTTTTGCTACCTATTGGGTGGTGGCTGTGTTGGGTGCGCTCACCCTGCTCGCTACGGGCGAGATTTCGCTGGCGCAAGTCCTCGAAGGAGTGACTGCCGACACCGCCGTTAATCCGTTGAAAATCCTTGTGTTATTCCTCTCGATGACGGCACTTTCGGTTTTTATGGATGAGGTGGGCATTTTTCGTCGGCTGGCGGCTATGACGGTTGCCAAATCTACGGGCGGTCAATGGTCGCTCTTTTGGCACTTGTACGTTGCAGTGTCGGTGCTGACGATTTTCACTTCAAATGACGTTATCATTTTGACTTTCACGCCGTTCATCTGCTACTTCGCACGCAACGCCAATATCAACCCTATGCCCTATCTGTTTGCCGAGTTTGTGGCGGCGAACACTTGGAGTATGGCGCTCATTATCGGCAATCCGACCAACATCTATTTGGCAACCTCGGCTGGCATTGATTTTACCGAATATCTGCGCGTTATGTTACTGCCAACCATCGTGGGAGGCGTAACGGCTTTTATCGCACTTATCATTCTGTTTCACCGACAGTTACAACGTCCGCTTATTCCCGTTCGCTCGGAGCGCGAGCCATTGCAACGCTCGGGTGTTATAATAGGTGTTTCACACTTTGTGGCTTGTCTGATTTTGTTGGTTGCAAGTTCGTGGATAGGACTCGAAATGTGGGGTATCTCGTTTGCGGTATTTGCAAGTCTTATGGCTGTTGCGTTTCTCTATGATGTGTTGTCGCATCACGGTTTCCACGAGATTATACAGACTATTCGTCGTCTGCCGTGGCAGTTGATACCCTTTGTGCTGTCGATGTTTGTCGTGGTGCTGGCCCTCGAAAGTTCGGGCGCTACGGCTTTGTTGGCCGATATGCTGGGAAATCGCCACTCGGTTATGACCTATGGCTTGGCATCGGCCCTCGCCTCTAACGCCATCAATAATATCCCGATGAGCGTTTTGTTCAGCTCGATGATTGACGGCGCATTCGAGGGCGGGCAACTTGTCCGAGCAACTTATGGAGCCATTGCGGGCTCGAATATTGGAGCGTTACTATCGCCTATCGGTGCGCTTGCGGGTCTGATGTGGGCTTCGATTCTCAAAAACCACGATGTCGAAATATCGTTTCTCGGTTTTGTCTGGCGCGGATTGCTCATAGGTATTCCCACCCTGCTTGCAACGCTCTGGACAATCGGAGTTATTGCATAACAAATCATAAAAGCACCATTAGAGCATAAAAAAAGAGCCCTCGCAGGCTCTTTTTTTTGTTATTTCCTCGGTTTACACCCTAAACTCTATTAAGATTGTCGGCAATGGCATCTACCATTTGGTCGAGGGCGGGTTGAATCTTCTTGCCAACCATCATCTTGATTGCAAAATTCAGGTCGGCGTGCAACACCATACGGATACGGGTGTCACACTCGGCAACCTCCTTCATCTGAATCCAGAATGTAAAATCCAAAGGCACGCCCTCGCCACCCTTAATTTTGACATAGTTATTCTCCTCGCGCTCCACGATACGCAGACCGACACGCATACCCTGCACCTTGAACGAGCACTCGTCGGGGGTTGCGCTCCACTCCTCCACCTTGCCTTGAACAGCGGGTGTAAAAATGGTAAAGTCCGAAATAAAGTTATAAATCATCGACGCAGGTTTGGTTACCTGACGCTGTTTGCTTTCGTATTTCTCCAATCCCATAACTCTCTGTTTTATTCGGTTTTGGCAGCACGCTTACGGTCAATATCGCTCAACAGAATCTTGCGCAGACGCATACTCTTGGGCGTAACCTCAACATACTCGTCCTCTTTGATATACTCCAACGCCTCCTCCAACGAGAACAACACGGGAGGTGCAATATTAACCTTCTCATCGGAGCCGCTGGCACGCATATTTGTCAGTTTCTTGCTCTTACACAAGTTCAGGCAGATGTCGTTATCGCGAGTGTTCTCGCCGATAACTTGACCGCAATAGACCTCGTCGCCAGGAGCAACGAAGAATTTACCCCTATCTTGCACCTTATTGAGCGCATAAGCATACACTTGGCCTGTCTCCATAGCAATCAGCGAGCCTGCGGTACGCATCTCTATCTCGCCACGATATGGCTCAAAGCCTTTCAAACGGTGGGTAACAACCGCCTCACCCGCAGTCGCAGTCAGCAGGTTGCTACGCAGACCGATAAGGCCACGCGACGGAATCTCGAACTCCAATCGTGTACGGTCGCCCGCAATAGACTCCATATTAAGCAGTTGTCCTTTACGACGAGTTGCCATTTCGATAGCCGTACCCGAGCAATCTTCGGGAAGGTCGATAGTGAGTATCTCGATAGGCTCACATTTGCGGCCGTCAATCTCTTTGATGATTACTTTGGGTTGTCCGACTTGCAACTCATAGCCCTCGCGGCGCATAGTCTCGATAAGCACCGAAAGGTGCAACACGCCACGACCAAACACCACAAATTTGTCGGCACTATCGCCAGCCTCGACACGCAAAGCAAGGTTCTTTTCGAGCTCCTTATCCAAACGCTCTTTGATGTGGCGCGAGGTAACGTATTTACCCTCTTTGCCAAAGAATGGCGAGTTATTGATAGTGAACAACATACTCATTGTAGGCTCGTCGATGGCAATCGGGGGCAGAGGCTCGGGGTTCTCGAAGTCGCAAATTGTATCGCCAATCTCAAAGCCGTCAATTCCCGTAATGGCGCAAATCTCGCCACACTCCACACGCTCCACTTTGGTTTTGCCCAATCCGTCGAACACCATCAAGTCACGAATCTTGGTCTTCACCATAGTTTTGCCGTCGCGTTTTGCCAAAGTGACATTCATACCCGCAGTCAGCGAGCCACGAGTAACCTTACCCACAGCAATACGGCCCACATACGACGAATATTCGAGCGAAGTGACCAACATTTGCGGAGTACCCTCGACAATCTCGGGGGCAGGTATATCGTCCAAGATAACGTCCAACAAGGGGATAATGCTATCGGTAGGCTCTTTCCAACGGTGGCTCATCCAGCCCTGTTTGGCACTACCATAAACGGTGCGGAAATCGAGTTGCTCCTCGCTTGCGCCCAATGTGTACATCAAATCGAACACCTGTTCATTGACATACTCGGGACGGCAGTTAGGTTTATCGACTTTGTTGATGACCACAACGGTCTTTTTGCCAAGTCCCAACGCCTTCTGCAACACGAAACGGGTTTGGGGCATTGTTCCCTCGAATGCATCAACCAACAGCAACACGCCATCGCACATTCCGAGCACGCGCTCCACCTCGCCACCAAAGTCCGAGTGACCCGGGGTGTCAATGATGTTGATTTTGTAGCCATTGTAGTTTACGGCCACATTCTTCGACACGATGGTAATACCGCGTTCACGCTCCAAATCGTTGTTATCAAGCACAAGGTCGCCACCCGATTGTGCGCCCTCACGCACAACCTGCCCTTGCATAATCATTCTATCGACGAGCGTTGTTTTACCGTGATCGACGTGTGCGATAATTGCAATATTGCGAATCTTTTGTTGTTCCATATTGTGTGTTTCTCTTACTTCTGGTTTGGGTTTTATCGACGACGAGGCATACGGCGCATCATCTGTTTCATTCCGCCACCTGCGACCATCTTCATCATCTTGCGGCTCTCCTCGAACTGCTTCATCAAGCGATTAACCTCGGCCAGCGAAGTACCGCTACCACGAGCGATACGCTCACGACGCGAAGCGTTAATCATCGAGGGGCGCGAACGCTCCTCGGGGGTCATCGAGCCGATAATTGCTTCGGTTTGTTTGAAGATGTCGTCCGAAATCTCGACATCTTTCAGTGCGCGACCAACACCCGGAATCATCGACATCAGGTCTTTCATACCACCCATCTTCTTAATTTGGGCTATCTGGTCGAGGAAGTCGTTAAAGTCGAACTCGTCCTTGTAGATTTTCTTTTTGAGTCGTCGTGCAGCCTCCTCGTCATACTGTTCTTGCGCGCGCTCCACGAGTGACACGACGTCGCCCATACCCAGGATACGGTCGGCCATACGCTCGGGGTGGAACACTTGCAATGCGTCCATCTTCTCGCCCATCGACATAAACTTGATAGGCTTATCAACCACGCGGCGAATCGAGATAGCGGCACCACCACGAGTATCACCATCGAGTTTGGTCAATACCACACCATCGAAATCGAGGCGGTCATTAAACTCTTTGGCGGTATTCACAGCATCTTGACCCGTCATCGAATCGACAACAAACAGCGTCTCGCAAGGATTAACCGCCGCTTTAACAGCTGTAATCTCCTGCATCATCGCCTCATCGACAGCCAGACGACCTGCGGTATCGACAATTACGGTGTTAATGCTCTTGCTACGAGCGTATTTAATTGCGTTCTCGGCAATCTCGACAGGGTTTTTGTTACCCTCTTCGGTATAGACCTCAACGCCTACCTGCTCTCCCAAAATCTTCAATTGGTCGATAGCCGCAGGACGATACACGTCGCCCGCAACCAACAACACACTGCGTTGGCGTTTCTCGCGCAGTTGGAGCGCGAGTTTACCCGAGAAAGTGGTTTTACCCGAACCTTGAAGACCTGCGATGAGGATTACTGCGGGCATACCTTCGAGTTTAATATCGGTCGAGGTACCGCCCATCAGGAGTGCCAACTCGTCGCGGACAATCTTGGTCAGCATTTGTCCGGGTTTCACGGCTGTCAGCACATTTGCTCCGAGCGCTTTCTGTTTAACCTCATCGGTGAATGCTTTGGCCACCTTGTAATTGACATCGGCGTCAATCAGCGCACGACGAATCTCTTTGAGTGTCTCGGCAACATTGATTTCGGTAATACGACCCTCGCCTTTGAGGACCTTAAACGAGCGTTCAAGCTTATCGGTCAGATTTTCAAACATACCTTATTTATAAAATTTTGCGCCAAAGATACACATTTTAAATTAACTATGCGCAATCTCGGCTCAACATTTCTCACACCAAACGACGAGGGCTGTCCGTACCATTTGTCGAACAGCCCCCGATATGAGTTACAGAGAGTCGCCTTCCTACTTGATGTTGGGCAACTCCAAACCGTAGCCTTTGGACTTATCTACTCGTTTGAGAATGAACGCGATAACCAAAGCCGAAACAGCCAGACCCGTAAAAATCATCATTGGCAGGGTATAGTCGTACGACGACACGGCAACCAAGCATTTGTCCGCACAATCAGCGCACTCCGAGGGGCATACACAACCGTTCAATGCTTGGAGTTGTGCGGGGTCGGTAATCTCCACTTTGCAGAAACTGTCCAACACCTTGCCAATCAGCACGGGGATACCCCACAAGCCGATATTTTGAATGAAGAAAATCAGCGCATAGGCGGTTCCGAGTTGGTGTGCGGGGAAAATCTTGGCAACCGAAGGCCACATAGCCGAGGGCACCAACGAGAAGGCAACACCCAACACCAACATCAAAGCCACAGCCACCCAAGTTGCACTAATGGTGGGGATAGCATAGACCATGTGAACGAAGATAAGCATAGCCGAACCGAGCATCATAATCGAAGCCGCTTTACCTCGTTTATCGACCACGCCACCAAACAGCGGGGTCAGCACCAATGCGCCCAACGCTGGCAGACCTGCAATAGTTCCTGCGAGGCTTGCGTCCATATTGTATTTGAGAGTAAAGAACTCTGTTGCAAACTTTTGGAAGGGGAACACGCACGAGTAGAAGAGCACGCACAAAAGGGCAATCAGCCAGAAGCCCTTGTTACCCAAAATCGAGGCCACATCTTTGAACGAGAATTTCTCCTCGTCGCCACTCTCCTCGGCAACGCCCTCGTTTTGTTTGTCGAGTCGTTTATCGAACACCGCGAACACAAGGAATGCAATCATACCGAGCACCAACAACGAAAGGCCAATCATCAATGGGAACGAGAGGTCAGTCGAGCCAGCCGCAACAACGCTCTCGGTAGTCAAGCAGGGGCAACCACCCTCGGCCTCGGCACTTCCGCCCGCCAAAGGCAACGCCAAAGCATAAGCCGCTTGTGAGCCGATACGGGCCAAAGCAACCTGCACACCCATTGCAGTCGCCATCTCTTTGCCTTTGAACCACTTGGCGATAACTTTGGTAACGGTAATACCAGCAACCTCGGCACCCACGCCAAAGATTGCATAACCTGCCGAAGCTACCCAAACGCTTGTTTGGTAGTCGAGGAACACGCCCTCGGCCGAAGCCAAAACGGTAATTCCGAGATACTCGATAGCGGTACCTGCAACCATCAACACGGTCGAGAGGATACCCGTAAAGCGGATTCCGAACTTATCGAGAATAAATCCACCCCAAATGAGCATCAGCAGGAATACATTGAGGAAGCTGTATGCGCCCGTAAAAAATCCGTACTCCGACGAGCTCCAACCGAGATTGCTCTCGAACATACTTTTCAGCGGAGCCATAACGTCATTGACGAAGTATGCCGCCATCATAGTAAATGCCACTACGAAGAGCGCGCCCCAACGCATTGCCGCCGAGTCATTGAGTTTTTTGTGTAGTTTTTCTGTCATTTTAGTTTATGGTTTTTAGTTTATGAGTCTAATCGTGTTCAGGTCGGGCATAGAGGTTAAGCACCGTATAAGCCTGCTCGACACCCAATTCGCCCGCCTTGCTCACATCAAGACACCCCTTGCGAGTATCCTTCATATAGATTTGCACCAATCCTCTGTTGTAGTACGCCTCGGCGAAATCGGGGTTGAGTTCGATTGCTCTGGTATAATCATCAAACGCCTCGGGCAGACGACCACTGATGGCTTGCAGGTTTCCTCGATTGTAGTAGATATATGCCAAATCGGGTCGCAACTTTGCCGCTTTATTGAGGTCGGCAATAGCCTCGTCGTAGTCGTATGTTCGGGTTGTTCCGCTACGCAGTTTATTGGCAGGGTCGCTATCGATTGTGATACGGCCATAGCCTTGCGATATACTCGAAATAAAGTCGGTCATCTCGGCACGCACCGTACTGCGATTGATATATACAAACGGGTCTGTCGGGTACAATTCAACAAGCACCGAGAATGTACCAACGCTCGAAGTATATTGGCGCACAAGCGATTGCGCCACGCCCAAACGGAACAACTCTTCGTAATTATCAGTTGTATGCTCGGCCATCTGGCGACTCAACCTTACCAGCGAGTCTGTTGCTATGTCGGTTGTGCGATTCGAGAAGACATAGGGGGCTCCACCCAAACGTTGAACAAGGGTATCAATGGCGGGAACATAGTATTTGCCTGCATTGGCGTCGGCCGCTTTGACGTTGTTGTGCATCGAGAATTTGAACAGCGGCAAAAGCGAAATATTCTTACCCTCCTGGCTGACTGCCAATCGTTTGGCTGTTAATTTGGTATCGAACGACAACAAGCGGTTGAAACGGCGACTTGTGTCGGCATAACTCGAAATCGAGGTGGTATCCCACAAGCGCGAGCGATACTCGGCAATCTTACGATTGGCAATCTGAACATCACTTTTGGAGCCTCGCATATCGCCAATGCGGCGTTTCAACTCGGCTCGGTTGATATATGCCGCCGCAAAATCGGGATATAGTTCGATTGCGCGAGTGTAGTCCTTGATAGCTGCGTGAGGGTCATTTAATCGCGAGTACAACAATGCTCGGTTGTAGTACACCAACACATTGTCGGGCGAGTAGAACGCCACCTGATTGTAGTCTTCGAGTGCGCTGTTATAGTCGCCTATCTGCGTACGCAAAATTGCTCGGTTGAAATATGTCACCGCGCTGGTCGAGTCTATTCGCAAAACGTGGTCGAAGTCACGCAAGGCGTCACCCGGGCGTTTCAACTTCGAGTAGGCAAGGGCGCGATTGAAGTACGACGGCAAATAGGTTGTATCACACACAATCGCCTGATTGAAATCAGCGAGTGCCTCCTGCGGTTGGTTTTGCTCCATCAGCAGCGAGCCTCGGCGGTTGTAGCCATCGGGGCTTTCGCGGTTGGTGCGTATCGCCATATCGAACTCTGCGCGAGCCCGCACCGTATCTTTGAGCGATAGGTAGCACAAGCCACGATTGAGATAGGCATCGGCAACCTTCGGGTCGTAGTGAATGAAGGTATCGAAATCCTCGATAGCCGCACCAAAACGACCACTCAACAGCAGCGTCACACCTCGGCTGAAATAGATACCCTCTTGGTCGGGGCGTAGCGATATGGCCTCGGCAAAGTCGGCAAGTGCATCTTCGTAGTTACCCAGACGGGCGCGAGTGATAGCGCGATATTGATAGGCAAGAGTATAAACGGGATTGATATTGATGGCTTGCGAGAAATCGGCGTCGGCACCCAGCAAATCTTCGAGATTGTACTTGGCCACGCCACGCAAGAAATAGCCCTCGTAGGCGTCTTTATCGACACCGAGCAGAATGTTGAGCGAACGGATTGCATCTCGATAACGGTTTTCGATGATGTGCTCGCGCCCCATCCAGAAGAAGTACGCTTTGTTGTATTGCGCGTGCAACGAACTTGTGGCAACGCACAACATCGCCACGACAAGCAGAACTCGGACAACTCTACAAAGTTGTATATTTCGCACAAAACTGTTCATATCAACCGACAAAGATAGTGCTTTTTTCGTAAACCTACGTTTTTCAAACGTATCAACGCCCGTGTTTTATATATTCATACCAGCCCCTTGCCCCAAAAATCGGTATTTTTATTTAAAAGGTTTGGAAATCCAATTCAAAAGGAGTACCTTTGTAGGTACGTTTTTTCTAAAACCTTATTATGAAAAAGATTGATGTAGTTCTCGGTTTGCAGTGGGGCGACGAAGGCAAAGGCAAGGTTGTTGATGTGCTGACACCCCGCTACAACGTTATCGCCCGATTCCAGGGCGGTCCCAATGCGGGTCACTCGCTCCATTTCAACAACAAAAGCTATGTGCTTCACACCATACCTTCGGGTATCTTCCGCGACGGCACAATCAACGTAATCGGTAACGGTGTGGTTGTCGATCCCGTTATCCTGGCAGAGGAGATTCACGAGCTCGAAGCAACAGGCGTTGATGTACTCTCGAAGATGATTATCTCGAAGCGCGCACACCTTATCCTGCCTACCCACCGTATGCTTGACGCTGCATCGGAAGCTGCAAAAGGCGCAGGCAAAATCGGCTCGACACTCAAAGGTATCGGCCCGACCTATATGGACAAAACAGGCCGTAACGGACTCCGTATGGGTGATGTTCTCTCGCCCGCTTTCTTGGAGCGTTACAATGCACTGAAAGCAAAACACGACGAGATTCTTCGCTTGCAATACAACTTCGAGTACGACATTACCGAGTATGAGGCAAAATGGATGGAAGGCATCGAGTTGCTCAAAAAATTCCCCATCGTCGATACCGAAATCGAAGTTAATAAATACCTGACCGAAGACAAACCCATCTTGGCAGAGGGCGCACAAGGCTCGATGTTGGATGTTGATTTCGGAACCTACCCGTTTGTAACATCGTCGAATACGCTGTGTTCAGGTGTCTGCACAGGCTTGGGCGTTGCACCCACACGCATTGGCGAGGTTTACGGTATCTTCAAAGCGTATTGCACCCGTGTCGGCAGCGGCCCCTTCCCCACAGAGTTGTTCGACGAGACGGGCGAGAAACTTCGTCAATTGGGTCACGAGTTTGGTGCAACCACAGGTCGTCCGCGTCGTTGCGGCTGGCTCGATATGGTAGCCCTCAAATATGCCGTGATGATGAATGGCGTGACTTCGCTTATTATGATGAAGAGCGATATCCTCAACGACTTCGACACTATCAAGGTGTGCGTTGGCTACGAGGTTAATGGCGAGCGTATCGACTACTTCCCCTTCGAGGTGGCAGACGAGGTAACCCCCATCTACCGCGAGTTCAAGGGCTGGAATTGCGATACTACCAAGATGCGTACTTATGACGAGCTCCCCGCCGAGTTCAAGGAGTATGTTGAGTACATCGAGAGCGAAACAGGTGTTTCTATCGGCATTATCTCGCTCGGCCCCGACCGCGAGGAGACAATCGTAAGATAGTTCACTACCCGAATATATTAGAAGAGGCTGTCCGATGCGGACAGCCTCTTTTGCGTTGAGGTGTCTGCTCTCGTCCACAACCTTTTCTGTTTTGGCTTATCTTTTGCAGAACGCAAGACGTACCAAAACAGTTCTTATCGTATGAAAACTTTCAGAAAATGCTTGATGTCAGGTGTGGCAGCAGTAGTGTGCTCAACCCTACCCGCTGCGGCTTGTACGGGAATATCGCTTACGGCGCGCGACGGCAGTTATGTTCAAGCACGCACTATTGAGTGGGCCAAAGGGCCCCTCCAAAGCGAGTATGTGATTATTCCGCGCGGCGAAACGTTGCGCTCCTACACTCCTACGGGCGCCAATGGAGTGCGTTTCGAGGCCAAATACGGCGTTGTGGGTTTGGCGGTTGTCGAGCGTGAGTTTATCGCCGAAGGTATCAACGAGGCGGGATTGTCGGCAGGTCTATTCTTCTTTCCAAAGTATGGGGGTTATGTGGGCTACGACGCCTCGATGAACGACTCGACATTGGCCGATTTGCAAGTGGTACAATGGATATTGACGCAGTTTTCGGCCATCGACGAGGTACAAAAAGGGCTCGACAAAGTTCGCATCGTGGGTTTGGAGCGCAGTGCGGTGGTACATTGGCGCATAGGTGAGCCGTCGGGCAGGCAGGTCGTATTGGAGATAGTCGATGGTGTGCCCCATTTCTACGAGAATACGGTGGGTGTTCTGACCAACGCCCCGGGATTCGAGTGGCACCTTGCCAATCTGAATAACTATGTCAATCTGCACGCAGGAGATGCTCCAAGCCACAAACTTGGCGATATTGAATTGTTCCCGTTGGGAGGCAGTTCGGGTATGCTGGGTCTGCCGGGCGACTTCACCCCACCCTCGCGCTTCGTGCGCGCAGCGATGTTCCGCAATACAGCGCCGATGCGTGACGATGGTTTTTCGACCATCTTGGAGTGTTTCCACCTACTCAACAATTTCGATGTCCCGATTGCCGTCGAAAATCCCGACGAACATACGCTGCCGAGCGCAACACAATGGACAACGGCTATCGACCTTACAGCACGCAAGGTCTATTACAAAACGGCATACAACAACACAATTCGTTGCATCGACCTACACAGCATAGATTGGGAGGAAATTGAGTATCAAGCACATCCGCTTGACCCGAAACAAGAACAACCCATTGAGATGGTAGTTGTCGGAAATCAGAAAAACTCCTGACGATAGTCGTAACGGTTACGCATCTTCTCGAACTCCGCAGGGGTTGTTTTGAGAGCCTTGCTTTGCGCCTCAATATCAAAGTAGTTGTCGATAGTATCGCACAATTCGCTCCACGATATTGGGCGCACTTTGGTTGGGGGAACGGGTAAGTCGAGGTGTACATCAAGCCCCAACACCTCGGCAACAGCCCGACAAGCCATACTTGTTGCAGTCGCCTTGCCCTGACGCGAATAACCCGCAATATGCGGAGTGGCGAGAATTGCCGATGCAAGAACGTCGGGGTCGATTTCGGGCTCGCCGACCCAAGTATCGAGTGCAAACGGGTGTTCGGAGAGCAACAACGCCTGCTCATCGACCACACCTCCGCGCGACGAGTTAAACAGCACCGCACCACGAGGCATTAGTTTGATTGCCTCGGCATTGATGAGATTTGCCGTCGGATATGCGCCCTCGCGGGTAAAAGGTGTATGGAGTGTCACTATGTCGCTTTGTGCCAACACCTCGTCGAGCGGGCGGAAGTCGCCACCCTCGCGCTCCTTGCGCGGCGGGTCGCAACGAAGCACCCTGAAACCCCAACTCTCGGCATATTCGGCAACAAGACTGCCAACGTGGCCTACACCGACAACACCCAAAGTGGTCGCGGCTGGCACCATTCCGAGATTACGGCACACCCATACCAACGCCGCCGAGACCCATTGCAACACGCCTCGGGCGTTGCAACCCGCAGCCGATGCAACCTTGATACCGGCAGAGGCGCACCAATCAAGGTCGATATGGTCCGTTCCGATTGTAGCGGTGGCAACAACACGCACCGACGAGCCTTCGAGCAACGAGCGGTCGCAACGAGTGCGAGTGCGAACAATCAACGCATCGGCATCCAGCACATCTTGGGCTGTTACCGCATCGCCCGACAGATACACCACCTCGGCAAACGGCTCAAACACACCACGAATGTAGGGTATATCGCAATCAATAACTATCTTCATCGCCACAACTTTGATGTTTAGCGCAAAGATAAATATTTTAAACAAAATATCGAGGTTACCCAAATAAGAACTGCGATAAGGATAGGCTCTTGGTGCACCGACCCTCCAAAAGACTTAGCAACCCCAAGAGTTACCCGCCCAAAACACAGCGGTCACAAATAGCAACTATGCCACCGAACACCTTAAAAGACTTGGTAACCCCAAGAATTACCCGCTAAATAAAACACCTCGCCGACACGCGACGAGGTGAACCCAACTTTAATGTATTGATTATGAAAAAATCTTAACTGTACAATCACTGCGCTATCAAGATCCGCAATAATAACGCCCCTTGTCTACCGATATTGTGTAAAAAGACAAAAAAAATAAATAATTTAATTATTTATCAAAAAAAGGTTACCTTTGCGGATGTATTTTATACTTAATAGGTAAGGTTATGAAGCTGTCGGATTACAACCCTAACGATGTGGGTATCAATAACGGAAACTTCTTCGGTATGCCCTTCACTGTGGAGAGCGCAGAGCTCGTTCTGGTGTCGGCTCCATGGGACGTTACTTCGTCTTATGGTGGTGGCTCTTCGTCTGCTCCCGACGCTCTGATTGAGGCATCGACACAGCTCGACTTCTACGACCCTTATGCCCGTGACGAGTGGAAGCACGGTATCGCAACGGCACCTATCGACTACTCGATTCAGGAGCAGAGTATCACCCTGCGCGAGGACGCCGAGAAGATTATCGAGGCGCTCGAACAAGGCTCATCGGTCAATGATAACTTCTTGCTACGCCGCAAACTCGACAAGATAAATGCGGGTTGCGAAGAGCTGAACGAAAAGGTCTATGCACAGACCAAAGCCCTGCTCGACGAGAATAAACTTGTCGGCTTGGTGGGTGGCGACCATAGCACTCCCTATGGCTTCATTAAAGCCCTTGCCGAGAAACACCGCGACTTCGGAATACTCCATATCGACGCTCACTGCGACCTGCGTGTTGCTTACGAAGGATTCAAATATTCGCACGCCTCGATTATGTACAATGTGATGTCCACGCTGCCCGAGGTAAGCCGCCTGGTGCAGGTCGGTATCCGTGACTACTGCGAGGACGAAATCGCATACGCCGAGGCCAGCAAACGCATCACACAATTCCCTGACCACGCACTTGCTGAGCGCAAATTCAATGGCGAAACTTGGAACGCGCTGTGCGACGCGATTATCGACACCCTGCCCGAAAAGGTCTATATCAGTTTCGACATCGACGGCCTTTCGCCCGACAACTGCCCCAATACAGGCACTCCTGTTGCCGGAGGTTTGTCGTTCAACGAGGCCGTTTGGTTGCTCAAACGTGTAACCGAGAAAGGACGACAGATTATAGGATTCGACCTCAACGAAGTTGTCCCACAAGGCGAGAACTCGATTGACGCCTCGACCGGCGCAAGAGTTCTATTCAAGCTGTGCGGCCAGACCATAAAGTCTTCAAGACTATAAAACACAAAACATACAACACTACCAAACACTATGACAGTGAATAAACTAACAATGGACACCCATTTAAGCGAACGGATTCGCCATTTTCTCCGTACTCCGTGGGCGAGTGGTGTAATTCTCTTGTTTTTCGTGGCATTGGCTATGCTTTTGTGCAACCTGCCCGCTACCCGTGATTTGTATCATCAGATACTGACCACCAAACTCTCTATCTCAATCGGCAAGATTTACTCGTTCACCATCGACATCGAAAAGTTCATCAATGACGGATTGATGGTGATATTCTTCTTCGTTGTCGGCCTCGAAATCAAACACGAACTCAAAGAGGGACAACTCTCCTCGCCACGTAAGGCTCTGCTTCCCGCATTTGCCGCACTCGGAGGTATGCTTGCCCCTGCCGCTATCTACTACCTGATTAACAAGGATAGCGAGTTTGCTATCGGCTGGGGTATCCCCACCGCTACCGACATCGCCTTTGCAATCGCCATTATGTCGTTGCTCGGAAAACGCGTACCCGTTTCCTTGAAAGTCTTTTTGACGGCGTTGGCTATTGTCGATGACCTCGGTGCTATTGTGGTCATCGCGCTCTTCTATGGAGGACAAATCAATTGGACATATATCGCAATCATCGCGGCCATGATGGTTATGTTCCGCATCTTCGCCCGCATAGGTGTCTATCGCGTTCGCTACTACCTGATTCCCGCGATTGTGATGTGGTTCTTGTTCTACCACTCGGGCGTTCACGCAACGCTGGCCGGTGTGGCTATGGCTATGCTTATCCCCTACCGCCCGCGCTACTCCAAAGAGGAGTTCCTCAGTCGCCAACAAATTTGTATCCACGAGTTTCAACACTACGAGCACAACCCCGACGAGGCTGCACGTATCGGACACCAATACCATGCCCTGCACGAGTTGCGTAGCACTGCCAACTACTCGATGGGTATGGCACAACGTATGGAGCACTTGTTGAGCCCCTGGGTCAATTTCCTGATTATGCCTATCTTTGCTCTTGCCAATGCAGGTGTTCAATTTAATAGTTTGGAGGCGTTCAACATCTTCGGAACATCAATGGGCTGGGGTATCTTCCTCGGATTGGTATTGGGTAAACCTTTCGGTATCTTCGGTGCAAGTTGGCTGGCCATCAAGTGCCGTTTCGGCGAGAAACCCGCCGGCGCAAGTTGGATGATGTTGTTTGCCGTAGCCTGCCTTGGCGGTATCGGTTTTACAATGTCTATTTTCATCGACACATTGGCGTTTGAAGGTCAGCACCATATCATCGACAATGGCAAGATAGCAATCCTAATGGCATCCATTGCTGCGGCCCTGCTCGGAATGGCTCTGATTACCGTATTGAATGGTATCGAGAAGAAAAAGAACAGGAACAATTGATAAAAATCAACACAAAGAGTAGCAAATCCAATAAAAATCATTAGTTTTGCAAAGTTTTGGAGCAACCAAAACACCACAAAGACGATAAATTATTCACAATAAAAAACAGAAGAAAATGAAAAAATTTGCAATGTTTGCCATCGCAGCACTTACTCTTGCTTCGTGCAGCACCGGTACCAAAAACATCAAAAACCTTTCGGAGAAGGACTCGGTAGCATACTGCCTCGGTATCGACTTCGGTAAAGGTATCAAACAAAGCGTTTATCAACTCGACTCGACTCTCAACTACGACATCATTATGCAAGGTCTGAAAGAGGGTTGGAATGGCGAGGAGCAAATCAACATCGAGGACGCTTACGCATTCTTGAACGACTACTTCTATGTTCGCGTTCCTGCTCGCAACCTCGAAGAGTCGACCGCTTTCTTGGAGAAAATCGCAAAAGAGAACCCCAATGTTAAAGTTACTGACAGCGGTTTGATGTACGAGATTATCGAGACCGGTAACGAGGTTAAACCCAGCAACGCCATGGACCAACTCTTGGTTAGCTACAAAGGTACCTTGAAAGACGGTCAAGTATTCGACCAAAACGACAGCATCGAGCTCCCCTTGGGTCGCGGTATGATTCAAGGCTGGGAAGAGGGTCTGAAATTCATCGGTGAGGGTGGTAAAATCAACCTCTATATCCCCTCGACTCTCGGCTATGGCGCACAAGCTCGCGGTAAAATCAAAGCTAACGACGCTTTGGTATTCGAGGTAGAGTTGCACCAAGTTATCACTCCCGAGATGCAAGGTAAAGGCAGCCAACGATAAGTCGAAGGCGGCCAGACCGAATAAATCAAAAAAGCGTGTCCAACAAGTTTCGGGACACGCTTTTTTTGTCGGCTGTTGTATAGCAAATGCTAATTTTATTTTTATTACCTTTGCACCAAGCAAAAACAGATTAACTATGGATATCAACGGACTTGTTTATAAAATCCTGCCTGTGCAAAGCGGTACAAGCGCACGTGGCGAGTGGCAAAAACGTGAAATCATCATCGAGCAACCCGACGAGTTCAATCGTAAGGTGTGCGTAACCTTCTTTGGCGATAAGGCAGCAGAGGCTGCAAACCTTCGCGAGGGCGATAAAGTGTCTATTTCGATTAACATCGAGTCGCGCGAGTATAATGGTCGCTGGTACACCAATGTCAATGCATGGCGTATCAACCAAGCGCCTGCGGCAGCTACTGCAACTCCCGCTGCGCCCGCAGTTGAGGAGGCTCCGTTCAAAGAGACCGCCATGCCCGCAACGGCTGACGATGTCGATGACCTACCATTCTAATTTGCCATTAGAATAATCAAAATAGGCTGTCCCAATCGGGCAGCCTATTTTGGTTTGAAGTTGTATATACCTTGTTATACAGTTTTTCTGAATTTGGGAGATTGAGCAATTCCTAACCACGCAAATAATATGGTCATCAAGGGCGACAACCAACAGAAAATGGCAAAAGGCAGGTAACTGAATGTCGCAACACCAAGTATCGTCGCCTGCGTTGCACCACAAGTATTCCACGGTATAAGCACACTTGTTGCAGTTGCTCCATCTTCGAGTGTTCGGCTGAGCAGACAACTGTCATATCCTTTGCGTCGATATGCCTCGTGGAACATCTTTCCGGGGACAACAATCGACATATATTGGTCGCCCGTTGTGAGGTTAAAAAGCAGACACGATGCAGCTGTTGCGGTAACCATAGGCGCACGACGGCTCAATCGTGATGCGAGAGAGTCGGTCATCTTCGCCAGGAAACCACCTGCGTCCATTACTCCCGCAAACACCATCGCCGAGATAATCAGCCACACGGTAGGCATCATACCCCACATACCGCCCGTAGATAGGAGCGAATCCACCGCCTCGACACCCGTGCTCGGCTCGGTTGCGCCATACATACATCGAGTAAGCACGCGATAGCCGCTACCCCAATCCAGAGGCTCGCCCGCAAGTTGTTCGAGCAGGGGTTGTTGGAATATGGCGGCACAAACGACAGCCAACAACGAGCCTATCATCAAGACGGGGACAGCGGGCATACGGCGCACAATCAGCACCAACACAACCAACGGCACAAGCATAAACCAACCGCTTATTCGGTAGGTCGAGGCTATGGCTTGTTGGAACTCGGCAGTCGAGCTTATATCGGCCGTTGAGCCACCCGCGCAAAAACCCATAACGGTAAACGCCACAAGTGTCACAACAATCGTGGGGATAGTGGTGCGCATCATAAAGCGTATATGGTCGAAAAGCGGCACTTCGGCCACCGTTGCTGCAAGGTTGGTGGTATCGGACAGGGGCGACACCTTATCGCCGAAATACGCGCCCGAGATAATGGCTCCCGCGCTCCACGCAGGGTCGATACCGAGAGCATTACCCACCGCAATAAGCGCCACACCGATAGTTGCAACTGTGGACCACGAACTACCCGTTGCCAGAGAGATTACAACCGTAAGCAGTACCGTTGCAGGCAGGAAAAACTCGGGGCGAAGCACCTCCAATCCGTAATATATCATTGTGGGGATAATGCCGCTGGTCATCCACGAGCCCGACAGCACGCCCACCATCAAAAGTATCAGAAAGGCGGGAACAGCACTCACAAACGCACGAGTTATGCCCTCGACAAGTTGTGTCCATGAGGTCCCATAGCACAGAGCTATCACACCCGCAACAAACGAGGCGAGAAACAGCGAAAGTTGATTGGAGCCGGCCAGAGTGTCATCCGGTTCAAGTATCACATTGAGCGCAATCAGCACCAACAGCACAATAATTGGCACAAGGGAGATTAGAAACGAAGGTTTTTTCATCAATAGTAGTGTTTGGGGGTGGCGCCGAGATTATCTCTCGTCCACGTCATAGTTGTTGGTATAGTTGTACTCCATAAAGAATTTATCGGGCACCGACATCGATGACGACTTGACAGCCACCTCTATACGGCCGTTAAATATTGCAAAACGATGTCGGGGTATGTGCAGCGAGCCCATATAAAACCTCTCGTTAGTCAGGGGAGTAAACTTCTCGCCCATCTGCACCATCACCTCTTCGAGCGAGTATTTAAGCTCCAATCCATCATCTGTTCCTGCACGCAAGCCCGAGAACCGAAACATATCAAAGCCGTCCTGATGGTCAGAACGATGCAATATATCCGCCAAGAAGGTAACGCCACTCTCGGTCCTTCGCTCGACGTTGAAGCGATTTTCGCCAAGCGTACTCAATATTATATCGCCATAGCTACGCACAGCACCCACCTCGGTCGAAAGCGTAGCTTCGGGATACACCTCACGATAAATCACACTTCGCACGGTATCGACTCTTGGCCTCACTAACACCTCGCCCTCGTAATACGCATCAAAGTGTTGGGGATAGAAGATTTCGATAGAGTCGGTATGCTCCTCCAAGCGACAATCCCGAAAGTACTCCTTCATAAACTTTTCGCGACTCTCAATCGAGTCTATTGCCGCCCACTGCTCGGCCAGAATAACAACATAGGCATCATTGGCAAGTGTGCGAACTTCATCAGATATAACCAGATTGAGATACTTATGTGGCAGAGGCCAGCTATAGTAATAGTCGCCTCTACGAGCGCAACCCATCATAGCGACAACCAACAGCACAAGTACCGCGATACGGCTCGGTATATTTCTAATATATCTCTCCATTGCGTTTCTGTTTTTGTGAGAACAACCTGCAACCTACGCCGACATTAAAGAAACCGCGCGAAGCGATACCCAACTCGGCAAAACCAAACACCCTGCGACCAACCGAGATACCGACACCGACAATCTCGAAGCTAAATATCATTCCTGCGGAACGACGAGCAACCTCCGTCGAAGTAGGCTTGGCACAACCGACATTCACGCTCGTAAGGCCCAAGCCAACCGAAGAGTACATACGCACCAAATCACGTCGGAGCCACACAAAACGGGCAGTCGGCATTAGGTGTAGATAGTGGTCGGCATAGTGACCCTCCTTCACATTGCCCTTGCGGGTATAGGTATGGGCGAACGCCGAATGGTAGCTTGCCACAAAGCCAAGCTCAAACCAGCGAGCAAGGCGACCTGTGTACGAAAAACTTATCGAGGGGGATTTGTAAATATCGCCAATATAGAGATGTGTGCGGTCGTAAAAACCACCGGCACTACAATCGCGGTCAATTACGAAGGCATCAAGGTCGAAGTTTGACATAGGTAAAAGACCGACGCCCACACGCATTTCGTGACGTGGCCCCAGCCCATAACGTTGAGCCGAAAGGTTTAGAGTCACCACCGAAAGGCAGATAAGCAGTAGTATTCGTTTCATAACAATACCTCCTTTTCGCAAATATAGCATTTAAATAAGGAATAAACAAATACCAACGCCCCTAAAACCACACCCCGACACACACCTGCGTACCTGCACTCCCGCACTCCCCCGACACTCCACTACCCTCCATAAACTCCTTAACCTCCCTATGTCCTCGGGGTTAGGGAGGCCATTAGCGCAAATGCCCCAAAAATCTCGACAAATACTCCGGTTTTGCCGACAAGCGCACACAATTCCCCACTAAAAAACAGCCCAAAATTCGCCCCAAACCGATTACCAAACAAGGAATTTCACCCCAGAATAGACAAATTCGCCCCAAAAACGCCCAAAATCGGGTTTTTCAGCGGGGGCAAAACCCTTTTTTCGTCGAGTTCAAAAAAAATGTATCAAATTCGCCGTCGCAGTTCCACAAAGACAACGTGGACTACACAACATAACGCTCACGATGCGTGGGCGACAACAAACAAAGGCTAACAAAAAAAACACACAACAAATAAAAAGCGACACAGAAAAGATGAAACACTTTTTATATTATTTCAACAATGCGGTACACGCCAACTGGAACGCTCCCGCGCTTTGCGATTTTCACGGCGACGTTTTTACCTTTGGACAAACCGCAACCGAAATAGAGCGTCTGCATCTTATATTTAAGAGTGTAGGCGTTCAGGCTGGCGACAAAATTGCAATTTACGGCAAAAACAGCGCGCGTTGGGGTATCACTTTCTTTGGTGTAACCTCGGCCGATGCAGTAGCCGTTCCTATCCTTAACGATTTTACAGTCGATAGCGCAGCAAACCTCATCAAGCACTCCGAGAGCCGCGTTTTGTTTACCGACGAGGCTGCATGGAAAACTCTTTCGGAGTCGGGTATCGATCGTCTGGTTTGCGCCATCAATATCGACACTTTGGAGATTTTGTGGAGCGCAACACCCATTGACGACCTCGACAAGCAGATGGCCGAGAAGTTCCCCAATGGCGTTCGTCCCGAAGATGTCAATTTCTCGAAAGAGAACCTCGACACACTGTTGATGATTGACTACACCTCGGGCACAACCAGCACCCCCAAAGGCGTTATGCTGACCGCTCGCAACTTCTCGTCGAACATCGACTTCGGTATTCATCGTCTGCCCGCCAATCCGGGCGACCACATGTTGTCGATGTTGCCTTTGGCGCACCTCTACGGTATGGCATTTGAATTGACCTATCCGTTGTGTCAAGGTTGCGCTATCTACTTCCTCGGCAAGACCCCTACGCCCAGCGTATTGTTGCAAGCCTTTGCCGAAGTTCAACCGTACCTTATCATTACCGTACCTTTGGTAATGGAGAAGATATTCAAAAACAAAGTTATCCCCGTAGTCAATAAGCCCGCGATGAAGGTTGCGCTTATGATTCCGGGAGTACGCCAACTCATTTGCAGCAAGATTCGCAAGACATTGATTAGCGCATTGGGTGGCAAAGTACGCAGTATCATCATCGGCGGCGCCGCTTTGGCAAAGAATGTCGAGAAGACTATGCGTATGATTAAATTCCCGTACACCGTTGGCTATGGTATGACAGAGTGCGCCCCGCTTATCGGTTACGAGGATTGGGAACACTTCGCTAAACGCTCATGCGGCAAACCTGTGGCAGGTATGAACGTTCGCATTGACTCCGAGAACGCGAGAGAGTGTGTGGGAGAGATTCAGGTCAATGGCGACAATGTCACAATCGGTTATTTCAACAACCCCGAGGCTACTGCCGCAGCGTTTACCGAAGATGGTTGGTTCCGTACGGGTGACCTCGGAATCATCGACAAACACGGCAATATCTACATTCGTGGTCGTAGCAAGGCGATGATTTTGAGCGCGAACGGACAGAACATCTACCCCGAGGAGATTGAGGATCAACTCAACGAAATGCCCATGGTAGCCGAGTCGCTTATCGTCGAGCGCGGCAAGGGCAAACTCGTGGGATTGGTTGCAGTGGATACCGCAGGCAAGCCTCTGACAGCCGAGATTAAAGCCGAGGCCGAGACCACAATGAAAGAGAACCTCGTAGCGCTCAATCAGCTGTTGCCCAATTACAGCCAAGTAGCAGCAATCGAGCTTATCGACGGCGAGTTTGAAAAGACACCGAAGCGCAGTATCAAGCGTTTCTTGTACAGCTAAACCAAATTTGTGAGAGTAAGATAATGTGAGAGAGAGCGGGGTGTGAGTGAGTTGTGTGTAAGAAGCCCCGCACGTGAGAGAGATTGTGTGTAAGTCTTTGGAAGAGCGGTATGCAAGAGTCAGTCCTTGCATACCGCTCATTTTTTGGGGGCTTATCCCGAAACAAAAGGAGTACCCCACGCAGAGCACTCCTTCTCTTTATTTGCAGTTTTCGTCTATCGCAGATAGGTATCAAGCAACTCCGACATCTCGGCTTGCATCTCGCGCGCTTTCTCGCCGGCAACCTCGGCATAACGCTCGGTGCGGTCGGCATAGATGATACCGCGCGACGAGTTTACCAAAAGACCACAGCGCGAGTTCATTCCATAAGCCGCAACATCTCGGAGGCTACCTCCTTGTGCGCCCACACCGGGAACCAACAAGAAGTGGTCGGGAACAATCGAGCGGATACCCTCCAACATAAACGCTTTGGTGGCACCGACGACATACATCGTATTATCGGCGTCGCCCCATTGTTTTGTTGTTTCGAGCACCAACTCATACAGACGACGACCATCGGCCATTCGTTGCATCTCGAAATCCTCGGCACTCGGGTTCGAGGTCAGAGCCAAAATCACACTCCACTTGCCCTCGTATTTGAGGAAAGGCGCTACGGTGTCGTAGCCCATATATGGCGACAATGTCACCGCATCGGCAAGGTTGGTATCGAAAAAGGCTTTGGCATATTGCTCCGAGGTGTTGCCTATATCGCCACGCTTGGCATCGGCAATAATCATAATCTCGGGGTATTTGGTGCGGATATACTCGCAAGTTTGCTCAAAACAGCGAATACCCTCGGCTCCCTGCACCTCGTAGAAAGCGAGGTTGGGCTTATAACACACAATATAGGGTGCCGTTGCATCGATAATCGCCTTGTTGAAGGTCAATGCGGCGTCGGGCTGACCTTTGAGGCACTCCGGAATCTTGTTAAGGTCAGTATCAAGACCTACACACAGGAAACTGCGTTTAGCCTTAATCTGCTCGAAAAGTTGTGCGGCATTCATCTGTTTGCTGATATTTGAGGGTTTATTACAAGTTGCTCTCTTTAAGACGCTCGGCGTTCTCGGCAACAATCAGGTGGTCGATACAGTCTTGGATATCGCCGTCCATAAAGGCTCCGAGGTTGTAGATGGTGTAGTTGATACGGTGGTCGGTGATACGGCCTTGCGGATAGTTGTAAGTACGAATCTTGGCACTACGGTCACCGGTCGAAACCATTGTTTTACGCTTCGAGGCAATCTCGTCGAGGTATTTTTGGTATTCGAGGTTGAAGATACGGGTACGCAACTCCTCCAACGCCTTGTCGAAGTTTTTGAGCTGCGACTTTTGGTCCTGGCACTGCACCACAATACCTGTGGGAATGTGGGTCAGACGGATAGCCGAATATGTGGTATTCACACTCTGTCCACCGGGGCCCGATGCACAGAAAGTATCCTTACGGATATCGTTCATATTGAGCTCGATGTCAAACTCCTCGGCCTCGGGCAGAACAGCCACCGATGCAGCCGAAGTGTGTACACGACCTTGTGTCTCGGTTTGGGGGACACGTTGCACGCGGTGTACGCCCGACTCATATTTGAGCACGCCATACACGCCTTGGCCGATAACCTTCAACACAACCTCTTTGTAGCCACCCGATGTACCCTCGCTTTGCGAGTTAATCTCATACTTCCAACCTTTGGTCTCGAAGTAGTGGGTGTACATACGCAGCAAGTCACCCGCAAAGATTGCAGCCTCGTCGCCACCGGTACCACCACGAATTTCGAGAATGGCATTCTTGTCGTCTTGGGGGTCTTTGGGGATAAACAGCAGTTTAATCTCCTCCTCCAAGATGGGCAACTTGGGCTCCAACTCGGCCAACTCCATACGCGCCATTTCGCGAAACTCCTCATCTTTCTCGTTGGCTATCACATCCTTAGCCTCGGCGATGTTATTATAGATGGTCTTATAGTTTTCGCACGCAGCGATAATGGGTTGAATCTCCTTGTACTCCTTGTTGAGTTGCACGAACTGCTTCATATCGGCAAGCACTTCGGGGTCGGTAATCTTTTGCGAAATCTCCTCGAAGCGTGCTTTCAGGCCGTCGAGTTTACTCAATATGATATTCTCTGCCATAGAAAAAGTATGATTTTTGTCCGCAAATTTAGTGAAAGTTTGCACAATCACCAAATCCCCCAAAAAAAGAGGTGCTTATACACGAAATACCCTGTAATTTCGTACCAAATTTCGGAGCGTAGCGACAAAGTCCCCTCCAAGGAGGGGATTTAGGGGAGGGTCCAACAACTATATGCAGCAGGGCAACATAAAAGCCAAAACTTTTGAGTAGTGTAATTTATGTATATTATTGCCATAAATGATTATCTTTGTGACATATTACTATCGTTTTGGCAGCACAGAACCACATAACTTTAAGCCACTTGCAACAGTTGGTACGACAGGGTATCGAGGCCGCTCTGCCACTCCCTCTATGGGTGTCGGCCGAGATTTCGGACCTGAAAATCAACCGCACGGGACACTGCTATTTGGAACTTATCGAGAAAGGCGACAACGATGCCGTTCCCAGAGCCAAAGTGTCGGCGGCCATTTGGCGTAATCGTTTCGAGGCTCTGTCGGTCTATTTCCGCACCTCGACAGGTAGCGATTTGGCGGTAGGCATGAAGGTGTTGCTCAAAGTTACGGCTTCGTACCACGAGTTGTATGGTTTCTCGTTGAGCGTCAGCGACATCGACCCAGCCTATACTTTGGGCGATATGCAGGCAAAGTTGCGACAAACAATCGAGGCTCTGCGTGCCGATGGCGTGTGGGATATGAACCGCGAATGTGAAATGCCGATGGTGTGTCAGCGGTTGGCGGTTATCTCATCGGCTACGGCTGCGGGCTATCGCGATTTCTGCAACGAACTCGGAGCGTGCAACTATCACTTCGAAGTCACTCTCTTTGAGGCCGTTATGCAAGGCTTTGGTGCCGAGGAGTCTATCATTGCCGCACTCGAAATGGTGGCAGACCGATGCGACGAATTCGATGCGGTGGTCATCATTCGTGGCGGTGGCGCGACAACAGACCTTTCGTGTTTCAACTCCTATGCCGTGTGCAGTTACATCGCACAAATTCCGTTGGCTGTGGTTACGGGTATCGGACACGACAAGGACCAAAGCATTGCCGATATGGTAGCACACACCGCGCTCAAAACGCCTACGGCAGTTGCCGACTTCTTTGCCGCGCAAGCCGAGAGCACCGATGCACTGCTTGATGAGTTGAATGTGCGACTTACCGGCCTGTGCACCACTCTGTTTGCGGCTCAAAATCAACGACTTCTGATTTTGGGACACGCCACTTCCGAGGGTTGCAGTCGGGTTGCACGAGGGGTTGAGATGCGCCTGCAATCGCTTGGCGAGAGGTTACAAATGATGGCAAAAGAGGAGTTGCGGCGTGGTAGCGAGCATTTGGAGCGACAGACACTTGCGCTGGGCGACCAATCACGACTCTGCATCGAGCGGTTGGGAGCAAAGCTCTCGACACTCACCGAGATTGTCGCCGCAAACGACCCCGAGCGAGTGTTGTCGCACGGCTACTCGATAGTCCGAATCGGAGGACGCGCCGTAAGCAACATCGACCAGGCAAACATTGGCGACGAGGCCGAAGTGAGCGTTACGGGAGGAACAATGAATGTAAAAATCACAGATATATGCAAAAAGAGTTGAGTTATGCCGAGGCTATTGCCGAGGTGGAGCAGATTGTGGCCAAGTTCTCAAATGGCCAAATGGACGTCGATACAATGGCTGCCGACGTCAAACGCGCAACCGAGCTTATCGCATTGTGCAAAGCGCGCTTGGCCAAAGCCGAGGCCGATGTTGCCGAAATCCTCAAAACCGAGTAAGCAATGAGGCGTTTTATTAAGTTCGTGCTCAATCACATACCGCGACCCATTGTTCAACGTGCAGCAAATTGGGCGGTACCTGTTATGGGTCTTGCCTACAAAGGTCGTGGCCGCGAGTGCCCCATTTGCGGAGCGCACTATCGCAAGTTTATGCCCTATGGTTACACCGATGCGGGCTCGCGCGAAAATGCCCTCTGCCCATCGTGTTTGTCGTTGGAGCGTCATCGTCTGTTGTGGTTGTGGCTGCAAAAGCATAGTGACCTGTTTGAAACGCGCCCCCGAATACTCCACATCGCACCCGAAGTGTGTCTAATGCGTCGTTTTCGCAAATTGTACAAGGGCTGCGACGAGGAGTACATAACCGCCGATTTGGAGAGCCCGCTGGCCGACCTCAAAATGGATATTCAAGCCATTCCGCTTGCCGACCAAAGTGTCGATGTCATCTTCTGCAATCACATTCTCGAACATGTTGCCGATGACCGACTTGCAATGCGCGAAATGTATCGCGTGATGCGCGACGGAGGTTGGGGCATAATGTTGTCACCCGTCGATTTGAGCCTCGACAAAACATTCGAAGACGACTCGATTACCGACCCCGAGGAGCGCACCCGAATCTTCGGACAATATGACCACCGACGCAACTACGGACGCGATTATGCCGACCGTCTGCGCGAGGCGGGTTTCGAGGTCGAGGAGGTGGATTACGCCACAGCATTCTCGCCCGAAGAGCGACTCAAATACGGCCTTCGCACCGAAATAATATATGTCGCTCGAAAGAAGATTTGATAAAAATCACAAAATGTTTGTTTTTTAACAACAAACACTATATATTTGCAACCCAAACCCCAAAAAACAGAATTATAACACTATGTTAAGCAGACAAATAGCAGACAAGCTCAAAAAATACGAAACACCGTTCTATCTTTACGATATTGCGTTGTTGCGCCAAACTCTCGAAATCGCATCGTCGTCGGCTCGCCAACACGGCTACAAGCTACACTACGCAATCAAAGCCAACTACGATTCGAAGATTCTCGGCATTATCCGCGAATACGGTCTCGGTATCGACTGCGCAAGCGGTAACGAGGTACGCCGCGCAATCGAGCACGGTTTCGACCCCAAAACCATTGTTTATGCAGGCGTGGGTAAGCGCGACAAAGAGATTCGTTACGCCATTGAGCAAGGCATTTTGGCAATCAACTGCGAGTCGGTCGAGGAGTTGGAGGTTATCAATCAAATCTCGTGTGAGATGGGCGTTACCACCGATGTTGCGCTGCGTGTAAACCCCGACATCGACCCCAAAACCAACCGCTGTATCGACACCGGTCAAGCCGATAGTAAATTCGGTATCTCGTACGAGGAGGTAATCGCCGAAACACCTAAAATTCAAGCACTTCGCAACCTCAACATCATCGGTTTGCACCTCCATATCGGTTCGCAAATCCGCGAGTTGCATGTGTTCGAGAATATGTGCAACAAGGTCAATGTGATTGTCGATAAACTCGAAGGTATGGGCTACTCGTTCCGCTTTGTCGATGTTGGTGGCGGTCTTGGTATCAACTACGACTACCCCGAGAATGAGCCTATCCCCAACTTTGCGTCGGTATTCTCGATTGTTCACAACCACTTGGAGGTGGGCAACAAAGAGGTTCACTTCGAGTTTGGTCGTTCGATTGTGGGCGAGTGTGGCGAGTTGATTACTACCGTAATGTTCAACAAGACCACCGCTACGGGTCGCAAATTGCTTATCATCGACGCAAGTATGACCGAACTTATCCGCCCGATGTTGTACGGCTCGTACCACAACATCGAGAACATTACCACCGAGGCCGAGACCACCGAGAAATATACCATCGTAGGTACGGCTTGCGAATCGACCGATGTATTCGACAGCAATGTAACTATGCCGACCAGCCGTCGTGGCGACCTTCTGACCATCAAATCGGCAGGTGCATACGGAATGTCGATGGCGTCGAATTACAACCTTCACGACCTTCCCGGTGCTGTTTATAGCGACGAAATCGAGTAAAAATAGAGTAAACTAACCCAACGAAAAGTGGCTGTCCGACAAAAAGGTTGCGACAGCCACTTTTGTTTGATAACTATTTTGTATATTTGCCATTAAAAGTGACCACAAATGAAAATTACGATACTACAACGCGACATCGAGTGGGCTAATCCGAGATGCAATGTCGAGCGAGCCGACGAGGCTATTGACCGCAACCCCGGAGCCGACCTGTATGTTCTGCCCGAGATGTTCTCGACTGGTTTTTGCACCGAGCCCGAGGGCATAGCCGAGAGCACCGATAGCGACACTCTGGCGTGGATGAAGGCAAAGGCCGCCCAAACCGATGCCGCCATTGCCGGTAGCGTTGCCGTCAGCGACGGGAAGCATTATTACAACCGCTTCTACTTTGTAAAACCGTCGGGAGAGGTTGCGTGGTACGACAAACACCATCTGTTCACTTATGGTGGCGAGCACCTTCGTTTTACGGCTGGCAGCGAGCGCGTAGTTGTAGAGTGGCGAGGAGTAAGAATCTTGTTGGAGGTGTGCTACGACTTGCGTTTCCCTGTGTGGGCGCGCAACCGAGGCGACTACGATATGATTCTCTATGTGGCAAGCTGGCCAACACCGAGGGTGGCTGCGTGGAGTGCGCTGTTGGTTGCCCGAGCAATCGAAAATCAATGCTATGTGGCGGGCGTAAACCGCGTAGGTAGCGACCCTGCGTGTGAGTATTGCGGGGGCAGCGTGATTATCGACCCCTATGGCAAGACTTTGGCTGCGTGCGCCGACAATATCGAGTGCGAAGCCTCGGCCGAGGTCGATATGGAGGCACTCGGAGCGTTCCGACAGAAATTTCCGGTGTTGAATGACGCCGACGCTATAAATTAAACCGACTATCCGAACTTAACAGATACTATGGAAAGAAGACTACTATTGGGAGATGAGGCAATCGCCTTGGGTGCGATTGATGCGGGAATAAGCGGAGTATATGCCTACCCCGGCACCCCTTCGACCGAAATTACAGAATTTATACAAAAGTATGCACCCGAGGTACGAAGCCGCTGGTGCAGCAACGAGAAGACCGCAATGGAGGCGGCTCTCGGTATGTCCTATGCGGGTAAACGTGCCCTTGTTTGTATGAAACACGTGGGTATGAATGTCGCCGCCGACGCTTTTGTAAACTCGGCCATTACGGGTGTAAATGGTGGCGTGGTTGTGTTGGCTGCCGACGACCCCTCGATGCACTCGTCACAAAACGAGCAAGATTCGCGTTTCTATGGCCGCTTTGCGATGATACCTATCTTGGAGCCATCTTCGCAACAAGAGGCTTACGATATGATGAGCTACGCATTCGACCTCTCGGAGAAGATGCGTGTACCCGTACTTATGCGCGTTGTAACACGCCTTGCACACTCGCGCGCCGGCGTTGCAACCAAAGCACCTATCGCACAAAACGGACTTAATCCCGAAACCGAGCGCACACATTGGGTGTTGTTGCCCGGCAACGCTCGACGACAATACGCCTCGTTGGTGGGTAAACAGAGCGACTTTGAGGCTTCGGCCGAGAGTTCGCCTTACAACACCTTTGCAGGCAATATGGGCGAGGCTAAACTCGGTATTGTGGCTTGCGGTATCGCCTACAACTATGTTATGGAGAACATTGGCGCGAAGAGCGACATCGCCGTATTGAAGGTATCGCAATACCCTCTGCCCGAGGCTCAAATCAAGGCTTTGGCTGCCCGTTGCGAGTCGATAATGGTGGCAGAGGACGGACAACCCTTTGCCGAGGAGTTGGTAGCGGGCATGGTCGGTTGCGACTATCCTTTGCTGGGCCGCCTGACTGGCAATCTTCCCCGTATGGGCGAACTTACACCCGATTGCGTGGGCAAGGCTCTGGGTAAAGAGGGTGCAAAACCGTATGGCACTGCACAAAATGTTGTTGCTCGTCCGCCTGCCTTGTGTCAAGGTTGCGGTCACCGCGACGTCTATAACGCCCTCAACAAGGTTGCCGCCGAGTATCCCGATGCACGCATTTTTGGCGACATCGGTTGCTACACCCTGGGAGCACTACCCCCCTTCCGCGCAATAGATAGCTGTGTAGATATGGGTGCGTCGATTACTATGGCAAAGGGTGCTGCCGATGCAGGAGTCTTCCCCGCCATTGCCGTTATTGGCGACTCGACCTTCACCCACTCGGGTATGACGGGTCTGCTCGATGCCGTAAACGACAACGCCAACATCACGGTCATCATCTCGGACAACCTCACAACCGCAATGACAGGAGGTCAAGACTCGGCAGGAACCAACAAGTTCGAGGCTATCTGCTTGGGATTGGGTGTTGAGCCCGAGCACGTCAAAGTGGTGGTGCCGATTGCCAAAAATATGGAGGAAATCACCCGCATTATCCGCGAGGAGATTGAGTACAAGGGCGTGTCGGTAATCATTCCGCGCCGCGAGTGTATCCAAACCCTCAATCGTAAACTTCGTCAAAAAAGAGCAAACAAGTAATGAAAAACGACATCATACTGGCAGGCGTCGGAGGACAAGGAATCCTCACTATCGCCACAATCATAGGCGACGCTGCCGCAAAAGCGGGACTATATCTCAAACAGGCCGAAGTTCACGGTATGAGCCAACGCGGAGGCGATGTTCAATCAAATCTGCGCCTCTCGACCGAGCCCATATACTCCGATTTGATTCGCGAGGGCGAGGCCGATATGATTATCTCGATGGAGCCGATGGAGGCATTGCGTTACGTGGCTTGCCTGCACCAAAACGGACAGGTCATAACCTCCTCGACCCCTTTCAAAAACATTCCGAACTACCCCGATGAGCTGTCGCTGATGCAGGAGCTCAACGCTCTGCCCAATGTTACGGCTCTGCCCATCGAGGATATGGCCAAAGATGGCGGATTTGCCAAGAGTGCCAATGTGGTGTTGCTCGGTATGGCAGCACGACACCTCGGCGTTCTCTCGGTAGAGCAACTGCGCGAGAGCATTGCACGAGTATTTGCATCGAAAGGCGAAACTGTGGTCGAAGCCAATCTGCAAGCCTTTGAGTTGGGAGTTAAAGCAGCCGAATAGCGTATGAAGATTTTTAGCGAAGAGTTGGTCAATGAGGCCACCCGAGAGTTACACGTTGCCGACCTGTCGAGAGCGACTATCGGCGAGGTGTTGTTGGTGGCTCAATATCTCGAACAAAAGACGGGTATCCCCTTTATCCGTATGGATCAAGGCTCGCCCGGCCTGCCCGTAAACCACTTTGGCGTCGAGGCCGAGAAAGCCGCACTTGACCGAGGTGTCGGCTCGCAATACCCCGCAGCAGCAGGTGTGGCTGAACTCAAAACCGAGGCAGCCCGCTTTATCAAAGCGTTCCTCGATGTCGATATTTCGGCTCGCGCGTGTGTGCCTACCGTTGGAAGCGTGGCGGGCTCGTTCGGCTCGTTTATCGCCTGCACACAACGCACTCCGGGCAAGAACAAAGTGTTGTTTATAGACCCGGGCTTCCCGATTCAGAAGTCGCAGTTGCGCGTCATCGGAGCCGATTGGGTTGAGTTCGATATTTATAGTTATCGTGGCGAGGCCCTGCGTGCCAAACTCGAAAGTATGCTCGTGGGTGGCGACATCGCCGCCATCGTCTATTCCAACCCCAACAATCCTGCGTGGATATGTTTGGAGGAGAGCGAGCTACAAATTATCGGCGAGCTGGCAACAAAGTACGATGTAGTGGTAATGGAGGATTTGGCATACTTCTGTATGGACTTCCGTCGTGACTTGGGTCACCCCTTTGAGCCGCCTTATGCACCCACCGTTGCCCATTATACCGATAACTATATCCTGATGTTGTCGTCGTCCAAGATTTTTAGTTACGCAGGACAGCGAATGGCACTGCTCGGAATTAGCGACAAACTTTACGACCGCCACTTCCCCACCCTCGCCGAGCGTTACAACGATGCGGGCGTGTTCGGACAGACACTAATAGCCTCGATACTCTATATGATAACCTCGGGTTGCACCGCCTCGACACAGTACGCCTATGCCGAGATGTTGCGCCTTGCTTCCGATGGCGAGATAAACTTCGTGGAAGATACCCGCGAGTATGCCCGCCGCGCCGAACGAATGAAACGCATATTTACGGACAACGGTTTCCATATTGTCTATGACCACGACGTCACACAGCAGGTTGGCGACGGTTTCTTCTTCACAATCGGCTATGGAGATATGTCGGGTGGCGAGTTGTTGCGCGAACTGCTGTACTATGGAGTGAGCAGTATTTCGCTCTCAACAACGGGAAGCGAACAACAAGGAGTCCGCGCCTGCACCTCGCGTATGCGCGACGACCTCTACGACACAATGGAGGAGCGTATGCGCGCCTTCAACCAAGACCACGCAAATATTTAATTAAGGGGCACCTGTTCCAAACGTTTTTTGGGGGAGGGTCCAACACGAAAAAAATATAAACATCATAGAAACACACAAACTTAAAACTTACACTATATGATTTGGAACCCCAACCATAAGCCCACTCCAAGGAGGGGGTTTGGGGGGAGGGTCCAACACAAAAAAACATAAACATCACAGAAACACACAAACTTAAAACAGACACTATATGATTTGGAACCCCAACCATAAGCCCACTCCAAGGAGGGGGTTTGGGGGGAGGGTCCAACACGAAAATACAAACATTACGAAAACACACAAACTTAAAACAGACACTATATGATTTGGAACCCCAGCCATAAGCCCACTCCAAGGAGGGGGTTTGGGGGAGGGTCCAACACGAAAATACAAACATTACGAAAACACACAAACTTAAAACAGACACTATATGATTTGGAACC
>SUZD01000006.1:0-16145 GCA_015060105.1 Rikenellaceae bacterium | reverse complement strand
GGGGGAGGGTCCAACACGAAAATACAAACATTACGAAAACACACAAACTTAAAACAGACACTATATGATTTGGAACCCCAATAAGGAGTGTATGAGTCGCGACGAGATGCACGCCTTACAAAGCAAACGATTGCAGAAATTGGTTACCTATGTGTATCACAACACACCGTTCTATCGCAACAAGATGCAGGCAATGGACCTGTCGCCCGAGGATATAAAAACTATTGACGACATCGTAAAACTGCCTTTCACAACCAAACAAGACCTGCGTGATAACTACCCCTATGGTCTTCAAGCCGCTCCCGCCTCGGAAATTGTGCGCGTGCACGCTTCGTCGGGAACTACAGGCAACCCCACGATTGTAGGCTATACCCGCAAGGATTTGGCAGTTTGGTCGGAGGTTATGGCTCGATGTTTGACCGCCTATGGCATTACCCGCGACGACACTTTCTCGGTTAGTTACGGATACGGCCTTTTCACGGGCGGTTTGGGCGCACACTATGGCGTCGAGAACCTCGGTGCAACCGTTATCCCCACCTCGACAGGTAACACCGAGAAACATATCCGCCTTATCCGCGACCTCAAAATAACGGGCATCGCTTGTACTCCCTCGTATGCTCTCTATCTGGCCGAGACGCTCGAAAAGATGGGACTTTCCAAAAACGATATCAGCCTTCGCGTTGGTGCTTTTGGTGCAGAGCCTTGGACCGAGAATATGCGCCACGAGATTGAGGAACGATTGGGACTTAAAGGCTTCAACCTCTATGGTTTGAGCGAGATTATGGGCCCTGGTGTGTCGTATGAGTGTGAGGCGCAAGACGGCTCGCACATTTGCGAAGATCACTTCTATCCCGAGATTATCAACCCCGAGACCTTGGAACAACTGCCCTATGGCGAGCAAGGCGAGTTGGTGTTCACAACCCTGACCAAAGAGGGTATGCCGCTGTTGCGCTATCGCACCAAAGACCTGTGTACACTTATGGCGGGCGAGTGCTCGTGTGGCCGCACCGCTGTTCGTATGGGTCGCATTATGGGCCGTAGCGACGATATGCTCATCATCCGAGGTATCAATGTATTCCCCTCGCAAGTCGAGAGCGTAATCCTCGAAATGAAGGAGTTCGAGCCTCAATATCTGCTCGTTGTCGATCGCGTGAACAACCTCGACACCCTCCAAGTTCAAGTTGAGGTGCGCCGCGACTTCTTCAACGACGACATCGGACGAATGCTCGCACTGAAAAAGATGTTGGGTGACAAACTCAAAAGCGTGTTGTCTATCGCAGCCGATGTCAAACTGATGGAGCCCGGAAGCATCGAGCGCAGTCAAGGCAAAGGCAAACACGTCATCGACAAACGAATTATGAAATAACACAAAAAACGAACAGATATGACTATCAAACAACTTTCCGTGTTCCTCGAAAACAAATCGGGACGCATCAACGAAGTAGCCAAAATTCTGGGACAGAACAATATCAATATGCACGCATTCAGCATGGCCGAGACTACCGATTTCGGTATTCTTCGCCTGATTGTGTCGGATGTCGATAAAGCGGTGGAGGTGTTGCGCGAGGCGAGCTTTGCCGTAATGCTGACCGATGTGGTTTGCATCAGTTGCAACAACATCTCGGGCGCACTCTCAACCATTCTCGACAAGCTGACCGAGGCGGGCATCTTCATCGAGTATATGTACGCCTTTGCCGAGGGCGCCGAGGCCAATGTCGTTATCCGCCCCAGCGACCTTGACAAGTGTGTCGAGGTACTCGCAGGTTGTCCTTGCAGTGTAAAAAACATCTAACGATAGAGGTATGAAAAACATTATTCGCGGAGTTGTTGCGGCTGTGATTTGCTTTGTTACGTTGTCGCTGGTGTACTATTGGTTCGTCGGCCGACACTACACAAACGCCACCGCTCCAACCGAAATAACAACCGAGGAGGTTCAACCCTCGCAACCCCAAAACGAACAATAGGCTATGAATATCATTACCGTCATTGTGCTTGCCGTCGTTGCGGTTGTGGCACTCTACTACTTTATGAAAAAGTATTCGACCCTCGAAAAAATCCTCTTTGCGCAGGGCGAAGAGGAGCCGAAAACTATGGGCGTCATCGCCTTCTATACGGCTGCAATTCTTGGTGCTATTGGGGGCTCTATGGGCTTTATCTACCACCTTGCGACCAATATGAATATCTTTGATTTGGGTTTTGGCAGTCCGCTGGGCATTGCGTTCAACATCATTCCGTACCTGCTGTTTGCCGATATTGCGGTATGCTTCTTTGCGGCGTTTGCCCGAGAGAGCACCACTACTCGCCGAGTTAGCCGAGCGTTGTTTATGTTTGCCGCCTGCCTGATTGGTTTTACGGGTGGCGTTGTAGGTAGCCTTTTGGCTATCTGCATTGCGATACTCGCATTCCTCTGGAAACTGCTGCTCGTAATGCTTGGTGTCAAGTCCAAAAAGGAGAATACCGAGCAACCCGTCCCCATCGAAACACCCGCACCTGCGGAGAGTGGCGAAGTGGGTAGCGAAAACGAATAGACAAAAAACGAGGAGCGCAAGTTGCACTCCTCGTTTTTTTTATCTGCCCACAAGGTTTAATCTATCAAATCACGCAATCGCTCTTCGACGGAGTCCTCCTCGACTTCGATAAGGAACTTTTCGCTATCGCAGTCATAGGTGAACACAAAGTCCAAGTCGGAACGCACCTCGGAGAAGGTCCACACCTCAACCATATCGCTCCACTCGGTTTGTCGCTCGAACTCCGACAGAGCAACTATCTGTTGATTGTAGTATTTCAGCAATTTTTCGGCCTCCTCGGCATATCTGTTTTGCTCGCCACCGGCCATCTCCGCTTGCAGTACCTGCTCGAAGTTGTCGGCATCGGTCCGCTTCTCGACAAAGTAGTACTCCATTTGGTCAATCTCCTCGGCGAGACCCATTACCGCCAAGTCGGCAAGTTTATCGCCAAACAGCCACGACACCGCTTGTGCCGCTTGTGTTCCTTCGGTAAACTCGGCTTTGGCATAATCGAGCATAGCCAACTCGAATTTCACATAATCCTTAATCTCGGCCTCATAAATCTTGGGCGTAGCAAAGAATTGGCAGGAGGTCAGGGCCAACGCACAGCCCACCATAAAGAGATAAATCTTACGCATAGTATTGGGTTTTTAACGAGTTTTAAGATTTTATTCAGCGATTGTCATCTCCTCTTGCGTGCGGTATTGCAACATCAACGACAAATAGAGCAGAGGCCATACTATCCAATAGAGTGTGTTTGCCAAAACGCTCCAATCGGAGTAGAGCCCCAAAAACGAGAACACCAATTCGACCATAACCTCGACAGCCACAACGCACAACATCACGCCCACAAAGTTGCTACGAGGCATCATCTTAACACCGAGCAGAACGAGAGCAACAACGGCCATTAACATTGTCACATACCACACAATCTGATAAGTTGACCAAAACCACGTAGGCAGTTCGGTCGGAGGAAACATCTGCGGGAACATTGCAACCAAGCGGAAAATCAGCGAGCTTCCCGTTGTAATCATCAGCGCAATCAGAGAGGCCGACATTACAGGTTGTTGTTTCTCGACACAAAGCCACGATGTAAATAGTGCGAACTCCGCCAGCACAATCAGCAAACCCAAGATAGACCTCATATCATAATAATTGATATCGAGTTCACACTTCGGCAGAAGATAGTTACACATCAATAAGCCGACTGCCGCCACGGCAAACGAAATCAATGTCACAAGCGACATTGTACGAACAAGTTTCATAGGTTTCTTATTTATTATCAAATTTCACAGTATAGACAAGGTGTTCCATCTCGCGCACATAGTTGCGTTTGTGCAGTTCGGGCGAGAAAACATAGCCGTCGATGGTTACAACCTTGTTGGTTTGGGTGTCGATGGTTGTATAACTTACAAACGGGCCACCCATAAAGTCATTGGCAACCTCCCAAAAACCGCGTGTGCGAATCCACAAACGGCCATCGATACGCATCGCCTCGCTCTCGGCATAGTAGGTTGTCATATAGGAGCCGTCCGACGGGCCCGGTACCAACGCCGCATACTTGTTGCGTTTGGCGATAATATTCTTCTCGGAGAGGTCTTGCGGGCCGGTATAGGGGTAGCTATAAACCAACACACCTTGACCCGAGCGTGGCATTTCGTAGCGTGTCCAGATGAAATCATTTGTTTGGCGAGCGAGAGTAAAGCCACTCGGGAAGTGCATCGTAAAGCCGAATTTCTCCTTGACAAGCGCAGTCAATTGTTTGGGGCCGAACTTCTCGTAGGCCGCCACATTGCGACGACGCTCCACCACCTCGTAGGCACTCAACAAGTTTTCACGCTCGGCGTCCAACAGCTCTACCATCGCCTTGTCGGTCGGAGCCGAAGCCGTAAGCACCACCTGATTGTTCGCATATACATCTTGCTGAACGGTCAGTAGCGTGGTGTCGTATTTCGAGGGGTTTATATTAACTATGAGTACGTTACGGTGCTCTTTATTGAGTTTCAGAAATCCGTCGGGAGTGACGCGAAGCACATCGTAATAGGGCTCTCGTTGGTTGAGCATTTCCACTCGTTTGAGCAGCACCGAGCGCAAGGTATCACCCACCTCGCCTTGCCATTGCTCGTGTCCGCAAACCACAACCAACTCATAGGCAGCACCCTTGCTACCGGGCTTGGCGGGCTCGTCAAACAATGAACGAAAGGCATCGCAACTGCTAAAACCTACAACCACAAAGGCCGCTACCAAAAGTTTGGAAAAACGCTTGAACAAAAGTGAAATATTCATCTTTTCGGTCTTTATAAAATCAACTACTTATCTACAAATGTAATGATTTGTTGGAATATTTGCAAATTCCACAACTCGATACTACCTTTGTCTTTGTTTAACACACAAAATCGTCGATATGCACATTCCCGTTCCGCAGTTCGTACGCCAACTATGGCCTCGCCTCATTTGGCATATACCCGACCCCAACGGGGTGTTCCTTACCTTCGACGACGGTCCCACACCCGCCATTACCGAGTGGATTGTTGACGAGCTTGCCAAATACGATGCCAAAGCGACCTTCTTCTGCATCGGCAAGAATGCCGAACTATATCCCGATTTGGTCGATATGTTGCGAGCCGAGGGACACGCCATAGGCAACCATACCCACAACCACCTCAAAGGTTGGGGTCAGCACACTGCCGAGTATCTGTCGAACATCAACTACGCCAACCAGATACTGCAAACCAACCTCTACCGTCCACCCTATGGCCGTTTTACACCCAAGCAGGCTTTAGCACTCTCAAATGCTGGTTATCGCATCATTCTGTGGAATGTCCTGAGCCGCGATTACAACCCGCACATCAGCGGTCACACCGTATTCCGCAACGCTACAAACCATGTCAAAGCGGGCTCGATTGTTGTGTTTCACGACTCGGTCAAGACCTTCAAAAATATGTCATACGCGCTACCCCGCACGCTCGACCTTATCTACGAGCGCGGCTTGGTATGCAAACCCATAAAGTTATGAAAATCATCGTTGGAGTTACAGGCGCAAGCGGTACCATCTACGCACGACGACTGCTCGAAAGACTGATTCCTTCGAGTGCGGTCAGCGAGATTGCGTTAATCGTCACCGACAACGGCAAAGCCGTTGCCGAGTACGAGGGCGAGGCTTTTCCCGAAAGCGACAAAATCCGCATTGCCGACAACCACTCGATGTTCGATGCTACGGCCTCGGGCTCGGCCGACTACGATGCAATGGTGGTTATCCCCTGCTCGATGGGTACTTTGGGACGAATAGCGTCGGGTGTATCGACCGACCTTATGTGTCGTGCCGCCGATGTTATGCTCAAAGAGCGCCGACGACTGATTTTGTGCACTCGTGAAACGCCATTAAGCCTTATTCATATCAAGAATATGGAGCGTGTAACACTTGCGGGAGGCATAATACTCCCCGCATCGCCATCGTTCTATTCGCGCCCCGCTTCGTTGGAGGAGTTATGCGACACCGTGGTCGAGCGAGTCATTGCCCACGCAGGCGTCGATGCTCCACATTTTCAATGGATTGGCAAATAGATTGGTAATTCCAAAAAAAATGACTATTTTTGCGCGAAAATCGGAGTAAATTCTAAAACAAATAAAATAAACACTATGGCAACAACAGCTGATATTAAAATCGGAATGTGCATCGAGCTGAACAGCAAAACGTGGCAAATCATCGATTTCCAACACGTGAAACCCGGTAAAGGTCCTGCTTTCGTTCGCACCAAACTCAAAAACCTCGAAAACGGTCGTGTACTCGACAACACCTTCTCGGCAGGTGCAGCAATCACTCCCGTACGCGTAGAGCGTCGTCCCTACCAATTCACCTACGAGGACGATTTGGGTGCTCACTTCATGCACACCGAGACCTTCGAGGAGATTACCATCGAGCGTGACCTTATCACCAACTCGGACCTTATGACCGACGGCCAAATCGTCGAGGTTATGTTCCACACCGAGAAAGATATGGTTCTCTCGGCAGAGTTGCCCCCTATCGTTGATATGGAGGTTACCTACACCGAGCCCGGTATCAAAGGTGACACCGCTTCGACCAACTCGCTCAAACCCGCTACCGTAAACACAGGTGCTACCGTTAAAGTACCTTTGTTCATCAACACAGGCGACAAGATTCGTGTTGATACCCGTACTCGCGAGTACTACGAGCGTATCAAGTAATTCGAGAGGGTTACACATACAAAAAAAGAAGTTTTCCGCATTGGAAAACTTCTTTTTTTTGTGTGCTGTTGTTGTTCAACCTCCGTTTAGGGCAGGTAGATATACAACGGGAATGCTCCGACATACGGACCGAAGGAGACAAATCCATAGTATAGTGTCGGCATACAATATACGGGATAGAGCAACAGGGTTTTGTCCGACAACTTTCGGTTCAAGGAGGCATAACGCGAGAAGTCGGTCGAAGAATCGGGCTTCGCCTCCATATATGCCGTCGGGTGATAACCCCAAATAAGGTGCTCTTGTACCTTTCCGCCATAGTTCGCAGGTACAAGCATACCCGTATTGATAGGTTCGAAGTTGATACTGTTGTCGGCGTTTACTGTAATCTGAACATACTTACCGGGTGAGGTCATAAGTCCTGCCTCGGCATATTCCTCCTCCAACAAACCTTTGGTATAGGGGTCCATAATACGATAAACCTCGGCCTCGCGCGCTTTATATATAGGTGCTTTGTAGCTATTCTCAAATAGACAGCTATCGATATAGGTACACTCGCCCATAGGGTCAAAGGTCAAACGACGGCTGAGGGTGATTATGGTTTTGTCGCGTTTCGACGGGCTTGCTCCCTCTTTGATACGCAAACGCATCTTATACTTCTCGGTGAGGCTCAACTCCTCGATGTCGGGGTAGGTAATCTGCGCATAGGCAACATTAGCATCGTCGGTAAAGACAACTCGTTGGGTTGCCAGCGAGAATATTCCTTGCGGGTCTTTCTCAACCCAGCTATCGACCATTACGGTCTGTACCGAGTCGCCGATAAGCGAATCTTTGGGGACTTGGGTCTCGAAGTCGAGGGTCAAGTTCACAATACTTGTCGAGGTTTTGCCTCGATAGATTGGAACTCTGATTGTATTTCGGTCCTCGGTTCCCGTTTCGAGGTTCAGCACCGACGCTGCAAAAGCAAAACCATCGTTGCCCGAGCCATCGGCACCGCTATACAACGGGCCCATAACATCTTGGTTACAAGCGATAAGGGCTGTCGCAACAACCCAAAAAAGTGCTATTTTTTTCATTTTCATCTCGAAAGCTATTGGATATACTCGTTTTGGTCGCTATCCGTCATATTGGGGTTGTTGTCAATCTCGGTTTGAGGAATCATCAGGATACACTCAATGTAGTTTGACGGGAATGCGGCGTAATCCGAATACTTACTTAATTGGTTTGTATGGTTGCTTTGCAGGCCATTGACGTTCCAAGCACGAGTCCAGCCTTTGCGTTGGCGTTGGATATCAAACAGACGGCCGGCCTCGCCCCACAACTCGATACGGCGTTGCAACAAAATCTCATCGAGCAGCGTGGTCACCGTTCCATAAGTGCCGAAAGTCTGCTCGTCGCTATCGGTAAACGCTGCCAAACGAGAGGCATAACCACTATCACGAGCCGAGCCAAGTTTGGCAATCTCGATGCGAGCCTCTTCGTACTGTTTATTGCGACACAGCGCCTCGGCACGAATCAGGCAGGCCTCCTCCATACGCATTGCGATAAAGTCGCCTGTATTTGCCTTTTGGTTAGCCCATTGGAACTTATGTTGGTTGTAGTTGATATTGGCGCCATAGACCCAATCCTTGGTAGGCACGCCAATATCGCCATTCCACCACCCTTTACGAATATCCGACTCGGGGATTTGCGAGTAGAGCCAGTTGCTGATACACTTGGGCGACTCGGCTGCATAATAGACATCGGTGCAAGCGTCCATCATCGAGTAGAACGAAGCATAGACGTGCGACTGCTCGGACAACACCTCGGCACCCCACAACACGCAAGGCGACGAAACGCTATTGAACGGGGTTGTTCCTGTTGTCCACGCCTTGGTGTCGTCGTTAAAGGTACCTTTGGTAACCTCGGCCTCGTTTCTGGACAGAATACGGCGACCCGGTTTTGCCATAGCCTTCTCGGCTGACGATGCAGCCAACTCCCAATCGTTTTGCACCAACGCTACACGTGCACGCACCAACCACGCAGCATAGATATCGAAGTGCGAGATGTGGCTTTGTGCCAAACCTGCCTCCTCGAACAGCGAGATTGCGCGTGTAAGGTCTTTGTTAATCTGCTCATAGACATCGGCAACCGTACCACGACCCTTACCCGCCGAAGTACCACCCGTTGGTGTGGTATAGATGGGCACTCCGGGTTTATGTTCGTTACCAATGTAGGTTTGTTGATAGAGTTGAATGAGCATAAAGTAGGCGTATGCGCGAGCGGTATAGGCTTGCGCCATCAAATCTTTCAACTTTGCAGCATCGCCCTTGGCGGTGTTCTCCACCGAGATAATGTAGTTTACGTTGCTGATAATCTCGTAGTAGTATTTCCACGCAAAGTAGCAGAGTTGAATCTTCTGTGCGAAACGTTCTCGCACCTCGTAGCAGTACGATTTCCAGAACCAGCCTGCACCTTCGGCAGTCTGCACCATATCGTCACCCATAACCTCGGCGTGCAAGCGAATAGCCATATCGCCGAAACATTGGTGCGCATTGGCGGTCACAAAGTCGATACGATGGAACATTGTCGAATAGACGCCGTTCATTGCTGTCTCGACCGACTCGACATTCGCCAAAATCATATCTTTATCAACCTCGCCCGACGGAGAAGTCTCCATCAAATCGGAGCAGCCAACCATAAATGTCGCACTCCAAACAAGCAATAGTGTATATATAAATCTTTTCATCGTGCGTTAGAATTTTAAGTCAACACCCAGCGTGAACGTGCGGTTGGGGGCATAAGCATAAGAGGTCGAGCCAGTGAAACTTGCCTGCGGATCCATACCTTGAAGGTGTGTGAAAATCCAAGGGCTATCGGCCGAAACATAGATACGCAAGCCCTCGATACCCGCCTTGCTCAACAGACGGCTCGGGAGGTTGTAACCCAATGTGATGTTCTTGATTGCAAAGTACGACGCATCAACCAAGAAACGGTCACTTGCCAATGTGGTAAGCGTTGTCGTTGCGCGAGGAACATCGGTAATCTGTCCTGCCGAGTTCCAGCTACGCATTGCGTTGCGGTGATAAACCTGACCTACATAGGTAGGCTCCATCATTGTCTTATAGACTCCATCATAAATCTTACCGCCAATCGAGTAGGTTGTCAGCACCGACAAATCGAAATCGCGGAACGAGAGCGAAGTCGAAATCGAGCCATACAAATCGGGGATACGGCTGCCAAACAGGTGTTTGCAACCAGCCGCTACGGTAGCATCATTGGTGATGTAATCCGAGCCGGGGATACGCACGCCATTGTCGTCCTTTTTGTACACCCAATAGAGTTGCTCACCCGTTGCGGGATCAACACCAGCGCTCTTGGTCAGATAGAAGGTATTGAGTTCCTCGCCCTCGCGGATAAGGTAGTTGCCACTGACGATATCCTCGCCATTGCCCGTGAGCTCTTTCACCTTATTGGAGAGTGTCGAGGCCATCACGGTCACATTCCAACGCCAATCTTTTGTCGAGATGATGTCGCCACCGATTGTGATATCCCAACCTCGATTGACCATACTGCCGACATTGGCATAATAGCCCGGGAAGCCGAGCGAGATTGCCATCGGGTACTCCAACAGCAGGTCGGTTGTCTTACGATTATACCACTCAATAGTACCCGAAAGTCTGCCAAACAGACGGAACTCCAAGCCGACATTCAGGTTACCGTTTTTCTCCCAAGTAACCTCTTTGTTCTCGATAGAGCCGATAACCGCTCCCGAGAGGTTGGCATTGGGGTAGTTCATACTATAAAGCGATTGCCAAGCATAGAGCGAGCCGAGGTTGTCGTTACCTTGCACACCATAACTTGCTTTGAGTGTGATGTTGTCAATCCACTCGACCTTACGCAAGAATGACTCGTGCGACAAACGCCACGAAGCACCTACCGACCAGAAGTGGCCCCAGCGATTCTCCTTGATGAAGCGCGACGATGCGTCCAAACGGTAACTTGCCGAGAAGTAGTAGCGATCGTCATAGCTATAATTCAAGCGGCTCATATAGGAGTTGATGGCATACTTGTCGGTACCCGAGTTGGCGTCCGAGATTGTCGAACCCATTGCCAAGTCGTTGTACTCGTCAAAGGTAAATCCGGTCTTCTCGCCATACAGATATTCGTATTGATAGTGGTAGAACTCGTGTCCTATCATCGCATCAATCGAGTGTTTACGCACTTTGGTCTGGTAAGTTAGAAGTTGGTTCCAAGTGTAGCTCAGCAGACGCTCGGCGTTCTTATTCAGACGACCCGTACCCGATGCATTACCGTGATGACGGTTGTAGCGGGTTGTGTTGCGTGTATTGACATTATCCACACCAAAGTTGGTCGAAAGTTTGAGGCCATTCCAATTCACACCCATATAGGCACGACCACTGATATTGTCGCTACCTGTGTTGTAGTCGTCATCGAAGAGCATACCCACCGAGTTACGGTTATTTTGCGCACCAGCGGGGCGGGATTGACCGTAGTCAAACTGCTTCTTACCATCTTTGAGAATATATTTTCCATCGGCGTCCACCTCATATACGGGATAAATCGGAGCCATCATCATCGCCGAATACCAAACATTCGAGTTCTCGCTACCCGAGGCACCGAGGAAATCACTTTTGGAGTGGGCGTAATTGACATTCATACCCATATCGAGCCACTTCTTCGGGTTCAAATCGACACCCACGCGACCCGTAAAACGCTCAAATTGCGTTGTACGAAGAGTACCCTCCTCGTTGAGATAACTGAACGATGTGTTATATTTGCTTTTGGTGCCGGCACCATTCACCGACAATTGATACTCCTGACGCACGGGGCACTTTGCTTGCGCCTCACCCATCCAATCTGCACTATACTTATGGCGAGCATCGGGCACGATGTGTCCATTCTCGTCGAAGAGTTGCTCGACGGGTTTGTCGTAGATGTTATAGATATTTCGTGCGCCCAGAATCAGACCTGCCAAACGATCAACGGTCTGCTCTTTGGCTACCGCAGGGGTATAACCCTCGGTATATACAAGGTCGTTATACGAAGCTGCATACATATGCTCCATATACTCCTTGGCATTCATTGTGTTATAGAAAGGGATAGCCCTATCACTAATACCCACTTTGGCATTGAGTTGGACATTTACTCTCTCTTGTTTTCCTTTGCTTCGTTTGGTTGTGATAAGCACAACGCCATTGGCACCACGAGCACCATAAAGCGCACCAGCCGAAGCGTCTTTCAACACCGACATACTCTCGATGTCGTTGCTGTTAATCGAGTTGAGGTCGCCATCAAAGGGCACGCCATCAACCACCAACAACGGTGCATTAGATGCGTTGATAGAGCCGAAACCACGAATACGGATATCGGCACCACTACCAGGCTGTCCACCACCCGAGGTGGTCATAACGCCCGCCACCTGACCATCAAGAGCCTTTGTCACATCGGTCACCGAACGACTTTTGAGTTTCTCGCCCGACACCACCTCGGCAGAGCCCGTAAACGACTCCTTCTTGGTAGTACCGTATGCGACAACTATCACATCGTCAAGCACCTGGTCATCGGCGGTCATCTGAACGTCGATTTGTGTCTGGTCGGCAATAGTGATTGTTTCGGTCTTCATTCCGAGGTACGAGAACTCCAATACATCGCCCTTGTTGGCTCGTATCGAGTAGTCGCCTTGAAGACCTGTAATAACGGCATTTCCACCGCCCGACACACGCACCATAGCACCTGTCAGAGGGGCGCTATTGGAGGCATCGGTAACAGTACCTTTGATAGTCAGGTTTTGCGCCGACAAAGTCACAACCGACATCAAGATAAAGGCTGCCGCAATCGTCAATCTCTTTGTGAAATCGAATAACATAGTTGTTGTTTCTTCTTTATACGCAAACGTGGTTGCCTGCATTACAGGCAACCACCGTCGGCATAATTACTTAAAGCCGAGTATATTACTCAACAGCAGAATCTTTAACGCAACGTACCGAAGAACCATAAGTACGGTTCAAACCGGTCTCGCTTGTGGGGTTACCCCAAGCCATAATCTCCATAAGAGCGGTTGTGTTGCTGGTAGTTGCTGTGTGATAGTTTGCGCCACCACCTACACCTGTAAGAGTACCATCATTGGGCTCTTTCTTACCGGTGAAGGGGAACCACCACTCTTTCTCGGTACCGGGAGCTTGGTAACGGAAACCAATACATTTATCGAGATCCCAGTAGATGTACCAAGGTTGTGCCGGATCATAAGGTTTCGAGTCATTAAGGTTACCCTCTTTCTTGTAGAGTTTACGGAAGCTCCAAGGAGCACCAGCCACAGGAACTTTCCAACCATAAGGACACGGGTCATAGATAGTCTTGTGACCCGAAACGCCACCCCACAAGTCGTTGTTTTGGCGAGCAGAGTCGTCTGTCAACCAATCGACAACGGGCCATGCCGTCGAAGGAGCATAGTAGAAGATTGTGGGATTTTGGATAGTAAGTTCAAGGTTTGTCGAAATGCGGTCGTCCTCGGGATAGGTAGGACGGAGTTTCGATTCCTCGTAGATTTGGTTGCCATCGATGTCGTATTTCTTAACATAAACCGACGACTCAACGCCATCTGCGCCTACGAACGGATCTTTACGACCCCATTGGTAGAACAAACCGAGTGCACCGGCATCAAACATAGTGGCATTGCGAGCACCAAGGTTACGATCCATCCAGTAAGTTGTACCTGTCTCGGTAACCTCACCTTCGGCATTCTTCTTAACCCAATCATAAGTCATGATATTCTCCTCGGCGTTGGGCTCGTAAGCGGTTACCCATACGTGCCAGCTCCATACGATAGTATCGTCTTGTTTTGCAGCAACAACTGCGTTACCCTCGATAGCATCGTTAAGCTCAACTACAACAACACCCTCGTTTGCGTTAGCCGAAACCGACTTAACCATACCGAGTGCATCTTGCCATACCAAAGTCGCGTTGTTAAATTCGAGAGTCTCTGCCGAGTTACCCTTAACGGCGTTGATAGTCAAAGTCTCGCCGGGTTTAACAATGTGGCAGTTTGCAGCGTCTTTAGCGATAGTGATAGCAACGATATCGAGGTTTGCATCAAGTTTTGCCGAACGCTCAAAGTCGTCAGTAATAGTTACCGAAAGCGACACTGTGCTGCCCAAAGTTGCAGGAGCAGTAAGGTTTACATTTGCAAAACCTTTGGTTTGGTCTGTCCACTCCCAGGTTGCGGTCCAGCCATCCGAAACGGTAATGGTGGGAGCATTGAGAGTTGCAGCGCCTACACCCGAAACAACTACGGGCAACGAGATAGTCTCGCCAGCCATAACAGCAATCGAACGAGTTACGCTTTGGAATGCAACAGCCAAAGTCTCCGATTTGCTAACCTTAACGGTAGCACGAGCAGTTGCATTGTCACGATTGTAAGTTACATCTTTTACGGTGAGGAGAACGATAGCCTCGAAATCCTCGGTCGAGATTTTAGGTGCGCTGAAAATCAAACGATTGCCAACGAACTCGTCCATCTCAATCTCTACTTTACACTCGCTGTTGTTGGTTTTAGCCTCATAAGCCAACTCCGAACCAGCGACTCCGGTAACGGTGAATGGAATCACAACTTGGTCACCTGCTTGAACCTCGTAGTTGTCGGCACCCAAAACGACCTCCAACTTATCCGAAGGTTTGCTACCACCATCACCCTCCGCAGGACCATCGGCGCAAGCACAGAAGCCTGCAACGGCCACCATAAGGGCAGTAGCGAACATTTTGTTAAAAATCTTGAAGTTCATAAGTAATTAAGTTTTATCGTTTTTTGTATTTCATAGCGTAAGCCCCGACTTTGGTGTCGGAGCTTACAACCTTAATTTTCAATCAATTATCGATTAGAGTTTCACGCAACGTACGGGCAAAGCGTAGCTATAAGTAGTACCACCTGCGTGCGAAACGCTGCTGGGGGTCATAGTCATAGCCCAAGCACGGCAGTTTGCGCCATCGCTTACGCAGCTCCAAACTTTACCATTAGGCCAAGTAGTGCCAATACCGCTACCCCATTTACCATTGGGACCCGACTCACCTGCTGCGGGGAAGTAGTACGATTTGCCGTTTGCTTTAACGTTAATACCCAAGAAGTTACCATTTGCAACCTCGCCATCTTTGTAAACTTTCTCCCACTCAAATACGGGGGTGATAGACGAATCAGCAAAACGATAAGCGTTGTAGGGAGCGACACGCCAGCCGGCAGGACACGGGTCATATTTGGTTTGGGTGCTGCTTACACCACCCCACATATCATCGCACTCGGCAGTTTTAGCATAGTCGCGGCTCAACCAGCTGAAATTGCACTCCGAGCCACCATTATATTGAGTGGTAGGATTAGCGATAGCTGTTGTAACGCAATTAGCAACGTCCTCAACGGGCGCTTGAAGAGCTACTTTCACGGTGTCACCCTCCATATCGAAGAGAGCTTTGTAACCGCTACCATCAGTAGCCGCAGCAGCGAACAAAGGAGTAGGACGACCCCAGTTGTAGTGCAAACCGTGAGCAGCCTCACCCTCGGTACCCATAGCACCAAGGTGACGGTCCATCATAGTGAACGAGTAGTCGGTAGTAACCTCATCAATGGTTTTCGAGAAGCTCATAGTCAAAGCATCGGTCTCGGGGTTGTAGTTGGTTACCCATACGTGGTAGCTCCAAACAACTTTACCATCAGCATCTTTAACCGATACCAAAGCGTTACCTTGTGCGCCAGCTGCGGTAGTAACCACAACAGCACCGTTTGCTGCCTGACCCTCAACTTTGGTAATCAAGCCTTGTGCATCTTGCCAAGTAAGCTCGGCAGTTGCAAATTGTGCTTTCTCGGCAGTGTTACCGATGTTAGCAACGAAACGAGTTACACTACCCGGAGCTACGATATAGCAGTTTGCGGGAGTAGTAATGTCAGCATTGTAGGGGTTTTTGGCACCACCATCACCACCGTTGTCTTTACAAGCAACAAGTGCAGCGCAAGCCATCAATGCCAACGACATAGTTTTGAAGAACTTTTTCATATTTGTTAGTCAAATATTTAAGCCGCTTACGGTTTCTAAAGCGTGTGTTAGTATATAAAATGAGATGGCGGAAACCGTTTTCTCGCCCAAACGAGGACGAGTCGCGCCACCCCAAATGCAAGTTCCTACGGTCGAGGTCGCTTATAATTTAAAAGTTAAATGGAGATTTGTCTTTAAGATTGATACTGTATTATTGCTTGTAGCAATAATACAGATGACGTCATCTGCTTTTTCTTTCAAATTATTTTCGAGAGGCCTACTATTTTTCGGCTCTCCGAAGTGCAATTATACGTAAAAAAGAATAAAACGACAAAATTTTCGGTAGTGTTCCGTTTAGTGTGTCTGCGGCTATAAGTACCAAGCCTGTAAGTTTTGGATATCGTTGCAAAGTTAGTTA